>JBIKRT010000003.1:0-129349 GCA_044349005.1 Cyclobacteriaceae bacterium
CGTATAAGCATCAACCTTATTGCTGACAAGTTGCTCTCCAGCAGAGCTTGATTCCTCTTCAGGCTGACGCGCTAATTTTAACAAATTATCGCATCAAAGTCACCAACTATTTTTCAGTACATTACCTGGAAATAAAAAACCCGAAGCGTTTGCTTCGGGCCTCTCTAGTTTGCAAGCAGAGAGTAAATTATCTTAATAGCGATAGTAATCAGGCTTGAACGGCCCATTTACTGTTACACCAATATATTTTGCTTGTTCTTCAGTAAGCTCTTCTAGCTCAACGCCAATTTTCTTTAAATGTAATCTGGCTACTTTTTCATCTAGGTGCTTCGGCAGCATGTACACCTTATTTTCATACTTATCAGTATTCGTCCACAATTCCAACTGAGCTAATGTTTGATTGGTAAATGAATTAGACATCACGAAAGACGGATGGCCTGTTGCACAACCTAGGTTTACCAAACGGCCTTCAGCTAATAAGATAATCTGGCGACCGCTCTTCATTGTATACAAATCCACTTGTGGTTTAACTTCATCTTTCGATGCGTTTTTGTTTAACCAAGCCACGTCAATTTCATTATCAAAGTGACCAATGTTACATACAATCGTCTTGTCCTTCATGCTTTCAAAATGATGGCCCAACACAATACCAGCGTTACCTGTCGCTGTTACTACTATGTCGGCATCTTTTACTGCATCATTCATTTTCTTCACTGCAAACCCATCCATAGCAGCTTGAAGTGCACAAATTGGGTCAATCTCGGTAACAATTACTCTGGCACCCGCTCCACGGAGAGAGGCCGCTGAACCTTTTCCAACATCACCATAACCTGCCACCACTGCTACTTTACCAGCCATCATAACATCCGTAGCCCTGCGGATTGCATCTACCAATGATTCTTTACAGCCGTATTTATTGTCGAACTTTGACTTCGTTACCGAATCATTAATATTAATTGCGGGAAGGGGCAATTTTCCGGCATTCATGCGCTCAATCAAGCGATGAACACCTGTCGTTGTTTCCTCAGAGATACCTTTGATTCCACCGATCAATTCAGGGTAACGATCTAGCACCATATTCGTTAGATCACCGCCATCATCCAAAATCATATTTAACGGCTTGCCTTCTTTGAAAGCGTGGAGCGTCTGTTCGATACACCAGTCAAATTCTTGTTCGTTCATGCCTTTCCAAGCGTAAACGGGAATACCAGCAGCGGCAATTGCAGCAGCGGCATGGTCTTGCGTGGAAAATATGTTACAAGACGACCAGGTAACCTCTGCACCCAATTCCGCAAGCGTTTCAATTAAAACTGCTGTTTGGATAGTCATGTGCAGACATCCTGCGATTCTCGCATTTTTTAGTGGCTTTTTTGTTCCAAATTCTTCGCGCAAAGCCATTAAACCGGGCATCTCGGCCTCCGCTAATTTAATCTCTTTACGACCCCAAGCTGCCAACGCCATGTCTTTCACTTTATAGGCTGATTTTTCTGCTACCATTTGTGTTAATTTTATTGGTTTTAGCGCAAAAGTAAGATAAAGGTTTTAAATAACTACTACGAACTTTGTATGATCCCAAGTTGTTGATTTGTTGAAATAGGGTAAAATGAACAAAACAAAGATAAAAATTGAAGTCGTGTCAGATGTGGTTTGCCCTTGGTGCTACATTGGCAAGCGGAGGTTGGAAAAAGCCATTGATCAATCGAAAGACACCTTTGATTTCGAGATTGAATATTTACCGTTTGAGTTAAATCCAGCGATGCCAAAAGAAGGAAGAAACCAAAAGGAATATCTAGTTGCAAAGTTTGGTAGCGAAGCTCAATATGAAAAGATCATTGGTAACACCACAAAGGTGGCTGCCGATGAAGGTCTGGCGTTTGATTTCTCCAAACAGCATGTTTCACCAAATACGAGAGACGCCCACCGAATCATCTGGCTCGCAAAAAAAGAGAATAAGCAAACTGAAGCAAAAGAAGCGTTTATGAAAGCGTACTTTGAAGATGGGGTAGATTTATCAAAAACTGAAAATCTACTTAACGTGGCAACCCAAGTTGGATTAGATCGTGCAAAAGTTGAAAAAGTACTCCATTCCGAAGAAGGACTTGCTGAAGTAATTACTGCCGAAAAGCTGAGCGTGCAGCGCGGTGTTAGCGGAGTCCCTTTTTATATCATAGATGGAAAGTATGGGATCTCAGGAGCGCAATCTTCCGATACTTTTATTCAGGCATTTAAAGAAATTGGCGTAAAGGATTAAGAATTCTTATTGGCCAACTTCTTTAGTTCACTTATCTCGGTAATATCCGTTTGTATTCCTAATAAACCTGTTTGGTTTAGGTGAGCTATATGAAATGCCATCTTTGTACTCTCCAGTATTTTCTTTTGGCCGTGTAAATTCTCCTCGAAAATATAGGTCTGGCTGCCTTTCTTAATAATCTCCAACTCCTGGTTTCGCCAATCCTGCGCAGTCTTTGCATCCACAAAATCGAAGTCGCTTTTTCCTATCAATTCGGAAACGCTCATGTTATGGGTTTTAGCAACAACACTGTTAGCAAGCACCATTTTGCCATCCTTATCCTTTAAGAAAATCTTTTGGGGAAGTTTATCTAAAATTCCAATCGCTGTGTCAATCATACCCTCAGACTCACGGATTTTCCGTTCAATTCCTTCTTGGGTAGCTTGCATTTCTTCCATGTTTTGTCTCAGTTCTTCTTCTTGTGAGCGCATCATCTCCGCCTGTTCCTGCGATTGCTTCAAAAGTTTAGCTGTCTTTTCGGAGGTGGTAGCCGAATGAATTGCACTGGCAACAAATTCACCTGCCTTTTCTAAGAACAAAATCTGATGTTCTTCAAAGGGCGTAAAACTTGCCATTTCTAAAAGTGCCTGCACCTTTTCATTGTATTTTAGTGGCGTAATCACCAAGAATTTTGGGGTGGCTTGGCCTAAACCAGATGTGATTTGGACGTAATCGACAGGAATCTCTTTTAACACCAGCGTAGTAGCTTCTAAATACACTTGGCCCAACATGCCCGACCCTACATCGACTCGTTTTTGTAAGAACTTTTTCTTATCATAAGCATAGCAGGCTCCTAATTCTAAATGAACATCTTGCTCATCCTCTTCATTTAAAACAAATATGCTGCTTTGATTTGCCTCGAGATATTTTGTTAGGAATCGCACGATTTCGTCCAATAGCTTTTCTTTCTTTGCCTGGTTATTTCTAATTATCTCCGAAAACTTCGATAGCCCTTCGGTAGACCAAAGTCGCTTTTCGTCAGCCTCTTTAATCTTTCGCATCTCGTCTCTCATCTTCAACAGATCACCCGCTAAATTCTCTTTATTGAGGATCGCGTTAGAAGAAGAAAGGCCTTGCCACGAGACTTGATAATTGCCCGATGCTATTTCTTTAACAAACTGAGAAGCTTTCTTTAAATTTTCAATTGACCCCGAAATGATTGTTTGCGCGTCACTTTCTTTTGCTCTTTCTGTTCCAGAATTATAAAGGTAGTAGCGAATACTTTCATCGAAATCACTTATTATTTTCTTCCTAGATTGATCCTCTTTGCCCAGTCTAATTATAACAAAAGCCAAGGTAGGCAAACTGACCAAGAGAAGAATGACCTGAAAAATTACGTTCCTGTTTTGAGCGGCAACATAGTCGTCCAACGCTTGCCTAATTAGAGTATCTTCGTACTTTAGCGTCTTTTCATAGAAAGGCTGAAACAATCTCCAGAGATCATAGCCTTTGTCTTCATTTAGTATTCTCACAAAATCCCTTATGTTATCTTGCTCGGCAAGCAATTTCATTTGCTTGGCTGTAACGATATAATCGTCAATACCCTTCTTAATTTTCGAGAATTGCTCGAGGGTTGTATCTAGTTTTTGAACTGCAAAAAGACTGTCCAATTTGGCGAGATTGATAGCATTGTCTCTAATCGCTCCATCGTAAGGATCGAGTAATTGCTTGTTTTTTGTAAGAGCATAGCCTCTAAGGCCTAGGTCGATTCTTCTTAAGATACTTTCGAAAATACTATTTAATCTAAATTTTACTTCTTCCGTCTGAAATTTCAACTCATTGTTGACGATCATTACCGACCGATTATAAACGGTTAAGCCGACATTGACAACCACCAAAACAATAATAACAGAAAGCGCTATCGCTATAAAATTTTTCTTTACTCCTTTTATCATAAATTAACCCTTTGCGACTTCTAATGATTGGAATTACTGCGAGACCCAAACGATTTGTCTAAATTAGCAATTCAATTTAGCAAAACAATGAAACGTTACTTTTTGCTTTGCCTTTTATTCTCCAGCGCAAACGTTGCAATAGGTCAGAATAGCGCAATTACCCGAATTGCATTTGGCTCTTGCAGCAAAGATGAGGAACAGCAGTTGTGGAGAGATGTAATAGACCAAAAAGCCCAATTGTGGATTTGGCTTGGAGATAACATTTATGGCGATAGCCAAGACACCTCGGTGCTGAAAGCAAAGTACAAGCGGCAAAAGTCAAATCCCGATTATCAGCTCCTTCTTAGAACAATGTCGGTAATCGGCACCTGGGACGACCACGATTATGGAGTGAACGATGGTGGGAAGTTCAATTCTAAAAAAAAGATTATCAAAGAAACATTACTAGAGTTCTTGGACGTTCCTTCTACCGCTTTGGTAAGAAAACACGAAGGGGTTTATTCGTCTTATAGTTACGGAACTGGCGATAAGAAAGTAAAGGTCATTTTACTAGATACACGGTATTTTAGAGATACGCTGTTTGCATCGAAAGTAGAAGGCAAACGGTATGAAGTAAATGAGAAGGGTGATATTTTAGGAGAACAACAATGGCAGTGGCTAGAAGAAGAACTCACCGAATCGGATGCGGCCGTGCATATAATAGGTTCAAGCATTCAGCTGGTGGCCGAGGAGCAAGGGTTTGAAAAATGGGCAAACTTTCCCACAGCAAGAGACCGTTTCTTTTACCTTTTAAAAAAGACGCAGCCGAAAAATGCCCTTGTAATAAGTGGCGACAGGCACATAGCAGAAATTTCTAAAACCGATGTGACGGGCCTTGCCTACCCACTATACGATTTTACTTCTAGTGGGCTTACACACACTTGGTCTAAGGATTTTGGAGAATCAAATCGATATAGGGTGGGTGTAAACATCATCCAAAAAAATTTCGGAATGATTTTAATCGACTGGAGCAAAATTACGCCTTCTATTACATTCGAAGTTTGGGGAAAGGGTGGAAAGGCCTTTTTAAGGCATACTCCATTTGAGTAGGTGCTGTCAAACTAAAGGCACATTTACATGCCTTTCTGCATGATAAGAAGAACGAACGAGTGGCCCCGATTCTACATACTTTAAACCCCTTTTTAGTCCTTCTTCTTTATACATTTCAAATGTATCGGGATGGATAAATTCGGCCACTTGCAAGTGCATTTTGGTGGGTTGCAGATATTGACCAAGTGTTAAAATCATCAGGCCATTCGCCACCAAATCATCCATGGCTTTAAATACTTCCTCGGCAGTCTCCCCTACTCCCAGCATAATACCCGATTTAGTCCTTTTACCAGCTTCCCTGGTTCTTTTTATCTGCTCTAAGCTCCGCTCGTACTTTGCTTGTGGCCTCACAATTTTATAAAGGCGTCCAACGGTTTCCATGTTGTGCGAAACCACTTCTTGCCCACCCTCTATCATTCTAAAAAGTGCGTCCCAATTTCCCTTTGTATCAGGAATAAGGGTTTCAATGGTGGTAGTTGGGCTAAGCTCTTTTGTTTGAATGACTGTTTGATACCATATTTCAGCACCTCTGTCTTTCAATTCATCGCGATTCACAGAAGTAATTACCGCATGCTTTACTCCCATCAGCTTGATTGCCTCCGCCACACGCCTTGGTTCATCTACATCGTACTCTTTCGGTTTTCCAGTGGCCACTGCGCAGAAGGTGCAGCTTCGCGTACACACACTTCCTAAAATCATAAAGGTAGCCGTGCCCGCACCCCAGCATTCACCCATATTAGGGCAATTTCCGCTTTCGCAGATGGTGTGCAACTTATGCTTATCTACCAATTGCCTAACGCTGGCGTACTCTGGGCCGATTGGCAACTTCACACGAAGCCAATCTGGCTTGCGCTTACGTACTTCAGTGGGCGATAGCGTGGGAAGTTCAATCATAACAGACATAAGATGTTAGACATAAGCAGTAAGACTTGCGTGAGCAGTCTTGTGACTTGATACTTGTGTCTATTTCTTTATTTTCCAATCAAAGACTTATATTCATCAGCAGATAATAAACCCGCGGCAGTACCCTTTAGTTCAACTTTTATCATCCAGCCATCGCCATAAGCATCTGAGTTCACTTTTTCAGGCGCGGTATCTAATTGCTTGTTAAATTCAACTATTTTTCCAGCCGTTGGCATAAACAAATCCGATACCGTTTTCACAGCTTCTACCGTACCAAACACCTCATGTTCAGCCAGTTCTTTTCCAACAGACGAAATATCTACATACACAATATCACCTAATTCGCTTTGCGCGAAATCAGTAATTCCGATGGTAGCTATGTTGCCTTCAATTTTAACCCATTCGTGATCTTTTGTGTACAGGAGTTCTGCTGGAATTGTCATATTTTTTTGATTAATAAGCCCCAAAAATAGATATAAGTTAGAAACTATTGGGCAAGATTATATAAGATTTTAAATCCAGCCCGAGTAGTAGCTCGCGGAAACGAATTACTTACCAGCGGTTCGTTTGTATTGTAATCGAAATAACCTTGAACGGTCAATTTTTTGTTGGCGATATAGCTAACATTTGGCCTCAACTGAAAATTTACGTTACCATTTGTAATGGCGCTTACACCTTCCAGCTTTCGCAGAATAGTGCGCGTATCTTGAAGGCTCATGGTGAGTTTAAAGGTAACGTCATTTTTTAGGGTTATGGTTCTCCCGTTTTCTTTAAATGGCAGACGCAAGTTATTTTTTGTATATCCTAAATCAAAAGACCAATCAGTACCCAGCATTTCAGTTATTTGGGCGTTTGATACATTCAATGATAAATCGCGCTTGGTTTTATACTCAAACTTCATGGAAACTTTACTTTTTGTTCTAATATTAACCCCAATCAGCGGGGCAAATTGTTCAGAGATAATCACATTCTGAATGACATAAACAGGCACTAAAATTCCATTTGAATTTCGCAATCCACCATAGGTGCCGACATTATAATCTTCAACAGGATTTGAAATCGGCACATCTGTGTATTGAAGTGAGTTAGAAAAATTCAACACAGAGTAGGAGGAATTATAGGCGTGATTGAGCGAAACCGATTCAAATAGTTCTTTCAACGCAGGAATTTTTGATAGGCCAGCATAATCCAGACGCCAATTAGGTATTGGGATACTCGGAAACGGAGACAAACTGACCTTCTCAGCCGACTTTCCTGAATAGGCAGCGATAAATGCTGGAATAAGTACATCTTGAGATTGGTCTTCGTAGCCCTGACCAGTAACATTATTAAACCGTTCTTTTATTATTTGAATGTTGCTTTTAAACTCTTCGTAAACAGTAGAAGTTAAACTGTTATTGTTTGCAAATGCGGTAGCAAATGTGGCCATTGAAATCTTGTATGACCCCGTTCTACTGGGGCTTAACTCTCTATAATCACCATTTCCTGTTGAGTCTCTGAATATTTCTTGAAATGCGGATGTGGAGGTCTTTCTGGCATCCAACTGGATTTTAAAGTCGGGAAAAGGTTCAAGGCTCGTTTTTAAACTTAAATCTTTAGTTTGATTTTGGGTAAAAGGGGTCGTCAGTTTCTTGCTACGAGAAAGCCATCCGTTTTCAGCCGCTTTAAAGCGGATATCTGCATCTTGGCCGCCTAGAATAAAATCCCAACCCGGTGCTTGCCATCCTTTACTGTTTCCAACTAGGTAGGGTGACGGCATGAATCCGGGTAAGGAAGTTCCAGAAGTGACAGAATATGTTCCCGTTACGCTGCGAACTGTCATTACTAAGCGAAGCAAACTTTTTATTCCTGAAAGTTCGGGGGGGCGTTTAATGGTATCGGGTTTGTTGGATTTATTCTTCGCAAGTTCAGCTGCGGTTGGTTTTGGCTTAGGATTGTTGATTTCTTTTAAAAAGCCGACTTTGTTGTAAAGTTTTATTAAATCTATTTTTCCATTCACCGCTTGATCGCGCGTATTTTGGATGATGTTTCCCAGTTTCAAACTATCAATTTTTTCAAGGGGGCCAGCTTTCCAAGAGTAGCCAACGTTGTGGCGATAGTCGGCTCCCAACCAATTGGTCAAGGGCAGTTTATCAAGCGGCAACATGTAGTTTGCGGTTATGTTTTGATCAAAAGCCTTCATTCGTCCGAAGCGTTTTAAGTTGTTGATCACCGAATCACGCTTTTTCTGCGTGTCAAGATCTCCATCGGGTTCATCAATAATGGCGTTAACGCGCGAACTGTAATCCAGCGAAATTGATTTGGTAAGCGCCCATCGCACATTATATGACCTATTGAAGATAAAGTATTTAGAAAAATTGGGTTGTGAGTTCAACGCATCGGTGCTGCTGTTGCGATTTACTATTTTGCTAAACGCACGATCCAGATCTCCCCTCACGGAAATAGAACTTGGTATCGGATTAAAATTGAAATCCTTTATCAGTTGGAGAAATGGTGAAGAAAGCCATTTTGCATTTTTGAATGGCTCTATTCCTTTGAAGGAAGAAGAATACTGCCAAGCGACCGAGCCCTTATACCCGCGTCTAGTATTCTCGCTCAAGTTAAAATTCGTTTGTTCAGACGAACTATATGCATAACTGAAAGCGAAATTCTCCACATCGTAAATATGACTTTTGGCTTTTGGATCTAGCTTTACCTTCTTCACGTTGGTAAAATTTAAACTTCGCCTAATGGTTTTGTCCTGAATTATTTTTAGATAACTCGATCGCTCATCATCTGTGTTGAATGAGGCAAGAGCCGCCTTTATACGCAAGTCAGGATTGGCCGGGTCAAAATTGGGATTGCTAATGATGCTTTCGTAACTCGCAAACATGGGTATTTTAAGCCCAAGCTTTGGAGGCAATAGCTTGTCGATGTTGATAGTACCCGATATATCGAAGGTGGTAGCTTCCGCTCTCGTGCGTTCGGAAATTTTAGACTGTACATTTCCATACCCAGGCGTGCTATGTCTGATGGAAGCAGTAATATTTCCTAGGTCGGCCAACTTAGCGTTTAGCACTGCATTTGCGGCCCAGCCTGCTTGCCGGTCAAAGTCCGTTAGCCGAAGTTCGTTTGCCCAAATACAAACACTCAGTGG
The DNA here is from genome assembly GCA_044349005.1 of Cyclobacteriaceae bacterium. Classification (GTDB taxonomy): domain Bacteria; phylum Bacteroidota; class Bacteroidia; order Cytophagales; family Cyclobacteriaceae; genus ELB16-189. Next base: position 9,314 of record JBIKRT010000003.1, read on the forward strand.
CTTTGTATCGGTGCTTTTAGGATTGCGCACACCTATCATAATGAGTCTAACACCGCTAAGGTCAGGCCTACCAAAAATTCTTAGGCCGTGCTTGCCACTTTTAAAAGCAGCATTCAGGGGGTACAACGAGTTAAGCGATGCCCCTTCCCTATCGCGTTTAGCTTTTAACGCGTATAGGTCGTTGAGATCAATGTCAAATTGATTTTGATCTGGCCAAATCTCATCGTCTGGCACGGTTGCGCCATTCGGTGTAATTTTTAGTGGTATCTCCACTTCATAATAGTTTTGGTCGAAGTCTGTACCAAATCGCATAAAGGCAGTAAGTTCATTGTCTTTTAGCCCACTGCCATTGGCACTTACAAACATTTTTATTCTGCCATAATTATAAAAATCCATGCTCACGTTCTTATAAATGGCTCGGGCATCACCATCGGCTAGGTCTTTCACACACATTTGAACAGATTGTTCATTAAGTCTTCTTACAATGGTGGACGTATTATCACGATCGCGCGCTAACGCTGGCACATAGGGAGGTTTAATATCATTGCCTTTTGAATTTTCTTCTACGTTCACTACTGAAAGAGAAAAGTTATCCAAGTTGGGCTCAGGCGGTTTAGTGAGGCCGGGCTCTTGCAGATTGGATGTGTATTGCCTCCACCTGTTGCCTACCGTTCTAAAATTTGCCATACGCAACACCACGGGTTGCGTAAAGCCGGTTAATAACATACGGGCATACCTTATGGACTTAAAACCGTTGATTGCGCCTACTTGGTCGTCAAATTGCTTGATTGGAATTCTAAATAAATACCAAGTAACTGAATCGCCAAAGGACGAATTCACTATTTTATCTACCACAAAGCGATTTCCTACATCCAATTTTTTAGGCCCTGCAGGTAGGAGGTCAATGTTGTAACTGTAATACTCTTCCAGGTCGCTCAAAGTGTTATCTTGGTTCAAATCTTCATTATCTGGAATAGTAGTGCCAGACCTCGCGAAAGCATCTCCAGCATTAGGAATTGGCGTGTTGTTTTCAAGTCCATTTATATTTTTGTAACGCTCTAATATTTTCGCATCTTTAGCATCTAAGTCATCGCCTAAGAAATACTTAAAGTCGTCAGCACTGGGGTCTTGCCTTACTATTTCCTTGGCAGAGTTAGACGGCACCGCGTTTATAAAATCTTTAAAATAATCAGATTCCTTTGTGTTGCCGATTCCGTCCAAACCCACATCTTGATTGCTGCGCGACTCGCCTAAGTTATCAAACGCATTGTTCAAATACTGCTGCGAGGTAACGTAACCCCAGTTGTTTTTATTTGCTTTCGCCAAGTCGCCATCGGCAGGAAGGCCATTTTCAAACGCATGCTTACCATCGCGCATTAAATCTTCCGAAATACTACCCAATTGAAAAATCAATTTACCTCCCGACTGGTTTGATTGGGGATTAGGATTTCCATCTAAGATTCTACCATTGACAGAATTTATAAAAGGGTCCATCAACCAAAATTCAATGTATTCCACATTGGCCTTGTCAAAGTCCACTTCCGTGCGAATGGCCGTTGTAATGCCTGCCCAATTCTTTTCTGGGTTTTTGAGTGTTCCATCCGGATTAAGGTCGGGATTAAAGTTGTAAGGACCTCGTTCTTTCGGAAAGTAGGCAACATCAAAAATCGGCTGATTGAAATTTCCAATTTGAGGATCAAAACCAGGGAAAATCTCCTGAGGATTTACGGGCCGAGTGTAATGATTTTCTAAGTCTTTGTCAACAATATTTGTTGGTTTGAAAGAACCGCTGGGTCGATAAAACAAATTGTCAACTTGGTACCAGGCCAACTTAGCTCTTCGATAGCCAGCCCTAATGTCATCAGAGCCACCGGCTGTAAGATCAAAGCGCACTTCTTTAGAAGGTACGCTTGAAAGTCTCCAGCTAGCAGGGTTTATTAAACTGTAAGGCGTTGCTGTATTTTCAAAGTCATCGATAAACGAAGTTCCATCTCCATTAATTGAATTTGATGTGCCTGGCAAAAGCTGAGCAAACTCTGCATTAAATGTGATAGACGATTTCTCTTTGGTTTGAAGAAAGGGCAATGCATCTACCATTTTAGTTAACAATCTGGAATCCTTTTTTAAATTGATATCCAGGCCGTACTGAATATTTCTGGCTGGTTCTGTGCCAATGGCATTGCGCGAAATCAATGGCCTTTCGTTGAAATAGAGCAACGTAGAACCAATGTTAATATCATCGGACAGTTTATAATCTAACCGTGTGCCCAGCAACGACCGCGTTTGAAATGCAAAAGGATCTTGCTGCTCATAAGTAACGCTAATATTTTTGCCAGAGCTCAAAACACCCTCATTTAAAATTGTCACTTTTCCGAGATTGTAATCTACTTGGTAGTCCGCTCCCTCACGCAAGGGTGTCCCCCCTGCAAATACTTTTACTGATCCTTGCGCCACATTAAATCCTTGTAAACTTATTTCTTTACCTGAACCCGATTTTGAAGTACCTACAATAAAGAACTTGTTTTTGGTTGCCACCAATTCGGCTTCCGCCTTCGTAGTATTGTAGAGCGTATCGTATAAATATTTATTGTTGAGGCGATCTGTATTTGGTGGATCTGTTTTAAAAAGATCTCGAAATGGTTTATTAAATGGTTCCAGAAACGGAAAAATTACCAAGCCATTAGTTGTATTAATGGTAACATTCTCAACGAAATCAAAATTTCCATCTCCATCTGGCAATGGATCGTTATAGGGATTCAATCTGTCAAGACCAGCAATGGAAATTAATTGCTTCGTCCCGGCAACGCCCGACTCTTGAAGTTGAGGATTATCTTTTCCGGTCGCGTCATCCCGATAAATAATTTTTAGTTGAAAACCTTCTTTGGCTACTTGATTGAGGTTGAGATTATACACGTTCTTCATCATCAAATTCCAAGTGGGTAAAATCTTATTAAATTGATCTTTAACACTTACTTTTCTGGGCCGAAGGAGCTTTAAATACACCACTTCTTTGTCGGGTTTATTAGAGTAATCTTCTGTAAGTTCACCCACTTTATAGGCTTGCCCATTATAAGTATACTCGAATGCTACAGCCAACGCTTCATCATTTTGTAGCTTCCGCTGAAGGGTTATGTACCCCAGTTCTTTATGATAACTAAACTCTGTTGCCGATAACTTTCTGGCACTTGTAATTTTTTCAAAATCAAGGCCGTTCACAAATCCCAGACCCTCCAATTCGGCATTCACGCCATCTGAAACGGCTGATATTCTTCTTAAATAAGCGTCCTTTGTAAAAAGATTGTTGGCCTCATTGGAAGCGGGGAAGTTGGGGCGGATGTAATCTCTATTGGCTAACGGTATTTGCCCATCTTTCGCGTCCTTTCTATAAAGTCTTTTCGATTCGCCCATATCCATGAGGCCGACCACGTCTCTGAGCGTTTGCGTATCGTTATTGCGATTCAATAAATATACTTCCACTCGGGTTATGTTTACGCCCGATGTAATCTGTGGCAATGTACTTAACCATCCTTCAAATTGATCTCTAAAAAATTGCGCAAGGAAGAAGTGTCGATTATCATCATAATTAGAACCTATCACTTCAAATTGTCGCCCTTGTGAGGTGCCGCTTGTACTTCCGGGTATCTCAATGGATGTCTGCTTACCGCGCTGTGTACTTGCTACGGTGGTTACAGAAAGTTTCCCGAATTGCATTTGCGCCTTGACACCAAACAGATTGGAGGCGCCTGTTATTAAGCTATTGTTTAATGGCAAACTCACATTGCCCAACTCAAGCTTGCGCAAAATGTCTTCTTTAAAACCAGTGTATTCAATCTTCATGCTATTTTGAAAATCGAATGAGTTATTGTTATCAAAATTAGTGGCTACTTTAAGCTTCTCCCCTATTTTGCCAGTAACACTTAAATTGATTTGCTGATCAAACTCAAAGCCACCATTGCTTTGCTGGCGGATGGGAATAGCAGGATTTTTTATCGTTTGGAAAGATGCTCCAAAGTCTAACGCCACATTTCCGCGCGGAATTATTTCAACAAAGCTTCCTCCAAATATCCTATCTAGCAAAGGACTGACATAAATTTTCGGCAACAAATTGCGTCCGCTCACCGCGCTCTCGCCATCTAAGGCCTGACTTCTGTTCTTCCAATATTCCTTCATGTTAACCCTGTCTTGCTGTAGGCTAAATTCTTTAAAAGACATAGAAGAAGTGGGCCTGAAATTTATCTTCCCTATCTTTTCATAAATGTTATAATTCATCCCAGTGTCAATCTGTACATCCAGGTTGAGACTTTTAGGATCTTTAAGAAAAAGAGGCGAGAAGGAGGTGAAGTTGGAAAACGGATCACCGTATCTGTCTCGCGGACGAAACGTGGGTCGTCTGGCAGAATCTGCGGGAGCTAATTTTGTAGTGTCTTTTTTAGGTTGTTTTTGGGCAAATGAATAATGACAGCACATCATCAAAAATATGCCGAATACAACTATGAATTGATTCCTGAAATTGGTGATCGTCAAACGTATGTCAGGCGTTTTTTAGTGCTTGTTTAATCAATTCTTCCAAACTAAAGGTATTTCCGGATTTTTTTAACACGGAGTCAACACTCTTTTCAGCAGCCGGCTTTGCAATTCCTAAAGTTATCAGGGCAGATAACGCTTCATTGCGAACAGTATTGCCCACAAAGCCGGGAATTCCAATGGTTTGATAGCTTCCGTCTTTTTTTACCTTATCGCGCAATTCCAAAATCAATCGCTGGGCTGTTTTACCTCCAATCCCCTTTACGGCCTGAAGGGCAGCAGCATCTTCTCGAATAATAGCAGCCCGAAGTTCGTCAGGAGGCAAAAATGAAAGTACTACTAGCGCTGTGCTTGGCCCCACCCCATTAACAGAAATAAGATATTGAAACATTTGCTTCTCTGCTGCAGTGGCAAAACCAAACAACACTTGGCTATCTTCCCTCACATGGAAATAGGTAAGCAATTTTAGGTCTTCTTTATCTTTGATTTCTGAGAAAGTATGTAACGATATACTCACTTGATAGCCAACTCCGCCCACATCAATGATTACGTGAGTCGGATCTTTATGAACTAATTTTCCGCGTAAGAATGAAATCATTTTTTAATTCGATAACTGGTTACTTCGGTAATGTGTTAATTAATTTGAAGATTTGAAAATAAGCCGATTTGAAAACAAAGTAAGATCGTCAATTAACGTTTGAGCAACACATCATTTTTAAATCACCGCATCATCAAATCACGAATCAATTCTCAATTGTGCATCTACCACGGCTATCGCAGTCATGCTTACAATCTCACGAATTGAGCTACCCAATTGTAATATATGAACTGGCTTTTTCATGCCCAATAAAATAGGGCCAATTGCTTCTGCCCCTCCAATTTCCATTAACAATTTATAGGCAATATTTCCCGATTCAAGGTTAGGAAATATTAATGTATTAGCCCCTTCTTTGGCCAAGGAACTAAACGGGTAAATTTCTCGCTGAAGTTCCACATCCAAGGCAACATTTGCTTGTATATCTCCTTCAATAATAAGTGAAGGATATTTTTCTTTTGCCAAACGAACTGCTTCTCTCGTTTTAGCTGGAATTTCTCCGTTACTGGAACCAAAATTTGAATACGACAACACGGCCACACGAGGTTCTGTGTCAAAGACCCTCGCTCCGCGAGTGACAAGCCCAATAATACCCACTAGTTCTTCAGCCGTTGGATTAACATTGACGGTGCAATCACCCACAAAAAAGTTACCCTTTTTACTTAGGATAATATACATACCCGCTACCTTTTTTACTCCTGGTGCAAGGCCTATGATTTGTAATGAGGGAAGAATGGTTTTGGAGTAATCGCGCGTTAAACCTGATATCAATGCATCGGCTTCACCAAATTCAACCATCATAGCACCAAAGGCATTTCTATCTTGCATCATTTTCTCGGCATCGGCTTGGGTTACTCCCTTCCGCTGTCGCTTCAGGTAGTACGCTTGCGTAAATTTTTTGCAAAGTTCCACTTCCTCCGAGGGGTCTACAATTTTACACTCGTTTAACTCAAGGTTAAACTCAGCAATCAGTCTTTCAATTTCCTTCCTGCTGCCTAATAAAATCGGCTTAGCTATTTCTTCATCCTGAATAACTTGGATAGCCTTCAACAGTTTTATATTATCGGCCTCGGCAAACACAACTCTCTTAGGACTTTGCTTTGCTTGTTCTATTAATCTTGAGGTGAGCTTCTCATCTATGCCGATCCGCTTTAATAAATCCTTATGATATTGCCCCCAATCATTAATATGGTTTTTTGCGATGCCTGAATCCATCGCTGCCTTTGCAACCGCTGGCGAAACGGTCGTTATCAATCGCGGATCTAATGGCTTGGGTATAAGGTACTCTCTACCAAATTCAATTTTGTTTACTTCATAAGCTTTGGCTACTGTATCTGGCACTGCTTCTTTGGCGAGCTCTGCCAATGCTTTCACAGCCGCCAATTTCATTTCTTCATTTATTTCGGTTGCCCTTACATCTAGTGCTCCTCTGAAAATGTAGGGAAAGCCCAACACATTGTTAACTTGATTAGGGTGATCTGATCGCCCAGTAGCCATTATTAAATCAGGCCGTGTTCTCTTAGCAACGTCATAGGCGATTTCTGGATTTGGGTTTGCCAACGCGAAAACGATGGGATCTTTTGCCATTGCCATGATGTCCGCTGGAACAAGCACGTCTGCTTTTGATAACCCCACAAAAACATCTGCACTCACTATTGCCTCTTGTAGCGTGGAAACATTCTGGCTGGTAGCAAATTCTCTCTTGGTGTCATCTAAATCGGGCCTTCCTTTTTTGATCACGCCTTTGCTATCGCACATGATCAAGTTTTCTTGCTTTAACCCCAGCGCAATGTACAACCGAGAACACGAAATAGCTGCGGCACCAGCTCCATTCATTACCAGTTTTGTGTTCTCAATTTTTTTTCCGACAAGTTCTAGTGCATTTAAAAGTGCCGCGCTTGAAATGATGGCCGTTCCATGCTGATCGTCATGCATGATGGGAATGTTCATCTTATCACGCAACTCAGTTTCAATTTTAAAACACTCAGGTGCCTTTATATCTTCTAGATTAACACCGCCAAAAGTTGGCTCTAACGCCTTTACAATTTTTATAAATTCTTCGGGGTCTTCTTGATCAATCTCAATATCAAAAACGTCTATGCCTGCAAATTTTTTAAACAACACTCCCTTGCCTTCCATTACTGGCTTAGAGGCTTCAGGGCCAATGTTACCCAGCCCCAGCACAGCGGTACCATTCGAAATCACAGCCACCAAGTTCCCTTTGGCAGTGTATTTATAAACATCTTCTTTATTGGCAGCTATCTCCTTGCAAGGTTCGGCTACTCCAGGAGAATACGCTAAAGCCAAATCAATTTGCGTGCTAAGTTGCTTGGTTGGCACTACTTCAATTTTACCCGGCTGCCCTTGAGTGTGGTAATCAAGTGCATCTTGCTTTCTTATCTTAATTGACATTATAAATAGATTAAATGAAAACTACTAAACCACAAATTAGGGCTTTTTATTTAAGGCTGCAAGATCAGATAAATAACGATGAATGGTGATTTTGTGCGCTTTTGTAAAATCAATTAATAGCGCGCGCAGTGCATATTAACCGACAATTAACTTTTGCCCGGGCTGAAGCTTTACACTCTTCATCTTGTTAAGGCTTTTTATTTTTTCGACCGTAAGGCCATTAAATTTTCGTGTGATTTCCCACAACGTATCGCCAGGCTGAACCGTGTAGGTTTTTCCTTCCTTATCAATTATCGTTTGGATTTTTGCTAAAGTGGTCGCTACGTTTTTTCTTCCAGGAACAACCCAGATCGACAAACTTTTGCCTGGATGAATTAAGTTCGTCTTCAAATTGTTCCATTTTTTTATGTCTTCTACTCTCACCGCAAACTTATTTGCTATTGTCCCCAATGCTTCCCCTGATCGCACGCGATAGGTTACCTTTTCTTTTCCGTAGGTACTCCCTATTACACTTTTCAACGACTCATCCAGTTCCTGCCTGCCAACTTTCGAGGCTGAGTCAAGTATCAAAAATCTATTCTGATTTAGATTTCTCTTGGCTAGAAGTGGAAGGCGCATAATGGCTGACTTACCATCAGGAATTACACCTCTATGAAAAGCTGGATTAAGTTTCTGTAAATCCTCTTTGCACGTTCCTGTGAGATTTGCAAGGGTTTCAAAGTGAAGGTACTTGGGAACTAAAAGAGTATCATTTGGCAGATTCTCTTCTTGATAGTGTTCAATAATATTATGATCTTCCGCGTGGTTCAACGCATAAACAATTGCAATGTATTGTGGAACATAAGATCGGGTTTCAGCCGGAAGAAGGTCATAAATTTCCCAAAACGATCTCTTACCACCCGATCTTTTAATGGCACGACTGACCGTGCCTGGTCCTGAATTATAGGCCGCAAGGGCCAAGTGCCAATCGTGAAATATGGAATACAATTGACTCAAATATCTGCACGCTGCAATGGTCGATTTTTCAGGGTCCATTCGGTCATCTTCATACACATCATTGTTGAGGTTAAAATATTTTCCTGTCGCTGACATAAACTGCCAAAGCCCCACAGCACGGGCACCAGAAACTGCACGAGGGTTTAGCCCCGATTCAATGACTGATAAATATTTCAATTCAATTGGGAGATTAAAGTCGGATAAATGTTTTTCAAATAGCGGAAAATAGAGCTGTCGCCTTCTTAAAATCATTCGTGTATAGTCGCGATCACGGACTGTAAAATAATTGATAAATGCGTGTACTTTATCGTTGTATGGCAGCGCGATTGTCTTTTGCAGACAGCTTAAACGATCCGCAACGAGTTCTGGTGTATCATCACCTGGAATGTATTCAGTCGGCATGGAAAGAACTACCGACTTAACCGAATCTGTTTTGACCTCGGCCATTATGTTTAGCGAATCGATCTCTGATTTCTGTTGTGCAAAAGCAATCTGACAGGTAATCGTTAATAGAAAAAATAGCACTCGATGTAAGCAAAAAACGTTCATGATAAACTACTTAACGCAAAAAATTAATGCAAAGTACTCAACAATTCTGCAAACTGAAAGAGTTTGGATTCTTCAAAATCATTTGCCATAAGTTGAAGGCCGATAGGTAATCCCGTTTTATCAACCCCGCAAGGCACAGAAATACCCGGAATGCCAGCAACATTTGCATGAACAGAATAGATATCTGCCAGGTACATTTGAACCGGATCATCACTATTTTCTCCTATTTTAAAAGCAGTGGTGGGCGCTGTTGGAGAAAGAATAAAGTCATACTTTGAAAACAGTTCCTTTGTTTTATCCCGAATAATCCTTCGTACTTTTTGCGCCTTTGTATAGTAGGCGTCATAATAGCTAGCACTTAATACAAACGTGCCGAGTAGAATTCTGCGCTGTACTTCCTTGCCAAATCCTTCTGACCTTGATTTTTTATACATGCTTTGAAGATCGGTTGTCTGCTGGCTTCTATGGCCATAGCGTACCCCATCAAAGCGAGACAAATTTGAACTGGCTTCGGCCGTTGCCAATATGTAATAAGTCGGTAGTAAGAATTCGGCAAGCGGAAAATCGATAATGTCGACCTGATGATTTAATTGCCTAAGTGTAGAAATCTTGCTTTGGATAGTTTCTTTTATTTCTAGCTGCAATCCATTTGATTCGATTGCATCCCGAAAACAGGCGACTTTAAACGTTGGAGTTGGTTGGTTGAGTTTCGATGAAAATGCAGGAACAGCTGTGGTCGAAACTGTACTATCGAACTCATCGGATCCGGAAATAACTTGCAGCACAAGCGCCACGTCTTTTAAACTTTTGCCGAATATTCCAATGCTATCGAAAGAAGATCCATAAGCAACTAAACCATACCGAGAGATCCTCGAATAAGTAGGCTTAAGGCCAAATACGCCACAAAAAGAAGCTGGTTGCCTGACTGAACCTCCTGTGTCGGAACCAATCGAAACTCTACACATATCGGCCATTACTGCTACTGCCGAACCGCCCGATGAACCGCCCGAAACCCGAGTGTTGTCTATATCATTAAGTACAGGACCAAAAGCCGAGTTCTCATTAGAAGAACCCATTGCAAACTCATCGCAGTTTTGTCTGCCGATGATGATGGCATCTTCATCTAACAAACGCTGCACCGCTGTGGAAGTGTATTGCGAAACAAACCCTTCCAATATTTTGCTACCAGCTTGAAGTGGGTGATCTTTAAAGGCAAGAACATCTTTGATGCCAACTACCAAACCAGCCAGCCTGCCAGCACTCCCTTGTTTTATTTTCGTGTCAATAAAAGAAGCCCTGGTAAGGGCTTCTTCGCTATAAACTGCTAAAAAAGCGTTTAAATTGCTTTTTCTTGAAATCTGAGATAAATAGTCGGTAACAATAGCTTTGCAGCTAAGCTCACCAGTATTTAGATTTCTTTGTACGTCTTCTAAATCAGTGTACTGCCTCAAAACTATTATTTACCGTCAATCTTAGGAACTTCCTTGCCTGCGTCCTTCACCTCTTTTTCTACATCCTTTACGGCATCTTTGAATTCCCTTATACCTTTTCCAAGGCCCTTGGCAAATTCAGGAATCTTTTTAGCACCAAAAAAAACCAGCACGAAAAGACCAATTACAAACATTTCAGGCACCCCCGGCATTCCAAGCAAAAATATGGCTTTCATTATCTTAACTGTTTAAGAAAGTAAAGGTATAAAATTATTACGTTAACCTAAAAATAGAAAATTTTGACTTCGAAAGTCTTTTTCATCTCAACTTATACTCATGTAACTTTTGAGTAATAAATATTTTTAACTTGTCGATTTTTAGTATATTTCCCAACTAAACCTAAACTACAATGGAAAACATAAAGGAATTCATGGCAAGTTGGGATCATTACATGTACCTCGGAGGAGCTGTTTCCCTTAGCATTGCGTTATTGATTTTCATTTATTATGAATATAAAGTAATGTCTGTCAAAGTTTTGAAAGACAGATACGACTACGTAAATCTTCATGAAATCCGTTTTTTCTGGTTTTCAGTCTTGGCCATTATTTTGGCTTTTGCTTTTTTTGCCAACACCATTGCTACACATCAAATAGAGCAAAAAGGCATACTTTGGTTTTACGTTCGTTTGTTCATTACGATCTGCTTCGCCATTATCGCCTACTTTGTTTTTTACAGTATGGTGCGCATCTACTACCCAAAATACGTGGAGAAGCGATTGAAAAAAATTAGAAATACTCCAAGGACTTCTTCGGCAGGAAATGAGATGAGAAAACTGAATGAAAACGAAGATGATGCCCATTTAGAAGCAAGCCAAATTGCAGAAGAACAAAGTAACATTCACTCCGTTGACTACGATGTTTGGTTGGATGAAAAAACCGGAGAAAAGAAAATAGAAAAGTATTATGACTACCAGCATGCACTGGAATGCCCAAGCTGTGGTTTTACAACATTCAAAGTGAGCACAGAAGAAGTTACTCAACAACCAACACTAACCGAAGCTGGTTTGCTTACCAAGCACTACAAATGCGAATATTGTGGCCATAGAGAATCGATGGAGCTCCCGTTGGCAAACCTTTCGTCCAACGTATAAAGCTTTAATTTATATCTAGCCTAACTATATTTTCTACATGAGCTGTTTGTGGAAACATATCCACCGGTTGGACTGCGGTGATATGATACTTCTCGCAAAGTATTTTTAAATCGCGCGCCTGCGTTGCAGCGTTGCAGCTTATGTAGATAATTCGTTTAGGAGCAGCCTGCAGAAGCATTTTACAAACATCTTCGTGCATTCCAACCCGGGGCGGGTCTGTGATGATAAGGTCTGGCCTTCCATTTACTTGAAGAAAATCAGTGTCTAATAGATTTTTTATATCCCCTGAATAAAAATTACAGTTTGTTCTTCCATTTACTTCAGCATTCACTTTTGCATCTTCGATGGCCGATTCAACATATTCAAGGCCAATCACTTTCTTTGCATGGTCGGCAATAAAATTGGCGATCGTACCTGCGCCAGTATACAAATCGTACACGAGTTCTGTTCCTTTTAATTCCGCCAAGTCAAATGCGGCTTTATACAGCTTGTAGGCTTGCGCGGAGTTGGTTTGGTAGAATGATTTAGGCCCAATTCTAAATTGCACGGTCCCACTTCCAGTTGGCTTAGGCATCGTTTCTATTATGTAGGGCTTCCCTTTCCAACAACGAACTTCTAAATCGCCAAAAGTATCATTCCGCTTTTCATTTATCACATATTGCAAGGACGTGATGGTTGGAAACTCTTCTGACAGGCTATTCAATATCAGCTCAAGCCACTCTTGTTTGTCATAAGCCACTTGAAGAATAACCATTACCTCGCCCGTGTTAGCCGTTCTTATCATCACTGTCCTTAAATACCCTGTCTGATTTCTGAGGTCGAAAAAATCAATATTGTGCAGCAAGGCTATTTTTTTAAGATGCAGCCGAATAGCATTAGACGGAGCTGGCTGAAGATGACATTGCTTAACGTCAAATACTTTATCAAATGTTTTGGGAATGTGAAAGCCAAGAGCTGGTTCGCCAAAAGCTATGCCTGCTTTCATTTCGTCAAATGTTAGCCACCGACTGGCCGTAAAAGTGAAATCCAGCTTATTGCGATAATTCTTAATCTGCTGGGAAGGGATAATTGTATTTAGGGCAGGTAATTCTAGTCCGCCAATCCGCTCTAAGTTATCAATTACTTGTTGTTGCTTGTAAAAAAGTTGTGTGTCATAATTTACGTGTTGCCACGAACAGCCACCACAAATGCCAAAGTGCTCGCAAAAAGGCTCGGCTCGTTTTTCCGAGTACTTTTCTATCGAAACAACCCGTCCCTCCAAATAGCTTTTTTTTATTTTGGTTAGCGATGCAGTGACAGTATCTCCAGGCGCACCTCCGTGCAAAAAAATTACAATTCCGTCTGCCTTGGCGAGCGTTTTGCCCTCAGCGGCCATTGTCTCGATGTATAAATTAGTCAACTGGTCGCCTTTTTTCATGTTTTGTTCTAAAATTTACTTAAAATCAACTTTTTACGACCAACCCTATTTTGCTTTTTAAACGTGAAGTCGCTATAATTGAAGTTCCAAAATACATAAACTTTACTAGCGAACTGCTGAGAATGATATGAATTGGGCAAAATGTATGAAGCGAGCATTACTTTCAGTATTTCTGGTTATGGCTTTGCCAGTAATGGCCTCTCATATTGTGGGGGGTGAGTTTGAGTTGTTGCACGTTTCTGGCAATAGTTACCGACTTAACCTTATTCTCTACTTTGATTTGAATGATGGCAGTCCAGGAGCCAAAGACCAGTTTGCTGATGCGTCCATCTTTAGCAAAAGCGATAATCAACTAATAGCAACCCAACGTTTGTTTTTATCTTCTGAAAGCCAGATATCATATACTCAACCCTCCTGTTCCAAGGGTGAGATAAGAACTAACAAGTTGATATATAGTGCAGAATTAACGCTAGATCCGACAGCTTATAGCGATCCACAAGGGTACTACATCTCTTGGCAACGGTGCTGTAGAAATTATCAGATAAAAAACATTTTCAGCGAAGTGCCAGGCGTGGGTAGTATTTCTGCAGGGCAAACGTTCTATTTGGAGTTCCCCGCTGTGGTAAAAAATGGAAAGCAATTTATCGATTCCACCCCGAAGCTTTTTCCACCGCTAAATGATTATGCGTGTAAGGGGAAACCCTACTATGTGGATTTTGCTGGCACAGATGACGACGGGGACTCGCTCGTATATTCGATGGTAACACCTTTAAATACCAAGACTTCCATTGCGCTTCCTCCTGTTTCCCCGCGGCCATACCCTGAGGTGACATGGAGACCAGGCTTTGGCCTTTCGAGCATTACCAACGGAAATCCTGACTTGAGAATAAGCAAAGATGGCCTATTAACTGGTACGCCCGGAACGATTGGCCTTTTCGTATTTGCTGTTAAAGTGGAAGAATATCGTGATAAAGTAAAAATAGGCGAAAGCAGAAGAGATTTTCAGATGCTGGTGTTGGATTGCCCTGTAGCAGTACCCCCTCAAATAACGGGCAAGAAACTAGCCGAGACCAACTTTACCTACGACAACACCATGACCGTGCGCTTTGGAAATACCGTAAAAAATGAAGACCGGTGTATTGAAGTAAGGATAGCAGACGATGACTCGAAAAGAGCAAGCGATGGCTTTCAGGAAAATGTAACGATACGGGTAGTTGGCCTAAACTTTAAAAGTAAAAATATAGACTCCATTCTTCCCTCTATAAAAACCACCGTGCTAAGAAACGGCAGCACCACCGACTTTAGGCTTTGTTTTCCGCAATGCCCTTTTATAAAAGGCCCCTATCAAATTGGTATTATTGCTTTTGATGATGCCTGTAGTTTACCTCTGATGGACACACTAAAAGTAACTGTGGATACAGAGCTTCCGTTTAACACTGACCCCTATTTTAAAACTCCCACCGCCAATATAACAAGGGTGTTGAAAGAGGGCGATCAAGCATCTTGGCCTGTTGAGATTGTGGATGACCAAGGAGATGAAATTATTGCCGCTCGATTTTTACCAAACAACGCAGGAATGACGTTTTCTATTTCTGAGCAAAAGAAGGGGTTAGTAAAAGGCACCTTAAATTGGGATGCCTATTGCGATATCTATGACTTCACAAAACAAACCGATTTTCTGGTGACCATTCAAGCCGATGATAACGATGTCTGTAAATTTAACCAACCCGTAAAAAGGATTTTTAATTTAGGAGTGCTGCTCCCACCATCGGACGCGCCCGTCATTTTTACGGATTTGGTCAAAACCAGAACTCGAACGATAAACCTTGAAAAGCGAGTGAATGAGAGATTAAATTTCAACGTGTACGCTACCGAACTTACCGATCAAAACACGATTGATTTAAAACTTACTAGTCTGACTTCCTTCTCGCCTTACGGGATTAATTTTGCGGACGTGTCTGGTAGGAAAGACATCTCGTCCAAATTTAACTGGGATCTTCTATGCCCTGCGGTCGATCCTGCAACGAGAAGCAATTTCACCTTTCAATTTATCGCTTCTGATAAAACGAATAAGTGTAAATTCAACAAAGCAGATACCGTAGATGTAACCGTAAAAGTGTTACCTCCGATAAACAACAAACCTTTTTTAACAATCGCCAGCCTCAATAACCTGCCAATTAAAAATAGCACGCTTGATGTTACGCTTGGCCAATCTATAGAGCTAAATTTAACGGGAACGGATGCTGATGTATTCCCTGCAAAGGATAATTTACAACTTACCCTTGCACAAGCTACAGGCAAAGTAGAGCCCACTGGCTATGATTTCGCAGCGGCAAAAGGGCAAGGAAAAGTAAATAGTATATTCCGATGGACACCCGATTGCTCCATCTTCAAAGACGGCATCTATTCTAATTCATACTTGTTCAAATTTAAACTTTCTGACGATCGTTGCTATGCCGCAAAGAGCGATAGCGCAATTATTAAAGTGAATATTAAAGACATTGACAACGCCAATAGAGAATTTCAATCGGCCAACGTAATAACCCCTAACGGTGATGGCTGCAACGATTACTTTGCGGTAGAAGGCTTTGAGGATGGCAAATGCGAGGGTAAGGTTTATAAGGGGTTGGACCTTGATACGCAAGTAGCCCTGCCCCTAGATAATTGCATCGGTCAATTTATGTTTGTAAGCATTTACAACCGATGGGGTAGTGAAGTATTTAAAAGCACCGACCGCAAATTCAGGTGGTACGCATTAAACGAACCCGCTGGGGTATATTACTATACGTTAAAATTCTCCGATAAAGAATTTAAAGGAACAATCTCGGTTAGAAATTAGTTACTTCACCATCACGGGCGTATTTGCAACCAAATATTCAAGATCATCATTCTCCAACTGCTTTTTCTCATCGGCAAGAACCAAGAAATTTTCATAAAGCGTATTTAGCTCTTGACCTTCTACTTTGTATCCCAATAACTCCACCCGGTGTTTTAATGCTGCACGGCCACTGCGTGCAGTAAGTACAATAGAAGAAGAAGGAACACCCACGTCAGAAGGGTTGATGATTTCATAATTCTCGGCATGTTTCAAAAAACCGTCTTGGTGAATGCCTGACGAATGCGCGAATGCATTGGCACCTATAATCGCCTTGTTCGCTTGCACGGGCATCCGCATCATCTCGGCAACCAACTTACTGATGTCGTATAAACGTTCTGATTTTATATTAGTATGTAGGTCGAGGTCTTTATGCACTTGTAATATCATGGCCACTTCTTCCAACGAAGTGTTGCCTGCTCTCTCTCCTATTCCATTGATTGTAACCTCTGCTTGGCGTGCGCCACCAACAAGGCCGGCAATGGTATTAGCAGTTGCCAAGCCAAGATCGTTATGGCAATGAACGGATATAACTGCCTTATGGATATTGCTTACGTGTTCAAATAAGTATTCAATACGTTTCCCGTAAAGGTGAGGCAAACAATACCCCGTTGTATCAGGAATGTTCACTACATCTGCACCCGCTGCAATTACTGCTTCTGTTAACTGAGCCAAGAACGCAAGATCAGCCCGACCAGCATCCTCAGCAAAGAATTCAACTTCGTATCCTTTTGCCTTTGCATATTTTACAGCCCAAACACCTTGCTCTAACACTTGCTCGCGGCTTGATTTAAATTTATGCTTAATATGAACGTCTGAGGAGCCAATTCCAGTATGTATTCGCCCATTCTTTGCATGATGAAGTGCTTCCGCTGCCACGTCAATATCCTCTTTCTTAGAGCGCGTAAGTGCACAAATTGTTGCGCCTTTAATTGCTTTCGATAGTTCAACCACAGAAAGAAAATCACCGGGACTTGAAATTGGAAAACCAGCTTCAATTACATCAACGCCCAATGCTTCCAATTCTTTAGCAATAATTACCTTTTCTTCCGTCCTTAACTGACAGCCCGGCACTTGCTCACCATCACGGAGAGTTGTGTCAAAGATTTGAATTTTGTTGCTCATGGTACTAGTTTTTGGTTGATCGTTGTTCGTTGTTGGCTATCAATTGCTTCACTATTTGGTCGCCCATTGCCTGCGTGTTCAATATTTTTGATTTGTCTGAATTGGCATCGGCAATATCGCCTGTGCGATACCCTGCTTTAAGTGTAGATTCCACCGCCTTTATGATTGCTTCGCTTTCTTTCTTCAAGCCAAAAGAAATATCGAGTAACAAGGAGGCAGACAAAATGGATGCTAGCGGGTTGGCAATTCCTTTACCCGTAATATCGTGAGCACTTCCGTGGATGGGTTCGTACAGCCCAACTGTATCACCAACAGAAGCGGATGCAAGCATACCCATTGATCCGGCAATCTGAGAAGCTTCGTCTGTGAGAATATCGCCAAACAAATTTCCAGTTAGTACCACATCAAAACTTCTAGGGTTCTGAATTAGCTTCATGGCCGCTGAATCAACAAACTGATGCTCTAACTCAACATCGGGATATTGTTTGCCTATTTCTTGAACCACCGCCCTCCACAAGCGTGAGCTTTCCAGCACATTTGCCTTGTCAACAGAAGTAACTTTTTTCTTTCTTGTTCTTGCTGCCTGAAATGCTTTGTGGGCGATGCGTTCCACCTCATACCGTTGATAGATCATGACATCATACGCGGTGTTGCCATCATCTTTCCTACCTTTCTCACCGAAGTAAACGTCACCGGTAAGTTCGCGGAAGAAAAGAATGTCAGAACCTTTTAGTATTTCCGGTTTGATAGCAGAAGCTTGAAGCAATTCATCAAATAATTTTATCGGGCGAAGGTTTGCGTACAAGCCAAGTTCCTTTCTCATTTTTAGCAAGCCTTGTTCTGGTCTTACTTTTAAGGAAGGATCGTTGTCGTACGTTGGATGACCAACTGCACCAAAGAGGATCGCATCACAGTTTCTTAGTTTAGTTAACGTTTCATCAGGCAATGGATTGCCAGTGGCTTCTATGGCATCATGTCCAATAACAGCTTCATCATATTCAAACTCATGGCCGAAAAGTGATGCAATTGTTTCAAGCACACGCTTGCCTTCTGTTGTAACTTCTTTTCCTATTCCGTCTCCCGGCAGTATTACTATTTTTTTCATTTTCTAAGGTTCATGCTACAAGCTTAAGGCTGCAAGCCACAGGCGGTATTGCTTGTAGCATGAAGCGTAAAGCCCGTAGCTAATTTTGCGCTAAATCAAACTGCCTTATTTCATCATTCAAACTCAACAGATAATCGATATCATCGTAGCCATTGATCATACAGGTTTTCTTGTACGTATTGATTTCAAAATGCTCGCTCATCCCGTTTAAGGAAACAGTCTGCTGCTCTAAATCAACCACTACTTCCGTAGCAGGATTTACCGCAATTGCTTCGAACAGTTTTTTCAAAAAATCATCTGAAACCACCAACGGGAGCAAACCGTTGTTTAGGGCGTTGTTCTTAAATATATCGGCAAAAAAACTGGAGATCACTACCCGAAAACCATAATCGTATAGCGCCCAAGCAGCATGCTCGCGGCTGCTACCACATCCAAAATTTTTTCCTCCAATTAAAATCTTGCCTGAGTAGTTTGGTTGGTTTAAGACAAATTCTTTAGTGGGCTTGTTGTTGGCGTCATACCTCCAGTCCCTAAAAAGATTGTCACCAAAGCCTTCGCGCGTAGTGGCCTTTAAAAACCTTGCGGGGATTATTTGATCAGTATCAATATTTTCCACAGGAAGCGGCACTGCAGTGGATTTTAATGTTGTGAATTTTTCTTTCATTTATTGCATCGTTGTTAGTTGCTCGTTAGTGGTTATTCGATCAACGATTAACCAACAACGACCAACGATTATTAAACTAATTCTCGCACGTCTGTAACCCTACCTGTAATTGCTGCTGCGGCTGCACTCAATGGGCTAGCCAAAAATGTTCTTGACTTTGGTCCTTGCCTTCCTTCGAAATTTCTATTGGAAGTAGAGATGCAATATTTACCTGCTGGCACTTTGTCTTCATTCATGCCTAAGCAAGCTGAGCATCCCGGACTGCGCAACTCAAAGCCGGCAGCTTCAAAAATTTTATCTAGCCCTTCTGCCTTTGCTTGCACTTCTACTTGCTTAGAGCCTGGCACTACCCACACCTCAACTCCCTCGGCCTTCTTCTTGCCCCTCACTATTTCGGCTACCAACCGCAAGTCTTCTATACGTGCATTTGTGCAGCTGCCGATAAACACATAATCTATCGCCTTTCCCAATAACTGCGAACCAGGCTCCAACCCCATGTAATCAAGCGATTTCGAAAACGAGGCTTGCTCGCTAATTTCTTTCAGTTCGGCTACGGTTGGTATTCGATCATTGATAACCATACCCATCCCCGGATTTGTACCGTAGGTAATCATGGGGCCAATATCCTCCGCTTTGATCCTCAATACATGGTCGTAAACTGCACCTTCATCGGTAACTAATTTCTTCCATTCAGCCACCTTCTTATCAAATGCTTCACCTTGCGGAGCAAACTTTCTTCCTTTTATATAATTGAAAGTTGTTTCATCTGGTGCAATCAATCCGCCACGCGCACCCATTTCAATACTCATGTTACAAATAGTCATGCGTGCCTCCATGGACAGATTGGTTATTGTATCGCCTGCATACTCAACAAAATAACCCGTTGCCCCGCTTGCTGAAATCTTTGAGATCACATAGAGAATTATGTCTTTACTTAAAACACCTTTGGCCAATTTACCATTGATTTCAATCTTCATGGTTTTAGGCTTGTATTGAAGAATGCATTGTGTGGCTAACACTTGTTCAACTTCGCTGGTGCCAATTCCGAAAGCAATATTTCCGAAAGCTCCATGCGTACTGGTGTGACTATCTCCACATACTATTGTCATTCCCGGCAATGTTAGCCCCAACTCCGGGCCAATGATATGGACAATGCCTTGGTACGGATGACCGAGATCATACAATTCTACGCCAAACTCAGCGCAATTTTTTCTAAGTGTTTCTACCTGATGGCGCGACAATGCTTCTTTTATAGGAAGGTGTTGATCTTTGGTGGGAACATTGTGATCAGCTGTAGCCGATGTTCTGCTGGTATTAAAAACCTTAATTCCCCGTTTCTTCAATCCATCAAACGCCTGTGGGCTTGTTACTTCATGGATAAAATGTCTGTCGATAAACAAAGCATCTGGATACCCATCTGCTCGTTTTACTACATGGCTATCCCATATCTTTTCAAAAATTGTCTTTGGTTTTTGATCACTCACAACAATCGTTAGTTTGGTTATGTTATAAAAAAACAGAACCGCCCCGAGGTGATCGAGGCGGTTCTTTGTAAAGCACGAAGGTAAAAAATTGTATGCTAATTCAAAGGGAATAAAAAAAATTTAGAGCGATGTTCAATAGTAGCTATCTGTTACAGACGATGGTGTATCGTCCATGAACAATCAAACTAATGTAGCGTCAGAAGTAATTGCTACTTTCAATGCTTTCGAGATAATGCAATTTTTCTCAGCACCTTTTGTAAACTCAGTGAATTGCTCAACCGTTAAGTTGGGTACGGTTCCTTTAATAGAAAGATGTATACCCGTAACGTCAAGTCCTTCTAATGTAAGTGTTGCAACCGTATCTAAGTTTGTGGCAGTAAAGCCCGCCTGTGCGAGCCCCGCGCTTACCGCCATGGTAAAACAACCTGCATGAGCAGCCGCTAATAATTCTTCCGGGTTAGTTCCGATACCATCTTCAAAACGGGTTTTGAATGAATACTGGGTTTGATTTAATACGGTGCTTTGGCTGGAAATTGTCCCTTTGCCAGTTTTTAAATCGCCTGACCAATGGGCGGATGCTGTTCTTTTCGTAAAAATAATTTTTTGTTTTTTGTGATTAGCCAAGGTAACCAAGAAATAGTCTATTTAGTTATGAAAATGAAAATAAAACGCCAACCTAGATTAGTTTTTGTTTAAATGATTGGCTGCTATACTGCTAAATCTTCGCGATTGTAAATAAATCTGAAGTAATAATGCTTTACGGATTCGAGCGTAGAAACAAACAGTATCGCAGTTAAACTCAATGCAAAAAACCAAACGCTTTCCTTGATTGCGCTAATGTAAGCCACAAGAATAGGCAATCTACCCACCTCAATATTGTACACCCACTTTTGCTGTTCAAGAAGTGCCCCACAATTGATTAGGGTGACTAGGATAAAGGTTATGCAAAACCATTGGTGTGAAGCCGATAGCACGTTAACAAATAGCGTAAAAATAAACAATAAGATTAGGCAAGTTATTAACTGAACGTTTAAATAGGCCTTGAATCGAAAGGACGATTTGAAAGCCACTTTGGTAAGGAGCAATTTCTTTTCTAAGTAGGGGCGAATGGTTGCGTCCAACCTATCTGGCTTGCCAAAAATTATTTTTATAGATTGCCAAATAGAACCGCTGCGTCTGCACGCTTCAGCCAATTCAAAATAGTAATGAAAATGCTGCCACAAGAAGCTTTCGCGTTTCAACGGATGGGTAAGGCCGTATGCTGGCTTCTCGTTCTCTACTTGAAATGTGCCAA
Organism: Cyclobacteriaceae bacterium; assembly: GCA_044349005.1. GTDB lineage: Bacteria > Bacteroidota > Bacteroidia > Cytophagales > Cyclobacteriaceae > ELB16-189. The sequence goes on from JBIKRT010000003.1 coordinate 30,934, forward strand.
ATAGTTTATCCCAAAAAACAAAAATATCACCATAGTTCTTGTCAAGGTATTTTTCATTGGAAGCGTGGTGCACGCCATGGTGTGAGGGTGTTATAAAAATATACTCTGCCCAACCCAGTTTTCCAATCAATTGTGTATGTGTAAAAAATGAATATGTGCCATGTACTACAAGTATACCTACCACCATACTTGGCTGAAACCCTATTAGCGGAAGCACAATCCAAAAAACATTGCGAACCAGAGCTTGCAAGGTAGTAATGCGGGCTGATACTGTGTAGTTGAATTCTTCGCTTTGGTGATGCACAATATGAGCGCCCCAAAAAAGATTTACCTCATGTCCTAATCGATGGTACCAATACCAAACAAAATCGGTGGCCAATAGTAATAAAATCCAAACCCACCAGTGTGAAGGAATTCTGAAAAGGGAGAAGTGTTCATACAAAAAATAGTAAAGCGAGTAAAAGCTGCCCGTGATGAATAAGTTCAAAAGTCGTTCGGCAATTCCTACGGAGATATTGGCAACGGAACCTTCATAGTTGAATAGCTTTTCATTTTTTCGCTGCTTAGCAACCAAGTATTCTAGCCCAAGGAAGGCAAAGAATGCAGGAATAATAAAGGCAGATGGATTTAAATAAGTTGGCATTGAACTATGAAGTTTATAAACCCAATAACAATTTGACGTCTCGAGCGGATTCGAACCGCTGTGAGAGCTTTTGCAGAGCTCTACCTATCCACTCGGCCACGAGACTATATTTTCATATTATTTTAGAAGCCCAGAAAAATGTTGATAAAATGGCGTAGCACTAGTTTCATTATTAGGCTGATACTTTCCTGCAATAATTGGCACATAGATAACGCGCCTTCTGCTTGTCTCCCCTTCTACGGAGGACTTTGCCACACGATGCCAGAGCCGACCGTCATGAATCGTTAAATCACCAGCTTTTGGAACAATGGCTAGTTCGTTGGGGTCTGGCTTGTTGTCAAGGAAATGCGCTTTCTTAAAAAGTAAACTGCTAATGCATTATTTGTGCGTGCCAGGTATAATCCTAAGGCCTCCATTTTCCGGTCTTAAACCGCTCAGGTGTATACCTAAATTGAGCATCGGGTTTAACTTCCTTCCGTAGAAAAAATCGCGTAGGCCGTCCACATGCCAACCCATTTGGGTAAACTGACTAGTGGGGCTATTTACATAATGGTTAAAAACCATTCCGTCTTTTTCGCTGTCGCCTAACCTTGCGTCAGGTCCACCCAACTCTAATAATGTATTAAATCTTGGGTCGAGTAAGAATTCAGCCAACACAGGATGATGTTGATTGATAAAAGCGAATCGCTGCACAATTTGTTCACCTGAAAGGTCTACTCCATATTTGATGGGGACACCATTTACCTTTTGGATATTATTTGCAATCCATTTTTGCTGCACTTCTATAGATGCATTTATTAAAGAATTTACGGCATTGCTATTTATGAACTTCTCGAAATGGATAAAGCCAAATTGATTTAAGAAGTTCTTTTGACTTTTCGTAATGGTTTTTGATAATGTAAACCGAGGGTAGTCTGAATTCATGTTTATGAAGCTAAAACAATAAGGGATTAATTTTTTTACAATATTAGTCTATAATTTCTATAGATTAAATTGTTTTACAAAAAAATCTATTTATGTTTGCATCAGATTTATATAGAAGGGGTAAGAGACAGGCTCTATGAACCCCTAGCAACTTTTGAAAAGAGATTTTTAAATAAGTGCTAAAACCTGCCCAAAAAAAGGGGAACTATAAAACTAAAAGTTATGAAAAACAGAGACACACTCAACAGCCTTACTCCGATTCAAAATCGGAAATCTATTCAAACCCAAGCTTCTGCTTGTACCGCAGCGTTTACTATGCGGAAGTGCTGCTGTTGTTGTTAAGCCACTCTTCTTATTAACGCAATAAGCTCTTTACTACTGTAAAGGCAATCTTCAATAACAACTAATTTCTAAAACAATAATTTAAAACTTAATCAATTTAATTCTATGAAAACTAAAATCAATCTCAATTATGTGCCGCTTTCATTAGCAGCTTTTTTTGCATTTCTCGCGTTTATCATTCCACCTCCTGCATCAAAATTTAAAGTTGATACGAAAGCCAGCACATTAACTTGGCTCGGTAAAAAGGTAACAGGCCAGCATACTGGAACAATTGGTATTTCTTCTGGCGAACTTATAGGCGAAGGAAAGTCTATTAAAGAGGGATCATTTGAAATCGATGTAAATTCTTTAACGGTAACTGACATTGCCGATCCGGGTAGCAATGCGAAACTAGTAGGTCATTTAAAGGCAGATGACTTTTTTGGTGTGTCTAAATTTCCGAAAGCCACTTTTGTGATCAGTTCCATTTCTCCAAAATCAGGCAATGATTACACGGTAAAAGGAAAGCTCACCATAAAAGGCAAAACAAACGACATCGAGTTTCCTGCCGTCATTACCAACGATGGAAAAAAAGTAACAGCCAACGGTAAGATAGTGGTAGACAGAACGAAATTTGATATCCGCTACGGCTCAAAAACATTCTTTGAAAACATTGGCGATAAGGCAATTTCGGACGAATTTGAATTAACCTTAAAACTAGTGGCTAACCAATAAGCTGGAATTTAATTTCGGCAAAGAAGAGAAGAGGGATTCTGACTCGAAAAGTTTAGAAATCCCTCCCCTTTTGACCAAATTCACCAGAAGTAAATAAGCTCAGTTCTCTTTGATTTATATAAAATATGGAATACCAGAATCTAGTAAAAAGCAATCCGCCTCCATTTGTGCAAACCTATGTTAATGTTGGCAACGGCAGCACTGTGGTCTTGTTAAATGGTTTGTTTGGCAACCTAAGCATGTGGCAGCCATTGATTGAACATTTAAAAAAAGACTTTAGGGTGATTGTACCCAGGTTATCAATTTTTGATTTGCCAATTCAACACAACAATATGAAGCACTTGGTAAAAGTACTTCATGAGTTTATCGAGTGGAATCAATTAACCAACGTCACCCTAGTAGGCCATGCGGTTGGTGGGCAGTTAGCACTTTTTTATGCACATCATCATCCTGACAAAATAGATAAGCTAATATTGACTGGAAGTTCTGGGCTCTTCGACCACGCACCCTTTGATAATACTCTTGATGAGAAAGAGGTCAACTATGATTTTATCAGTAAAAAAGTTCAGCTTGCTTTTTATGATCGGCCTGAAGAAGCGGCTAAGTTAGCACAGGAAATCTATCACAACGTTCGGAATATACCGCACCGGCTGGCCATTTCTTCGCTTGTTAGATCTTCGCTTCAAAGTAGCGTCTCATCATTTTTAAGTCAATTAACAATGCCGATCCAATTGATTTGGGGACTGCAGGACACCGTGAGCCCGCCCGAAGTTGCCCTCCATTTTCATGATCTGTTACTTCATGCGGAGGTAAAGTTTATAGATCGATGCGGGCATTTTCCGATGATGGAGCAAACGGATGAATTCAATAACGCAGTAAGTGGTTTTTTGAAAGGTAGAACAGTGTCAAAGTAATTTATTAATCATTTATCCATTATCTAAACTGTCGATTTTCATTTTCAATATCGTAATGTCGTTACATGATCTAACCAATAATAAAGCCTTTTCATACCACTTCAACGCTTCCATCTTATCGCCATTCTGCTGATAGAAATTCCCGAGTGCTGCATGGTAAAAATGGTTTTGTTCCAACCCTTTTATCGAAAGCAATTCTTCAATTGCACTCTGAGCATTTTCGGCATAGCCAACGGCAATTGCTTTATTCATGGCGATGATGGCAGATGGCCTCATTTTGTAAAGTATTTTATACAAACTCACTAGTTGCTTCCAGTTGGTTTCCTGAAATGTTTTAGCGGTGGCATGAACCGCGGCAACAGAAGCTTCTACGTGGTAATCGCTCAACTCTTTCCCCATTGAAGCTTCTTTAAGATATAAAAAACCACGATTGATTAATTCCCGATTCCAAAGTGAACGGTCTTGATACTCCAGCAACACGTTGGCTCCATTGTTATCTTGCCTCGAAGGAAAACGCGAGGCTTGCAAGCACATCAACGCGATGAGGGCTTGAACTTTCGGCAACCGCAAGGTAGGTGATTGCAAAAGCAAGTAATTTAGACGCATTGCTTCCTCACATAAATCCAAGCGAACTTTACTTTCATTGGTGGTATGGTACCCTTCGTTAAAAAGCAAGTAGAGTATTGTTAGCACTGAATCGAGGCGCAAGGGAAAAACTTCTGGATTCGGTACTTCCAATTTTATTTGTTGCTCTCTTAATTTTTCTTTCGCGCGAAAAATTCGTTTTTGAATGGTTTCATCGGAAGTAAGAAAGGCAGCAGCAATTTCAAGGGTGCTTAATCCGCACAACACCTTCAACGTAAGCGCTATTTGCGATTCTTCTGATAGGCTCGGATGGCAGCAGGCAAAAATCATTCGCAACTGGCTATCCTGAATTTCATTTTCTAAAAACAAATTATTGACCGAAGCCGATAACGCCCAACCCGAATGAACCACATCGGCAAGCTGTGAGTGAATCAGTTCATGCCTCTTTTTACTTCTCACAAAATCGAGTGCCTTGTTCTTGGCAACCGTGTAAAGCCAAGCTTGCGGGTTTTCGGGCAGGCCGTGATAACTCCACGTCTCCATCGCCTTAAGCAGGGTATCTTGCACAATGTCTTCTGCCACTTCAAGATTTGCAGTACCCAACATTCTATAAAGCACAGCGGCCATCCTTCCCGCTTCGTGGCGAAAAAGATGGCCTACTAACTGCTTTACTTCAGGCAGGTTGCTCATGCGTTTTCAAAAAATATACTACATTTTTTGAACTGGCCTAACCTCTACTTTTCCATCAAAAATAAAATCAGGATAACCATCGCTTGAAATCTGAATGGCTTCATTCAAATCTTTTGCTTCAATGATGAAATAACCTCCTACCAATTCCTTGCCTTCAGCAAATGGCCCATCAGTAACAACCTTGTTTTTGCCAACAATAAATTTGCCAGTTGGTTGCAAAGGTTCACCTCCAACGTAGCGGCCTTCCTTCCTCAACTGATCTATCCAGGCAAACCATTTTTGCATGTGTGCTTGCATTGCTTCAGGAGCTTGCATTTCAGGGGCAACATCGCTGCCACCATGAAAAATTAACATAAATTTTTCCATACGATTTAAAGTTTAAGTGAATTAATTTCCCCTAAGACGAACGGTATTTACAATTTCGGACAAGAGCCGCAGATTATTTTATGATTTCTTTTTTAAACTCAATTATCAATTGTTTGCTCAAGAGTATTTTCAATGAGGTGTTCCATTTAAAAATCTCGTCTAGTGGCTTTTGATGTGTTGGATTTAAACGGAGTTGCTTCTTATAATTTTTCAGGCTGAAATAGTAGATCAAAGGGTAAAAAACCATCAGCCAAATAGATGTTGAGCTTGATTTTGTCTTTTCAATTTGGCCTATGGTCAGCCCTTGCAGAGCGGCCAATAAACGCAATCGCAAAATGCCGCTCAAAAATATTTTACTGAAATAACCTTCGCGACTGCCCGGCCATTTGGTAAAGGCGTTTAGCTCATTTGGCAAAGGAGTACTATAATGTTCGCTTTCACCAATAAACTGCGAGAAACGACTGCGTAGCGAAGAAACATTCGGAGTTGTAATAAGTAAGGTGCCATTTGGTTTGAGGATGCGTGCCGCTTCTTGAAAAAAGAAATATTGGTTGGGCAAATGCTCCATGGTTTCCGCGCAAATAACAAGGTCCGCTGAACCAGATTCGATTGGAAAGGGTTGCTGCAAATCGATAAATTGACAAGGTTGTGCGCAAAATTTATTCTGATCTGGGAATAAATCAAATAACAACACATCAGCGCTTCGCTCTAAAAACAAATTCGCAATGAAGCCACTGCCTGCCGATAAGTCAATTACTTTTTTGCCAACGAGATCATGCTTGTGAGCCTCCACATACTTTTGAAAGTAGTCTATTGTTGGCTGGCGCGAATGGGGTATTTCCTCCATGGTCTATTGCTGGTTCGCTATGAGTGATGTTGAAATATAGTAAGCCCGTTCGAGTAGATTCGTAGTAACTAATTTTTTTTCGCCTTCGGCAAGTCGTTTGCTTTGCCATTTGGTGGTTGGCTCGATTCTAAGTCCAGCTTTGCCATCGGACAATGATAACGGTAGATTGAATCCATCTACACAATTGATCCAACGAAAAAACACTTTCTTTCCGTCAAAATAAAACTCTAGCTTCGGAATTTTAGTATTTCTTAAATATTGGTCGAAGACTTTCGAGTAATCAAACTTTGCTTTCGCGGAAATATAATTCTCAATCTGCTGAGCGGTTACGGTTTGATGATAAAATTCTTTATTCAACCCCCTCAGAATTTCCCTAAACAGTTTATCATCATTCATACTATGGCGAAGGGTATGAATCATATTGCCGCCTTTATAATACATATCGCCCGAGCCCTCTTTGTTAACATTATAAATTCCGATAATAGGGCTTACATTTCGAATATTTTTACGGGTTCCGTTCACGTAATCGGTGGCCGCTTCCTTACCATAATAATATTCAGTAAATAAACTTTCCGAATAATTAGTGAAGCTCTCATGAATCCACATGTCGGCCATGTCTTTATAGGTTATGTTGTTGGCAAACCATTCGTGGCCTGATTCATGCACAATAATAAAATCCCATTTCAGTCCCCAGCCGGTGCCGGAAAGATCACGACCGAGGTAACCATTTTTGAAACCGTTTCCATAGGTAACTGAACTTTGGTGTTCCATTCCCAGATAAGGCACCTCTACCAACTTGAATCCGTCTTTATAAAAAGGGTAAGGTCCAAACCAATACTCAAATGCTTTTATCATTTTCTTGGTTTGCATAAACTGTTCTTTGGCCTTTTCAAGATTGTATGGCAACACATAATAATCCAAGTTCAACTTGCCCAACTCCCCATTAACCGTATCGGCAAAGTGTACATAATTTGCAATGTTCATATTGACGCCATAGTTGTTGATTGGATTCCCTACAAACCAATTGAACGTTTTTGTTCCGTCATAATTGTCAACTACTTTCCTTAGCCTTCCATTCGAAATGTCCATTGACTTTTCGGGAACGGTAACACTGATTAACATACTATCTGGCTCGTCATACATATGATCTTTGCAAGGCCACCATGCGCTGGCGCCAAGGCCTTGGCAAGAGGTAGCTATAAACATATTGCCAACCGCATCTTTCGCCCACTGCACTCCGCCTTGCCAGGGAGGATTTGTTGCTACTATCGGCTTACCCGAATAATAAATAGTAACAGATTCATTACTTTTTAGCAGTTGTTCTTTTTGAAGATTGATCATGTAGGCATTCTTCCCATCTTTCTTAAAACTCAATTTTTTGCCATCTTGAACGGCACTGTCAATTGTAAGTGGTGGCTGAAGGTCGATCTGAATTGTTTGATAAGGCGCAAGCACCGTATAATTCACCAGCACATTGCCGCTTATTGATTGCTTCTCTGGCGATGGTTTTACGTTCAAGTGGTAGTAAGTAAGATCCCACCAAATGCGTTGCGGTGTAATTGATCCGCGTAACGTATCGTCTTTTGTTAGCGGCTCATCTTGAGCATGGGCAGAAAGTAGAAGAAAGAATAACGCAAATGGCGTTGTTAAAAATTTGAATGCAAATCTCATGACATAAGATTAGTCAACCTAACATGAAGTTGCAAGAATTTATGGTCTAAATAATTTCTTGTGGTGCTTGTACAATTATTACTATATTTATTTCAATAAACCATGCTCCATGCAAAAGATAATTACACTCGCTTTACTTTTAGCTGCGTCTTTCAGTTTTGCACAAAATCTTATCCCTGGCAATTCGAAAGAAAACGGCCTTTCTCCTGAACGCCTTGCGCGGATAGATCAGTTCATGGACGAACAGGTAGCCAACAACTTGCTTCCAGGTGCGGTTGTATTTCTTGCCCGAAATGGAAAAATTATTCTTCACAAAGCATATGGATATAGCGATGTAGAAGCAAAGAGCCTATTAAAAAAAGAAGATATTTTTCGGATTGCATCACAGTCAAAAGCCATCACCAGTTTAGCCGCCATGATGCTTTTTGAAGAAGGAAAATTCTCGCTGGATGATCCGATCCACTATTATATTCCTGAATTCAAAAATCCTAAGGTATTGGGCAGCATAAACTGGGCAGACACAACGTACACGACCATTCCCGCCAAAAGCGAAATTACCATCCGTCAATTATTCACCCACACTTCGGGTATTGACTATGCCGAAATAGGTAGTCAGGATTTTAAGGCCATCTATGCAAAGTCAAAAATACCCAGTGGGATTGGCATGCCAATGGAGAATTTAAAACTGGCTGATAAGATAAAACTGTTAGGTTCGCTTCCATTGAAACATCATCCCGGTGAAGCTTACACCTATGGTCTCAATATTGATGTGCTCGGTTATCTTGTAGAGGTGCTATCTGGTCAACCACTCGATCAGTTTCTTAAGACACGTATTTTTCAACCGCTGGGTATGAACGACACGTATTTTTTTCTTCCGAAAGAAAAGCATGCTCGCCTAGTTCCATTATACACTGCCGTGAAAGGCAAACTTTCAAAAGTGCCCGTTCCTACTGGCAAAAGCTTTAATCCGCAATACCCTGCAACCAATGGCACTTTCTTTTCAGGCGGTGCTGGGCTAAGTTCCACTGTGGAAGACTACGCAAAATTTCTTCAACTTTTTTTGAACAAAGGAGAGTACAACGGGGTGCGATTGCTCAGCCGCAAAACGATAGAACTAATGCTCACAAATCAAACACAGCTGCCAATTACCGAACAACTTGGACTGGGCTTTGGACTTGAGACCATTGCGAACGATTATAAATCTATTTATTCCATTGGCTCTTTTTCCTGGGGCGGTGCCTTTAATACACACTATTGGGCTGACCCGAAGGAAAAATTGGTTGGACTGATTTACATGAATACCTACGGAGTGCCCGCTTGGCATGTTGGCGACCGCTACAAGGCACTCGTTTATCAGGCAATTGTGGATTGAGAAAAGGCAACTAAGAAAATTCTTTTTCAACGGTTGTAATGAAAGTGTCGTCCGCTCGTCTATAAACTCGAATGCATTCAACCGATTTTAAAGCTAGGGTTTATCCGTTGCAAGATAATCTCCTGCGACTTGCATACTCCATGCTTCACAATAAAGAAGAAGCGGAAGATGTAGCGCAAGAGATAATGCTTCGACTTTGGAAAAGGAAAGAGTCATTAGATGAATTAGACAACCTAAAGGCCTTTGCTCTTAAAATCACCAAAAATTTATGCCTCGATAAAATCAAACTAAGAAAGAAAGTTGTGGGCGAAATTGAGAACATGGCTATTATCTCTCAGAATAGGAATCCGGAAGAGATATTGGAAACCGCCAACACGGTTGCGACCTTTTTTGACACCTTAAAAATGCTTCCCGAACAACAGCAACTACTTGTTCACTTGCGAAATGTCGAAGGGCTAAGCTTCGAAGAAATAGAAGCCATTACCGAGCTTAACATCAACGTAATCAGAGTTACTCTTTCCAGAGCAAGAAAAAGCATTAACGAAATTTATCAACGGCATTACAACAATGGATAAGATGGCAATTCAAGAGCTTATTGAGAAATACTACTTAGGTGAAACTTCACTGGAAGAAGACGATCAATTAATGGAATTAGTTTTAGCTGATTCTTCTGAGCAGTATCAATCGGAGAAAGCTCAGTTTAGACATTTTAAAGAACTGAAGGTCACCGCTTCAACACAACCCTTCGTGGCGGATTTAAACAAAAAAAATCAAGGGTTTCTATTTCAAAAAGCTTTCTCAAATCAACTATTGCGATTAGCCGCAAGCCTGCTTTTGCTGGCTGGTGGTAGTTACGTGATCTATTCTATTAACGACCAAGCCATCGAGGTTTCCACCGATTCAGCAACAACAAAAGAAATATTGCTACAAGATGGTTCAGTTGTATCGCTCCATTTTGATAGTAAATTGACCTATCCAAAGAACTTCGATAGGGATACGCGAGAAGTTACATTGGAAGGTGAGGGATTTTTCAACATCTCAAAAGACGCGCAACGCCCGTTCATCGTGTACACTTTTCAAACTACTACGAAAGTTGTGGGTACCAAATTTAACCTTAGGGGCTATGCGAATGATCATTCAATACAACTTGACGTTGTAAGTGGCATGGTACTGTTTGGGGCTGACTCCACTGTAGGGGTTCGAGCCGGCAACTCCATCGCCTACGAAAAAGACACGAAAATTCTATCCAAATCGATAGATAACATTCCCAACACGGCCGCCTGGTTTAAAAAACAATTGATATTTGAAAATGTGGAATTACGTTCAGTATTTAATGACCTAGAAAATTACTTTCACGTTAAATTTGAGATTGTAGATCAAGATTTGCTTCGTTGTCACTTTAGTGGAAAGTTTGTTGATCCAAGTTTAAGAGATGTTCTGTCCGTTTTGAAATACAGCTTAAAAATTACTTACGCAAACAAAAAAGGCATTTTTTACATTAATGGAAAAGGATGTGCCCAGAATTAGCTCTTATTTCATTTTTCTATTAGCACTGCTTTTTACGTCATCGTTCATATTTGGTCAAGATTTACAGAAACAGATTACTGTTCCTTTTAAAAAAGTATCTCTCAAAACATTACTAGACTATATCAATAAAGAAAGTAAAATTGAATTCTCATATGTGACAGAAGCGTTGCCACTTGACTCAACAATTGTTGTCTCTGAAAACAATATCTCACTCGCTCGATTACTTAATGAGACGCTTTCAAAATTGAATCTTGAATATGAAGCAATTAGTGGAATCATCGTTATTAGAAAAAAAGACCTAGTTAGCAGCAAATACCTAACAGTTAGTACTGAACTCGAGGGAGTAGTGTTAGATAGTGAGACAGAAAAACCGCTTGCGTCAGCGAGCGTATATTTTAGCAACACATCATGTGGCACGTACACAAATCAACTTGGCTTTTTCAAAATAAAAGATCCTCCAAAGAATGCAAAAACAATCGTGATTTCATACCTCGGTTACGAAACGCTCATCCAAAATTTAAACTACAAACTAGGCACACACACTAGGTTTCTAATAAAGCTAAATCCTCTTACTAAAGAACTCGAAGAGGTCACCATAACTCGAAAAAGAGATAAACTATGGTTGGAGAATTTTGAGGTATTTAAAAGGGAGTTTCTCGGTGGCACTCCCTATGCAGACTTGTGCACTTTTCTAAATCCAGAAGTTTTGAGATTTAAAAAAGGTGAAGATCAATTAAAAATAGAATCAATCGCGCCACTCAAAATAAGAAACCAAGCGTTAGGCTATCAACTACAAATTGAATTACAGAATTGTACTATTTCAAACACCGATTACTCCTTTCTAATCCACACCAAGTACGATTCATTAGTACCTGAAAACGATCGAGAAAAAGTAAGATGGGAAACAAATCGGCTAACTTCCTACCTCGGATCGGAAACACACTTATTTAAATCCATTGTGGACAAAGACCTATGGGGAGAAGGTTTTGAGATCTATAAGCAAAATGCAAAAAACGAAGTATTTCTAACTGAAACCCACCTTGTTTTTCAGTCGGATTATTCGACTCCGCTAACAAACCTCGATAGCCTATTGAAAGAATCACAAGGCAATAGCTATGAAGTACTAAAAAAGGGAAAGTTCTTAATTAAGTATACCAACCAAATCCTTCCAAAGCGAAAGCGATTTATTTCAGAAATACCCTTTGCTTCATCATTAATTCAAATAAGAAGTCCTTCAATAATTGTTGCCTCCGATGGATCCATTGATAAAAAATCAAACTATTCCAGAGAAGGCTGGATGGATAGGTTGAGAATAGCAGCCCTAACGCCAACTAATTTTGAACCTGAAAAATCTATGGAAGTAATTAAAGGTTTTTACAATGCAATTAGAGATACCGTTCATGGGGTTTTGATGGAGGAATCTACACATCTACCTATAGCCGATGCCGAAGTCTTCATCAATTATTCAACAAACCATGTTAAGACAGGTGCTGACGGAAAATTTATGTTCAAGAATATTCCGACAGGATCATACAATATCGTTGCTCAAAAGGATGGTATGGTCGCCCTCAAGAAAATTAGCACAAACCATGAGCAAGTTGACACCCTATTTCTTAGAACCAAGAAAGAACCAATTTTAAATAACTTACCCAACGAAGATCGTAAAAGATATATCGATGAATTTAGAAATATCCTGATTAACCAAGGGTGCTGGAACGATTTAAAAATTGAAAATGAACAAGCATTGGATATTTATCGCGTGAATAACAAAACGAGGTATTCTTCAAAAACGCCAATAGAAATTGTGTCGAAGAATTATGGATATCGATTCAAACTCTTTCTTCAACAAACAGATATATTTAAAGGAACAGCGTTAAACGATAAAGAAATTCGTGGCCTTGGGTATTTCGAAAATCTAGATACGCTGTTTAAGAATAGTAGCGTTGAAGAAAATAGACTTGAGGAATACGACCAGTCGCTGTTACATTTGTCCAGAGCCCTATTAAGTGGGCGGTATCATGAAGAAGGGTTCCAGCTAACAACCTCAGAAGATAATTTTAAAATTGTTATCCCAAACTATTTAGCGTCAACAAATACAGTTACTAGTCCAATACCATTTGTTGTAAAATTTCAAGCTGGGCGAGAATTAAGAAGTTCAACTTTCAACGTAAATGATAAACCGTTCTCAATTTCTGGTTATGGATTAGCTTCGGCTTTTGAAAGTCATATTACCATCACTGGACAATTAGGGAAAATTGTACCATTTCCCAAACTTCCACTAGACTATTTGGCAGTAAGTGAAACCTTGATCGGAAGTTATTAACCGAAAAAATTCGCTCGATTTGTAATGTTCCTGACTTCAAGTCGTGTTAGCTTAAACTGATACTATGAAAACAAAATTCTTACTCCAGATGGCCATTGCATTGGTTGCCATTAGTTGTTCTGAAAATGTCGATACAATTTCGCCCGTTGCTGAAAGCTACGTAAATGAAATAATGGATGTTATGGAAAAGAATGCTATCAATAGAAACACGATTGACTGGCCGGCAGTGCGAACAAAGGCCATCCAACTTGCTGGCACAGCTAAAACAATCAAGGAAACCTATGCGTCCATCACTTTCGCACTGGGGTCTCTAAATGATAACCATAGTTTCTATAAAGCGGTTGATGGCACATACTTGTATAATCAAGCCACTGGTTGTAACGTTAGTTCTCCACCCAATGCAGAAGTACCGGCCAATGTGGGTTACTTGAGGATTCCAGGTTTTTCAGGGTTTTCCTCTACAGCGGAGACAGACGCCTTTGCTCTTTCGTTACAAACTATGATTAAGAACCAAGATAGTCCAGCGCTCATCGGATGGGTAGTTGATTTAAGGGGCAACACGGGCGGCAATATGTGGCCTATGTTGTCGGGCGTTGGACCTATTCTAGGAGAGGGCTTGGCTGGACATTTTATTTATCCAGATAATACAGTAAACACCTATTCATATCAAAATGGGGCTGCAATTCTTGACGGCACAGTATTGTCGTCAGTACCAAACTTTTATACGGTGATAAAGCCTAACCCAAAAGTGGCTGTGTTGATTGATGGTGGCACTGTAAGCTCAGGTGAGGCGATAACAATAGCTTTTATTGGCCGCGCAAACACAAGGCTTTTTGGTATGGGGCCTACCTGTGGAAAATCTACAGCAAATGCGGTGTTTACTCTATCAAATGGAGCACTCCTAGTACTGACAACTTCAGTAATGGCCGACAGAAACAAAAACAAATTTGGCAACACAATACCGCCCGATGAAACAGGCTTTGGTGGTCAGAGTGGTGCAGTAAAAGCTGCCATTGATTGGTTGCAAAAGTAATTTAAACTCCGTTGAAAGTACAAGTACTCACCAAAATCAAAAAAATTGATATGAACAAGCTAATAGCCATCATTTTCACTATCTCTTGTCTAGATGGATTTTCACAGGTTCCAAATGAAAACAATTTAGTAAGGGTCGAAGTTCAAGGAATAGATGAAACGGTACTTATCAACGCCATAGACTTAGTGGGTATTTGGACTAATATTGCGTCCAATCCACCTATTCTCAACGGCTTTTCTTATTCTGTGCCAACAATAGAGATTCAAAATGGCTTCCTCGTAACAATAGAAGATGGTTGGCAAGCTGACTATCCGAATAAACTAAAGAATAGCACGTGGAAAATAATTGATAATGAATTGGAGTTTTACGCGCCTGAAGTAGGAGCAATACCAGTGTCATTATCAAAATTAAAAGGAAGTAATCGGTTTGACTTGGCAGTAAACAATTTCACTTATCGGAAAACTGTCATTCTTTCAACTGAGCCCACTCGTAACTGAAGTATTCTAGTTTTGATTTCAAACAGCCGATCACATCTGCAAATATTTATTCGGAACATTGGCAGGAACATAATCAATTCCGTAAGCCGCTTTTAGTAATTTGCTAACAATATGCGCAGTAGTAGTTTCATTTCTGTGCATTTGCGGTAGCAATCCCATCATGGCAAAGCTTATTGGATTAACCGCAGGAAGCAAAGTTTCCCATTCATAACTTTTACCCCAAATCAGTCCTTTGACGGTAAACGTTAAGTCTACATCATGAGCTAAAAGAAAATCTAACATGTCTTTAGATTGATTCATATTCTGATTAACACAATGAAATACGGGCGTTTGTCCACCAAAGCCATATTCGTCCACGCCAGCTGTTGCATTTATATCCGCACCTTTGCCAATTAACACCTTTGCACAATCAACATGATTGAACTCGGCACAAATATGCAGAAGTGAAACTTGTTCCATTGGTATAAATGACGACCTAAAAGAATATCTTTTATTGATCAATGACAGATCATTCTCCAAAAGTATTTTCAGCGTTTCGGCATTGTTTAATAAAACAGAAAGTAAGAGCTTATCTTCAAAATCTAGCCCACCGTCAACAAATGCCTTCACACATTCTTTAAACTGCGGTGAACGCATGTAGTAACTTAAAAATTCGTAAAAGATGTGATTGTTATCTCTGTGTTCATTTGGACTTATACCTTGCGCAAAACATTTCTTGATTCCCTTAACCGAATGAGTTTCAAAAGCCAGGTAAAGTTCGTTCCAGGTTTTATCTTCCATGGTTTAATACATTACACAATTGATTCGCCATCCAAATTAGTAGTAAGCACTTCGCTCATGTAATTGAAAAATGGGCGAATAGCTTTGAATTTCTTATCTACTTGAGATAAAAAGTCGGGAGCTAAAACTTGAACATCCGTGAAGTGATGTTCGAACCAAAATTGTTTATAGCGCAGTAAATCAATGGCAGGATGTTCTTTTGAAAACCCTTTTGGTGCTGTTTTCACTTGCTCACCTAGCATTGCACCAAAGTTTAATTGAATAGATTTTGACTGCAATAATTTGTTCCAGTCTTTGTAGTTTCGTTCGATGTCCAAGCGTATTCTTTTCAAATCCTCTGGATTGGGATATGTGAAACCACAGCCAACGCGCGAACCACCGGGCTTAATCCAATAATAGTAACCACCGCGAAGCATGGGCTTCACCCTTCGCAAACTTCCTGCAAAGCGAGGATTATAAGGTGATTTACCTTTTGAAAACCGAACATCATTATAAATTCGATACAGACTCTTCTTACCCGAAGTAGTTTCGATTTGATCGTGAATATTCATTTTGCCAATAAGCGAATCCACAAGGCGTTCAACATTTAGTTGCGCCTGCAGGTATTCATCTTTGTGTTTGTTGAACCAATCGCGAGTATTATTCTTAGATAGGTTTTTCAAAAAAACAAACGTAGATTCTTGAATTCTTACTGGTCGCATTGTTTACATTAGTGTGGTAATTTAACAACATTTACCAAATTTGTGTCGGATCAAACATCAATTACTTTAGTCTCCAATCCTGAATTTGAAAGATTAATTGATGAACACCAAAAATCAATTTCCTTCCATTTTCTGAGCTATCATCTACAAAACTGAAACATATTTATTACTTTCACGTTTGCAGAACTAATTATGTAAACTATGAAAGGAAATTACCTTGGCGAATTAGAAGAATTGGTGCTTTTGCATGTGGGCATTCTCTACCCCGAAGCGTATGGCGTGGCTGTGATGGATGAAATCGAAAAACAAGCAGGGCGCAACCTTAATATCAGCGCGGTTCACTCTGTGCTTACACGCTTGGAAGACAAAGGGTATTTAAAATCTAAAATGGGCGACCCTACCGAAGAGCGGGGTGGCAGACGCAAACGGATTTTTTTGCTAACAGCGGCAGGTAAAAGGGCTCTGGAAGATGCGAATGAATTGCGCAATCAATTGTACAGTCAGATACCAAAAATGGCGTTGCGGTTTAATTACTAGCCGCCCCTACGGTATCTATAAATATAATCGAGTAACTTAAAATGATATGACAAAAGAAGAATTTCTTAAATCAAACTACTTCAAAATTCTCTTTCCAGTAGTGAGTTTTGCAATGGTTATTGTGCTCTGGCGAAACGGTTATGAATTTGGGCAATGGTTGTACAGAGTATCGCATTAAAATCTGTAACCAAAATTTTTAACAGCGCATAACCACTATCAAAAAGAATGAAAAATCAACAAAAGGGGTTACCGAAACTTGCATCCGTGTTTGCAATGACGACAAGTATGTTAATTATTTTATTTCTATCGGGGAAGGTCGTTGAAATACCAAAGGGAACCCATGAAGGAGGAATAATGGCTGCAACCGGAGTCGCCATAATTATTATTTCAATGGGAATAGTTAGCATGGTTATTAAACAAACTGATAAAATCTCAAAATAACAAATTGAAGTTTCAATACTAAGTGGTGGCCTACAGCGCATTATCTGGTGCTACGCTAAAAGCTAAAGGAATTACGAAATGAATCGGTCTCATCAGTTATGAAACAAGCTCCTCCCAAATGGGCCGATAAATTTCTAGAATGGTATTGCAACCCCGTGTTGCTCGAAGAAATTCAAGGAGATACATACGAATTATTCGATAGAACCATAAAAAAATCAAAACGAAAAGCTGATTTGCTTTTCATCTGGAATGTGATTCGTTTCTTTAAATGGAAAAATATCAAGCGAACTAAAAACAAATATGAGTCTAACAATTCTGTTGCCATGCTAGAAAATTTCTTTAAAACCGCAATCCGAAATATTGTCAAATACAAAGCCTATTCATTCATCAATTACGTTGGGTTGACTTGTGGGCTCGCTTTGGCCTTATTAATCATCGCATATGTCCGAAACGAAACAAGTTATGATCAATTTCATAAAAATGCTGCTCGACTTTATCGATTTGGCTACACTGTATCGAACGGAATGAAAATAGCAGCAACACCGCCACCCATTGCACCGATATTAAAAGACTACTATCCCGAAGTAGAAGAAGTAGCTCGCCTGTATGGGCGCAATGTAAGCATTAGTATGCCGAACAGCACCGAAGCGTTTGAAGAAACCAATGTGTTTTTTGCCGATTCTACGATCACCAAAATGTTCTCATTTGACTTTTTGAAAGGCAATCCGAAACGAGCATTGCACGATAAATTCACTGTGCTGATCAACGAAAAAATGGCGACCAAATATTTTGGTGATAAAAACCCCATTGGTGAGTCGTTGATATTTTCCGGCCGACAGTCTTTTAAAGTAATTGGTGTGGTAAAAGATTTTCCTGAAAATTCGCACATCCGCTTTAACATGCTTGTTCCCTACGATGACATGTTTGACTTGGAAGATGAAAAAACAGAGCAAGTGCTTCGAGCGAACTTGGCGATGAACTTTGTCATCAGCCATTCCTATACGTATGTCTTATTAAAGGAAGGAAACACACCGGAGCACATCAATACTACCATGGGTGATTTCCTAAAAAAGAATGCAAATCCAAATGTGCTGGTGGGACAAGTTTTTGCTTTAACACCGGTGGTTGATCTTCACTTAAAGAGCGATCATCAAGGAGAGCCAACACCCACTAACTCTATGACCAACATCTATATTTTTATTGGAGTTGGCATTCTGACATTATTGATTGCCGCCATTAACTACATCAATTTAAGTACTGCTCAATCGTTCAACCGGATGAAAGAAATTGGGCTGCGAAAAATATTGGGTTCCGCCAAGAGTCAACTGATTGCTCAATTTTTAGCTGAGAGTTTCCTCTTTTGTTTGGCTGCTTTGTTAATGTCTTATTTGGTTTTCTACTTCGCCCTGCCGCAGTTAAATGTTCTCACTGGAAAAAATCTATTATTCAACAGTGTATTGGATGTGAAACTTATCTCGCTGTCCATCGCGATGCTACTGGTTCTCACTTTCTTGGCAGGTGGCTATCCAGCCTTATTCGTTACCAAATTTGAATCGGTAAATGCGTTAAAAGGAGGAAACCAGAAAGGCGGACGAAGACAAATTTTCAGAAAAACATTGGTCGTGTTTCAATTGGCCATTGCGTGCATGCTATTATCTGGCGCATTGCTGATTGTTAAACAACTAAACTTTTTAGAAGACAGGCCTCTAGGTTACCAGAAGGAGCACATCATTAACATTCCTTTGCAAAGTCAAAACCTCAATGGGTATTTTCAGCAAGGCGACTCTACCTTTAAAGTAAGACTGCAAACTTTTAGAGATTTGATTGAACGACAAAGTGGTGTGCGGCAAACGACTTTATCTTCAGGTTCACCAAGTGCGGGAGTTGTATTCAGAGGCACTATTCCAGAAGGGTTTTCAAAAGAGGACAATATCTTTTCAGGGAATTTAGCAGTTGATTACAATTTCATAGACGCATTCGATATCCAACTAGTGGCTGGCCGTAGTTTCAGTAAAGACTATGGTACAGACCCCAAGGAAGCTTTCATCGTGAATGAGACAGCCGTTAAAGAATTTAAGTGGGAGACACCTCAGAAAGCACTGGGCAAAGAAATCAATCGACAAGGGAAGAAAGGAAAAGTAGTAGGTGTGATCAAAGATTTTAATTTCATGTCGCTTACAACGGCCATCTCGCCCTTGCTACTTTCAATCGATCAAAATCAATTCAATACACTCTCTATAAAATTTGAAAATGCCAGCGTGGAAAAAACCATCACCCAGTTGAAAACAGAGTGGAACAAAATATTTCCTGAAAAGGCATTTGAATATTCATTTTTAGACGAGCAGCTAAACCAACAGTATGCCGATTTCAAAAACTTCGGTACAATCATACAAACCTTCTCCGGGATTGCGATTTTGATTGCCTGCTTAGGTGTATATGGGCTGGTGCTATTTACGGTGCAGCGAAAAGTGAAAGAGATCGGAGTGCGGAAAGTATTTGGCGCAACTGTTCCAAGTATTCTTAAACTTGTTTACAAAGATTTTGCGCTGCTGATTGCAATAGGCTTTGCGATTGCCGTGCCTTTTTCTTACTATTTCATCAACCAGTGGTTGGATAATTTTGTCTATCGAACCTCCATCGATTTTTTAACATACGCAATTAGTTTATTGGTAGTGTTAGTGATTGTTTCGTTTACCATCAGCTACCAATCTATACGGGCAGCGCACGCTAATCCAGTGAATTCATTGAGAATCGAATAAGTTTTAATTATCAAAATCGCCAAAATGAAAATCTCTCCTCCAAAATGGGCCGACAAATTTCTGCAATGGTATTGCCGCGCTGATTTGTTGGAGGAGATACAAATTGATGTTTTTCCTTGTTTGTAGATGATCGGAAGAGCAATCTATTCATAATAGAGATTTTTCCTAAAAATATTCACTGAATTACCATGATAGGTTGTTCTTTTCTCTACTTTCAATCCGTTCTTTATCGCCACTTTTTCAGACTCAGCATTGTCGACATGAATAATCGATATAATCGAATCGCTCAACCGGTTTTCAATAGCAAAATCAATACATCTCTTGGCCGCTTCAGTGGCATACCCGCAGTTCCAATAGATTGGAATGATTGAATATGCTACTTCTAGTTCCTCCTTGCCATCTACCGATTGCACGATCAAACCACACCATCCTACAATTAATTCCGTCTCGCGATTGATCAGGATGTTGATAGCACCTTTGTTATTTTCATAACGCCACAGTTGCTTATCAAACCATTGGTGAGCAAGTGCCGTGGCGTTGGTTGTATCGCTTTTCCAATATCGGTTTGACCTTGGATCAAGAAAAAATTCTAGGCATTCTTCAAAATCAGACTCATTCAATTTTCGAAATATCAATCGTTCGGTCTGTTGTCCAAAAAGGTCATACTTCATAGAAAAAGCGTTCGTTTAAAAATTCATGTCATGAAACCAACTTATAACTACGATCTTAAGCTTCTACATGAAGCAGCTTGCAAGTACAGATAATCTCCACAAAATTATTCGATGCTACTAAAACAATTTTACGTAATTTCCATTAATAAGCTGCTATTAGTAAATGAATACAAATAAAATTTTTCTAGATCAACAACGATTCACCGGGGATAAAGAAATTGATCCATTGATTGAAAATGCATTCCAGTCTGGTAAACAAAATAGTATCTACACTCTTCTCAAGATAAGGGGGACAGAAATTAGTGCTCAAGAAGAAACTGACTTAACAAAATTTCTACTCTCATGGAGGCCAATGCCTTCTTGGTATGATGAAACAAGACTATTGAAGGGGCAAGTTGTTTTCAAAAAGTACGCCCAAGAGATGATGACGCTGTTAGGTGTTATGTCATTGCCTTACTGCTATGCGGCCTCGCCAGGAAACAAGGCCTTGTACCTATCCGAAAAGATGAGGCAATCAACCGGAAAACGGTTGATTGAAACAGCCGCTTTCGTTATTAATGTATTAACTCCTGGCACTCTGGAGCAAGGAAAGGAAGGCCAAATTCATATCAATAAAACGAGGCTCATACACAGTATTGCTCGGTATCATCTTAAAGCAGTTTGGAATGATCCGTGGGGCGTGCCTATCAACCAGGAGGATATGGCAGGAACAAATTTGGCTTTCTCCTATATTATTTTGGTGGGCATCCAACAGTCTGGTTACCGAATTTCACATGAAGAAAAGGACGACTTTCTTTTCACATGGCGATACATCGGCTACCAATTGAACATCGATGAAAAACTACTTCCGACTTCGTTTGCTGAAGCTCAAGTATTAACCCAAATCATAAAAGAAAGAAACTTCCGAAAAACAAATGAAGGCGTGGAACTCACCACCGAACTCATGAATTATTTCAGGGAAATTCTACCCAAACATCAAGCAGATGTAATCGAAGCACAAATAAGGTACTATCTCGGAAAGGAAATAGCATCCTATAACGGTTTGGAATCAGAACCCTTGAAAGACCTTCTACTTTCAGGAATAAACAAGATCATTTTCATCAAAAACAAATTCACAACACCTTCCCATAGTTATGAAAAGATGACGGCCGATCATGTGCGTCTTCGGAAAAAATTTATTGGTTAAGTCCTTCTTTAGTTACTTTTAAAGGTTTTTCATAACCGAAGAGTTCATCTAGCGTAAGTTCTTTTACCTCGCCAAATTTCTGCAACTCTTTTAGATTCAACTTCGACTTATCACCAACCAACACCACGTTGAATTTTCTGCCCTTGATATAATCCCGTTGGAACATGGCAACGTCTTCAATCGTCATATTTTGAATTTGTTCATAAACATCTTTGCGAACGTCATGGTCAATACCCTGCGCCTTTGCATTTTCATAATTAAAGAGAATACTCGTTTTGGTTATGCGTTCACTTTCCAACTGATTCATAAGTGAGTTGCGTGCCACTTCAAAACCGCCTTCACTTCTCGGAAAATTCTGAATCAAATCAGTCATTGCTTTCATTGACTCAGCTTGTTTATCCGCTTGTGTGCCTATGTAGCCAAAGAAGCGATCGTTCTCACCTTTTTTCTGCCCAATACCGTATGAAGCAAACGCTGCATAGGCAAGGCCTTGAGCCTCTCTTAACTCCTGAAATACTGGAGAGCTCATACTGCCACCGAAATATTCATTAAACATTCTTGCTTCTGGAATACGTTTCGGATCAAACTCATCAGCCTTCGATAAAAAGATGATCTCCGCTTGAACCATATCGTAGTTCGCCCAATAGACCGTAGGTTTGTCCATATTCTGAATCTTGTAATCAACTGCCTGTGGAACTGGCAACAGCTGATCGGGCAATGTATGGAAAGAATTTAGCGAGGCAATTAAATCGCTCTCCGATTTTGGGCCATAGTACAATACGCGGTGCTGCGTTTTTGTGAAGCCCTTTATTAACTCAATCAATTCCGCTGCCTTTAAAGATCGTAGCTCTTTGTTAGCCAATACATTTGTGAAGGGCGACTTTGCACCGTACAAACCATAGTTCATAAGTCCATCCCAAAGTATAGCACTCTTATCCTTCTTAACATCATCGCGTTGTTTAAAAGTACCATCTATCATTTTAGTCAACGCCTCATCATCTGCTTTTGGATCTCCCAGTAATTTTTCAAAAAGCTGGATGGCCTTATCCATATTTTCATTCAGGCCATTGAGGTACACATACGTTTTGTCTTCAGCCGCGAAAACACCAAAATTGCATCCGATTTTATAAAATTCCTTTTTGACATCTTCGGCTGACATCTCGCTCGTGCCAATGTATTGCAAGTACTCTACTGCCGATTTTATCTTCGCGTTATTGTTGGTCCCCACATCCGCCAAATAATACAGCGTAAATAATTCATTCTCTGAATTTTTAGTGTACAATACATCAAGCTCTTTATTCATTTTTAGTTTTTGAATATCCTTATCATAATCCAAAAACTTAGGCTGTATCTTTTCTACTTTATTAGCCAATACCTTCTCGTGGAAAGCAGACTTGGCCTCTTTATTTAGGGATACTTTTGTGATAGATGGCTTGGTGACTTTTTTAGCATTGGCATCTTTGCCGTTGCGTTTATACACGGCAATGTAGTTGTCTTTGTAATGATCATTTGCAAACTTAACGATATCCTCTTTCGTGTATCTTTTAAGATCATCTGTTCTTGAAATATAGTCTTTCCAAGGAATACTGTTTGTAAAAGCCATTACCTCGTCATTCGCACGCGACCAATTGTATTGTGATTGTTGAATGGCGTTCTTCTTCAAATCATTGATGGTAGCCTCTATTAACCAATCGTCAAACTGCCCTTTTTTTACCAATTCAATTTGGTCAAGCAACAATTTTTTTATGTCATCAAGTGTTTGCCCTTCCCTCGGTTTTGCAGAAAAAGTGTGTAACGAAAAATCATTTAACGCATCTACATAACTGCTTGGCTCCAAAACTTTCTGTTGTTGCTTTAGATTTAAATCGATGAGCCCGGCTTGTGAGTTTGACAGAATCATGTCTGTTAGTCTAAGCAACTTCGCTTCATCTGAATTAGTACCCTTAAAGCGAAAGGCTAAGTTTAACCATTCGGCATCTGGCCCATATACATCTACCTGCCGTGGTTTAGTAATTTCGTCCTCCGCAATCGGCTCCCAATTTTTGAGTTCACTATTTGGCTCCCAGCTTCCAAAACTTTTATCAATCATTGCAATTGTTTTATCAAAATCAAAATCGCCACTTAAACAGATTGCTACGTTATTGGGTCTGTAATATTTGTAGAAGTATTTTTTTATTTCGGTAATGGATGGGTTCTTCAAATGGTCGATAGTGCCAATGACCGTCTGCGTGCCATAGGGATGTTTGGTGAACGCACTAGCATACATCGCTTCATAGGTCTTCCAATAATCATTGTCTAAACTTCTATTTTTTTCTTCATATACAGCTTCCAGCTCGGTGTGAAATAAACGAGGTACCACCGTGCGAAAACGGTTCGATTCAATCGTTAGCCAGTTTTCAATTTGATTGGCAGGAATATCATTAACGTAAACAGTTCTGTCTTCTGTCGTGTAGGCGTTAGTACCCTTTGCTCCTATCTCCGAAACCATCTTATCATATTCATTCGCAATGGCCAGCTTTGAAGCTTCATTTGAAACCTGATCTATCAATTTATAATAATTCATTCTCGCCACAGAGTCTGTCAACGTGCGATAGTGTTCAAACATGTGTTCGATGCTATCCATGAAAACTTTTTCCTTCTCCCAATTTTGGGTGCCAAAATCGCTCGTGCCTTTAAAAACAATGTGCTCCAGGTAATGCGCTAGTCCCGTTGCGTTGGCCGGATCAAATTTTCCTCCCGCCTTCACCGCAATGGAGGTCATAATTCGAGGTTCTGCTTGATATTGGCTCAAATATACTTTTAGCCCATTTTTTAACGTATAGATCCTTACGTTCAGCGGATCGTTGGTAACGTATTCATAGGCATAGCCGCCACTTTCTGCATTTTTTGTTTCGTACTTTTCTGGCCTGCTACAACCAACAAAAACAAGTAGTAAAACGGATAGGGAGTAAAAACTTTTCTTCATGATCATAATAGTTGCTGTTTTTAATCGAATTGTGTCTCTTATTTATATCTTTTGCCCTTTTTAATAACAATATCTACGCGTTGAAGAAGGTTGATATGCCTCAACAGATCGCCTTTCACCGCGACAATATCGGCAAATTTCCCCTCAGTTATAGTTCCAAAATCCTTATCTACCCCCATCGCGACTGACGGCCAATAAGTAGCAGCCCTAATGGTATACATGGGATCGAACCCAAACTTGTTTACCCAAACATCCAATTCATTCCAGGTACTTTGACTGTGAAACTTCATGGGTATTCCGCTATCGGTGCCAACCAACAATACGACACCGGCCTCTTTTAGTTGCTTTACTTTCCTTTCTAATGTTGGTTTTCTTATCGGGTTCAATTGGAAATAACTCAATTGGCCAGGTTTTGAAATCGATTTTTTAATGTCTTGGATGATTGAATCTGGTAAATCAAGATGCCAAGAGTTGTTGTCGACGTGCTCAGGATTATCCCTTACAGATTCAAAATTGTACAGCCCTTCCACCGTGGGAGCCCAAAAAAGCGGACCTAAATTCATCTTGGCCGTTCGCTCTTTAATCAGCGCCATAATATCATCAGGATATTCAGGCGCGGCTGCCAGCCCGGTATGCTCAAAGCAATCAACTCCAGCTTTAAGACCCCTTCGAATTTCCTCGGGCCTGTGCGAATGCCCAACTACTTTCAATTTATTTTTATGGGCTTCGTCTACCACCGCTTGAACTTCTTCTTGCGTCATTTCATCCTGATCAATTAATTTTATCACATTAACTCCCGCTTTTACTAATTGTTGTATTTTGCTTTTCGCATCTGCAACGCCATTTACACCCCACCGAAATGCCTCGGTGCCTGGATACGGAGCATGCTGAATAAAGGGTCCAGCCATATACATGGTTGGGCCTGGCAATTCACCCTTATTGATCCTATCCCGTACCGAAATACTTCCTTCTAGCGGCCCGCCAAGATCCCGCGCACTTGTTATTCCAGCCATTAACAACTGGTGTGCCGAGGCAGGCATAATAATATCCTTCGCTGATTTCAGGTATTTCTTATCCCAATGCGGATAATCACTATGCCCGTTTATGTATAAGTGAACATGCATATCCCAGAGGCCGGGTATAATGGTCATGCCTTCTGTGCTAATGATTTCGGCAGCTGCGGGTATTACCACTTGGCCTTGCTGACCCACCGTTTTAATTCTTTCGCCTTCAATGGCGATAACCGAATTCAAAATCGGTTTTCCTCCAAAGCCATCGATCAAAGTACCCCCAACCAACGCCTTCAACTGGGCATTAGATTGAAAGGCGTATAAAAATAACAGCAGCAGTAAGGTTCTTATCATTCTGAGTTTCTAATTTGTGATTAAAATTAAGATGAAATACGAAAAAGTGTAAAAAATGATGGAAATAAAACAGCTATTTGAATTCTATTCGCAAAATGGAAAAGTGATGTCTATTTCGGTGAGACCGGAAAGGATAAAACCGGTAAACCTGCTAACCGAAGTAGAGGCGATAGTAAACAAAGGATTGAATGGCGACCGGAGCAAAGGCGGAAATCGGCAGGTTACTTTTATACAGCACGAGCATATCTTGGCAATAGCCTCTTATCTGGGAAAACAACTGCTTGACTTCACACTTACAAGGCGCAACATCTTGATTTCAGGAATCAACTTACTTGCATTAAAGGGCAACCGGTTTGCCATCGGGGAGGCCGTCTTTGAATATTCTGGCGAATGCCATCCGTGTTCGCGAATGGAAGAAGCACTTGGCACCGGAGGTTACAATGCTATGCGTGGCCATGGTGGGATTACAGCAAAAGTTATCAAAAGCGGAATCTTAAAACAAAATGATGCAGTGGTGGTTTTGAAGTAGACGTAAGTATTTAGACATAAGACGTAAGTATCAAGACGTAAGACCTAACTAGTTAGCGAAGGCAAAAAGTATCCACTAACATTTAACCTAAGTATGTTAAAAATAGCATGGTGTGAATCGTACGTTCTGCCTTTGCCTCCAAACCACCGGTTTCCGATGAGCAAGTATGAAGTGCTTCCGCAACAATTGCTACACGAGGGCACGATCATCAATGAAAACATCTTTAACCCAACGCCTTTGGCAGAAAAATGGATTACACTTACTCATGACACCCGTTATTGGCAAAAACTTAACTCGTTATTGTTAACGCCTCAAGAAATCCGAAGAACAGGTTTTCCGCTTACGCGTGAATTAGTCGATCGCGAGATCACCATTGCAAACGGAACGATAGAATGCGCTTTGTTTGCAATAACCCATGGAGTTGCCATGAATATTGCCGGGGGAACTCACCACGCATTTACACATAAGGGAGAAGGCTTCTGTTTGTTAAATGATATTGCGATTGCCGCGAACTACCTACTTCATGAAAAACTAGCAAAACAAATTCTGGTGGTTGATTTAGATGTTCATCAAGGCAATGGTACAGCTCAAGTTTTCAAGAACGACCCTCGCGTTTTTACATTTTCAATGCACGGAGCTAACAACTATCCCTTAGTCAAAGAAGAATCAGATTTAGATATTGGTCTACCCGATTTTACCAACGACCTCGCTTACCTAAAAGCGTTAGATGCCCATTTGAAAAATCTGATTGATCAGGTTGAGCCCGATTTTATTTTTTATCAATCAGGAGTAGACATATTAACCACTGATAAACTGGGAAAGCTTTCCGTAACACGAGACGGATGCAAACAGCGTGATCGAATCGTGCTCAACGTTGCCAAACAAAACAACATCCCGTTAGTTGCCAGCATGGGAGGCGGTTATTCACCCGACTTTAAAGATATTATTGAAGCCCACGCGAATACCTTTCGATTAGCACAAGAAATCTATTTTTGATGCTTATAAGTAATAACGCTAACGTTGCACTGATTCGAATGAGTTTAACTATCTTTAAACCGAATTTCTAGGGTTACATTTTTTAAACTATTCCTTTTTATGAAGATAACTCCTCTCGAGATCCGACAAAAACAATTTGAGCGCACCCTGCGCGGTTATGACAAAGAAGAAGTAAGTGCTTTTCTTTCGTCTCTCTCTCAAGAATGGGAGCGCACCCAAGACGAAAGTAAAGAAATGCGTTTTAAGCTCGAAGCCGCAGAACGTGAAGTCTTAAAACTACGAGAGGTAGAAAATTCTCTTTACAGAACCCTCAAGACTGCCGAAGAAACGGGGTCTAGCATGATCGATCAGGCCAATAAAGCCGCTGAACTCCACCTGCGGGAGACAAATATGAAAGCAGAAGCCTTAATAAACGAGGCGAAAGCAAAAGCCAAAAACTCCATCGAAGAAGCAGAGGCGATAGCCAAACAGATGCTGGAAGAAATGGAAGACAGGTTAAAAGAGCTAGTTCAAACCTATCGAAACTTTGAGTCACATCGGGATAATTTACTTTCCGATATGAAGCGATTGGCAAACGATACGATGGACAGGGTAGAACGAGCTAAAACCGTTTCACGCGACTTTGATCCAGACATGCATCTGGCAAACGCAAAAAAACAAATCAAAAAAGTATTGTATCCTAATAATGATTTCGAAAGAACCGATCAGAAAGTCGTTAGTCATGAACCTGCTATTGTTGAAGTTCAAGAGACCGAATTGGTAGAGGTTTTTGTGGAGGAGAAGAAAGTGCAAAGATCGTTTTTCGATGAGATCGATTAACCAGTAGCATTCTCAATAATCAAATTGTAATTCAGCGCCCAAACTACCACCGCAAAAGAAATCAAATGCAGGGAAAGGTCTCTCTCGAAGGATTGGAGTTTCACGCCTATCATGGTGTTTATCCGCATGAGCGATCTTCGGGCAATAAATTTGAGGTAGATATTCTTGTGGATACAACCTTCGATGCATCTGCCTTTCGCGATGAGTTGACTGGCACCTTAAATTATGAAGAATTATATTTAGTGGTAAAGGCCGTAATGGAGAAACCTTCCAAACTGCTTGAAACAGTAGCCAATCAAATTGCGCTCGACACACTTTCAACATTTAAAGAGGCGATTGCCGTTGAAGTCAAGATTTCAAAATTCAACCCGCCTATAGGTGGTGTGTGTAAAAAGGCAAGTGTTGTGGTGGTTAAATCGCGGTTGTCTCTATAAGCCCTTTAAATATAAAGGGATTTCACTCAGTCTTATTGGTCTAATAGATTTGAAAAGAAGTCTACAATACTAAGGTTGTGGATTTCCAAAATCTTTATAAGACTTCTGAAAGTCAAATTTGATCCCGATTCGGCTCTCCAATACTGCTTTCTGTATAAGCCGTGATCTAACGCAAAGGTCTCGTAGCTTCCGAACCCCTTCTCTTTACGCAGATATTTCAATCCATTAGCTATTAACAAAATCCATTCATCCTCGCTCTTCTTTTTGGATTTCACGCTCATTGAGCGAAAAATGACACTATCTAAAAAAATAAATTACGGCATATATTGCACAAATCACTTTTTGGATTTAATTTTATATCAAGATTCTCAAAAAAAGGGAATTGAGTTATTTTTATAAATTAAAAACATTATCAAATGAAAAAGAAAATTTTGTCTCGTCTGTTTTGGCATTGACCACCATTTTGTGCTCGTTCACTTTGAACACAAAATTTACTAATGCAAATGAAGCACTTGGAATAGTTTCCATAAGTGCTTCAAACAATTTCCCATCGACCGCCATTAATCCCAAGATGGGGTTTATTAGTGGTTGGAAAATTTGGAGCTGGCAAATTTGGTCAGATGTTGCGTCTGCAGCTAAAGCCGTTGTCGCAGTAGTTAATATAGCTAAGGCTGCAGAATACGTGGTCGATAAAGTAAAAGGCCGGATTAGCGCGCCTAACGCCATTAATACAGGATACTCCGGTGATCAAATCGATTTGGTTGCATTGCAGAAAATTCAAATTCAATCGCTGTTATCAGACCTTGATGATTAATTTTTTAATGCGATCTTCTTGCTTTTTTAATTGAATGAAGGAGAATAAACAAGTCTTCTAAAATTCTCCTTCGTTTTTTCCATCGACACAAGTAATTCGACTACTTTGAAAAAAGATTTGTTAAAGGTTCGGCTTATACAATATTGCTCGTTAATTCTTTTTTTTGCTTATTGGATCTCAACGTTTATTTACAATTCCCCCAATAATTTTGTTAGAATACAACTTTTCGATGAGATTCTTATTTTTGAGCAGTTCTTCTATCAAAAATGGACTTTTTTTTCGCCTCCTGGCCACGAGAATCATCGAGTATATTTTGAATATACTGATCGGAAAGATTCTACTAAACGATTTACATTAGAGATACTCCAAAAATTATTTGAAACTCAAAAAAGGAAAGCACCTTTTAACATGGAAGAGGAGCTAATTGGCGACTTTATTTCAAACAGTACTATAGAGATCAACAACGCCATTGCTGACAACTACAAAATCATTCAATCAAACCTCCCCGACTCGACCAAGGAATTTTGCTTTGGCTTGGCATATAATAGCTTTGTGAATCTTGGAAAAAGTTATCCTGCTGTTAAAACTTTGTATAATTACGGCAAAACCCTTTCAAAAAGTAGCCTTAGAAAACCTAGCGATTATAAGTTAAGAATACTAATTGTTTTAAAACCAATTCCAAGGTTTAAAGATAGGTTTGCAAAGGATGATTCTCTAAAAAATCCTGTACGGCTAATTTATAAATCTCATTACTATGATCTTTAGTCTTCTAAAAAGAGCGGAATCGAGTGTATGGGGTGTAAATTATTTGCCTTTTTTCAGACTTTACATTTGTTTTCATCTATTTAAGAGAATTGTTTTCGAATGGTCAAGTCTTGATTTATTATTGGGGACTGATGGTTTTGTAACAATTGAGTATTCGGAAAAGCCAAATCTACTTGGTGCCATCCTGCTTGGTTTAAGAGAGCATTATGAATTTTTAATTTACGTGTACTTGGTCGTCATCATCTGCTATGCCTTTGGCATAGGTAAACATTTTATGGCGTTGATTCTTTTTATATTGTTTGCAATCATCCAGCGACTAACATATCAAACTCTAAATGGTGGAGATAACCTGATGTTTTTCGTTATCCTTTATATGATCTTTGCAGATAGCTACTCTAATTTTACTGTTACTCCGCTTTATTTAAGCGAACCTGTCAAAAAAATTTCCTCTTTTTTTACCTTTTTTAGTGTAATGTCCATTACCATGCACCTTTGCCTTGTCTATTTCATTTCAGCAATTTCTAAACTGAATACTGAAGACTGGTACAACGGTGTAGCCTTGTATTATGTGCTACAACAGTGAGTTAGCTAAAAATGGATATTTTGTCACGATGGGTACTTATTTCACTTTGCTGTTTGAGTTGTTTTTCCCCGTGTTGGTTTGGGTTCGTGCAATCAGGCCATTATTAATAATTTCAGGAATAGGTCTTCATCTCGGTATTTACGTTTTCATGATGATCCATGATTTTGAAATATTATTCTTGATGATCTACCCTTTCTTTTTTTCAAGTAAGCAATTACAGCGTTTTTATTCTAAAGTAACTTGGTTGTCTAACAGGTTTCTGTTTCTGATAAATGGTATATTCTATCGGTCACTGACCAAAATAAAGTGAGATTTTTAGCAGTCAGACATTCTGTTATGGTTCTTATACTATTAACGGTGGCAGTTGGTGCAAAGGCACAATTTTCTTCTTTTAAAGAAAACTCTATCACAAAGTATTTGAGAAAGTCCGGCACAAGAAGCTTGGTAATCGCTGTTATAAAAGATACTGCGAGAACAATTAAATTTTATGGGAAGATCAACAAAACGGGAGCGAAAAATACCGTACCTGACGGCAATACCGTATTCGAAATTGGCTCTATAACGAAGATTTTCACGACATTTTTGCTTGCAGATTTGGTAAGCAAGGATTCAATTTCATTAAATGATTCAGTAGTTGACTTCCTACCCTCAAACAAAAATTATTCCGAAAGACTAAAGAAAATAAGTTTGCTGAACCTAGCAACCCACACCTCGGGATTACCGAGAGTTACAGCTCTCTCTTTGGGTAATTCATTTACCTTCATAGACGCTATTTTTAATTCTTTTAACCCATATAGAAATTATGATGAAAAGAAGTTGTTGATCGATATGAGGAATCCACATTTTGCTTCAATTCCAGGAGATTCCTATAAGTACTCAAATTTGGGTTTGGGTTTGTTAGGCTATGCTTTAACGCGGGCTGCAAAAAAGAATTATGATATAATGCTGCGTGAAAATATTTTCGAGCCCCTCATGATGAAGAATACTAGTATTCGCTCCCAAGACATAATAAAGGATCATTTAGCCATAGGGCACAATTCAATTGGAATAAGAATGCCACGCTGGACATTTCAGGATGGAATGCAAGCAGCTGGTTGTATTAACTCTTGTGCGAACGACCTATTGAATTTTTTGGAAATCAACTTAGTTGATAATAACTCTCATATTCGCGAAATGCTTGTACTTTGTCAGAAAACATATTTTAAGGTTGATGACAATCTAGAAATTGGTTTAGGCTGGCACAAGTCCAGCAGGAAAGACAGGGATTATAGTATGATTTACCACAATGGTAGAACCGGCGGATTTAGTTCGTTTTTAGGTTTTAACAGAGAGTCTAAAACCGGGGTTATTGTTCTCTCGAATTGCAGTAGAAATGTAGATTCTATTGGCCTGGATATATTAGACCAATTAATACATGGAAATTAAGAGATATTCTGAAAGAATTATATTGTTTGATGGTGTTTGTAACTTGTGCAATGGCACAGTAAGATTCATTATTAAAAACGACAAAAAAAAGAAATTCAAATTTGCTTCATTACAGTCTTTTTTTGGTCAAGAAAACTTTAAAATCGAAAAGGTAGTATCAACTAAATCAAGTTATTTACAAAGTATTATTTTGGTTTTCGAAGGCATTACTTATGAAAAAAGTGACGCAGTACTTGAAATAATGCGAAACCTCTCTGGCTTTTGGCCAATTTTTTATATTTTAAAGTTTATTCCGAAAATTGTGCGAGATAATATTTATGATTTGATAGCACACAACAGGTATCGGGTTTTTGGTAAAACGGAGAGTTGCCTATTACCAACGGCAGAAAATAAATCCAGGTTTATAGAATGAAGACAAACAAAAAAAAATTACTCCTATTTGGCTACCTCCTTCTGGCTCTGGCTATCTCAGTAAAAGGGCAAAGTTATAAAGAAGACGCCTCAATAATTGCGGAGGGCTATTTTTCACCTTTGCTTGAGGCCTTTGGTACGGGCCTTAACCAAGCTTGGTACAACACAGCTAAAACCCAAAAATACCATGGGCTAAACTTAACGTTAAGTGTTACCAATATAAGTGTACCCACGTTTTACTATATTGACAATACACGGCTAACTACTATTGAAAGACTTGATGGCAATCGAGGAAATGCGCGAAGTGGTGATGTTCCTTCAATTTTTGGCACTAGCGAAGCACATTATTACAGAGACCTAACAACACAACAGCAATTTAAAGGGGATAGTGGCATCAACCAACCTGCTTTAATCAGTATGATTCAAGTAGGATGGGGAATTTCAGCCGATACTGAATTAAAGCTGAGATACATTCCCTCTCTAAACTTATTTGGTGTAGGCATAATGCATGATGTAAAGCAATACTTCCCTTCCTTGCAATCGCGCCACTTTGATTTTTCAGTCTTTGCTGCATACACGCAGATGTCTGTATCATCCCCGTCCAATAAAGGGGGAAGCCTTGACTCAAAAGCAGTTAATATTCAAGGACTAATTTCAAAACAATTCTTAAAGTTCATTACTGGTTATTTAGGTCTCGGCTATAACATAGCAACGTCAAGTTACGAGACCCAAAATTACTCTTTGGGTTTTGGTCCACCCATTCCAATTAACTTTAGTGTATCTTCCAACGAGCCGAGAGCAACCTTTGGGTTAAGACTAAAGTATTCATTTGTAAATCTTCAAATGGATCTAACGCTTCAAAAAAATCCAAGCTTAACTTTGGGCTTAGGGATTTCAGGGAAAGAAAGAAAATAGATTGGTTGAAAATGTGGTCGTGCCAATATCCAATGGAAAAGTCTATTTCACATCCAAAAATAAAAAACCCCTTGCATCCGCGCCTTCATAAAAATCTACTTCTTTCCCTATTAAAAATAGCACGTGCTTTTTATCAACCAATACATCAAGGTTGCCTTGCTTGTAAACTAAGTCGGTTTCCCTTTGCTTATCGAAACCAATAATTAGTTGTGCGCCACCGCATCCCCCACCACCCTTTGCCCCAAGTCGCAAATAGTAATTTTTGGGAATGTTCTTCGTTTCCATGATATGGATAATTTCGTCTACCGCCCGCCTAGAAAGTGTTGTAGGTTGCAAAAGATCAGTCATTTAAATGTGCAGTGTGTACTGGTTAAAATTACGTAAATTTCGAACATATTTTTAAAGAATAAGATTCATGAACACATTACTGGAATTGATAAAAATACTGGTGCCGGCCTCGGTAGTTCTATACGCGGTGTACCTGATGGTTCGCGCCTTTATCGGCAAAGAGATAGAGTTGAAGAAAATCGAGGTGCGGGGAAGAAGCATCGAAACGGTTTTGCCTATCCGCCTGCAAGCGTATGAACGCATTACTCTTTTTTTGGAGCGAATTGCCCCGCAGGCGTTGATTTTTCGTTTATCAAACCCTACCTACTCCGCGCAAGAATTTCATCGCATTTTACTGGACGAAATCCGCAACGAATATAATCATAATGTATCACAGCAGGTTTACATGAGTGAATATGTTTGGAACATGGTGAAAAATGCGAAAGAAGAGTTGACAGCATCCATTAATGAAGTAGCAGGTGCGATGAATCCCGATTCAAAGGCGATTGATTTATCGCGGCAACTTCTTCAACACATTCTCGACAAAAAAGAAGACGCTGTCGCGCTTGCGTTAAGCGAACTTAAAAAAGAAATTCAACAAACTTTCTAATGGCAACTGCACTCATTGTTGGATCAACTGGGTTGATCGGTAATCAATTGGTTGAACTCTTATTGGATGACGATCGATACACCCAAGTGACTGCAATTGCCAGAACTTCATTGCCCTTCTCACATCCCAAACTAAAGTTGATAATAGCCGATTTTGATTCTATTGAAAGTCAAAAAGAAAAGTTAGTGGCTGATGATATATTTTGTTGTCTAGGTACTACCATCAAAAGCGCAAAATCAAAAGAAGCATTTCGCAAAATCGATTTTGATTACCCTTTACTAATAGCGAAGTTAACTAAAGCCTTGGGTGCAAAACAGTTTTTATTGGTTTCAGCACTAGGCGCTAATAAAGCTTCTTCTGTTTTTTACAATAAGGTAAAGGGTGAAATCGAGGAAGCGATTTCATCCATCGGTTTTGAAAGCTGCCATGTTTTCAGACCTTCCTTGTTGCTCGGCTCAAGAATTGAAAAAAGAGAGGGAGAGCGATCGATGCAAAAAATTTTTAGTGCCGTTGGTTTTTTGATACCAAAAAAATATAAAGCCATTGAATCTATTAAAGTGGCTAGGGGTATGCTGGCGATAGCAAAGAAAAACGTGTCAGGAAATTTCATACACGAATCAAATAGCCTGCAGGCGTATTGACATGATTGCTGTTATCCAACGTGTCACCCGTGCGTCAGTGGAGATCGAAAGCAAAATCAACGCAGAAATTAAATCGGGACTGCTGGTTTTAGTGGGGGTAGAAGAAGCTGATACAAATGAGGACCTCAAATGGCTCGCACAAAAGATTGTAAACCTGCGCATCTTTAATGATGAACAAGGAGTGATGAACATCAGCGTGAAAGATAGCGGTGGTGATATTATTGTGGTAAGTCAGTTTACCTTACACGCCAGCACGAAAAAGGGCAACAGACCATCGTATATAAAAGCAGCGAAGAGCGATATTGCCATTCCATTATATGAGCAATTTGTACAGGAAGTCGAAACACAATTGGGTAAATCCATTCAAACTGGCCAGTTTGGTGCGGATATGAAAGTAGCTCTTTTAAATGATGGCCCTGTAACCATTATCATTGATACCAAAGACAAAAAATAGCTAAACTATAGCCAAGGCAATAAAGAACATATTGAGTAAAAAGTAAACAGCAATAATTGAGCGAGACCCTGTGTAATTCACTTTGGCACAGGCTTCTTTCTTTCCGGCATCATGAAGTCGCAGCGAAATAGCGGAAAGCAATAAAATAGAAAAGATCCCCAAGAAGGTAATCATGTGAAGCGTATCGACTAGCGTGAAAGAAGATGATTCAGGCAGCAGGGAATCTATTATATATTTATTGCCTACTGCCGCAAATAGCCCGCCTACGGGAAGGCCAAAACGGGGCTCCAATTCCTCGGGTTTTGGTGCAAAACTGATCAGTGAGATAAGGAAAGCAATGTACATACCGCTGAAGAGCTTCATGAATAGACCGAAGGCCTCTCGCTCCAAGTCCAGCTCAATTACAAAGGTGGCAAACTCTGAAAATTGTTTTTTCACTCGAGTATCCCCGAAAGATGTTTCATATCCATTGTTTCCAGTGCTTACTTTGAAATTCGAAATCTTCCAACCGTCTACGCCAAGATCTTTCGCATAGGTACTGCCCAATTTATCGGGTTTGAAGAAGAGTGTCTTATTATCATAGATTGAATTTTCAATTTGAATATAAGCATGTTGCTTATCGAAAGGGAAGTTATGAACTTTCCAATTTTCCTTCATAGTGCACTTCATTTTTAGCATCACCCAGGGCTTGCCGTTGATACTGTCTGCTATTTCTTCGGGTTTATCAATCGTTTTGGC
Organism: Cyclobacteriaceae bacterium; assembly: GCA_044349005.1. Classification (GTDB taxonomy): domain Bacteria; phylum Bacteroidota; class Bacteroidia; order Cytophagales; family Cyclobacteriaceae; genus ELB16-189. Next base: position 67,247 of record JBIKRT010000003.1, read on the forward strand.
GTTGGGGATGTCAAGCTGCTGCTTAAAATCAAAATTTGGATTGGAATACTGAAGCCAAAGCCAGAAGCGAGCCGTGTACTCATTTTCATGGAAATCAATATCGTGCAAACTAATTAGGTATGCGCCAATCCGCACTGTATCCGGCTGGGCATTTAAAGGCTGCTTGCCTACCAAAAAGAGTACGAACACGAGTAATCCTGTTCTCATATTGGCGGAAAGATATGAACCAAACTTATAAAAACAGAACGCAATTATTAAGTGACTTTTGTCTAATTTCGCCTCTCATATTTAACATTTAAATCTACGTAATTATGTATATAGGCTTAACACATCTTCATTCTAGTTTCCGCTACATTGTTCTGATTTTGTTGCTGGTCGTTGTTATAAAGTCGCTTTTAGGATGGCTTAATAAGTCAAAATTTGAGTCGATCGATAATAAATTATCGTTATGGCTTCTCATTGCTACTCACCTGCAATTGGTAGGTGGGTTACTTCTTTATATTGTAAGCCCCTTTGTACAATTCAACTCCTCCACCATGAAGGATGCCAGTGTTAGATATTGGACTGTCGAGCACTTTACCATGATGATACTTGCCATTATTCTAATTACAATCGCTCGCATTAGTCATAAAAAATTGACTTCGGATGAGGCTAAGCATCGAAGGCTTTTTGTTTTGAATATTGTAGCGCTAGCAATTATTGTTGCAGCAATTTTGGCGAGTGGTCGAGGTTTAATTATTCCCGTAAGGAGCTGAGAAATCAGGAGGTGACTCGCAAGGAAGTGCCCGTAAGGGTTGTTTTATACTGAGTAAGTGCTTTAGTGGCAGGTCCATTTACTACCGCACCCGAAGTGCTGAAGACAGCCCCATGGTTTGGACACCGAAAATTGTTGTTTGAACTCTGAAATTGAATGGTAGTGCCCTCGTGGGTGCAGGCCGCGGAAACAGCAATAAAAGAACCAGAAAGCGTTTTCGCTACAATTACACCGCTTTTATTTAGTGAGCCACCGTTGGTTGCGAGAGCTCCCGTGGAAACGTCAAGTGTAAAATCAACATTGGTAGGCGCTGGGCTCACATCGCTTCCTGAGCAACCACTCAGGCAAGAGCTAATTAACATCCAACCTGCACTTCCTCCCGCTAATCGAATAAATTCTTTCCGATCCATAGTAGTTAATTGATATTTGAAATTTGTTTCCTCAACTTAGCCATCACGAAATTAAACTTTAAATAGTTTGTATGAAAAGAAAATTATTTTCCGTTTCCTCACTCTTATTTGTCATCGTAAATACCTGGGCTCAGCAGTTTAGTGCTCGGTATGAACTTGTTAAAATGGGCAAGGAAGTGAATTCAAACGGTTATCATGAAGTGGCACCGGTAATTTCCGCAGACGGTAAAAAGTTGTATTTCTTCGTTAGCAACCACCCCGAAAACACCTATGGAAGGGAAAATAGTCAAGATATATGGGTTTCCGCCATTACTGAGAAAGGCGAATGGAGCCAGGCCACACGGCTTACGTCACCACTAAATGAAAGTCGTTTCAATCAAGTGTTTACAGCGTTGCCTGACGGATCATTATTTGTGCGCGGAGGCAGAGCAAAAAATTCAAAGGGTTTTTCGATTGTAAAGCCGGGTGGCGCTTGGAAGGAACTTCGCATTAAGGAATACGAAGAAATGGACAAGGGAACATTTAATGGGGCAACTATTTCTAACGATGGAAAGCACGCTATCCTGTATTTTGCGGAACAAAAAGGAAGCAACAGAAGCGATCTTTACGTGACAAATGAGTTGCCAGACGGAACTTGGTCTAAACCTTTAAAAATATCAGCAAGCACTGTTTCTGACGAATACGGTCCCTTTATTGGCCCCGATCAGAACACGTTATTTTTCGCAAGCGATAGGATTGCCCCAGGCAGAGTAGGCGGCACTGATATTTACAAAGTTACTCGACTTGACGATTCGTGGCTTAACTGGTCGGAGGCCAAAAATTTAGGTAAGGCAATCAATACCACGGGCGGAGATGCCTACTTCTCGCTCGATTCAAAAGGAAATGTATTTACCGCGAGAGCAAGCAATCGAGTGGACGGAGGAAACTTTGATATTTTCGTGTTAAAGCCAAGAAATATCAGAATCAATTTAAGTGGAATAGTTTACAATGCAAAAACACAACTACCAGTGAATGCGTTGATCGACCTCACGCTAAAAGATCAAAGCCCTTTACATTTAACTACAAACACTAACGGCAAGTTTGATACTCATATCCCAGAAGTAGATTCTTATTCTATCCATGCATCCGCGCAAGGCTTTTTAACAGCCGATATGGAGATAAAAATTCCAAAGTTGAATAACGACACGACTCTCCATGTGGTTGTTAACTTGACACCGATCGCAAAAAGAATATTTTTAGGAGGAACAGTTACTGACAAAAAAACGCAACGACCAATAGGAGCAAAATTAAATTTGACGAGCAAATTAGTAGGAACACAAAGTGTAAACACAGAAGACGGAAAATACTCCACCGAAATTAGTAAGCTTGGATGGTACACCTTAACGGCATCCGCTGAAGGGTATCTCAATTTGATCGATAGCGTCAATATTGAAAATGAAAATATTGAGCTGGTCACTAAAGACATCGCTCTTTCGCCTATCGAAATTGGTGCCACTGTTCGGTTAAAAAACATCTACTTTGACTACGATAAAACTACGCTGAAACCGGCGTCCTTTCTTGAACTAAACAAGGTGGTGGATTTATTGCTACAAAATCCTTCGCTCGAAATCGAGATTGAAGGACACACCGACAGCCAAGGATCTGACCAATACAATAAAGACCTATCGCAAGGGAGGGCACAGTCGGTAGTGGATTATATCGCGAGCCAACGCATTTCAACACAGCGTTTGGCTGCGAGGGGTTTTGGGGAATCGAAACCCATTGACACCAACGAAACAGAGGCGGGCAAAGCCAACAACAGACGGGTTGAATTTACGATTATCAAGAAATAATTTATCGCTAGCCAACCGACACCTGAAAGAGTTCATCAGGTTGGAAATGCTTAAGCGCCAATAATTGAAACTTTGCGGGAGTAATACTTTCCAACTTATCTATTAACCGTTGGTAATAGTCGCTACCTAACGAATTAAGCTCTATGTTTTTGATTTTTTCGGCCACCGAAAACGGATTTGCAAGCTCATTTTGTAAACTGCCAATGAAATGATTTCTAGCCAACGTCAACTCATCGTCATTTACCATTTCAGTTTGCAGCCGATTGATTTCATTTTTTATTTCTGTTAACGCTACCGAGAGGTTCGCCTTATTTACATCGGCTTCAACTACAAACATGCTATCTTTCTGAAAAGTGAAAACGGCTGAATGAATGCCATACGTTAATCCTTTCTCTTCCCTGATATTTTTCATCAGGCGCGAGCCAAAAAATCCGCCCAACAAATGATTTACTAGCAAAACACCAAAATAGTCTTCGTGAGATTTCATGATGCTTTTTTTGCCCAGTCGGATCGAAGATTGAATACTTTCCTTTTCAATATGCTGTTGAGAAGCAGGAAAAGTCGATGCCTCAATTAAACACTTGGCATCAGGTTTCAGAAAAAGACTTTTAAAAGCGATTGAAATGAAATCGACTTCCTTAGTGTTCAATTCACCACAAATAAAAATGCTTTTTATTCTAAATTGAGATTGATAAAAGTTAAGAAAATCTGCGATAACAAGCGATTCTACATCTTCCGCTTGAATGGAAGCTCCATATGGATGCTTTTCTCCAAAAATCGTTTTTCGAATCAGCTTGGAAGCGACTACACTGGTTTTTTCATTACTTACTTTTAAGTTTTGAAGAAAAATACTTTTCATTATGCTCCATTCCTTTTCAGGGAAGGCAGGCATTAAAAGTAGCTCTTGAAGCAACGGCAGCAGTACTGACAGGTGATCTTTTACAGTAATCAGCGAAATAGATACAAAATCATAGCCTGCATTTATCTCAAGATGAGCGCCATAGTAATCAAAAAGGGATGCGATTTCAGTTGACGTTTTCTTTGTAGTTCCTTTTTCGAGTAGTGCTGAAGTGAAGCTTGAGAGTCCAACTTTGTTTTCATACCACTTACCGGCTTCCAACACCAGTTCAATTTTGCAGACATTCTGCTTTACACCACAAATCATTAAAAGATCTAATCCCTGATCTAAGTGGATGATGGTTGGTTTGGGAAGTTCTAATGAAACTGCCTTTATGAAGGGAGGTGCAATTTGCCGATTGAGCATGCAGGTTTAATCTTTTACAGCATCGTCATCCCTCGATTCCCTAGTAGGAACTGAAAGCATTAACGAAAAGCGGATGGTTTCGGCTAGCGCATTATTTTGTTGGTTAAGGGGCACCATATACGCTGCATCCAATCCGAATTTTTCAAAACGTAACCCAACTCCTGTAGTGAGGTAATTTCGGTTGCCTTTACTTGGTGATTCATAAAAATAACCTGCTCTTCCCGAGAAAATTTGTTTATACCAATACTCCAGCCCAATAGAAGTTGATATTTCTTGAAACTCTTCTTTAGCGCCACCTCGCGCATCCGAGAACGATTCAAAAACCCCCGTTAACAAAGGCTGTGATTTACTTCCCGGATAGGGGCTCGGTACTAATAGCTTGTTGAAATCCAACACAAAAGTTAAACTATTGAAAGGATCTATTTCCTTTTTTAATGCCCCGCCTATTCTTAGATTTCCTGGTAAAAAGTCTTTGTTATTTGCATCGGTATAAGAAATTTTTGTTCCTATATTAGATATCGAAGCACCTAACGAAAGCGTGGCGTTTGATTTAACAAACGGCTTAGTATAATAAACACCCAAATCAACTGCCACTGAACTGCCCGGCCTTGCATCGGGAACACCCGCTCCGGTAAGGTTTGAAAAAATATAACGTATTGAACCTCCTATTGAAAAATTTTCGGTAAGCAGTTGAGAATAGGTTGCATCAAAAGAATAGTCTCTCGGATTAAAGCTTCCATTGGGTTGATTAGTGCCTGTGCGGAAATCAATTCTGCCTAAATCGAAATATTTTAAGGATAGAGCTACTGTCTGTTTTCTGGAGATCTTATAGAAACCGGTCAGATACACTAGTTTCATATCGTTTATAATTTTGGCAAGCCAAGGTGTATAAGAAAGTGAAGCACCATACCCCTTATCAATGAATGCGAATTTGGCTGCGTTCCAATAAGCAGAATTGATATCAGGTGAAGTCGCTACTCCGGCATCACCTAGGGCAGCCGCACGTGAGTCTGGGGTAATACTCAAAAAGGGAACGGCAGTTGTAATTACTCTATTTGTTTGATCCTGACCTACCAAAACTGGTGTTGTGTTTTGTGCCAAAGAAAGGGCAAAAGAAAACGATCCGACACACGTAAAAATTAAATGAAGCTTCTTCATGCTCAGCTTAATAAAGGGGTCAAAGGTAATCAATTAAGAATAATTAGTCGGGTGGATTTTTCGTTTTTAGAACCGTCTAGCATGGAACGAACAGAAAGGCGGGCTACGTATACTCCGCTCGATAATTTGTTTCCCGAAGGGCCATCCCCATTCCATTCGTTCAATAGCACTCTGTATGAACTGCCTAAAATACTGAATTCTTTGGTGTCTTGAAGTTGTCCATGTAGATCAAAGATTTGTAGTAAAGCTTCTAAGTCTTCTCCCGGCCTACTATGTACAAATTGAAAAGTAGCAACTTCACGATCTGAGCTAAACGGATTTGGAAAATTATAAAACTGATCAATTACGATTCCAGTGCCATCAGTAACCACGAAGTCGATGGTAGCAGTCGATGTGTTGTTGTACGTATCTGAAGCACTCAACCGAATGGTGTGTTTACCTTTTGATAGCCCCTCCAACGGGAAGGACAAAGTTCCTGCTTTGTAGGTATCTTTATCTGCAATGTAATAGTTATTCACCACATAGGTTGCTGTATCATCTAACACCGCTAGTAGATTTTTTCCATCCCCTCTGCTGGAAATATTAATGCCACTGAAGTCATTCAGTTTCGCGACCAGTGTAGTATTTGGACCGACCAAGCCACCGTTTACATAACTGGTATCGCCCATAAAAAGCACAATGGTTGGCGGCTTTGTATCAGCGACTAGGTTGGTCTCGCTTAAGCCCAACTTAATGGCGGTGGAAGAGCCACTGGCTTGAAGCCCCGTTGCCGTGCTGGCAAACAAACTAAGTTTAGCATTGCCTATTTTATTTTCAATGTTTTTAGGAACGATAAACTCCGCTTGAAAGTCACCATTGCGAACAGTTGCCTTACCTCTGAAAAGTGTGTTGTTTCTATCCGCGTAAGGAAACACGGGGTTTTCATCGCCAAGAGTGTTCAAAGTGGTTTCTTTATCGAGCAAATCAATTTCTATCGTGCCCGAAAAACCTGTGGCCTTTTGAGTGCCTGACCGAATCTCGCCCTTTAAAATTACTGGAGAAAGGGCACGGAGTGTATCGGAATTATTTTTTGTTTTAGCAGATGAAACGATCGCTTGGTACTCTGGAAACGCCAGCTTCATGGAAGGATCGCCCAAAAAGACAAAATTTCTGTTCGAAACACCACTTACACTTTTGTTTTTCGTATCTTTAAAAACAGCTCCCAGTGTTCTGTATCTCCCAGCTGTTTTGATGAATAGCGCTTCGTAAAATGCTTGGTTGAGAGAAAAGTTGGTACTTGAATAGACAGGCCGTGCCGAGGTCACCAACCCAATGCCTCCTCCTCTTTTCTCAAGTAAGATCTTCTCACCCGAAGAAATCAAGAAAGGATTGTCATGTCTACCAAACTCACACGTGGCGGTAACAAATAAGGGATAGCGAGAACTATTTTTCCAGCTCTTAATTGCATCATCATCTAGCACCCGCTCTTGCATCCAAACTTGCTCAGAGCCATGACCGGTATAGTTTACAATGACGGCACCTTCTTTAACCGCCTTATTTATGGCAGCCTTCGTATCTGGTGATATCTGTCCGCTTGGTCTTTCGATTTGTTTGAACGCATCTAAGTAAATTTTACTGGTGTTAAATTCGGAGTATTTGGCGTTCACAGTCGAAGCCAACTGCTCGGCCTGCCCCTGGTGGATATTAAAGTCCCCATCATCGGCAATAAAAATAAATTGTTTTTGCCAACTGCCTACTATATTGCTGTCATCATACTCAATCAATTTATCGACTACGTTTTGTGCCTCTGCGAGTGACGTAACCGAAAGCCTACCCACACCAATATCCATCGTGTGTTCTTGTGCAGGATACTCCAACCATTCACCTTCATTTGGTTCCATAAATGTATAATAATCGTCAGACGAATACGTCTCCAGTGGACTTAGCGAATTGACAGATTCATACGTAGGAACAAAATTAGTATTGGTTGAACCAAGATCCCTATAGTCGTAGCTGCATCGGCCAAACAATAAAACATTGGCAAGTCTTTTATTGCTTCTATTGTAAACTCCTTTTATAAAATCGCGAATAGCTGTTATGTCTTGTTTTCCGCCTGAGTATTCGTTATAAATTTCTCCCACTGTCACCACTTTCGTGGCGAGTCTGTCGTGCAAAATACGATGATCAGCCAAGCGCTGGGCTTCGGTCTTAAAGTTGGGGTGGGTGATGATGATAAAATCCAGATCGGTTAGCGCATGCAAATTCTGATTGACAACCGCCCCTTCAAAAGAGGGCGCATTCAGTCCTTCATTTTTGAAAACAACAAACGTTTTTAGGCGTTGACTATTAGTGGTAAACGTGGTTTTATCGGAGGAATTGATTGCATTTTGTAGAGAAGCGTTAAAAGAATCCGTTATATCCCAAACAAAACTTGCGGATGGTGTTGACGAAATATCAAACGTAGAGGTCACGTTTTGCATACTTTGGCTTGCTCGAAAAATAGTCTGACTTCCATAGAGTGCCAGCTTCCGCTTAAACGAAAAAAGAAAGTAATCCAAGTAGCCCAGCGAAGTCGCGGCAGAGGTTTTAACGTATTGAAACTTAAAATCCTGATTCGTTCGGTTAGGTGCGCCTACCGCTGTTGAGCTAATTGAAATAGTATCCGCCACTTTTCTTCCTTTAAGCCCATAAGAAGTATTGGGAACAGCTCCTATTACCTGTTCGCCTACTTGATTGTCATTTAAAAAAAGTTTGAAGGAAGCACCATCAAATGCTCTTGCCATTACGCTTGAAACGAGCTTTATCGGAGTATTCTCTACAATACCAGTAATGGCAAAGCGCACCGTAATTTCGGGATTAGCATCGAAGGCTTCGCCAAACCAATCGCGACCAGACGATTGACTATTAAACTTATCCGTTTCATAGTAGCCAACATCATCAAACTGATTTACAACAGGCGCAAGGGTAGGTAAGTTTTCACTAGTTGAAAGCCGCTTGCCTTGGTCTTCGCCAACGGTTAGAAAGTAAAAATTCTTGTCAGAATACAGGTTATTTTTATAATTGAATATATTTCTTTTACTGTCGAATGAAAGCTGGTCTGAACTAAGGCCATAGAAGAGGATGAAGTCTTCTCCATTAAATTTCCCATCAGCTTCTCCAGCTACAAAAATGGATAACTCCTGTAAATCGTTTATCCTTGACGCACTGTTAAGTTGAGGCAGCATGCCGTTGCTACCGCTGTATAGTTTGATGTTTTTTGGGTCTATCTGATCGGGATTAATTCCTGTGCTTTTCAGGAAATTATAATCTATCTTGTAAATGCCATTTTCTTTTACCGATAGCTTATACCACTTGCCGCTGCTGAGTACAGAATTTTGTGCACGGCCAGAAATGATAATCCCGGCTACAAAAGCAAAAACAACGAGCCTAAACTTCATACACTTTTTTGTTTCTTACTCGAAAACACGTCCAACAATAACGACAAAAGAATATAAAATAGTATGATAAACGGGATGGAACTTTGTTTTAATAATACAAGAGTTAAAAACGAAACTCCGATAAATAGAAACCTCACTTGATTTGACCTCCATGAAAAATTCCTAAACTTAAGTGCAATCAACTCAAAAGGAGATACTAGCAGGAATGAAAAAACAAGGGTAATAAGCACTAGAAAAGTAGGATTGGAGAGCCATTTATCTAAAGGCGCTGGCAAGAACACAAGCGATGTTATGAAAAGCGCATTGGCTGGCGTAGGCACGCCAATGAAAGAATCTGTTTGCCTTTCGTCTATATTAAATTTTGCCAGGCGCAAGGCAGAAAAAATGGCAATTAAAAAAGCGGCATATGCCACTGGCGGATCGACAACTGCGGAACCCAAAAGGGAATACATAACCATCGCTGGCAATACACCAAAACTCACCATATCGGCCAACGAATCAAGTTCCTTGCCGATGGGCGAAGATACGTTCAACAACCGTGCGGCAAATCCATCAAGAAAATCGAACAAACAGGCCAGCCACACGCAGTAGGCGGCTGCTTCCAACTGGTAGCGGAGACCGAATAGAATGCCGAAACAACCACATAACAAGTTGCCAGAGGTGAGTGCATTAGGTAGATGACGAAGCACTTTCATTAATAATCAGTTTTCAACGGCACAAAATGGATTTGACACTTTCTCTTTTCCAATGGTGGTCGGGCGGCCATGGCCCGAATACACTGCCACATCGGCAGGCAATACAAAAAGCTTTTGGTGTATGCTCTCAATTAAGGTATTGAAATCTCCGCCTGGTAAATCGGTTCGCCCGATGCTGCCGCTGAATAAAACATCTCCCGAAAGGAGTATTTTTTCACCTAAGTTATAAAACCCAACATGGCCGGGTGCATGGCCAGGCAGAAAAATAACTTCCAAACTACTTGCCCCAAACTCGATTTTATCGCCTTCGGTAACAAAACCATCGGGCAATGCCTCGCTGTAAAGGGGAAACCCATAATTAGAGGCATAGCTCTTTACCGCCTTCAGCACTGGCAAGTCTTTCTGGTGGATCAGGAACGGAACATTGTATTTTTCCTTTACATGATTATTCCCCAATACGTGGTCAATATGGCAATGTGTATTTAACAGGTATTTGATCGAAAGCCCTGAAGACTCAATAAAGCCATCTAATTGCTGCATTTCTTCCTTAGAATAACAGCCTGGATCTATAATTACTGCTTCGTTGGTTTCATCAAAAACAACGTAGGTGTTTTCTTGAAAGGCATTGAATGTAAACGACCTAATTTTAAGCATAATTTGTATTGCGTTCAAAGTTACAAGGTTTGAATAAATAATGGTTACTTGCTTTTTTGCATTTTCATTCACTCGATAAAATTGAAACCAATAATAGAAACCGATTACCTCATTGTCGGCCAGGGCATCGCAGGCTCTTGCCTGGCCATTCAGCTTCTTTGGCGAGGGAACAAAGTGATGGTTTTCGACCAGCCTTCGTTGAATAAATCCTCTTCGGTGGCAGCCGGACTATTCAATCCAATCATTGGCAAAGTAATGACACTGGCGTGGAAAACAGAGTTGCTTTACCCTGCCTTGATGGAATTTTACCCCAAAGCAGAACAGTTTTTAGCATCCCAGTTTTTTTATCCAATTCCGCTTTATCGACCCTTTAACTCCATTTTTGAGCAAAACGAATGGATGGCACAAAGCGCTGACCCGTTTTTCCAGGAGTATATTGATGCTATCTTTCTTCGGTCAACCTTTGGCGATGAAGTAAGCGATCCCTTTGGTGGTTTGCTACTAAAACGATGCGGTTATCTCGATGTGCCTGCATTTATCCAAGCTACTAAATGGCTATTGGAAAGTAGCGGAAGTTATAGGGCGGTAAAATTGGATACGAAGAGATTAAAAATAGCAAATGAAGGGTTTGAATTCGAGGATATTAGGTCGAATAAAATTGTCTTTTGCGGTGGATTGATGGATCAAGAGACCGATTTTTTCTCTTGGTTGCCTCTTCGTCCATTAAAAGGCGAAACACTCGACATTCAACTTGAATCGCCTTTGACGAGGATGTATAATAAGGGCGTCTATCTGGCACCTTCAAGTGCAAGTAACTTGCAATACAAAGTAGGTGCTACATACGATCCTAAGGATCTGTCAGAAGAAACTACGAACACCGCCAAGGAGGATTTAACCGGAAAGCTAGCCGATTTGTTGGTTCGTCCTTATAAACTGGTTTCACAAGAATGGGGCTTTCGCCCAAGCACAGCGGACAGAAAACCGTATTTGGGAGAGCATCCAAAAGTTAAAAATATGTTTCTAATGAATGGATTTGGCACCAAAGGAGTTAGCCTTGCCCCCTATTTTTCAAATCAGCTAGCAGATTTTATGGAAGGAAACGGAGGCATCGATCCCGAAGCAAATATAATGAGGCTAAAGAGGGTTTATCACTGGCCTGGCGAAATACGAAGATGATAAGTAATTTTACTACTTTCTTCGTGTTTTGTGGCAGCCAGGGGCTTGAAAGTTTTTGAACGTAAACTCACCTTGCGGTTGACAACTTCACCGAAACTTCACACTCAAATTTTATATTTATACTTTTTTTCTTTATAAATTTATCAAAAAAAAACAAAACAATTATGAAAACAAGAATTACTTTTACCCCTCCGCGTTCTTGGCTTTTGATCTTTGGTATGGCAGCCATGAGTCTGCTGTTTAGTACATGTCGTGAAACTGCCGATGTAAATGTGAAACCCTAAACCAAACTTGACCAACCCGACCTTACTAATGAAGAAATGAAACGGTTAGTTTTATTAGATACAGTTTATACCTACCCACTTGAACAAGCCAAAACAACCGTTTTAAATTTAGCAAGCCAACTTCTTACTAAAAAAGATGGTATCAAGCGCACAATTGGTAGTGTACTTAAGGTACCGTCTCTTTATGCAATTAGTGGAAAGACTTCCATAAAGACAGACTTCGCTATATCTAAACCTAAGACCCCTTGTTTATACATTGCCAACTTTAAAGACAATAATGGATATATAATACTTTCAGCAGATAAACGTGCGGTGGAAGTATTGGCTACTGTTGGTACTGGCACAATGGATTCATCAGCTCATCCTGGACTGCGCTTGTACTTATCAAAGGCGATAACTTATATTGATGAAAAGGTAGGCAAGATGGAAGCTTTGCGAGGGGATTCCATTTTCGAAAGTGCTGTCAAGAAAATAAATGACGCTCACGCGAGCAAAATAAAATCAAATCCCAACGGAAGAACTACTGATGACTGCATAAATAAAATTTATATACCAGGGGCAAATGGAAGAACAGCATGTAGCAGTTGCCAGGTATATGAGTCTGTTGTACCTATCCAAACTGTGGACAGAACTAATTTTGTAGCTCAGCCAATATTGGGTACTATGTTATGGCATCAAGGTCCGCCCTATAACAATTGGCAAACAAATGCTGGTTGTAACACTAGCTCTGTGTGTGGTAGCAATCGTAACTATTTAGCAGGTTGTGTAGCCATTGCCGAAAGTCAGGTGGTAGCTCATTTTAAGGCATTTAATAGTTTAACATGGCAATCCATTGTTGGTAAAGACTGTTCTCAATATTCACCTACAGAGGCAGATTTGACAGCCAGGCTCGCGATGGATATTTTTGACGACTATGGAATTTATACTAGTTCAAGGTGTGGCAGCACTGGCGCTGGGCTTTGGCTTGGTGGCTTCTACTATCAATCTCCCAAGGGCATATCACCAAAATACGGCCTTGTTCAGGGGGAATGGCGGGACTACAACGTAACCGACTTACGCAATTCCTTATCGCAAGGAAGCCCCGTTGTAACAAGTGGATTTGATAATTTAAAGTGCTTTCTTGGTTGGTGGCCTTGTTGGGGTGCGGGTAATGCGCACGAATGGGTAATTGATGGAATGAGAGACTTAGGCGTTCAGACAACCTATCAATACACTAGCTGGTATTCTGGACCAGATTGTGGCGATTCGCAACTTAGTCAAACTTATAGCTACACATTTAACTCAAGTTCTACGACATCAACGCAGGTGCATCAAAATTGGGGGTGGGGTACTGGAACTGGAAGCGGACCGAATGATTGGTATTTTGAGGGGGTTTTTCAAGCAAATAGCTCTGCTAATAACTTCAATAGGCAGACTAAAATAGTGGCTTACATTGGCCAGCCTTAAATTAACATATAACTAGTGAGATACATGAAATTAAGTGTTATTGGCATTTATAGGTCGTTTACGAGTCTCTGTTTAATTGGCTTTTCTTTTTTTTGTTCTTGTTCAATTGGCGGGCAGGGTACTATTACACCGCCTTCAACTTACATTAGTTTAAATACGTTTTACAAAACTGCCAAGGGTACTGATTTATTAAAACAAGGCGACTCAATGGCCTACAGAAAAGCAGACTTGAGTATAATAAGTAAAATGGAAGTAGACGGAGTGGTCAAGCAAGTATCGTATGATGAAGATGGCGTTGCAGTCTATTGGGATAGCTCGACTAAGTTTTACTATTTCGAAACTGAAGTGCCAACTCAATATAAAGAAAGAAAGCCAATAGAAACGTATGTGCACCTCAGCAAAACAGTTACAGACACGGTAACCTATACATTTAACCTAGGTGGCACCGAAGTAGAAAGAGCCTATCCTGACAAAGTATATTACAACAAAAAACTGGTGTGGGAAATGGCCAAACAGCCCACTGAAGGGCGTTGGCTGCCGATAGTCATTATTAAATAAAACCATAAAAGAGCGAGATCAATTTAGGTTGGTCTGGCTTCTTTAAAACCTCTCGGTTAACTTCAAACAGTTATGAAATATTTTTTGCAAAAGCAGTCTGTGGTGCTACTTGTACTTCTGGCAATGTCACATCTGCAAGGCAGAGGGCAAGATTTTCGAAAGTTTAAAGTTGGCATCAACATGGGTTATCAGCCCGGTGGTTTTCTCATTAATCTACAGCCCGCCTACAAGTTCAATAACACGTGGCAAGCTGGTATACGTTTAGAGGCAACCCCGGATATTGTTCTTACTAACAGCAATAATACAAATCCCCAAGGAAGTTCTCTTAGCATCAATGGGCAATATTATTTCCATTCTACTTCAAGCCTTAACAAACCGTATGTTGGCCTTGGTTTTGGCAGGTATTTCGGGTCTATGAACGAGCCTACGTACATTGGTATTTATCCGCGTATCGGTATGGATGCCAAACACTTTAACTTTAACATTGATTATAATATTGTTTCGGAATACTCTTTTGTGGGCATCAGCAGTGGCTTTTTTATTGGAGGCGGTAGGAAATGACTTCGGCACACGTTTACATTATTTTAGTTATTCGAGCTGGTCTATTTGTTGTATTTTACTTCTGTGCTGTTGCTGGCTACACGCAACAATATGAGGTGTTTAGGTTAGGGTTAAGCATAGGCAATGCTAAACCTAACCTTTACGCGTTTGAAGCCTCCATTGGTCACAGACTTGCCTTTGGTATTCGTGTGGATACATATTTTCAAAACGCCCCAGAAAAAAGCTTTTCCACAACGGCTTTTGGGAATTATTATTTAAATACTCACGTAAAGCATTTACGGCCTTACGTGAGTATTGGTGGAGGAAGTTACCATATTAGCCCCGAAGCTAGCCGCGCTGCCATTACTAATGGATCTGGTATCATCATGTATGAATACACGCGCGCAAACATGGATACAAAGGGGCTATTTACAAGACTAGGGCTAGACTATCGGCATATCTCGATGGTGGCCGAGTATAATTTCATTTACAGGAGGGAAGCCACTGCTACATATGCGGATGCCAATTTTTATCCCTTGCCTGATCTAACAAAACAAATCTATTTAAGTGATAATTATTTTACGATAAGGATTGGTCTGTATATAGGTAATGGATTGAAGAAGTAACTATTGAAACAGCCTTATTTTAGTTAGCCGTAGCTTCTGGCAACATTAATCCATTGGCAAATCTTTGATTTTCTCCTTGGGTCTATGATAAAAAAAGTGCACCTCAAATTGAATAAACTCGCAATTAATCCGTTATCTTCGAAACTCTTGTATTACCATTACACGCGAAGGATGCTCAGGATTGGAGGCTCATTATTAATCATCATTTTTTTTATTGCTTCGGCAAAAGGCCAAAAGGCGCAAGAGACTTTTGGAAAAAATCGAGTTCAGTATAAGCAGTTTGACTGGAAGTATGTAAGTTCCGAAAATTTTGATGTTTATTATTACGAGGAGAGAAAGAAAATAGCCACCGATGCCCTTCAATTTTTGGAGCTGGAGTTTGATCGTGTTACCGACCTAATTGGCTCAAGCCCATACCTTAAAACAAAGGTATTTTTATACAACTCAATAACCGACCTTCAACAAAGCAACGTGGGGTTGAATCACTCTAAATATAATGTGAGCGGTGAAACAGAATTTATAAAACCCTATGTCGAAATTGCCCACCCCGGCAACCTAGGCCAATTTAAAGAAGAACTTATCTACAAATTTTCTCACTTGATGCTTAACCAAATGATGTTTGGCGGCAGCTTGCGCGATATGTTTCAAAATGCGGTGCTTCTTAACCTGCCAGAATGGTTTATTGAAGGAGGATCAAACTATGTAGCAAAAGGCTGGAACTCCGAAATGGATGACTATGTAAGGCAGTTAGTAAAAAACAAAAAAACAAGTAAGGCATTAACGTTCACGGGCAAAGAAGGCGCACTGGTCGGTCAATCGATATGGAATTACATAGTAGAAAAGTATGGCAAAAGCAGTATTTCGAATATACTTAACTATACCAGAGTAATCAGGAATGAGGAGAAAAGCATTTGGGTGACCTTGGGAATAACTTTCAAACAGCTGATGATAGATTGGCGACAATATTATACTGGAATTGAAGAAAAAGTGGCACAGAGTTATTCAGCTCCAAAAGACTCAATAAAGTTTACACCCGACCACAGAGGAACAGTAGTTTTTACAACTGTTAAAATTAGCCCCGATGGAAATAAAATTGCTTATGCAGAGAACGACCGAGGCAGGTTTACTGTAAAAATTCAATCCCTCGAAAATGGACGCGAAACAACCATATTACAAGGCGGCAATAAAGTATTTAAGCAAGATGTGGATTATACCGTGCCCCTGCTAGGGTGGGCTGATAATAATACACTGGGAGTTATTGGAATAAAATATGGTCAATATGTATTTTGGTTGTATGACCTTAACTCTAGGACCAAGCTGCCCCGTACCTTAGACAGGTTCAGCAATATTAGAAGCTTTAACTTTTCAAGCAATGGAAAACTGGCGGTGTTAAGTGCCGATCAACAGGGACAGAACGATTTGTTTTTAGTAAGTAGCAGAAGAGACAAAGTAAGGAGATTAACGAACGATATATTTGATGACCTAGATCCATCCTTTGTTGGAAAAACGAGCAGTGTAGTTTTTAGCTCTAACCGAACCAATGACACCATATTGAACAAAGCTCAAGGCTTTCAAAATATAAATGGAAACTACAATCTTTTTATGTATGATCTAGATTCGGCATCCAATATTTTGCAACGTGTAACCAATACATTAAGCAAAGATACCGCTCCGATGGCCGCAGATGAAAACAATTTTTATTACTTAAGTGACCAGCGCGGCATCACCAATTTATTTAAGTTTCACAGGCCTTCCGGTATTTATTCTCAGGTTACAAATTTCAACTCCAGCATTAAAAATTACGATCTCAATTTCGAGAAGAGTACACTATCATTTGTAATGAATAAGAATTTGAAGGAAGAAATTTTTATGGACAAAAACTTCAACCTTAATAGGCAAATTTTTACCCCACCCACAAGAAGGAAAGAATTGCAACAAGCTAAATTTGTTAGTGAAAAACGAAAAAAGGAAGCCTCCGCCAAAGGCATTTCCATTAAAGAACTTATTAATGCACGACTGAAAGAAAAAACAGATACTAGTTCTCAGCAAAATGTGTTGCCTGCCGGAAGCAAAGATTCGACCAAAACAAGCGCTATAAAAAACTCAATAAACGAGCTGATTAATTCACGTTTAAAACAAAAGTCAGACTCCTCAATTAAAGTTAAATCTGACTCTTTGATAGCCATTGCCCAACCATCAAATAAAGAAATTAACACAGATAATTACTCGTTTGACGAAACTGTTGCCCCGAAGAAAAAAGACTCTATTGCAGTCAAGGCGCAGGAAAAGCCAATCAATACAGACGATTATGTGTTTGCAGACGAAACCTCAAAAAACAAAAAACCAACAGAGAATTTTTTAACACGCTACTTGAAAGCCAAAGAGGTAAACAAAGTCGCTGGTCCTTTTCCATACGAGCCAAAGGTATCCTACGAAAACTTGGTCACTAATCTGGTAGTTGATAATTTACGTGGGCTAAGCATAAGACTGGAAACTCAGATGAACGATATTACTGAAAATTTCAGATTCTTAGGTGGCGTTCAATCTGCCTTTGATTGCAAAAGTGGGGACCTTTACGGTGAAGTGCAATACCTTCCACATCGAATAGATTTCAGTGTTCGCTTCGATCGGAAAGTAATCTTTTGGGATGGAAACGAAAATCTTCAAAAATACAGCTGGCAAAAAATTGAGGCGGGTGCTTCCTTGCCATTGTCGGTTCGAACAAGAATTAGCCTTAAGCCTTTTTTAGGCTATACTCGATATGTAGATCGCGGTTTGGAGACCCCTCCATCTAGCACTTACCGATATGCTCCTAGCAAGCAACAATTCTATACCGGAGCGAAAGTTGAATTAGTCTATGATAACAGTTTGGTTACTGGTATGAATATCATTGAAGGCACGCGTGCTAAGCTTAACTTTATTAATTATCAAGGCTTAGGAAATAGCAGCGCTGGTTTCTCACAACTTTTTTTGGATGTTCGCCATTACCAGAAAGTATATAAAGAAATCGTATTTGCAGTGCGCGGCTATGCTGGCACATTCTTCGGAAACTCCCCAAAGAAATACGTGTTGGGTGGTCTGGATAATTGGTTTGGAAATAGAACCAACACTGAAGGAAGTAAAAATCCCCTAGCACCAACTGGTACCGCTTTTAATGAGAATTTGATGTTTGTTGAGTTTGCGACAAGTCTAAGAGGTTTTGACTATGCTACACTTTATGGAAACAGCGTAGCCTTTGCCAACATCGAATTAAGAGTACCTTTAATCCGTGCCTTGTCAAGAGGTGCCATTCCTTCTAACTTCTTCCGCAATTTGCAGTTTACTGCATTCTACGACATTGGGTCTAGCTGGACCGGCCCTGTGCCACTTACTTCAAATAACAGCGTGAGAGATAGGGAAGTGGTTCAGGCTCCTTTTCAAGTCAGCTTAAAAGAATATCAGAATCCGTGGCTGTATAGTTATGGAGCAGGTTTACGCACCATCATTTTTGGATACTACCTTAAGTTCGATGTAGCCTGGCCTACTGAAAATTATAAACTTAAAGACCCTCGTGCATATGTTACCTTGGGTTTTGATTTTTGAGGTCAACACGGTTCATTAACAAGGGCTTAAAAGAATTCCTTATCTTCGCCCGTCATCTAAAAGAAATTCATGATAAAATCAATGACCGGTTTTGGTCAGGCTACATTGAACACGGGCGAAGTGACCATTACCGTTGAACTAAAGAGCCTTAACTCAAAATTTCTTGACTTCAGCTTGCGTCTGCCGAAGTTATTTTCTGAGAAAGAAATAGAGTTAAGAAACCTCATCGCTGAAAAACTAGAACGCGGCAAAGTTTCTTTATCAATTGACTATATACAAACAGGCAAACAAGAAGTTAAGCAAACCTATAACCAAGAACTTTTCTTGGCTTACTTTACTCAGTTAAAGAAGTTGGCCGATGGCGTAAATGTTGCAAACGATAGCAGTCTTTTTGCGATGGCACTTAACTCGCCCGATGTAATTAAAAACACAAGTAAAGAAGACTTTGATCCTGCGGAGTGGGACAAAGTAAATAAATTGATAACTAAAGCAATTGACGACTTTGAACAATTTCGATTGGCCGAAGGTAAATCGCTAGAAGTTAAATTGGTGCAATACATCGAATCTATTCGCTCGTGCTTGCTGGCTGTGGAAGAATTGGATCCGAAACGAATTGAGAAAATACGTACTCGTATAAAATCAAGTATCACCGATTTTTTTGGCAACGAAGGGTTTGATTCAAATAGACTGGAGCAAGAAATCATTTACTACATCGAAAAGCTCGACATTCATGAAGAACGTGTCCGGCTTAAAACGCACTTAGATTATTTTTTGCAGGGATTGATGGGTTTACAATCGAATGGTAAAAAGCTGGGATTTCTTGCACAAGAAATTGGTAGAGAAATTAATACAATTGGTTCGAAAGCCAATGATGCGGAAATGCAAAAGTATGTGGTAACAATGAAAGAAGAGTTAGAAAAAATCAAAGAACAACTGAATAATATTTTGTGATGAAACAACTCCTCTTTCGAGACTAATTCGTTCAAAAAAATCGATAGTAATTCATTTCAACGATAAATCATCACCCTTCTCGTCTGGAATTTTTAGGTAGCTGTTTGATTTTCTTCGTTCCATATTTTCCAATTGATTTTCATCAAACTTTGAAGGGTCTCCAGTAAAAACAATCCGCCAAATTTTACCTTTTTTAGATTCAGAGACATACAAAGAACCATCGGGTCCTTCAGCTAAACCCATAGGTCTGTTTTTCGCATCATTCATGTTAGCAACTACGCTTACTCCTGCAAAGCCGTCCGCAAATACCTCCCATTTGTCAACGGGCTTTCCATTTTCAAAAGGAATAAATGCTACAATGTAACCAGCTTGTGGATAGGGAGTCCTGTTTGTAGAACCGTGAAAGGCAACAAAAGCACCTTTTTTGTATCGGGCAGGAAACTGACCTCCTTTATAAAACAATAAATCATTGGGAGCCCAATGAGCTGGCAAACCCATAATTGGGTTGGCATAGCCGCTTGCTTCCTTTACACCATCACCCCCGTATTCAGGAGCCATCATGCGCTTGCTTTTGAAAGGATCGAAATAGGTGTAAGGCCATCCGTAATTCTCTCCCTCTTTAATTTTCATAAATTCTTCTGCAGGTAAAACAGCATTTTGCCACTGGCTGAAATATTGCGGTGCGTGTCCATGTAGATAATCGCGACCATGTTGAAGAGCGTACAAATTATTGTCCTCATCATTCCAGGAAATTGCCACGACACTTCTTAACCCAGTTGCAAATTGTTTACCATCAGCTTGAGATTGCATTAATTTATTTTCGTCAAACTTCCAGATGCCTGCCTGATCAGTTAATTGTTGGCATGGAGCTTGGCCTTTTATCCCAGCAGTAGAGTGATTACCCTTTGAATATGCTTCTAAAGCCTCTGGCGTCCAGTCCTCACAAACATTGGTAGGCGCGCTGAAAGTTACATACATGCCGCCTTGCTTGTCGAAAGCCAACGATTTCGCGTTGTGCCATTGAATAGGATGATGATCTATTAAAATTATTTCAGGTTTACCCTCAGGAACTAATTGCTCGGCTGAAAGTTTTTGTCGGTAGACTACCAATTCCGAGCTAAAATATAAATAGCCATTATGAATACGCATTTCGGTGGCAAAACTTCCGTCATTTGGATAATCACCAAAGCGTTGATAAATATCTGCTTTACCATCGCCATCTGTATCTCTTAAAGCGACATTACCTTGGCTTCCTGTGCTGATCCTTAATTTCACGTAGATGTCACCATTTTCATTTACAGCCAAGTGTCTGGTAAGTCCAACACTATCAATCACGACCAATGCACCAAACCCCTCCGGTAAAAAAAGCCCACCATTATCCGTATCAGGTTTAGGGGTAGCCGGCATTTTCTTTTGCTGACAAGCAAAGGACAGAATTGAAAGAGCAACAATTGAAAGTTTTTTTAGTGTCATAAGCTTTGAGCTTTGGAAACAAAATTGCTTCTCGCTTTAATTTAAAAATTTATTTTACAACAACATTATAAGTGTAATTACTATTTAAACGGGCCGAACTTGTGCTGCTTTTCCGTTAAGTTATCCGCATAAGGACCAAACGGGTGGTCAATTGGTTTGCTTGCAATTTTTGGCCAGTCATGCGGAAATATTTTTTTCGGCCTTTCTAACGACACAACATACCCAGCGATGTCCCACGCTTCTTCGTTGGTTAATAGAGGTTCATAAAACGTTGCGCCTAAAGGCATGTTTGCATAAATGTATTTCGCCAAGTTGCTGATGCGGTAAAGACCTGCCCCAACATTAAAACTATGCTCGCCCCACAAGGGTGGATATAGATATTCTATGCCATCCATTCTTTTTAATCCATCTCCCTTTTTACCATGACAGGTTAAACATTTTTGTTCATAAAGTACTTGTCCTTTGGTAGCGTCAGCTGCTCGGTCTAAGAAAGTAAGATCAATAAGCCCCGAGCCTTTCGCCTTGTTTCCTTTAACCACGTCTTTCCCCAGCCAACTAATATAGGCTACCATCGCTCGCATTTCTCGCGAAAGCGAATCAATGGCAATACCATTCAGGCTTCGCTCGATGCAATCGTTCACTCGCTTTTCAATACTTTCAATGCTTCCGGAACGCGCTCTGAATTTTGGATAGGTGGCCGCTACCGATCCATAATTATTGCCAAATGGTTTTGTGCCTGCATTTAAATGACAGTTTTGGCAGTTCATCCCATTAGAGATTTGTTTCACACTTCCCTTTGGCCCCAGATATTTTGCAGTATGCGCAATCAGATCTCGTCCATATCGTATCAACTCGCCTTGATTTGTTTTTGGGATTAACAAAGTATCGGGTGCTATCCATAGACTATCTTCAGGAGTAGCGATGATCCCTTTCTTAACAAATAAATTCTCAATTGAAGTTGGATTAGAGAGTATATACAAGCAACCAACAAATCCCAGTAAAACAACCACACTAAGAATTGATAACCAACGTGAAAATTTCAAAAGATCATGTTGGTTCATAGTTGTTGGCTTATGAATTCAAAAGCTCTAACCTCCATCCAATTTTCCTTTTTTCCAGCCAACGTGAATCCGGTATGCCCGCCACGCTCAGGAGTTTCGAGAAATAAGTGGGAATGGTCTTTTGCTATTTCTATGGGAAAACACAAAGGCGGAAGAAAGGGATCATTCAATGCGTTTACAATAAGTGTTGGTCGGGTAATGGTAGAAAGATAATTTAACGATGACGCTCGTTGATAAAAATCGTCAGCATCCTTAAACCCGTGCAAGGGAGCGGTGTACCTATTATCAAACTCTTCAAATGTAGTTATCGCTTCATACCCGTGATGTGAGATACGATCTGGAAACAATTCTGATTTTACTTTTATTTTCTTCCCAAGCTTTTTAAGAAAGCGATTGAGGTAAAATTTTTTCGATGGCTTGTCTAACTCTTTCGCGCTTGAACCTAAATGGCAAGGCACAGAAAAAACCACGCCTGCTTTGATCTCTTTTGGAAGTTGGCGTTGTTCACCAAGATATTTCAACGTCATGCTGCCGCCCATGCTAAAGCCTGCCAACACGATTTTTTCATATTGTTTTTTTGCAATCACATGTGCTATAAGTTCAGCGAGATCTTCTGTCGCACCATGGTGGTAAAATCGAGGCAGGCGATTCATCTCTCCGCTGCAACTTCGGCAATTCCACGCCAATGCATTCCACCCGCGTTGAAAAAAATACTTGCCCATGCCTTTGCTGTAATGCCTATCGCTATTGCCTTCCAACCCATGAGCAATTATAATCAGTTCGTTACTTTTATTTTTTAGCCAGTCGAGATCAATAAAATCTCCATCACTAAGCTCAAGTCGCTCACGATCATAAGTTACCCCTTCAATCTTACGGACCATACTTGGCACAATGGTTTCAAGGTGGCCATTGACCAAATACCAAGGTGCACGATAGGAAGATTTTGCAACCAAGGGCATGATCAGGTAGTTAGCACGTCTTTAAACTCAGGCGTTTTATCAAACACCGATTTCGCAAATGGACACAATGGAAGAATTTTTATCCCTTTGCTCCTGGCATGGGAAACAGCTGCATCAACCAGTAGCTTACCTGCACCTTTCCCCTTCAATTTTTCAGACACTTCTGTGTGATCAATGATGAGCAACTTATCTCCTGCTTTCGAAAAGGTAAGTTCAGCCAAGCGCGTTCCGTTTTCTTCGTGGTAAAACGCCCCCTTGGATGCGCCTTCTTCAAATTTAATTTCCATATTAAGTTAACTTAGATGCCAAACGATATACCCTTTTTCAATGCATTTTGATATTTCTTTTTATCGAACTTATAAAGATAGGGTGCTTTGTGGGCTCCGCCTTGTTTACGTTCATCGAGCCTGGTAATTATATCTAACGCAATCATTTTTTTTTGAAAGTTTCGTCTATCGAGCGTTTCGCCAAGAATAGTTTCATAAAGGCTTTGAAGTTCAGGCATGGTAAACTTGGGCGGCAGTAAATTGAAACCTACGGGGTAATCATTTAATTGAAGTCGAAGCGATTCCAGCGCCTTTTTTACAATTACATTATGATCAAGGATAAGGGTTGGAATAGAATTTATTTCCCACCATTGGCAGGATGCAGAAAATTGATCTGGTGTAGGCGTTACTTTCGAAAACTCTACCAGTGCCCAATAACCGATAGTGATAAAGCGTTCCATAATCCAGCTTGGGCCTTTCACATGCTGGGGTATGTTGTGTCCATGCGTCCCCCGATCTCGATTTGGATCTCCAAACGTATGAAATTGATGTAGCATTATTTTTTGCAAACCAGTTCGCATGCGCAAGGTATTGTCTGCGGCATCGTTGATATCCTCTCCTTTTAGCACAAAACCACCAGGCAGGCACCAACGGTGCGTGTCTTTCCATTCCAACAGCAATACTTTGAGTTGATTATCGTGGAAACCAAAAATCACACAATCAATAGAAATGTGAGGTAAAAAATAATTATGCCCCTTTTCAAAGAACTCCTTAGGGCTGAGGGAACGGGGGTCATTGATCATTGTGCCAATATAAATAATGATATCCTAATTTAGTATTTCAAAAATTTCTTATCATTGTGTACAATAAACACAACCAGAGATGACTACCAGAAGAACGTTTATCAAGAAAGCTGCTTTAACCATTGGCGGATTGACTTTTTCGCAAGAACTTTTAGCTTCTATTTCGCCAGCACCTCGGGCGATTGGACTTCAATTATTTACTTTTTTCAACGAAATTGATAACGATGTCATCGGAACTTTGAAAAAAATTGCTTCTGTTGGATATACCGAAATTGAATCTGCCTTCAGTAAAAAAGGAGGCTATTATGGTATGAAGCCAAAAGAGTTTTCCTCCACTTTAAAGGATTTGGGCCTGACGTGGAAGTCGCACCACGTACTAGGAGCACCTTTCAAAATGCCCGCTGGGGCGAAAATGCCTACCGCGCCCGATGGAAAACCGATTGTTATCCCACCCATGAAAAATTTGAAGGACAATATGCAGGAGCTAGTTGATGATGTGGCCGAAGGTGGCGTGCCTTTTCTAGTTTGTGCCAACACCCCTATCAATACAATGGACGATATAAAAAGTTCTATTGACGTGTTAAACCAAACTGGAGAAATTGCTAAGAAAGCAGGATTAACGTTTGCCTACCATAACCACGATGCAGAGTTCAAAGCCGTGGATGGCCAATTGCCCTACGATATGTTTTTAACACAAGTGGATGCTAGCTTAATGAAGATGGAGCTAGATTTGGCATGGGCGATAAAAGGGGGAAAAGATCCGGTGGAGATTTTCGCGAAAAACCCAGGCCGGTTCCCGCTTTGGCATGTGAAAGATCTATCGAAGGATTTTCAAAAAGTTGAGCCCGTGGGCAATGGATTTATCGATTTCAAAAAGATTTTTGCCAATGCCTCAACAGCTGGTATGAAGCACTTCTTTGTGGAGCACGATATGCCTACCAACCCACTGGAAAGTATTACCACAAGTTTTGCCAATTTGAAGAAGATACTATCGATGAAATAAACCGACTAAGTGCAGCGTAGACTAGTTTTTTCGTATCGTACACCCAACTGCCCTTACGTTTTCTGTGTTTGGTTTTCCAGATAATAGTCTTTCAATGTTGTCTTTCAGGTAGCGTTGTTTCACGTCTGCTGCTACTTGTGGGTTATCGTCTAAAGACCCTGCATAAAAGATTGTGAAACTTCCTTGAACAGATTTTAGCAAAAATACTTCTGGCGTTTTTTTAGCTTCAAATTGCGCTGAAATAAGTTGATTTTTATCGACTAAATAAGGGGCATTAACTCGTCTTTTTACGCTCCATTCCTTCATCGTCTCTATCGATTCACTTTCACCGAGACTTGAATTGACAAGCAGAAACTGAATTTTACCTTGGTACTCGTTTATCAACAATTTAATTCTCTCCGTATAGTAATTATCAAAAGCACAGGTAGCACTTGTAAAAATAATGGCAACACCAGCCGCGCGCGAAAAATCATTTAATGCAATGGAATCATTGCTGACAATATCAAAGGATTTAAAATCGCTTACCGAAGCTTGAGATAAAACGGCCATTGTCACGAACGAAAATAAAATAATAAAAATGATTTTCACTTTACCACTTTTTTAGTGTAAACAATAATAATCTCGTTTTCAACCAGATAGTGCAATTCTACCTTAACGGTGGAATTTTGCATCACAATGGCCGCATCTAATTCGCCAGAAGCTTCCAAATTAAAGGGCTTTATGGCTAGGTTGGCGGCATAAGAAAGTCCTCGTTTTCCGTAGATTTTATACAAAGCTTCTTTAGCACACCAATAAATACAATTTTTCTGCAGAATATCATCAGCATCGGCTCTCTCTTGCAAGCTAAACACCCGATGCGCCACCCTGCTGATTCTTGACGATGGTTTTTCGATATCAATTCCCACCACATTGACAAAGCTAATTTGAACGGCAACGTAAGGATATGAGTGAGAAAGAGACATATGACAATTGCTATTTTCCAAAAACGGCTTTCCAAACTCGTCTTTCTTTATTTGGGTAAAATTTATCTTGAGCTGGGTAGCCAATTTTGCAGCCAACATTCTACTGGCAAGCCACTCTAGCCTTTTTATCTGATTCGAAATCTTCGGGTCACAACCATCAGCAGCCAACAACCCTTCAAGTTCGGTCTCGGTTTCTGTTATCCACCAAAGTGCCCATCCACCGGAGTTATCGACTTCAATTTTGCTAAGCGGCATTGATTGGCAATCTTTATGCTATTTTCACCATTCAAAAGTAACAAAAATGCATTCAAAAATTAGCGTTGAAAGAATTCACTCGTTTACAGGGCATACCGACTGCATTTATTCAATTGAGCAATGCTCTTCACGTGAGTTTTTCTTCAGCGCAGGGGGTGACGGTTTGGTGGTGAAATGGGATCTTGAGAATCCCGAAAAAGGAGAACTAATTGCCAAAATGAATAATTCTGTTTATGCACTTCATTTCTTAATGGAACAAAATACTCTCCTGGTAGGCGAAAACCACGAAGGCGTTCATCTGCTTGATTGGCAAAAACGAAAAGAGTTAAATTCATTGAAAATTTCTGACTCCTACATCTTCGATATTAAGTCCTTTAAAAATAGACTCTTTATTGGTTCAGGAGATGGGTTCGTGACGATCATCGATTTATCAACCTGGAAAGTCATTTCAAAAATTGGTGAATCAAAAAAAAGCGCACGAGCTATTGCTATAAATGAAACTACCAATGAACTAGCAATCGGCTATAGTGACTATTTTATTCGAATTTTTGACTTAGCAACGTTAGAAAAAAAGAAGGAATGGCTTGCGCATTCAAATTCCGTCTTTACCTTGGCTTATGCCAACGACTCTAAAACCCTTTTTAGTGCTTCACGTGACGCTCGGATCAATGCCTGGCAAGTCAATTCAAATTATCAACTAGCTCACGAAGTTGCAGCCCATCTTTATGCTATTAATCACATTGCGTTTAGCCCTGATGGAAGTTATTTCGCTACAGCAAGCATGGATAAATCAGTAAAAATTTGGGACAGCAACACACTACAACTCCTTAAAGTGGTGGACAAGGCAAGGCACGCGGGCCATGGCACATCCGTGAATAAACTACTTTGGATAGACAAAAATCGTATTCTAAGTGCTGGTGACGACAGGGTGATTAATGAATGGCAAGTTGAAAATGCAAACTAACACTATTTGTATTCCTCGAACCACTCAAACTTCTCCTTTATGATTCTGTTTTTCTCACTTTTAATGTAATTAAGAAATTGAAATGCCACTGGTGAAAAACGTTTATTCTTGAGCCAGATTAAATGCCAGGTAGATTTAATCGGAAAGTCTTTAACTGGAATAATTTGCAAATCTCCATTACTCAATTCGCTTCGAATACCAATCAAAGGCATAATTGAATAACCGAGCCCAGCAATTATTGCTTGTTTAACCGCCTCATTAGAGGTTAACTCCATTTTCTTTTTTACTTTCAACTGGTTCCGTTCAATGAACTGCTCAATAACATAGCGCGTACCAGAACCTTCCTCCCGATAGATAAAAGGCAATTCGTTTAATATACTCTTATCATATGCTTTGCTTTGAAATTTTCTATCATTGTTACCAACCAAGTAAAGCTTGTTAGTTATCAAGTCCACTTTATCAATATCCAATTGGTCGGGCAAAACAGACACAAGCGAAAAATCAACTTCATTTTTGTTTAGGCTATCTACTACTTTTGCTTTGTTAGTGACGTCTAAAATCAATTCAACCTCTTGGTGCTGTCTTAAAAAACCCGTTAAGAAATACGGAATCACATACTTGGCCGTAGATACAACCGACAACTTTAAACGTCCTCCTAGTTGGCCCCGAAATGTTGTAGACTTATGGTTAATTGCCTTCACTTCGTTAAGAATGCTTTCAGCAGCTATCGCAATCTCCTTTCCAAAATCAGTAATAAATATTTTTCGCCCAATCACTTCTGTTAACGGAATATCAAACTGCTGCTGAAAATTTCTGAGCTGAATTGAAACAGCCGGTTGGGTAAGGTTGAGTTCTTCCGCAGCTTTTGTAATGCTCTTGGTTTGAGAAATTTTTAAAAAAATAGCTAGCTGATTTAGGGTGTAGTTCATAAATATTTCTTATTTAATATACAATATAAATAAGCAACAATCACTAACCAAGGGCTGCGATTTAGCACAATTAGAAAATAGAAATGCTTGGGGTAATTAAAAAAAATCAAATAGTTAAAACTTGCAACCGAGATAATATTAACGATGAAGTTGCGCAAGTAGAAGTATCCAACCAGTTTCCTGATGCGACAGGCTGAAAAAACAGTTCAAGATCTTCAACCCTTCTAAGAATATCTTATGGTTTTCAGCTATTATCCAATATTGTTTCAAGATAAGAAATTAGAATACCTATAATTGGCGTCATCACTTTATACTCAATCATTTCAGCAGGTGTGGAATTTAAAAACGAAAACATAGTTTGGGTTCGTTCAACACTGTTGCACTCTTCGGCCAATGGACTATTATAAGTGTGGATGGTAAATAGCACAAAACCTGATTGTGGTAACCTGGTTAGCGTTTGATGTTCAACCCGAAGAAATATTCTTTTGCCGAACTCTTCCAATGACAGTGTAGGCATTACAGTCGAAAGCTTTTCGCGATAAGCTACCGAGTGTTTAGACGATAAATCAAGTTGATCATCCAAACGAAAACCCCAATTATTGCGAGCTACCGGCTTTCCAAGTGGCAAACGCTCGATTAACTTATTGGCAGCAAGAATCATTGGGCTGGTAAGTGAAGGGAGCGGAGCATGAACGTCAATGAATTGTTTACCCAATTTTTCACTGAGCGCCCATCCACTGGGGAAACATAACTGTCCTGCCACTACTTCACCCAATGGGTTCAGGAGCACAAGATCCTCTTGAATCTGACGCCCGATCCAATCCATCGGTGCAAGGGGAATGGAGCGTTCATCACCTAACGTACAAGTAAAGTCTTCTTTTAAGAGAGCGTTTCTAAACTCAAAGTTCAATCCATTTTTTGTCAATGAGAAACTAGTTGAATCCAACTTCACTAAATCGTTCGCTACTTTTTCAACTACTTCCCACTGTGCCAAATTCGTTTCAGGCAATGAGTTGAAATAGTAAGAATGATCGTCTGCCAGTAAAGATCGTTTGAGTTTTATCTCAGAATAGTAGTGTTGATCTACCTCGACAATGGTGTCTTCCTCTTTCATGAGTGACGTTCCCATTTTCAAATCGAACGTAGAAGAGAAGGGAAAATATTTTATCATGGTTAAATTTCTACGGCCTGACCATCTTCCCAAATCAGCCCAAAATGATGACCAAATTTCTTAACCCAATTTTTATCAGTAGCGAAATCATGCAATTGAATAAGTCCTTTTGATTCCAATTCTTTAAGTTGTGAATCCGTTAAACCACTTAGGCTTATATATCCCCCATCTGCAAAGTGAAGTTGCAGCAATCTAGATTTGTTAGTATCAAGCCAAGCTGTTAGCTGTTGCAAGTTAAACCCAATTTTTTGATTGAGTTGTATAGCTTCCCTTAAGGTAGCGTCTACATTTTGAATACGTCCATCGTTGTTAAAATCACCATTTCGCAATTGAGAAATAGGATTAATGTGAATCTCGCCAGTGTATCGATTGATCATACTAAGTACTCAAACAAATTTTCATTCTGATTAACGATCGTGTAATTAAGTTTGTATGCATCCATTCTTTCGATCAACGAATTAAAATCGTCCTTTGCTTTCAATTCGATTCCAATGAGCGCTGGCCCAGTCTCTTTGTTATTTTTCTGAATGAATTCAAATCGCACGATGTCATCCGTTGGACCAAGTATATGATTCACAAATTCCTTTAACGCTCCAGGGCGTTGAGCAAAACGAACTATGAAGTAATGTTTGAGGCCCTCATACAGTAAGGATCGTTCTTTAATCTCTTGCATCCTGTCTATGTCATTATTACCTCCGCTTACAATGCACACTACTTTTTTACCTTTAATCTGATCGGCATATTGATCTAATGCAGCTATCGAAAGAACACCTGCCGGTTCGGCTACAATAGCATCTTCATTATACAATTGAAGAATTGCTGAACTTACTTTTCCTTCTGGCACTAACAGCATGTCGGCCATGTCTTTGCTAAGGTCAAACGTAAGTTCACCCACTTTCTTCACCGATGCACCGTCCACAAAACGTTGTATCTTATCAAGCACTACTGGTTTACCCGCCTTAATTGCTTCTTTCATCGAAGGTGCGCCAACAGGTTCTACCCCAATAATTTTGGTACTAGGTGAATACGTTTTAAAATAATGACTCATGCCGGCAATCAGTCCGCCTCCGCCCACCGGTATAAACAGGTAATCGACAGACGGAAGCTCCTCAAAAATTTCCTTGGCCACTGTCCCCTGTCCCTCGATGATTTTTAGGTGATCAAATGGCGGAATAAAGACTCGGTTGTTTGCTTTCGTAAATTCAAGTGCATGTGCCTGGCACTCGTCAAACGTATCACCAATCAAAACGATCTCCACGTTACCTCCACCAAACATTTTCACCTGGTTAATCTTTTGCTTAGGTGTAATGGCTGGCATGTAAATTACCCCTTGAATATTAAGTAGTTTGCATGAAAATGCAACACCTTGCGCGTGATTACCCGCACTTGCACATACAATACCCTGCTTACGCTGATCCTCAGTAAGGCTTTGAATAAGATTATAGGCTCCACGTATTTTATAAGATCGAACAACTTGCAGGTCTTCCCGTTTCAGGTAAACATCGGCACCAAATTTCTCGGATAGTTTCCGATGAAATTGCAGCGGGGTTTTTAAAACAACTTTTTTAAGTACCTCGTATGCCTGATCGATATTGATTGTGTAAGGAACAGTTTGAGTCATCTTGATTTAGGATTTGAAAATCAATTTCTTGAATTAATGATAAAATAATTTTTGTCGGGGATCGAAAGAAAATTCTTTTTGTATAAATCCCACAGCAACAGAAACCAAATAACAACGCAAGGCAACGCCTTGAGGGCATAGTACAAAATAAAAACTGCTACTTCTTTCGAAAAGACATAGGTTGGCGCAAGCCCAGTTAAGAATAAGACAAAGAAAATGAGAATGATATTTCGAATTGTGAAAATTTTTTCTTGAAGCACCAACCAAAGAAAACAACCGATAATACAGATGACATAAGTTGGATGTTCAGAGGCAGTGCTAAACAAAACAATAAACATCAGCAACGATGCTAATACCAGTAATCTAAATTGCTTAGATCCAAATTGCTTTACGCGTATCAAGGGTAATAATAACAATGGTAAGCCGAAAGCAAAAAACCAAAAATTGGACAGTTCTAGATGGCCACTGAGCTTTCGTACAAGCCCCATAATTGTGAGATCCGAAGAAATCGAGACAATGAGTTGGGAGTTCTTTGAAATCAAATCATAATACCAATCGAGATATGTTTGCACAATGTAGCTGGGTGATGACAATACCATTGGAAGAACAAAAAATGCGATCGCCCAAACGACACATCCCAAAATAAAATTTATCTTGTTCTTTGAAAACAAAAAGAATATCAAACCAACAACTCCATAGACTTTCGTAAACGTGCCGAGTAAAATCCAGAACGGGGCATAAAAATCTTTTTCATCCTCCACCATCGCAAAGCTCAAGATAATCATGGCTGATATACATGGATTATATTGATTGGCCCAAACCGAATTCCCTAACTCGATGGTTGACAACAGCATCAATAAAACTTTGAGTTCTTGCTTGAGCTTAAGTTTGTTGAGCGCGTAAAATAAGATGAGCACATTGAATAAGCCCCAAAGCAAACCGCCAATCACATCTGGAAAAATAGCGAACGGGGCGATGACTAAACTGAAGGCTGGTCCATAATGAAAAAAATCTCCGTGCTCTATTGGATAAGCTGCATAGAGATTCTTCTGATCAACCAAATGCCAAAACATGGCACGAAATATTTTGTAGTTGTTGTGCCGATCGTGCGGAAAATTGATAATCCAGTTAAGCACAGGCAAGGCGATCCAAATTGCAAGAATGAATTTGTCGGTCTTAAAGAATTTGTGATTTATCCAATCGCCTTGCCCGCTTAACGTCACGTAAAAATTAATTTATCATGCTCTTCTCAACTGCGTTCTTTTCGGGTCTGAGCGAACGAACTGCTGCGCCTGCTTGCCATAATTCACTTTCGCGAACCTCTTTCAATTCCTCCGCCAACTTCTCGCGGTAGTCAGGTTTGCTACACGTGTCGATTGTCCTTTTCGCTTCTGCACCAGATGCAACACTTTCATATAATTCGTTGAAAACAGGCAACGTTGCTGCCTTAAACTTTTTCTTCCAATCTAAGGCTCCGCGTTGGGCTGTAGTAGAACAGTTGGCATACATCCAATCCATTCCATTTTCTGCAACCAACGGCATTAAGCTTTGGGTTAGTTCTTCTACTGTTTCATTAAATGCTTCGGAAGGCGAGTGTCCTTTAGAACGCAACACCTCATATTGCGCTTCGAAGATTCCTGCGATAGCGCCCATTAACGTGCCTCGCTCACCAGTTAAATCAGAATATACTTCCTTCTTAAAATCAGTCTCAAACAAATAACCAGCTCCTACTCCAATACCCAAGGCAATTGCCTTGTCTTTTGCTTTTCCGGTTGCATCTTGAAATACTGCATAACTGGCGTTGATACCTTTTCCTTGCAAGAATAATCTGCGAACCGATGTTCCAGAACCTTTTGGTGCTGCCAAGATTACATCAATATCCGCAGGAGGAACTATACCCGTTTGTTCTTTAAACGTGATACCAAAACCATGTGAGAAATAAAGTGTCTTTTCCTTTGTCAGATAAGGTTTGATGGTTGGCCATAACTCTATTTGACCGGCATCCGACAACAAGAATTGAATGATCGTTCCACGCTTCACCGCTTCTTCAATGTCAAATAAAGTTTCGCCTGGAATCCATCCATGCTCAACTGCTTTATCCCATGTTTTTGACCCTTTGCGTTGACCTACAATAACATTGAATCCGTTATCACGAAGGTTCAAACTTTGGGCAGGGCCTTGAACTCCGTATCCAATGATTGCGATCACCTCTTTCTTTAAAAATTCAAGTGCTTTGCTCATTGGGAATTCTTCCCTTGTTACCACCTCCTCTATCGTTCCCCCGAAATTAATCTGTGCCATAGTTTAGTTTAAGTTAAAAGTTAATTGTTTAGTAAATCGTTGTTAGTTATTCGTTGTTGGTTGTTCGCAAGTAACGAACAACTATTTTTTGTCCCGATAATTATTCCTGTTGCCCAGTTTTGTTTTGTTAAAGTCAAATCGTTCCGGCTCTCTAAATATTTAACAAACATAGCAGCTTTTTCTGCGTGACCTTCAGGCCAATTTGGTTGAGGAAGCATATCATCAACAATATAGAATGCCCCATAGCTTAGCATAGACAATACATCATCCATCAATAAGTATTTTCCATGCCATGTATCTGCGAAGATGTAGTCAAACTTCTTATCTATATTCTCAGCTATCCATTCACCACCATCCGCATAAACCAAATTCAGACGTTCATCATTTCCTAAATTTTTTTCTGCAATCGATAAAAACGTTGAATCATTATCCACTGAAATAAGTGTAGACGAAGAATCCATCCCATCTAAAATCCATGAAGTAGATAAACCCGTACCTGTTCCTAGCTCAAGGAATTTCCCAGCTGGTTTAGAGGCTGCGAGCGTTCTAAGTAGTGAGCATGTTAAAACATCAGAAGCCATTGTAAAACCCGCCATTGTAGTAGCTTCTTTTATGGATGCATAAGCAGTCGGATATTTATTATCTGTTTTATTCATTATTTTGATGACGTACCGCGCCCCTAATCCACATCCACGATTTGTTCACTCTTTTCTACGTACGCAGCACTTCCCTCTTGCACTATCACTTCGTCCACTTCAATAAGTTTCTCTAACTGAAGTTTAACCTTTTCCATAAGGTCTGCTGTTGTAAAAAGTAACAGCACCATGCCACCCCGTTTAAAATCATCTTCCATTTCATGCGCCATCATTTTTTTTATACGCACTCTTCTTCTATTCAATACGTTAATAATCCGATTGAGTACCGAAAAATTATTGTCTGCAGTTAGGATTAGGGTATAGTCTTGTTTCATTTCTTTTTAGATTTAAGACACGAGTATAAAGACATTAGACTTAATACATTTCAGTCATTGTTTTGTCTTACTACTTATGTCTTGCTACTTACTACTAATTGGTGCTTCCAAAATCACATCCGCCACCCCAGCTCCTGCTGGCACCATCGGGAATACGTTGTCTTCTTTGCCCACAACTACTTCTAAGAAATAGGACGTTTTCGCATCCAACATTTCTTTGAGAGCTTCTTGCAGTTCATCGCGCATAGTTACTTTTCTTGCTCTGATACTATAGGCTTCGGCTAACTTGATAAAGTCAGGATTATCCATTTCAGTGAATGAATACCGCTTCTCATGAAAAAGCTGTTGCCATTGCCTCACCATGCCTAAAAAATTATTGTTAAGCACCATAATCTTAACGGGAATCTTGTACTGCATAATGGTACCAAGTTCTTGCACCGTCATTTGGTAACCACCGTCTCCAATAACTGCCACCACTTGTTTCTCGGGAGCACCTAGTTTTGCTCCCATGGCAGCAGGCAACGCGAAGCCCATTGTACCAGCACCACCAGAAGTAATATTTGTTCTTGGCTTTTGATAGCGATAATACCTTGATGTTGTCATCTGATGTTGACCTACATCAGTTACCACTACCGCTTCTCCCTTAGTCAGATTTGAAAGGTGATTGATTACCTCGGCCATCATTAATTCTTCTCCTTTCGGATTAAATTCATGCCGCACAACTTTGTCGTGCTCAATGGCATCGAACTTTCGGAAAGTTTCGATCCAAGCTTCGAAATTATTAGGGTTACAAATTTCGGTTAAGGCAATCAACGCCTCTTTAGCATCGGCATGAACAGGTACATCAGCTTTAATGATTTTACTTATTTCCGCTTTATCGATTTCTATATGAACAACCTTGGCTTGTTTGGCATATTTCGACACATTACCGGTAACGCGATCATCAAAGCGCATCCCCAAACCTATCAACACATCGCACACATTGGTGTTCACGTTGGTGCCATAATTTCCGTGCATGCCCAAGTAGCCCACATAATTAGGATGATCTTGTGGAAAGGCACCCAAACCCAAGAGCGTGCAAGCGACAGGAATACCCGTCTTTTCTGAGAAAGCAATAAGCTCTTTGGTGGCACCCGATAACAAAACCCCTTGACCCGCCAAGATATACGGACGCTTTGCGTTGTTAATCAATTTGGCAGCAGCGTCAATTTGTGTGGTTTGAAGGATGGGCTTATGCTTATACGTTCTGATACCCTCGCACTTTTTATAGGCTACTTCGTCTATCTTTTCATTTTGGGCATTTTTGGTAATGTCAACCAATACAGGCCCTGGCCTTCCTGTCCAGGCTATGTAAAATGCTTTCGCAATAGCGGGAGCAATGTCTTTCGCTTCGGTCACTTGAATGTTCCATTTTGTAACGGGCAGCGTGGTATTAATTACATCCACTTCTTGAAACGCATCCGTTCCCAGTAAGTGTGCAAACACCTGACCTGTAATACAAACAATCGGTGTTGAGTCGATCATCGCATCCGCCAGACCCGTAACTAAATTTGTAGCGCCCGGCCCAGAAGTAGCAAACGCGACACCCACTTGGCCCGACACACGCGCATACCCTTGCGCTGCATGCACTGCTCCTTGTTCATGACGAACTAAAATATGAGTAAGTCTGTCAGCATAACTATAGAGGGCATCGTACACGGGCATGATAGCACCTCCAGGATATCCGAACAACGTAGTAACTCCTTCCTCTACTAATGATTGAAGCAAGGATTCGGAGCCCGAAATCTTTTTTGTTTGTTGAACTACGGTATCAACTTCAGGTCTAATCTTCGTCAGTAACGCATCCATCAGCTGCTGTTTTAACTTGTTTTGAATATTTAAAAAGTACACCGCTCGTAACGCGAGGTGCTGGTGCGGTATAGTGCGATCTCCTGATCGCCAATGTTTTTTCATCTACCAACAAATTGATTTGATGTTTTTTTACATCTATCTCAATCCAGTCGTTATCCTCCACTAGGCCAATTAACCCACCCTCGGCTGCCTCTGGCGTGATATGACCAATTACAAAGCCATGCGATCCTCCGGAAAACCTTCCATCGGTAATCAATGCAACATGCTTACCAAGTCCTGACCCCATGATTAAGCTTGTAGGCTTCAACATTTCCGGCATACCTGGAGCACCCTTTGGGCCAACGTAACGAATTACTACTACATCGCCCTCTTTTATCTTTCCGGATTTAATTCCATCCACTAAGTCAAACTCGCCATTAAAAACACGGGCCGTTCCTTTAAAGCGTTCACCTTCTTTGCCTGTAATTTTTGCAACCGATCCTTTCTCGGCCAAATTCCCGTATAGAATTTGTAAGTGCCCTGTTTTTTTAATTGGCTTTTCGAAGGGAACAATAACATCCTGTGTATCGAAATTCAGGTCTTTCGCGCTGGCAATATTCTCAGCAATTGTTTTGCCCGTTACCGTGATACAATCTCCATGCAAGTATCCCTTCTGCAATAGATACTTCATTACCGATGGAACGCCTCCAATTTTATGAAGTGCTTCCATCAAATATTTACCACTTGGTTTAAGATCAGCAATCAATGGCGTCTTATCCGAAATGCGTTGAAAATCTTCTTGAGTAATTTTTACGCCTACACTCTTCGCCATCGCTATCAAATGCAATACCGCATTGGTGGATCCCCCCAACACCATCACAATGGTAATAGCATTTTCAAAAGCTTTGAACGTCATTATGTCTTTTGGCTTCAAATCTTTTTCCAACAACAAGCGGATCGCCTTCCCCGCCTCTTCACATTCAGCTGATTTCTCTTTGCTTAACGCAGGATTAGAAGACGAATACGGTAATGCCATGCCCAATGCTTCAATAGCCGATGCCATTGTGTTAGCTGTGTACATACCACCACATGCACCAGCACCAGGACAAGAATTTTGTATGATGCCTTTGAAATCCTCTTCAGTAAGTTTGCCTTGTATTTTTTCGCCCAAGGCTTCAAATGAAGAAATGATATTCAGTTCTTTTCCTTTCCAATGACCACCAGCAATAGTGCCACCATACACCATAATTGCAGGACGGTTCAACCTGCCCATGGCAATCAACGAGCCAGGCATATTTTTATCGCAGCCCACAACGGCAATGAGGCCATCGTAATGCTGAGCGCCACACACCGTTTCTATTGAGTCAGCAATCACCTCACGGCTCACCAATGAATAGCGCATGCCTTCGGTACCATTCGCAATGCCATCGCTTACGCCAATGGTATGGAAAATCAATCCTACCAAGTCTTGCTTCCAAACGGCTTGTTTCACTTCTTTCGCTAAGTCGTTCAAGTGCATGTTGCACGTGTTACCATCATAGCCAGTGCTTACCACTCCAACTTGAGCCTTTTTCAAATCTTCTTCCGTCAAACCAATTCCATACAACATCGCTTGAGATG
Source organism: Cyclobacteriaceae bacterium (assembly GCA_044349005.1). Lineage (GTDB taxonomy): Bacteria > Bacteroidota > Bacteroidia > Cytophagales > Cyclobacteriaceae > ELB16-189. Next base: position 104,781 of record JBIKRT010000003.1, read on the forward strand.
CTGGTAGTGTTGGGTCTTGGGTGATTGTTTTGCTATATCTGTTTAGTTCCATATTTTTTTTGCTGCAAGCCACTTGCTTCAAGCTGCAAGCAAATTCGCCTGAAGCCTATAGCTTGCAGCCTGAAGCTAGTTTAAACAATTACATACGAATAACTCTTTTCTAACACAATATTCCGGTACGTCTCTTGGATTAATGCGCCCATCGAATCTTTCCAATCGAGCCCCATGGGTTGACCTTCGATTGAACTTATGCCTACAATCTCTAGCATCGTGCTGCAGAAGAAAGCCGAGTCTGCTTCAAATAATTCTTCGGGTCTAAAATATTTTTCTTCCACCGGCAACTCCAATTGGCGACAAATATGAATAACCGTTTTACGAGTAATGCCTGGTAAAATACTTTCGGCAGGGGGAGTGTAAATAACTCCATCTTTCTCATAAAAGAAATTCGCTCCAGGGCCTTCTGCCACAAATCCGCTAAGGTCGAGAAGTAAGCAATCATCAAAGCCGCGTTTTTTTGCTTCCGTTGTTGCCAAAATGGAGTTCACATACAAGCCACAGACTTTGGCTTCAATGGTTACCGCTTTCGGGTTGGGTCGCTGGAACGATGAAATACAGATCCGCGATGGCTTTAAGGTAGGGTGTTGTTCACATTCCCAAGCGGCTATCATCAAAGAAACTCCATTTGGGGCAGTCAATGACATATTCGGACTGCAAAAAACTAACGGACGTATGTAGGCATTTGATAAGCTGTTTCTCTCCAGCACTTGATAGGTTGCCTGCACCATTTCTTCGGTTGAATACTCGAAAGGAATGCCCATGAGTTTGCAACTTCTTTTCAATCGCTCAAAGTGCTCATGTGCTTTGAAAAGTTTTGTGCCATTCACCGTTTCATATGCACGAATGCCTTCAAACACGCCATAGCCATAATGTAAAGTTTGCCCGAAAAGGTCGGTCTTGGCTTCGCTGGCTTTGACAAAGTTTCCATCTAGGAAGAGAATCGTTTCGCTATTATAATATTCCATATTTTCTTTCATCTCTCTAAGGCGTCTGACACCTTTGAGGTGTCTTGACGCCTAACGCATTTAAAACAATCGTTAGTTTGCAGTAGCCCATATAAAACAAAACCGCCCCAATCTCTCGGGGCGGTTTTGATATAGTTTAAAACATAATCATCACTGCCCCGGTTTTCGGAGAATAATGACACTTATCACAACACTTGAGGTGCTGAGATTAAACTTGTCGTTATTGGATACGATCATCATGTGTTAATTTTCTTCTGCTTCGATACAAGATTCACCAATTTTAACGTGGTATTCAAGTAAAAGGCCAAAAAAAATTCTATACAGTTGTTGAACGAGTGTTAGGTAGAGGGGTTATCTTTGCTGTACTCTCGGCAATTTGACAAGGTGAAAACTGCAATTCTAATATCTTTATTGGTAATCCCATTTTCTTCGCTTTGTCAGTCGCGGAAAAAACAAATTGGATTGGGAACAGGTTGGATTTATTACGCCATCAAAGATCAATCAGTATCCTCGTTTACCCATAGTGGGTCAGCATCTCCCGTTATATTTTTTGTTAAGGCTGATGGAGAAAAAAGCAAAAATCATATTCAACTGTCTTATGCGTCTTCATTTTTAACATCTTCTTCTAACGGGTTTTCTACTAATGGACAAATTGGTTATCTTCAATTTGCTCATCACAGAAAATTTAGATCAAAAAGCAATAACATACTGTTTTTTGTTGGCGGACTCTTTGACCTAAATATTAACTTTCGACAGAGTAGTAATTATTCTGGCGTTTCTGATATCAATGGAGAATTGATTACTTCATTGAGCCCAAGTTTATTAGTTGAATTGCCGATGAGGAAAGACTTGCTTAGTGCACAGGTTTGGTCATCAATAATGGCTGTTTCTTTCCAAGCTGGATATGCAAGAAGTTTGCCTCCACAGCTAAATTTACTTGGAATTTCTGAGTTTTCGACAATAAATTGGCGAATGGCTTTTAGCAAATCATTAGCAGTTAAATGGAATTTGAGGTTTGAGTATCAATTTCAGTTAAATAATTTAAGAAAGTTCGAGACCCTAACTTCCTTAAGTCATCAGCTAACAACTTCGGTCATTTTTAAGGTCAACTAATGAGAAAAATATCATTTATCGCGGCACTTCTGTTGGTTTCCTGCACCGATTTTTTTCTTGGGAAAGATCCTACAAACACCCCAATAGAAATCTTTGATGAGTTTTGGAATGGCGTTGATGACTGTTGGCCTGAATTTGAAAGTAAAAGGGTAAATTGGGACTCAATCTATAATATTTATCGGCCTCAAATAAATCAAAAAACAAGTGATTACGATCTGAAAAATGTGTTGGGGCGTTTGGTAAATATCCTTGAGGATGGACACACAACTATCTATCCAAAAAATCAAGCTAAGATTGGATACTATCCGCGATACGATTTTAACTTTTATGGGCTCAATTGGATACGGCAAAATTATCTAACCTATTACAAGTATAACAGTGCCATTGGTTACGGATTAATAAGTCAAGATGTGGGCTACATTTACATCGGAACCTTCGGCAATCAAGATGAACAGTACTCAATAATTGATCAAATCATTCAAGATTTTAACAAAGTCAAAGGAATCATTATTGATGTGAGAAGTAATAGCGGTGGAAACAAAAGTCCGAGACAAATCATAGCGAGTAGGTTTGCAGATAAGCAAAGAATATATGCTTACGAAAGATATCGCGTGAATAAACAACAACCCACCAAGATGAGTGATTTCGTTGCCGATGATATTGAGCCCTCTGGGTCAGTGCAGTTTAAAGGAAAGGTTGCAGTTTTAACCAATCGATATTCTTTCAGTGCGACCGAAGAATTCGTCCTGTCTATGAAGTGTTTTCCACAAATAATTCAAATAGGAGATTACACTAATGGAGGCAGTGGCACGTCACCCATTTTAAAAGAGCTACCCAACGGTTGGTCATATCGAGTTTCTACTTCCCTGCTTTGTGACTTAAATAGAAAACCCATACGCATGGGTATTGAACCTGACATTATTGTATATACAACAAAAGAAGATTCTCTAAAAATGAAAGATTCGATAGTTGAAAGAGCGATAGTTGAGGTTTTAAAGTAATATTTTGTTTCTCCCAAATACACGAACTCAATTTTGTTAGTATAGTTGCCATCAACTCCCCAAATACTCCACAATGCCATCCCTTATAGCTGTGAATGTCTTTACCAACGTAGCCTCATCTTCTTCCAGTAAGGTAACTCGAAAGCCCTGTAACTCTGAGCAATACAAAGAGATAGGCACCACGCACACACCTTTCGCGCCAGGTGAGGAATGAGCAAAAAGCTTGTCGAAATATTTCATGCTTTTTAGATAATTGTTACTTTTCAATAGCCTTAAAAACCAAACCGCCCCAATCTCTCGGGCGGTTTTGATATAGTTTAGAGTTTTTCCAATTTTAAGGAAGTATTCAAAAAGCGCAAAAAAATTTTATTTTGGTATAAAACGAATGTTAGGTAGATATCAATCCTCCTTGAAAAATCCTATGGCAACAATCACAATCCAAAGAGTCCAAAGGGTATTCGCTAAAAAGTTAAGCTTTCCAAAAAGGTTAGCGTAACTTCCACCAAACTGCTCAGCGGTGGCAATTATGATTAGCGATCCAATGATTATACCTGTTACTTTCATCCATTTTTTTAATTCAACCACGCCTGTCAATGCAATCGTCCAAAAGCCCATTCCTAAAAAGCCCAAATGTTCACCGATAGTCATGCCTGCATAGCGGTTCATTGTCTCATAAACAAATTCAATGATTTGTTTAGAGGCTGCTGTTGCATCCGCTGAAAAATATTGGTTTGAAAGAAAGGGTATCAAGAATATCCATCGACAAAAACCAATTACTTGAAAAACAACTGTTGCAATACCTGCTAATTGAAACAGATTGACCCAAGAAGCGTCCAACTCTTTTGATTTAGCATGAGTTTTTATCAACGCTGTAATTGGCAGATAAAGCAGACTAGAAATCATGAATAAATAGTAAGCTGGAACAATAACATTTTGATTTTGATGAAACAACGTCAGTGAATAATCAGCTGGCTTTCTCAGCACATCAGGAAACTCAAAGGTTGCCCCAAGCACCGTAATAGGTAGTAGTTGAGCTACTAATTCCGTAAACAAAAGAACGCCAATAATTTTTTTGGTCTTCATAATTGTGTGTGTGTACAAACTGTTCTAAAAAGTAAGAACTGTGTTTATACCCAACTGACCAGTTTGAAATGTGAGTGCTCCAAATTTGTTTACAGTGCCCGTGCGCGATGAGTTTTCAAATTCAGCTTCTATGCTGAGTGATGTTCTCTTAAAAGGAATGGTGTAGCCAATACCCACGCCCAACGTAGAGCCAATAGCATATTGATGGCTATAAAAATTGGTGGCTTCATTCATCCGTTTGGCGGTGAACTGGCCGAAGCCGAGCGATAGCCTACTGTACAATCCTCTACTGAATTCCTTAGCCACATAATACTTTGCTGAGGCTTGCACACTATAGAAATTAAAGATGTAATCATCACTATCGGATTCCCCTTTCACAGCACTTCCAAAAGTACCTTTCACCCGAGCACCTAACCCAAGGCCTTTCCAATTTTGGGGCGCTACATAGAAGGCAGTCATAATGTTGAAACCACTGCCCGGCTTGAATTTGCCACCAAAGGCATTTGCTAAATTTTGCTTTACATCGCCAAAGAATAATGTCTGGCCAAAGCCAAGACCCACCTCGCCAAAAACACGAGGCTTTCCTTCTTGTGCATAACTAGCAAAAGAAATTGCAATCAAAAAAAATAATGAGAAGGAGCATTTGAAGTTTTTCATAAGTAACATTTTTTAGTTTGTTTAAAAATTATGTTACAAATGTGAGGCGGTTGACTACCTCAAAACGTTCACTCAAGTACTAAATCAAGGCTGCTCAAGAATTCTTTTACGAATGCGACTTAATGATTGTGGTTGTATGCCCAAGAAGGAGGCAATGTAATGTTGCGCAACGCGCTCAATTACTTTGGGACGTTCTTTCACTAGTTTGAGGTAACGATCTTCAGGTGACAAGTTCACTAAATTTTCGTTTTTCTTGCGTACGCCTAAATAGGCATTTTCGGCCATCAACCTGCCGAACCGCTCAAACTTTGGATACGTTTCATAGAGTTTCTCCAAGTCTTTCTTTTGAAGCAGCAGTATTTCTGTTTTCTCGAGAGCCTCAATATTTTGCTTAGATGGTTTCTCCGAAAGGAAACTTTCATAGTCAGTATACCAACTATTTTCAAAGAAGAACTGCCCCGTGTGTTCTTGCCCTTCGACATTATAAAAATAGCGGAGGCATCCTTTTAAAATAAATGCGGTGTACTTACACACCTCGCCTTCATGGAGCAATATCTCTTTGCGCTTCAGCTTCCTCAAAGTAAAAGCTTTTGAAAAAGCCTCTGCTTCAGTGGCTTTGAGCTCGATTAGTTTTGATAAATGTGATTGAAGTTGCGCGTGCATTTATAAAAGTTAACAATCAACTCCTCAAATACTCCACAATACCATCTCTAATGGCAGTAAATGTTTTTATCAAGGTAGCCTCATCTTCTTCCAGCAAGGTAACTCGAAAGCCTTGCAACTCGGAGCAAAACGAAGAGATAGGCACCACGCACACACCTTTCGCGCCAAGCAAATAATATACAAAGCGCTTGTCGAGCGGCATCTCAGTGCTTGTCCACTCTTCCACCAACGCCCTTATTCTTGAATCTTTAATCTTGATTTTTTGATCTGGTCTAAGCGTGCCTTTGCGGAAGATAATGGTGTTATAAAAAGCACCAAACGTTTCGTTGAACGTAAGCTCTGGCACCGTGCTAAGAATATCTGAAATAATTCTACTGCGCTTACCAATCTTTTGGTTCGTCTCTTCACGATAAATTTTGAAACGTGGATCGCCCAAAATTCTTGGTATCGCCAACTGTGGAAGTTTAGTAGAACACACTTCAATCATCTTGGCATTATCAATCGCCTGACACAAGCGGTTGAAGTCGGCATCTTTATCGCGGTTATAATATTCCATCCAGCCGCATCGCGCTCCTGGCCAAGGCAGCTCCTTACTAATGCCGCGCATGGCAATGCCAGGCACATCTTCTATTACTTCGGCAAGGGCATAAGCCCGCGCTCCGTTGTAAGTAATGTTCAAATAGATCTCATCGCAGATCAAAAACAAATTAAACTCACGCGCAATGGCAACAATACGTTTCAATGTTTCCAACGGGTACACCATGCCTGTTGGGTTATCCGGATTGATAATAAGTATGCCGACTACGTTGGGGTTGTACTTCACTTTGTTGTACAAATCATCTAAGTCGGGATACCATCTGTTGTTCGGATCAAGCGTGTAGGTCAACGGTTCATGGCTGGCATGCGCAGCTTCTGCGCTGGAGTGTGTTGAGTAGGCCGGACTAGGTCCAATCACACGTGAAGTGGGCGTTATGTATTGATACACTTTTGCAATGGCATCGCCAAGGCCGTTGAAAAAACAAATGTCATCCTGAGTGATTTGAACTTTTTTGAGTGCGTTGGTACGCGCTGCTAAAAACTCACGCGTTTCCAAAATTCCTTTTGACGGGCAATAACCGTACGTGTCGTTTTGCAATGCTAAATCGGCAATTACGGCTCGTATCCATTCGGGAAGAATGTGATTTTTTTGGATCGGATCACCAATGTTTTCCCAAAAAATCTCTTGCCCCAGGTTTTTTATTATTGTGGCCTTCTTTACGATCTCACGGATCTCGTAGCTAAGTTCGCTGGCTCCATCGCTCAGCAGGTGTTGTCGCATAACTAAAAATTGAAGGCGAAATATAGCAGGATTAAGAGGATTTTAGGATGACGCGAAACATTGAAGATAAACACACACTTCCGCTAGGGAAGCTGGGAACGCCAACCGCTCGAAGGATTTGTGGCTGGCCGACTTGGAACAGCCCAAAAATTGAAATCTTTTAAGGCTTTTTTATTTTAAAGATCGGCACTGTGCTGCAAGGCTCGCCATACATGATACTAGCTGCCAACCCACGGAGTTGATTTGTTGCATAAACATAGGCAGCCACTGGAACTTCAATTTTACTGCACCCTTTAATAACCACCTTAGCACCTTGGTAGGCATTCCAATCAATTTTCGAAAGTGATTCATTGTACAGGATTGTCTCCAGATCGGCTAACGAGCCATACACCACTTTGCTAGCAAATGGCTGCAGGGCAGAACTTATCAACATGTAAGCCCATGTTGGAATGATGGCGTCTTCTGAACACGTGATAGCGACAAATTTGTTTTTATACGCTTGCCAATCATGATTTTTAATGAACTCGCGGAAGTCTTTCTCACGAAGGATCATACCTTGATAGAGATTGTCTTTTAAATCGAACAATACTCTTTCGCCTTGGGTATAATAATCTTCGAGGTCGAATGTTTTAAGTGCACTCGATGAAACTCGGTTTAGAGTATTACGATCCAATCCGCTCTCGTCAGTGACTTTACTTGCTATTTCGGTGGTGTTAGTATCCATGTCTTCAGCTAACATCAAATTTGTATTTTTGGTTTTCTTATCAAAAACTCTTTGAGATAAATCGGCTCGAACGTGACCAAGTTTTCGACCTGCTGATTTTGAAACTTCTCGAATGCAAGCGTCCCTATAGAAGAAGCCATCGGAACGATGTCATTTAAAAATCGAGCATTTGGATGACGGATTATCTCCCTGCACTTAGAGGCGCCATCACCGAAGAAATACACTGTGCTTTCATCCAGTGGTTCTTTAAATGTTAGCTCATCAACTACGGTAGCCGCTGTAGCTTTAATTAGTTTATCCTGCGCGTCCATCAGCAGGCAATATACTTCCATTCTTCGTGCGTCTATCATCGGGCAAAGGTACCCACCGCAACCAGCAGAACGTACATAATAACTCATCGATAACAGTGTATCGATTGAGATCAGCGGAATGCCTAACGAAAAACAAAGTCCTTTGGCAAGGGATACACCTATTCGCAAACCGGTATATGAGCCGGGGCCAGCAGAAACCGCCACGGCATTCAATTCACTTTTTTGAATGCCCGATCGGTGAAACAATTCCTCCGCCATCACTGCCAAGTGGGAGGATGCAGATTGCGGAACAAACATTTCAGAAGATACCACTAGCTTACCGCTTTTGTGAATAGCAACAGAGCAAACCGAAGTCGAAGATTCGATGGAAAGAAGTATCGCCATCAGTTTGCTTTCAATATGTTTTGAAACGCCTCCTTGTCGGCAAGTATTTTTCTGGCGGCTTCCATTTCTTTATCGTGCGTCAAGGATACCTCGGCCAATCCTTTATCTAAGTGATAGTGAAACGCAATTTCTTGTTCAAGTGAAAAGCTGATCTCCCCCTTGAAGCGGATCAAATCATTTGCTTTGCTTTGGTCTACTTTATTTTCAAGTAAGGATAGCTGAGTTTGTAAATTTGAAACTCCCGCCTTTTTGGCTACCTGAACGAAGCCTTCCAATTGCCTTTCTAATTCGGTGGAGTACGAAAACTTTTTGTCGCTTACCCACGCGGTAAAGCTTTTGTATTCCGCATCGGTTAGCTTAAATTCCTTTAATGATTTTGGTGTCGGGTGGCTTGTGCAAAAAATCGAAGCGTATTCAAAAAATAAACCAGAAGACGCAAGTGCGGAGGTAATGGCCAAAACATCTTCTTTGGCAATCTGGATGTCGGGGCTTAGTCCACCCCCATCAAACACTTTTCTTCCAGCTGAAGTTTTAAATTCACGCCTGAGCGAATCCGCAAATTTATTTACGTGTCCATCGGTTTGGCGATGGGCATAGTCAAGTTCTTGAATACACCGCCCACTGGGTATGTAATATTTAGCGGTTGTTATTTTTAGCTGAGAATTGTAAGGCAATTGCCTAGTAACTTGAACCAACCCTTTTCCAAATGTGCGCTGCCCTATTAACACAGCACGGTCATAATCTTGTAACGCCCCTGCCACAATCTCTGATGCCGATGCACTGTTATTATTGATTAAGACCACCAGTGGCAAACTTACATCAATCGGGTTATTCAGGGTGATGTAGGACTTATTCCATTCCGTGAGCTTTCCTTTGGTGGCAACTATTTCTTTTTCTTTTGGAATAAACACATTGGCTATGTTAACTGCCTCATGCAAAAGTCCGCCCGGATTATCCCTTAAGTCCAATACTAAACTTTCCGCTCCTTGCTCTTTTAATTTCACCACCGCAAGCTCCACTTCTTTTCCTGCACCGGGCGTAAAATCTTCCAACTTGATGTAGCCTACTTTATTTTCAAGTAGTGCAGAGTACTTAACATTTGCAATTTTTATCTTTTGCCTGACGAGGTTGAATTTCATTGGATTCAATTGTCCAGTTCTTTTTATTTCCACCACAACAGGCGTCTCAGGCTTCCCTTTCAGCAATGCACTGGTTTCGGAAGTAGACTTACCTGTTACATTTTTTCCATCAATCGAAATCAACTCATCGCCTACTTTTATACCCGCTTTGTGAGCTGGAAAACCCTCATACGGTTGGGTGACAATTGTCTTTTTACCTAACGAGCCGATCAACGCTCCAATGCCAGCGTACTGACCTGTTGTTAAAATACCGAAGGCTTCTTGGCTTTCCTCAGGAATGTAATCCGTATACGGATCGAGCGATTCAAGCATTGCAGAAATGCCTGTATGGATTAACTTCTTGGGCTCTACTTCATCCACGTAATAGGCATTTATTTCTTTGAAGAGGGTGGAGAAAATATCAATGCTTTTGGCGATCTCAAAGTACTTTTCTCCAGGAGAAACAAATGCAAATAATAAGAAAATGACAACTCCCGTAATGGACGTTTTGAATGCCACCCCCCCCTTTCGCTTTTCCTGAAATTTTTCTTTTTCGCTCATTTCGTTTTATCCGCTGCGTTTTTTGATTCTCGGCCGCTAATTGTTGAAAGCGAACGGATCACTTTCTCATGAATGATATTCGAAGGCAGAATTTCTTTTGCAGTGTAAATATAGGCAACTAGTAATTTTTTTGGGCTTATCAAAACGGGTTTGTTAAGGCGATAACCTTCCCGGATTCTACGTTTTAGGGTGTTGCGATCAACGGATTTCTTAAAATTACGAGTCGAGACGGATATGAGTAACTGATGAACGGGCCAAGTTTGGTCCGGGTGGATAAAATAAATCACCCTAAAAGGGTATACATTAAAAGAGGAACCCTTTTCAAAGAGTTCCTTTATCCAAATTTCTTTATTGAGTCTTTCCTGTTTTGAAAATGTATGCTCACCCATGAGATTAATGATAATCCCCTTGAGGGCAAGTTACATTAAAAGAATTAGTTATTCTTAAGGGTCTTTTCGTCAGAAACGGTAAGCTTCTTGCGGCCTTTTCTTCTGCGGGCAGCAAGCACCCTGCGACCATTGGCAGTAGCCATGCGCTCACGAAAGCCGTGTTTGTTTTTTCTTTTCTTGCGGGACGGTTGGTAGGTGCGCTTCATAATAGTAATAAATTAACCTTTATTTCCAAAGGGCTGCAAAAATGAGCAAGATTTATAAGATTTGCAAGACATCTGGTAGGATTTTCGACACCCTCCGACAAGAAAGCCCTTTTTCCCTCGATCTCAAAAGGTATAAAACGCAAAAAGGTCAGCCTTTGGCCGACCTTTTTTAGATTTTTACCTTGAATACTATTTTTTCTCGGACGCTTTCGATTTCGCTTTCACAAAATCACCGGCTTTAATGATGCTAAATGATTCCAACTTCAAATGCTTTTTCATGGCAGCATTGATTTGTTCTGGCGTCAATGCCATTACTTTTTTCTCAAATTCTTCGTCCCATTTCAAATCTCTTTTTATGAAAAGGTAGTTGTTTAGCGTGCCGGCTAACCCGGCATCTTGGGCTCTGTTTACCGTGCGCGATTGCGACCAACCTGATTTGGCTTCGGTTATTTCTTCGGCTGTAAAGCCCGTAGCAGCCACTTTTTCAATTTCTTCTTTGAAGGCCTTTTCTAGCTTTTCTGCATTTTCAGGGGCATAAATAGCATAGGCGAAGAAAGAACCAATCGGATCGAGCGCACCTGCACTAAACTGGGAACCAACTCCATAACTTAATCCATCCTTTTGGCGAATCCGGGTTGCCAAGCGCGAATTCAAAAAGCCTCCGCCCAGCATAAAATTTCCCAGCACCAAAGACGGGTAGTCGGCATTGTCATCTCTGAAATCAAAATTATAAGCTGCTACAAAAAAAGCATTTGCCTTGTCTGGCGTCTCGATGGATTCGTTGATTGCCGGGACTGCAGTCGCTTTATTCGTAATTCTCACATACGCTTGTCCACTTTTCCAATTTCCAAACAACTCGGTAGCTAGCGTCTTCAATTCGTTGGTGTCAAAATCGCCCACCAACGCCATGGTGGCATTATTTGCCCCGTAAAAATCTTTATAAAATTTCTTTACTTCATCGATGGTTAATGCTTTAATAGTGGCTATTTCTTCATCGAACGTGCTGATATACCTAGGATCTGTTTTTGGATACGGTGTAGTATGCCTTTGAATTTTATTGAGAGCGATTGCCTGCGGCTCGCTGCGTTGCGATTCAATGCCTGCCAATTCTTCCGATTTCACTTTTTCAAATTCATCGGCTGGAAAAGTAGGGTCTTTCAACACATCGGCTACCAACTTAAGTGCTTCCACCAAGTTTGGCTTTGTAGTACTGATGTTGATAAAAGCCTGCGTGGCTCCACCCCCAATGAAAACGTTGGCCTTTAGCTGGTCGAACTTATCTTTGATTTGCTGGCGGGTATACTTTGATGTTCCTTTATTAAGCATGCTTGCGGCATACTCTCCCGCAGAACCTTTTCCTTGCAGCGACTTTTCATCGCCAAACCGAAGTGTAATACGGGCTTCTACCGACTCACCGCGGGTTTTCTTTGGCAGCATGGCCAGCTTCATCCCGTTTGGCAGCTCCGTTCTAGTTGTCCGAGTTTCAATATTAGCTGGTGCAGGATCAAATTCCTCGCCTTGTGCAATTGTTTGAGAGCCCTTATAATCTTTCACCAAGGCTTCTACATCGGGGGTGGCAGGTATTTCCGAGCGCTCAGGTTTCTCTGTGGGAATAAATACGCCCAACGTGCGATTATCGGGTTTTAAATACTGCTTTGCCACACGCGCCACGTCAAGCACGGTAACTGCCTTTATTTTATCACGCGTAACAAAAAGCAATCTCCAATCACCCGTACCTACAAATTCGCTGATTTCAAGGCCAATGCGCTCAGACGAGTTGAAGCCTAATTCGATTTGTTTAATGATATCATTTTTTGCCCGTTCTACATCTTCCTTAGTAGGGGCAGAAGTGGTCAAGTCATCAAGTGTTTTAATTAAAGTCGCCTTTGCATCGTCTAAGGAATTTTCTTTCAAAACTTCTGCGTAAGCTAATAGCAGGGCTGGCTCTTTCCATTGAAAAGCAAACGCACCAATGCTACTTGCTTTTTTAGAATCTACCATTGATTTATACAGTTTGCCAGCAGGTTCGCTTCCCAAAATGGTTGATAAAACTTCAATGGCTGCGTAATCTTTGTGAGAGCCGGCAGGAATATGATAAGCGGCCATTGCTAACTGAACATCACCTACCCTTCTTAAGGTAACGGTGCGCTCACCGTCTTGGACGGGATCTAACGTATACGTGGGAGCAATTTCACGGGCAGGTCGTGGCACGATGCCGAATTTTTGATTGATCAAATCCAGTGTTTTGGTTTCATCAAATTTTCCCGCCACTAACAAAACCGCATTATCTGGCTGATAGTATTTCTTGTAAAAAGCCTGAAGTTTGTCAATCGGCACATTTTCCAAGTCGGCCTTCGACCCGATAGTTGTTTTGCCATAGTTATGCCAAATAAAGGCAGTTGCCATTACACGCTCCATCAATACTCTAAAAGGGCTATTCTCACCGCTTTCAAATTCATTCCGCACAACTGTCATTTCACTGTCCAAATCTTTCTTAGCAATAAATGAATTCACCATTCTATCCGCCTCAAGGTCGATGGCCCATTTTAGATTTTCTTCTGTTGCGTTGAAGGTTTCGTAGTAATTGGTGCGATCTACCCACGTAGTTCCGTTTGGCCGAGCCCCATGCGCGGTTAACTCAGATGGAATATCAGGATGGTTTGGAGTACCCTTAAACACAAGGTGTTCAAGCAAGTGAGCCATACCAGTTTCTCCGTAATTCTCGTTTTTTGAACCTACCAGGTAGGTGATGTTTACGGTAATTGTTTGTTTCGATGGATCGGGAAACAAGAGCACTTTTAAACCATTGGCCAGACGGTACTCGGTAATACCTTCTACCGTAGTTACTTTAACGGGTGCTGTTAACGAGGCCGTTACCTGCTTTTCGGGCGAAGTGGGCGTTTTCTCTTTTCCTTTTTTCTGAGCGAAACTGGTAGCAGAAACTAACAGCAAGGCCAAAAAGGTTGCTTTCATTTTCATAAAAATTTGGGTTTTGTATTAAGATTTCTTAATGACTAATAGCCGTTGTTGTGATAGGCAAGGCAAATTATTAAAAAAAACGGGAACTGCAAACCAACGTACCAATACTTAACTCAAAGGCTTCGCTTTTTATCTTTTGGTCTTCCCGCCTTAAGGACGATCGTTGAACTGCCTTCTAAGATGGCGAGCCACCCCAACCTTCTTACCAAACAGCACCAACAAGGAATGGAGGACTGAATACTTCTTAATTTTATTTCCTTTTCTTTAGTGAAAAATCGAAGCCCATCCTTACATTCAATTTGTCGCCATAGGCATTGGTATTGCGTATGTAATGCCCAACATTATAGAGTACCTGAATGTTTCCTTTTATGTGCTTTGTGAACTTATACTCTTTTTTAACACCCACAAAAAAATTCCACGACCACTGCCTGCCGTCTTCTGCCTGTCCAAACACTTGGCTAGCGGCAACAAAATTGTTGATCCGCTCTGCTTCACCACGGAAGGAAAACCCTTTCTTCCAATACACATCGGTGAATAACCTAGGGCCAAATACTCTACCGGTGGGAACCGTACTAATAAATGAGTGAAATTGCGTCCGCTCTACCCAGCCAAGGCCGGCTGACCACTTGCCCGAAATACGATAGGCTATAAAGGGATTATAATCTATGCTAAAGTCGCTGGCAGTTCGAAACTGCAGGTTAAACCCAGGAACTAAACGAACGCGAAGCGGCTTTCCACTCATTTCGTTGTATACTCCCTTAAACGCGGCTTTCACTTCCGTAGCGGTTGGGTGTTTTAGCTTATACTTGCTCAGTTGATCCATAGCCCCCAGCAACAATTGCTCTTTCCCTGCAAAGTGGTTAATAGCCTCTTTTTTAACCTGCTCCTGCGCAAGCTTTTTCAGCTCCTCGGGGTTGTTTCCTTTAGCAGCCATGGCTTTGTACTGGTCCAGCATGTTGGTCTGCGTTTGCAATTCTTTCACCTCGCCTATACTAGATGCCCTTGCTTCAAGTTCTTTAGAAATGTTTTTAGCGTTAGAAAGGTCGCCTGCGGAAACGCTCTGTATTTCTTGCGTATATGTTTTTGCTTGCGTGCTAATTTGCTTTACTTGGCTTAAACCCTTCGTTGCATCACCTAGCGCACCCGCATTCTTTAGCTGACTAATCTCTTTTTGAGGTAGCGAGGTGATCTTTTGTAGCTCCTGTTGTACTACGTTGGTATTAGGATTTACTGTTGGCATACCCGGCAATAAGCTAGGTTTTGATCCCGTAGTTAAGTTGGGGGTGTTCGCACCAGGTAAAGCACCTAGGCCTGGCGTTGTTACGCCACTGGCGTTAGGTACTTTTACACCTTCCGGCAAGTCGAGGCCTTCTTTGTTAAGCTCATTTAGTTTCGCGTTTACTTTTGAGCCAGCTTCGTTGAGTTTTGCATTTACTTTTTCAATGGGTGAGTTAACTTTCTTTTCCAGTTTCTGAAGTCCCGCCTGCGCTTGCTGTATCTTCTTAACGGGCGCAGATTTATTTAGGCTGTCCAGCAGCTTGGTATATTTTGCAGTGGGTAGTTTAAGAGTTGTTAGGCTATCGATTTTAGTAGAAAGCCTCCGCTTTACAGAATCTACTTTGTTGGTGTATTTGGCGGTGTTTGGCTTCAGGCTATCGGGTAGGGTTAGCGTTGTGTTTAGGTTAACATTTTGTAATTTGTTCAGTGCTGCATTTGCCTTGGAGTTAACTGAATCTACTTTGTCGATCTTTTTGTCGATGGGGTTAATGAGGGTATCTATGCGAGTTTTCTTTGCTTTTTTTAGCACGCTGTCCGCCTTGGTTGTTTGTGCCATTCCGTGGAGCGACCCCATCAAGACAAAGGTGAAACAGAGTAATGTGCGTAGCATACTTCAAAAATAGCTTATTATTTTAAGGCGGCAGAATGTTCCTGGAAATAAAAGAATACCAATGTGAAGGAAACTGTTGGAGACTAGCTTACTTCTTAGTCGCGGCTTTGCTTAACTTCGTCAAATCTATATCCCCTAAATCACAAAAACTCGTTACTTCATAAGCTCCCTGCCGCCCGGTTGAATAAAACATCGCTGAACTGTGTGCGTAATTTATCGGACTTTCTACCAGCGACCAACTGACCCTGCATGGATTGGCGTATATGTATTTCAATTTCTGTTTGATCATTTCAGGGCTGTAGCATTCTTTCCAATCGAACGAAGGCTCAAAGACTTCGTGCATTTTGCCCCTTTTCTTATCGGTACTGTTTACAAATGAAGAGAGGTGGTAAAGAATTTCTTCGTTTTTCTGCAACTGTAACATCCTTATTATCTCATACGCCATAAATCGCTTACCGTTGCCAACCGTTTTATTAATCGAGACGCCTGTGTTTGCAAAACCAATGAGTGCATGAACGTGGTTAGGCATGATGACATAGCCGACAATATAATGCCCTAGCGATTTCAGGTAATCGAACCAGTTGTAAACAACACCATACGATTAAGTTACGTATTATTCAATACGCATTTGCCGCAGAGTCCGAGGCGAGACTCTGCGGAGAAAGAAATAACGGAACTTGCTTGGATTTCATCACAGAATCTCTGCGGAGAAAGAATTCCCTATGGGCAACTACTTGATTCTCACTAAATGCATACGGACTGTTATAGACATACTTCTCAGCAAGCGGGTCGATGTTAAAGAATCTACCAATATCTGGCTGATGATTTCTCCACTTGAAAGAGTCCCAGTTCAATCCTAAGTCATCAATATGTTCTTGCTCTTGGAATTTGAACTTGTTTGGAACACTGTTTTCTCTTGAGTACGAGTTAAACGTTAAACCGAACGGATAGTAATTATCACAACTTTTTGAACTCTCGGATTTTTTCCATAGGCCTAAAAAATTAGGTCTGTCCTCTTTTTCGTAGTATGGTAGTTTTAAACAACCCATTTTTTTCGATCGCCCAAGATAAGGATAAGCCCACGCTCTGCCAACACACTTACCAACCCTTCTGCAAGTTTTTCTGATCATGCTTTTTGCACCTCACACACTCAAGGCACATGGCTATTGCCACACATGCAACCGCTCGAACCAAAGCAACAGCCAAGAGCCTTGCCAACCCGCTGAGCAAAAAATCACGCCAGTAAAACTTGCCCCAAGCTTACTTAAACATAAGGTGGCATTATGAAACTCCTCACGATTGATAAATTTTTAGTGGTGTTGCGGGATTGCATAATAACCTTATGTTAAGTAGCCACACGTCCGACACACGCCCACGCGCTGAGTGCTGACGATTGAAGATTGGTGTAAACTATAAAGCGGTTCGGCCAACGCTTCGTTCCGTTCGTCTCCCAGGTTCGCACATGCCAACGCTGGCCATCAAAACAAAACTGCAACGCACTTGCCTTCCCTGCTTTGTCTTGAGGCCGCAACGCCTGGGAGCCACTTCACCCCCGAGAGGCATTTGGGGTAAAAGTTTTTCAGAGCTAAAGAAGGTTGACGTTTTTTTGAAGGGCAAGTGCTTTGGATGTGCGGTGGGATTGCGCGGCATTTGGGCTTCAAAAAAATGATGCAAGCCCCCGCACTAAACTTCATTCGAAGAGCAAAACTTTCCGGGGGCGCGCTAAGCATAAAACAAATGCGTTTCGCACCTTACGCCTGTGGCTTGCGCCTTGTTTGAACGGAGTGAGTTGCGCACAACTGCGAAGCGCCATGAGCGGCTATTTTACATAATGTGCTTATGCAACCCGCAGGTTTACTAAGTGCGCAGCACACCGCTTTCATTCGAGGAGTTGCATAAGATCACATTATGTAACTTAGCTTTGGGCAAGGTTTACTGGCACTGCTTTTTGATTCGTGCGGTGGGATGCAGCTCTTTGACTTTTGATTTTACCTTAATCTTGTTAAACATTCCAAAAGCAAAAGGCAATGTGCTGCATGAAGCGTGGGGCTTGCAAAAACTGTGACAGTAAACCTTGCATGCGGGTCGGCTGTATTTACTTCCCTTTGATCTTGAACCCGATCTTTCGCATAGGTTCTGACGGTGGGTTCAGTAATTCTCTCAGGTACTCAAAGATCAACTTGATATCATCGTCTTGCTTGACAGCTTTTCTTTCGATTTGTTCAAGCTTTAATAAAATGTCTTTGTGGGTAAGTACCAGTTCACGCAGCCTTGTAAATATCCTAACGATCTGAACATTCACTTCAATAGCTGTTTCACTGTTCAATACACTTGCTAACATCACTGCCCCATGCTCAGTAAATACAAAAGGGAGATTCGGTGAATACTTCAGTCTGTTTAAATGCGGAACGTTTTCTATTAAAGATTGCTTCTCCTCCTGGTTCAGTTGGAACATAAAATCTTCAGGGAAGCGTTTCATATTCCGTTTCACCTGTTCATTCAATCGCTTGGTTGGCACTCCGTACAACTCCGCAAGGTCTGTATCAATCATTACTTTCTTCTCCCTGACGATAAATATCTTGTTTATTACCACTTCATCCGGGATCGCTATGTCTGCTTTCTTTTTGGTCATAGTCAGATTTGTCTAGGTGGTCGCAAAATGCGACCACCTCTTTTAAGTTTAACATTTCAAATATCTCTAAAAATTGGAGATCACAAATTGTAACCTCCAATTTATCTATCCCAGCGGGTGGAACTTGTTCACTTCTTCGGTCAGTCCTTCCATTTCACTTTGCTGATAACTTTCTGTTGAACTGATGTATCGATGTCCGGCCAAGTATTGCACTTTTCGTAGGTTATACATTTTCAGCCATTTCACGATTACACTTGCTCTCAACTGCTTTGCGTTTACAACCAACTTATTTTTCCTTCTCACCCAAAACATTAATCGGGTCATGCAACTGTTTAAACTGTCTCCGCCTTCGATGCTCACAAAAAGTCTATCGGACTTCTGTCCTGACTTGGCAAGGATCTCCTTTCGTGTGTTGTTCACGTAGTCATAAAACTCCAAGACCTGATGCGATTCTAATTGCAAAAGTCTTCTTTCGCATTTGTGTCCTCCGGGGATCTCGATTTTTCCTTCTCTCAACTTTACGTCCTGTACTTCCAGTTTGATAAGTTCTTCCGTCTTTACGCCCTGATAGGCTAACAAGCTCAACATGATTTTATTTCGCTTTCCTTTCAGGCTTTCATCCTGATAGCTGTTGTAGATCGCGTGAAGCTCTTCCGGTTGGAAGATATGATACAAGGCTTTCCGTTTTACTCCTTGCACTTTAATTCCGGTCACTGGATTGACTTCTGTTTTATCCTGTTCAATCTGATGTTCGTAAAAATGCCGTATCACATTCAAGTAAAGCTGGACTGTTCTTTGGCTTACGCCTTGCTTCTGGCAGTACTTCATAAACAATAGAATATCGTGATAGCGTACTTGTGCAACGTTTATCTGCTCGCGTTTCAGCCAGTTTAAAAAGATGGTGGCAACACGATTAAAACTTATAATCGTGCGCGCTGTTAGTCCTTTCGATTTCAGGTAGTCAATAAAGTTCGTCTTTCCCGCCTTGCGGGATTTCGCTTCTCTCAACATGGTATTATTCATCTTCAAAAAGTTTTATCTTTTCATAGCGTGGGATATTTCTAAACGTTTGAGGCTGCTCTCCATCTACTCCGGCCAGGTGCGTGTAAATCTGTGTGCTCTCTAAGCTGCTATGTCCTAAAAAACGTGCGATGTATTCTAACTTCATTCCAGCTCGAAGCAAGTGCGTTGCTATGCTATGCCTGAGTGTATGAAGCCCGATTTCCTTTTCGATCAGGTCAAGATTTTCCGTTTGCTGTTGCAGGTATTTCAAGCGCAGGATTAAAGTCTGGCCTTGTACTCTTCCCCCTCGCTGACTGACAAAAAAGGATTCCGATTTATTGCCTTGCAACAGTTCTGCCCGATGATCATAAACGTAATCTTGCAGATACTTCAATGATGATTTGCTAACCGGAACAAACCGTTCTTTGTAGTTCTTCCCTTTGCGTACATGTACGAGAGCACGATCAAAATTTATATCGCCCACATTCAAACACACGCCTTCATTTCTCCGCAAGCCGCAACCGTAATAAATCGCCAGCATTGCCCTGTCCCTTGCCTGTAATGCTTCCATTTGTTCATCATTCATGCAGTTCGGGTTTCGTGCCGGCTTTTTATGCGTGGCTTTAAAAAGCAGTTGTATTTCTTCTTCACTTAGCACGGCAATGGATTTCGGGTCTGCTTCTTCATTCTTTAAAATCAGTGCAGGGATTTCAAGCCTTCCTACTTGTCTGAGGTAGTCAATAAATTTCCGTAACGCCTGGATGTGTTTGTTTAAATGATTGTTGCTAAGTCCGCCTTCCCTTCTTTGGTTTGATCGTTCTTTCAGTTTGTTGTAATACTGTTGGATGCTTTTGTTATCCAGTTCCTTGATATTTTTTATTCCTTTCCCTTCCAGATAATGCAGCAACTCGCGCACGTGCAAGGGCATGTAATACACGCTTGTCGGTGCATAGCCCATAATGTCCAACCATTCTTTAAAACTCTGTTCGAGGTAACGCAATGATGCGTTACTGATCTGTAACTGTTTCATAATTTTTGCTCGGTTGATGTTTCCTGAACGGTGTGAACTACTCCGCTAACTTGCTGACCTTCTTTCTTTTCAGTGGTTCATTTCGTTTTTGAACCACTGGTGAACCATTGGACTGCTTGAGTTTGTCCAGGATTTCATCCAGTACGGTTTCAATGCCTTGTTTCAGCTTGTTGTATTCTTCATAACTCACGATCTCATATTCGTAGCCTCTGGCTCGTTTACCATTTGCTACACGGATATGATAGTTTCCCATCAGTTCAAGCATGTAGCGTTTCTGATTGCTCGCATTGATGCGCAAGGCCTGTCTTACTTCACGATTGCTAAACGTTGTTCTGTTCTCTGTCTGTAACCACTCTTTCAGTTTTTCAAAATAGCTTCTACAAGCTCCAGTGAGTTGATCGGATTTGCGCAGCAAGATTTCCTTTAACAGTTTGTTGGCTTCTGCAATGTCTTCCGATGTGGTCTCGATGTATTCTTCTCCGGTCTCCTGATCGTATTTCTTTTCGCGCTGGTATTGATGGTAAAAGGTCACCAGCTCAATGAACGCTAGGTAATGCGCATTTGTCCTGCGTGGCTTAAACACTTCATCGGGTATTTTCAAAAGCTCTGCGTAAGGATTACGCACCTGCATAGCATGTAAAACCCGCTGCATATTCTGGAACTGCTTAATAATTTTCTGCTGCTCTGTGGTGTCGATCTTTCCCGCACTCAGCTTGCGCTGGTACAGCATTACCTTTTCGTCTTGCTCCTTACTTTCGTTTATGTAGATCAGGAACGAGCGGTTCGCATTGTCTTCGTATAAACTTTCCCTTGTTGTACAACCGGATACACTTACCGGACCTTCAACTGTTAAATGAACCGTGCGCGTTTCTCCTTTGGTGTTCTTGTGAACAACCGTTTTGCTGATTCGTCTCTTGCTTTGCAATTCGCGCAAGGGATAAAGCACGTCTTCCGCTCCATCTAAGTCTTCAATCAGTATCAGTTTGTTTTGCAGTTGGCGTTTACCGAAGTAGTAAAAGGCATTCTCGCTTAGTGTGGTGATTTCGATTCTGTCTTCTTCCGGTATCAGTTGTGGCGGATGCTTAGATGCTCAACTTGGATTTTCAGCGTCACGCGCATTCTGTCCAGTCCTTCCAACCTGATCCCACCCAAAATGGTAATGTCTAAAGCTCCTTGCTGGTAGCGGATGTGGTCGGGGTTAGTGGTGTCCAGTTTTCGCGTAAGGGTTTCCATAAAAAAACTTTTCTCTGACCTATATGTCGTAAAACTAAAAGATATATCAGAACTACGCAAGACCTATCTATTTTGATTACGATATTTATATCAGCTATTTTTGAGCTATTCCTCCTTTTGAGGTCTTTTAAGCGATATATGGGTATGACTTTAGGACAACAGATGACGGCTTTGCGTAAGAAGAAAGGTCTTTCCCAGGCCGATATGGGCAAGGCGGTCGGGACTTCGGGTGATATCATTGGCCGCTACGAACGCGATGAAGTAAAGCCTTCCATCGAAGTGGCCGTCAAGATCGCAGATACACTAGAAGTCTCTCTCGATTATCTCGTGGGCAAAACTTCTTTAGAGATGGATAAGAACACGCTCAAAAGGATCGAGGAAGTTTCTAAACTCCCGGCCGAAGCAAAGACTCAGGTGTTCCTTGTCATCGATGCACTGATTAGAGATTATAAAGCTAAACAGGCGTATTCTTAAAATATTTTCACCTCCGGCATGTCTTAGAACTTACCGGAGGTGGCCGAGTGGCTTATGGCGACAGACTTAAAATCTGTTGTACGCGTAAGCGTACCGGGGGTTCGAATCCCCCCCTCTCCGCAGAAAGCCCCCTTAACCGGGGGCTTTCCCATTTAAAGGTTTATAAATCTAAAGTATGACACCCCAACAACGAATGCAAGCCTCTGTTGACCTCACGTTAACATACATTCAAAATTATTATCCCGATTGGCGTTTAGCCAAAGTGCTTACCACTAAAAAGCTACTTGCCCAACGGTACGAGTTTTACAAAGACTTTATCCAAGATGTTAAATCTCATCATGATGAAAACGGTGAAGCCACAATTGCGCAAGAGATCAGGAACGGACTTTACTTTGATGCCATTTCACAATCTGTGCAATATGTTGAAGACTTGTTCGCCTTGATCAATGCTTCATTGAAGCCTGATTATTTTATCAAAAACATTATCAATTACGATGCTGGTAAGGTCACCAATTTGATTAAGTCCTTTAATGCTAATGTCTCTGTCAAAAGGATTTCGGAAGCTCTTCATTTTCCAGATAATTTGCCGTTCACAACTGAGGACGACAAAAAAGCTTATGACGCGCAAGTGGATTATCTATTAAGCTTGGTGAAGGATGTTGCCAAGTTTCACAGAGACTATGAGTATTTTCATAATCAATACAAACATGGCCTTGCTGTTGCAATGCGTCCATTTGGCAATACGTACGTTCAAGAACAAATTGACGAAGACAAAAGAGGTGAGTTTAAACCTTATATCACCGTGTACGATAGCCGTGATTTGAACATCGCTGCAAAGAAGGGTACATTCAGAACAAGGGATGGTGCTCTCATGATCGGCTTTACCGATAATGTCCGGCCATTCATTGGTGAGCTCGCCAAAGAAAATAACTTCATCAGGTTGGTGCATCCAGAAGACATGAACTTGGATATTGATTTACTGGTGGATGTAGCTTACAAGGTTCGTGCGTGTATCAATACCTTCTTATCGAACTACTCTCTTAAAATCAGACCCGAAAACAACGAACTGAAGTTTCAGCTTCCCATCAATCATCGAACTAACGAGGCTCTTATCATCAGCTATCGCAATGAATAAAAAAACCCAGCGAGCCCGTTCGAGTGTCCTTCATTGATCTAATGTTGGAACGCGTTGCAAACGCGCTCCAACGGTAGCTCCAGCAAGCTCGAGCAAACGCGCGCTAACTGGGGAAGGACATTCACAGAAGAGGACAAAATCCTGATCAAACTAATTTGTTTGAATAATAGCCTATAAAAATTAAAGGACGCTCTCTCGAACGTCCTTCATGATGCGAAGTAACTTAGTCTTTTGTGTAAATCACAGTAGTGCCATCTGAGTCCCAGCCACTCTTTTCCATTTTTAGCTTTCGCATTAACGAAGTAGCCCAGTCTCTTGCTAATCTCCAATCCTCCAGATAGTCAAAATCATCAGCATTCCAGTACTTAGAGTCAATCTTGTTTACAAAATCCCTGAACCGTGATAGCTCCCCTTTCATATCATCATTAATCCACCCCTGATCTTCAAAAAAAGATAGGCTTTCATCATTTAACCCAACGCTTATCCTTGTATCCAAATCTTCAAAAATTTCAAAAACAGGAGACTCTAATGAAGCTATGTCTTCATATTGTGATGATATTAAATAAAGACAATTATAAAGCGATGTCCATGCAAAGCCTTTCATCTACTGAGAGCTTTGTGTAAAAATAAACTGAGTACCAGCTCGCATTTCTTCTTGAATATTGCCCTTATAATTTTCAGCGGAACCTTGTACAATCTTATAGACACCTTTACTTCCTGAAACTTCCACTCTGGCTAAACCATGTCGACCACCACCACCATGCACTTTAATTGTGTTTATTCCTGAAAAGCCTTCAATAGTTACTTGTTGCCCTCTGCCTGATCTTAATTCTGTGGCGGTCGCTTTATATCCTGCTTCAGTAAAGCTTGCAACAATGTCATCCGCAGATGCCTGAGGGTTTGACAAAATATTTTCAACCATGTTGCCAAATGTTTTTGAAGCACCTTTAGCTCCTTGAGCAGCGCCTCCTTCAAGTCCACCCATGAAAACTCCCATAAGCGTAGTATAACCTTCTGCCTGATCAGAGAGACCTTGTATCATCTTCCCAGTCGATTCCATCTTATTAAGACCATATTGAAGTTTCTCAACATCTTCGGGTATCATCTGTTCAGAAGCAGGTTGTTTCTGATACTGTTTGTGATCACATTCATTTTTCGCATACCCTCTTGCTCCTTCAGCCATTCGTACACCACCTCCAATAATTTTGTCGTGTAACCAATCTGCTGCATAGCTAGCAAGGCCTGATCCTGGATTACCTGCGCTCATTGCCATATGCGTTCTAAAATCCAGAGCTTCTGCACCTTCAAGTTCTACATGGGATGTAACCTTATTCTCACTGAAGGCATATGTACTGTTATGTACAAACTTCTCGGCAAGAGGATCAACATTAAAGAACCTACCAATATCAGGCATATGATTTCTCCACTTGAACGAAACCCACCCTAAGCCAAGATCATCGATGTGTTCTTGTCCCTGGAATTTGATTTTGTTTTCAACGGAGTTTTCGCGTTTGTAAGAGTTAAACGTTAAACCGAAGGGGTAGTAATCTATGCAATTTTCCTTCCCTGCATTTTTTTCACCCAAGGGTAAAAAATTCCGCTCATCGATTTTTTTGGGCGTACCTCTCCTCCATACGGTCCAAAAA
>JBIKRT010000034.1:0-43155 GCA_044349005.1 Cyclobacteriaceae bacterium
TTTTTTGTCTTTTCCATAAACAAAAAAAGTTTAGTGAAACCACTTTCACTAAACTCCTTGTAACTATATGATTGTCAATGCCCCCAACGGGGTGTCACCAACTATTTTTCAGTAATATGCCATTTTTGTAGCCTTAAGAAATTATCTAAGATAATAGCTGTAGCTACGCCAGCGTTTAACGATTCCGCTTTTCCATATCTTGGAATGGTAATTCTTCTATCAATAATTGATTCTACCACATTGGAAATTCCATTTGATTCATTTCCTATGACCAACATGGAACTGGGTTCAATTTTTATATTATGAACGTCTTCTCCATCCAGAAATGCTCCATAAATAACTCTATTAGAATTGGCAATAAATTCAGAAAGATTGGTGTAATACATATTTATCCGAGTAAAAGAACCCATTGAAGAAGTGACTACCTTGGGATTATAAAAATCAGTGGTGTTTTCCGATGCGATGATGTTCTTTATTCCATACCAATCAGCAATGCGTATGATAGTACCC
Organism: Cyclobacteriaceae bacterium; assembly: GCA_044349005.1. Classification (GTDB taxonomy): domain Bacteria; phylum Bacteroidota; class Bacteroidia; order Cytophagales; family Cyclobacteriaceae; genus ELB16-189. The sequence continues at coordinate 511 of JBIKRT010000034.1, forward strand.
AAATTTCCTGGATCACGAATATCATCTAATCCCAAAAGCAACTCATCATTCGCCAAAAGTGGACTTTTATTTGGCTTCATTTTGGCTATCGCAATAGCTGCCTCATTAGACTGAAACGTTCCAATAGATGAAAGCTCCTTTTCTGAACACTCGACCAACTCGACCCCGGAGGCTAAATTTATCTGCGACAAGAAATGAGACGCACCAAGTATCAATTCAACTTGGTAATCAGAACGAAGAATTTCTTTTACACTTTTTGCACCTTCTATCAGAAAGCGTTGCTCCTCGTTTCTGTATTTCTTTACTTGCAGCGATTTAATGTACTTAAGTTTCGATTTTGAAATCATAGCCAATTTGGTAAATAAAGGCAAAAATATTCTCTTCTTACTGCTTTCCGGTATTCTATTTTCAGGGTGTCTCGGCACTCGGTACTTAGCTAAAAACGAAAAACTCTTAGTTAGTCAAACCATTCAAGCACCCAAGGGATTCAATGCCGATCCGCTTAGAGAACAATATATTCAAAAACCAAACAGGCGCCTTTTTATTTTTCCGGTCAATTGGTTGGTTTGGATGTATTATTGGGGTGAACGAAATTACGATCGCAATAAATTTTTAGCCGCACGAGATACGCTAGAACTGCAATTTAATAAACGTATTGAAACGGCTACTACTTCAAAAAGAAAAGCAACGCTTCAATTTAAGAAACAAAAAAAAATAGATGCACTCAGTAAAAAGATTGAATTTGGAAACAAAAGAATGCAATGGGGAGAAAAAGTATCTGTGTTTGATTCCTTGAATACACTTGCAACAATCGATAAGTTTACCATTTACCTTCACAATAAAGGATACTTTCAAGGCAGTGCGTTCTTCAAAGTGAAAAAAGTCAAAAAAATTGCCAGAGTTGTCTATACGATAAGACCTGGCCAGGCATATTTCTACGACACTATTATTTACAAAATCCCAGATAACATTGTTTACAAAATAATTCTAGGCGATACTGCCAATAGTCTGATCAGGAATCACCGCCAATTTGATCAAGACATTCTAACAAAGGAACGAGAGCGTATCGACTTGTTTTTGAAAGACAAAGGTTTTTATGATTTCAGTCGTCAATATATTAACTACAGTATCGACACTGTTTTTCGACCTTCACAAAAGATTGCCTTGCGTCTTGAAATCAAGTCGGGAGAAAAACGAAGTTATCACAAGCAATTTAAAATTGATTCGGTGCTATTTACCGCAGATGCTGGAACAAATGTCGGCTCAGCCAAGCGATTTTCAAAAGTTTACAGAAATATAACGTTCAATCAATCAAAAGACATCTATAGCAAGAAGATATTAGGCCAACGTATTTTTGTTTATAAAGATAGTCTGTATAGCAGAACTAATACTATAAATACACAGCGCCTGCTTGCAAATCTGGACAATTTCAAGTTTGTTAATATCAACTATGACACCACGAATTCGAAAGTGATCGCTAATATTTATACCAGCCCGCTGGATAAATACTCGTTAACCAACGAAGCTGGAGTGACTGTTACGCAAGGATATCCAGGACCGTATTACAATATGAATTTCAAATGGCGGAATGTTTTTCACGGTCTTGAAACCTTTGATCTTAATGGGAGATTTGGCTACGAAGGGGTTGCCTCTGCCACAGAAAAAGGCAATTTCTATAAAAGTACCGAAGCAAGTGTAAATGGTAACCTAACCTTTCCACAGTTTTTGTTTCCCCTCCGAGAAGAAACTGGATTTCACCTTGGCAAATACAATCCTAAAACAAGACTTCAAGCTGGATACACCTATACCGCTCGTCCAGAATATCAGCGATCGATAACCACCATCTCAAATACCTATACGTGGCAAAACAAAAAAACTCTTCAGTATTCGTTAACATTAACAAGCCTTAGTATTATCAGATCAGCCATTTCCCAGGATTTTCAACAGAGGTTGGATGATTTAAAAGAGCAGGGTAACAACCTGATAAACTCCTTCAAACCATCCTTTATTAGTAGCACTATATTTTCGGTTACTTATAATCCAAACAATTATGGAAACAACAATAGAAATTCATTTTTTCTTAGAACCCAGGTAGAAGGAGGCGGGTCGTTGTTTAATATTTATACTCCCACTTGGATTAGCAACGAAGGTCTTGAGTTGTTTAAGTTTATTCGAATCAATGTAGATTTGAGATGGAACAAAATAATCGATAGAAATACAACCATTGCCTATCGATTTAACTCAGGGATCGGCTACGCCTATAGTGCAAACAATGCGCTGCCGTATGAAAAGTATTTTTTTGCGGGAGGGAGCAACAGCGTGCGCGCGTGGAGACCAAGAAGGCTTGGGGTGGGCTCCTACCCTCCCAATCTGAGCGACAACCCACAGGGGAATGGACTGTTTAATTATCAATTTGAAAGACCAGGTGAAATTCTATTGGAAGGAAGTCTCGAATTAAGAAAAAAGCTGTTTGGATTTGTGAGTGGGGCGTTATTTGTTGATGCAGGAAACGTATGGTCTTTTACTGAACTTGAGAAATCAACAAGCCCAAATTCAGCAGATTGGACAGGTGACACCAAGTTTAAAGCAGACCAATTCTATAAAGACTTTGGAGTTGGCACTGGGTTTGGTTTGCGGTTTGATTTTTCATTTTTAGTACTTCGGCTGGACGTTGGCATTAAAGCATACGATCCGGCAAGAAAACCCGGGGATAAATTCATTTTGGATCATGTGAGTTTCGTAGGGCCATTCGGGGAGAAAAAAGAGCCAGTTATTTATAACATAGGAATTGGATATCCTTTCTAACTGAACTTGTTTGAGTACACATTCTCCTCAAATCCCAGGGCGATAATCACGCCATCTTCTTCCATCAACGGCCTTTTTATGAGGCTCGTTTTCTCTTGAAGCAGCGCGAATGCGGTTTGCGCATCTACAATTCTCTCTTGAACGGCCGGCTCCAATTGCTTCCAGGTGGTTCCACGTTTATTCAACAGGCTTTCCCAACCCACTTGGTCGCTCCACAATTGTAATTTCTCTATTGTAACTCCTTTCACTTTATAGTCGTAAAAATCGTAGGGCACATCATGTTGCTCCAACCAATAAATAGCGGCCTTCACCGTATTGCAATTCTTGATGCCATACAAAATGAGACCGTTCCCTTTCGTTTTGTTTCGTTTCATGATGACCTACTTCTTGAACGTGAATTTAAAATAAAGTAAGGTAATGCTCAGCACACAAACAATTAAATTAGCAATAATAACAGGCCATAAGTTCAATGTAAACGCGTATATCAGCCAAACAATGGTGCTCAACAAGACAATACTTATCATTAACAGGCTTAAGTCACCCACGCTTTTGGACTTCCATGCTTTGTAAACCTGAGGAATAAACGTAATGCTACTTAATAAAGCCCCGAGATGACCGATGAGTTCAATCCAATTCATAAAGGCTAATATAGTCAGGCTAACATTAGAGAGCAATGGTAGCAAACGTTTTTAGTACACGATTTCACTGCGTAGAATTTTGACTGGTTTTTGTAAAAACGGAATCCACAATTTGCACGGATACTTTAGTAATCCCATTTAGGTAGAATCCGAGTTTTTTGGCCGCGGCCCTTGATACATCTATGATTCTTCCTTTAACAAAAGGACCTCTATCATTTATTCTCAATACAATGGAGGAGTCATTAACCAAGTTTGTAACCAATACGCATGTGCCAAAGGGTAGTTTTTGATGCGCTGCCGTAAGCTGCATCGGATCATACTTCTCGCCACTGGCGGTGCTGCGACCGTTGAACTTATCGGAATAAAAGGACGCTTTCCCTTGTTGCTTCTGAGCCCTGCAAAGAAAACACAAGGAAAAAAAGAAGCAAACAAGGAGGATTCTTACTATTTCCAACTGAAATTGATTTTTAAAATTGTCTGACCACCTCCTCCAATTTCTTTAGTTTTTTTTATTAGGGTAGCGGATTCCAAAAAATCCAATGTCTGTTGACCATCACTAAAGGCTTCCTCAGGTCGTTGATGCGTCTCATAAATAATGCCATCGGCTCCAGCTACCAATGCGGCCAAAGCAACTGGTTCAACAAAATCGCGCATGCCAATTCCATGAGATAGATCAGCTATTACGGGCAAATGTGATTTCTCCTTTAGAATGGGTATCGCATTGATATCCATCGTGTTTCTACTCGCTCTCTCGTAGGTTCTTATTCCACGCTCGCACAGCATGAGTTTCTCATTTCCACCACTAAAAACATATTCGGCCGATGAAAGTAACTCTTCGATTGTTCCAGAAATACCTCTCTTAATCATTACCGCCTTATCTACTTTACCCAATTCATCCAGTAAATTAAAATTTTGAGTATTTCGCGCCCCCACCTGAAATACATCAACGTACTCATACATGTCTTCAATCTGACTTACTTGCATTACTTCACTCACTATTTTTATTCCCGCGGCTCGCGCTTTGGTGTGCCACATTTTCAACCCCTCAATACCTAAACCACGAAAGGCATAGGGCGAACTTCTTGGTTTAAAAACTCCCCCTCTCATAATTCTAATACCATTTTTAAGTAAGTGGTCAATCGTTGCATCTACTTGGGCTTCTGTTTCAATTGAACACGGCCCAGCCATTATAGACAATGAACCATCTCCGATTATGACTCCATCACCTAAATCTATGACCGAATGTGCTATTTTCCATTTCCTTGATACTAATTTGTATTCATCGGAAACATGATGTATGTCTTGAATACCAGGAAGATTGCCCAATTGCCGAATATCAATTTCTTTCTTGCCCATACCAACGAGATAATGAGCACGCTGCGTAGTTACTTCATTGGATTTAAACCCCAACTTAGCAAGTGTGCCAACGATCGATTGTTTTTCGGAGGAAGTGATGGCGGGCTGTAATTGAAGAATCATAGTTTCAAATTAATGAATTATTGAACGATTGATTTCACAAACAATTGAATGTCAGTTTTTAAGTCCTTACTGTTTTTTAAAATGGTTATGAATGCACTCCCTACGATAGCTCCAGCTCCATATTCGCATACTTTAGAAAACGATTGGTGATTTGAAATTCCGAAGCCTACTAAAAAAGAATTTTTCAAATTCATATCTTTTAGTTTTTTAAAATACAACTCTTGCTCAGCCGAAAAACCACTTTTAGCCCCCGTTGTACTCGAAGAAGAAACCGCATAAATGAACCCGTTTGTGGCTTCATCGATTTTTCTAATTCGCACGTCTGATGTTGTAGGCGAAATCAAAAATGTATTGCTCAACCCATGTTTTTCAAACAAAGTTTTATATACTTTTTGGTATTCGCCCATTGGCATATCTGGCAAGATCAATCCATCTATACCTGCTTCTGAAGCTTCTTTACAAAATCGTTCCATTCCATATTGCAACACAGGATTGATGTAACCCATCAAGATAATAGGAATCATTACTTCTTTTCTTATTTCAACTACTTGTTCAAGTAGCTTAGCGACCGACATTCCGTTGGCAAGCGCGATTGTATTACTTTCTTGGATTACAGGACCATCGGCAATCGGGTCAGAAAATGGAATTCCAATCTCGATGATATCGGCACCTGCATCTTCCAAATGCTTCGCAATGATGGTTGTATCTTCAAACATCGGAAAACCCGCAGTGAAATAGACTGATAAAATGTTTGATTTCTTGGTTTCGAATAACTTACTCAACGACATACCATTTCCTTTTGAAATTATCATATAAACTTGACGCCCTTAACTAATCGATTTTAACATCACCAGCTCTTTACCTTCGGAACAACATCTGCTAATATTTTCCCCACTTTATATAGGTCTCCAAATCCTTATCCCCGCGTCCAGATAAATTGATCACCACAACGTCATCCTTTGCAAATTCCATCTTGCCAAGCATCGCCACCGCATGAGCAGTTTCTATCGCTGGAATAATGCCTTCTGTGCGACTGAGTTCAATACCCGCATTCATCGCTTCATCATCTGTGGCACTCATAAACTGTACTCGTCCAACATCGAATAAATGCGCATGCATTGGGCCAATTCCAGGGTAGTCTAAGCCAGCTGAAATTGAATATGGTTCCACCACCTGACCATCCTCTGTTTGCATCAAAATTGTTTTACTTCCGTGAAGTACGCCCGGTTTGCCCAACGCAGTAGTGGCCGCAGATTCTCCGGACTCTACGCCTTTACCTGCTGCCTCTACTCCTATCAAATTCACATGTTCATCATTTAAATAATGATAAAATGCTCCGGCCGCGTTGCTTCCACCTCCAACACAAGCAATTACATAGTCGGGAAAAGGATTACCCTCTTTCTCAATTAATTGCTTTTTTATTTCTTCACTAATTACCGACTGAAACCTTGCTACCATGTCAGGATAAGGGTGAGGCCCAACAACTGATCCGATGATATAATGAGTATCGGTTGGGTTATTAATCCAATGCCTCATGGCCTCGTTAGTTGCATCTTTTAAGGTCATACTTCCACTGAGAGCGGGGATAACCTTAGTGCCAAGAATGCGCATGCGTTCAACATTTGGCCGTTGGCGTTCCATGTCGTGCTTGCCCATATACACTATGCACTCCATGCCCATCAACGCGCAAACTGTCGCTGTCGCCACTCCGTGCTGGCCCGCGCCAGTTTCCGCAATTATCTTTTTTTTGCCTAATCGCTTCGCCAACAAAATTTGGCCAATGGTATTGTTGATTTTATGCGCGCCTGTATGGCAAAGTTCTTCCCGCTTTAAATAAATTTTAGCGCTGTACCGTTCGGACAACCTGGAAGCAAAATAAAGAGGTGTGGGCCTTCCAACATAATCCTTCAAGAGGTAATGAAAATCCTCTTGAAACGACTTCGTGTAAATTATATTAAGGTAATTTTCGCGAAGCTCCTCCACGTTGGGATAAAGCATTTCCGGTATGAATGCGCCACCAAATTGACCATAGTAACCAAATTCATCTACTTCAAATTTCATATAAATAGTAGTTAGATATTAGACGTGAGACATAAGACTTAAAACTCTAGCATTTTACTTTAAATAACAAGTTCCTTTCGTAACTTGAATAGTTCATCAAGCTTGGCAACATCTTTTACACCTGGCTCAATTTCAAATTTGCTATTAACATCTAGTGCATGAATATTCATGCTTTTAATGTTGAGCGCATTTTCTGCATTGGCCAACGATAAACCTCCACTCAAAAAAAAAGGGACTTCTTGATCATACTTTTGGAGAACATCCCAATTAAACGCTATTCCTGTTCCTCCATAGTTCTTCCCCTTGGTATCAAACAAGAAATAATTGCACACATTTTTATAAGAATCTAACACGTCAAAATCAAAATCTTCTGACACGCCAAATGCTTTGATCACGGTGAAGCCCAGGGCCTTCAATCCACTGCATTGCCGAGGTGTCTCGTCACCGTGCAATTGAACATGATCCATTGAACATTTCTTAGCTAATCTCGAAATCACATCTGTACTTTCGTTGACAAATACCCCGACTTTAATAATTGTTTTTGGAATTTCAGGAACAACAAAATCATCCCCAACATATCGTTTTGATTTCGGGTAAAAAATAAAGCCCATATAATCGGGATGCAGTTCTGAGACTTTCCTTATGTTAGTGGCATCTCTCATGCCACAGACTTTAATCGCTACTTGTTTAACTCTACGCACCTATTTTATGTTCAAGTCTTCTTAACTCCTTTATAAAATCGTTAGCAGCCTTTTCTGGCTGGCTATGCTTCATGAAATTCTCGCCCATTAGAAAACCTCGGTAGCCAAGCTGCTTTAGTTCAATGATGGTGGCCGGATCTGAGATTCCACTTTCGGAAACTTTCACTACGTGCTGAGGGATCAATGAAGAAAGGCGTTTAGAAACTTCAATACTCACTTGAAAAGTTTTCAAATCACGGTTGTTAACCCCGACCATATCCACTTGCTCAATTGCTTCTTTGTAAAGTTCATCTTCATTGTGAACTTCAAATAACACTTCCAACCCTAGCGAATGGGCAAAAGTGTTCAATTCTACTACTCTCGCTGGAGCCAACGCAGCAGCAATTAAGAGTATCGCATCCGCACCGATCGATTTAGCTTCCGTAATTTGATATTCGTCCACCACAAAATCTTTACGTAGCAACGGGCAAAAGTTAAATTGACGAGCGATGGTCAAGTCATCATCGCTACCGCCAAAAAAATGTTTGTCCGTAAGAATAGAGAGTGCCGAGGCACCAGCCTGCATATAACCAATGGAAGTGCGTTCGATAGAAACATAAGGATTAATTTGCCCCTTCGAAGGAGACTTGCGCTTGATCTCAGCAATAATGCCCGATTTATCTTCACGCAATAAATACTTCTTCATGGAAACGCAGGGTGTTGAAAAGTAAATGCTTTGTTCTAAAAGCTTTACAGGATAAAGGCTCTTGCGCTCTGCTACTTCTTTGTATTTATGCTCGATAATTTGCTCTAGTATGTTCATGATAATCAATTACGAATTACAGCGATTTCATTGCAAGTAGGCTATTGCCCAACATCTATCAGTTTCTTAAATGTTTCCAACGCCTTTTTTGATTCGAGTGCTTCTTTCGCACGAGCCATACCAACTTCTATTCCAGAATTTCTATCGCCACAATACAACGCCATGCCCGCATTGGCAATCACCACCGCATTTTGCGAATCACTTCCTGCCCCGCTTAGTATCTTCATGAATATTTCAGCAGACTCTGCCACCGTTGCCCCACCTTTTATTTCAGCATATTGAACTTCTGGCAATCCCAAATCCGCTGGTTCTAACACTTGTTCACCTTGATTGGTAAATATCTTAAATGCACCTGTCAACGAAATCTCGTCATATCCATGAATATCATGTAAAATAACAAAGTCTTTGTCAGTTTGTTGATAAAGGTATCCATATTGTCGTGCGAGTTCAAGGCTAAACACGCCCGCCAACTGCCTGGGCGGAAATGCTGGATTAACCATTGGGCCGAGCATATTAAAAAATGTTTTCACTCCCAACTCTTTTCGAATCGGAGCGACATTCTTCATTGCCGGATGGAACAATGGTGCATGCATAAAAAATATATTAGCTCTGTCTAAGCTCCTCTCCAAAAGATCCTTTTGATTAGTGAATTTGTAACCGAAATATTCTAACACGTTAGATGACCCACTTACCGATGATACACCATAGTTGCCATGTTTTGCGACTGGCTGGCCAGCCGCTGCCACTACAAACGAACTCAACGTGGAAATATTGAACGTATTCTTACCGCCACCGCCTGTGCCGCAGACATCCATAACGGGTGCATCAAAACGAATGGGCACACAAAGTTCCAACATGGCATCGCGAAAGCCTTGAAGCTCGTCAATGGTAATTGCCCGCATCATGTAGACCGTCATAAACGCGCTCATCTGACTTTGATTGTATTTGGCCGAGGCCAGATCAATCAACACCTTCCTGGCAGTTTCTTTGCTCAACGACCGATGCTCTATTAATTCATTTAGTATCTCTTTCATTAGACTTTAGTGGTCAGACACAAGACGTAAAACATACGATTTAAGACAAAGCTAGTTAGCATTCTATTGAGTTATCCAGTTTTTCATTATCGCTTTACCATGCTCGGTCATTATCGATTCAGGGTGAAATTGGACACCTCGAACATCCAATGTTTTATGAGCTATAGCCATTACCAATCCTTCGTTGTTTACAGCGGTTACTTCTAATTCTGATGGTATGTTCTCTGCCTTAACAGCCCAGGAATGATAGTGAGTTACGTTAAAATTTACTGGCAACGTTCTGAATAGTTTTTCTTGTGCATTTATTACCTGAAGCTGTGAAGTAACGCCATGTAATACGGAAGGTAAGTTGAAAAGCTCCGCTCCATAAACTTCTGCTATACCTTGATGCCCCAAGCAAACGCCAAGAATACTTTTTGAAGAACCTAATTGCTTCACCACGGATTTTAAAATTCCAGCCTCATCAGGAATACCTGGGCCTGGGGACAAAATAATCTTATCATAGCCAGCAACTTCATCAACAGAAATTTTATCGTTTCTAAAAACATCAATCTCAAATCCTAGCTCCTTAATAATATGAACCAAGTTATAAGTGAATGAATCGTAGTTATCTATTATAATTATTCTTGTCATACGTAAAATGAAAAATTCATAAATCGAAAATCACCATCCTAAATCTCTTCTGCCATTTTTATTGCTTTACGCAACGCTTCCAGTTTATTGCTCACCTCTTGCAACTCATTTTCGGGCACCGACTTAGCCACTACACCAGCACCCGCCTGGTAAATAAGTTTGTTATCCTTGCTTAAAAATGTGCGAATCATAATCGCTTGGTTTATATCGCCATTAAAGCCAACATAGCCAATAGCACCCCCGTAAAAACCCCTGTTTACATTTTCATACTGATTGATCAGCGTCATGGCATTGTGTTTTGGCGCCCCCGATAAAGTACCTGCTGGAAACGTATCAACCGCCAATTTTAGAGAAGAAATACCCTCGCGCAACTTGCCGGTGACTTTAGAGACCAAGTGAATTACATGCGAGTAGTATTGAGTCTCCTTAAATACTTCTACCATGACTTCCGATGAATCCCTGCTCAAGTCATTTCTTGCCAAATCAACCAGCATTACATGTTCGGCATTCTCCTTCTCATCCGCGTTCAACCGGGTCGCAAGCTCTCCATCTTCTTTATCATTTCCCGTTCTTCTGAAGGTTCCAGCAATCGGATAAATACTTGCCTCGTCATTTTTAATTTGAATTTGAGCCTCTGGGGATGATCCGAAAAGTTTGAAGTTCCCATAATCAAAATAGAATAAATAGGGAGATGGGTTGATGGATCTTAATGCCCTATAGATATTGAATTCGTCTCCTTTAAACCCGGTATTAAACCTTCGTGAAAGCACGATTTGGAAAACATCTCCACGAAAACAGTGTTTCATACCCTTCTTTACCAAATCTACAAACTCATGATCGGTCCAGTTGGAAACTTCACTCTCTGTTGCTTTGAACGGAAAGGTTGAAAATCGATTGCTGAATATGATCTTTTCCAATTTTTCCAACCCAGATTTATCATCTTCAGTTAGGTGATTTTCAAACAAAACAAGTTCGTTTGAAAAGTGATCAATCACTATGACATACCGATATACTTTGTAAAGGATGTCGGGAATCAATCGTTCTTTAATGTCCAAATGAATATCTTCAAAATACCTTACGGAATCATAATTCATATAACCAAAAAGACCCGATGAAATATATTTTGAATGAGACTTCTCGATGGAAAAGAGGCTCCTAAAATGATCTAGTTCGTCAAGCACCTGGCCTTTTTTTGTGATCGGTTTTATCTCTTTGGTTTTATTTGGCAATCGTATCTCGATGAGTTCATTAGCCACTTGGAAAGAGGCCAATGGTTCACAACAAATAAAAGACAAGCTGTTTTCATGGCCATGATAATCACTGCTTTCCAATAAAATACTGGACGCAAAAACATCGCGTAGCTTGAGGTAAATATTTACCGGAGTGAGCGTATCCGCCAGAAGCTTTTTTGACCGTGTTTTAAAACTAAACTTCATAAATGGGTTATTAGTAACAAAAAAAACCGCCCCGAGTAATCGGGGCGGCTTGTATAATTTTCAGTTGAATTTTATTTTATTCGCATAGCCACTTACCGATCGAAAACCGAACGATGCCACCACCATGCTATAAAACTAAACGCTTTCATTTCTATTCAGCTGTTTCCTTTTTCTTGGTTGTTCTTTTTGCTTTTGGCTTCTCTTCAGCTACCGCCTCTACCACTACTGGCGTAGGAACAGTTTTTACAGCTACACTTGCCTTATTTGAGGCTCTTTTTCTAGAATTGCCATATGAACCTATGAAAATTTTGCCTTTTTTTGACTTTTTGTCTCCTTTACCCATTTGCTAATTTTACTTTGAGGGTGCAATGATAAGGAAGTAGTTGCTCTTTCCAAAATCTTAGCCAAAACATTCTGCATTTTGTTACTTTTATATAACTAGCGCCTTAAATTTGGTGTTACTAATCGTAAAAGAAAAGACATGGAAAAACCATCACTTCCACTGATAATGGCAATTAGATCTGCCGCAGTTAAATTAGAATCAAGCACCATTTACCAATGGGGGCACATGGGTGCTTGCAATTGCGGCTTTCTTGCACAGGAGGTAACCAAACTAACAAAAGAAGAAATACACGCGCGCGCCATGATGCGTCATGGCGATTGGACCGAACAACTAAACGACTACTGCCCTGTAAATGGATTGCCGTTGGACGATGTTATTTCAGAACTGTTAGCCTTTGGGTTTGATTCGGAAGACCTAAAACACCTAGAAAAGCTTTCGGACGGCAAGATTCTGAGAACACTTCCCCCGGAAGAGCGCGATTTGAAGCACAACTTGAAAAAGGATGTAATCCAATATCTGAAAGCGTGGGCCGCCTTGTTGGAAGAAGAATTGATCAGCAAGATTTCGTTGGCTGCATTAGAAGAGAAATTAGTGTTGGCTGACTCATCGCTGACATGAACAAAAATATAGTACATCATTACTTCAAAAAAGAAGAAGCGGGTATCAAAAAACTAGTTCAACTAAATCCCATCTATTTTACGGGAATTGAAATTTCCATTTACCCATCTGGAGAAGTGGAAGCGATTGAAATGGAGACCGATGAAGATATTTCGGAAAAAATAGTGGTTAGGGGTTTTAAAGAATCAAGTGCGTTAGAATTCAATTTATATTTTTCAGGCGCAATATCGGGGCAATACAAACCTCAAGAAAACACATAAAAAGTTCAGCGAACCAATTTTTCTATATATTTGCAACGGCAAACTGGCACGACCAGCTCCTGCTGAACTCCCCCAGGATCGGAAGGTAGCAAGGGTAAGCGGTTGTAGCGGTGCGATGTTAGTTTGCCATTTTTTATTCCCCCCAATAATTTTTTTAGCTTCTAGTTTATCACTGATTTCAAAAGCTTAGTTTTACAGTCTAAACTACTATCCATGAAATTTTTTATTGATACTGCCAATCTATCTGAAATAAGAGAAGCTTACGACTTGGGTGTGCTTGACGGAGTAACCACCAACCCTTCACTGATGGCAAAAGAAGGAATTGCCGGTGCCGAGAAAGTACTGGCGCACTATAAAGCAATATGCAATATTGTGGATGCCAATGTGAGTGCCGAGGTTATAGCCACCGATTTTGAAGGTATCATTAAAGAAGGCAGGGAACTAGCAAAAATTGACGATAAAATTGTAGTGAAAGTGCCGATGATAAAAGACGGCATCAAAGCGATCAAGAAGTTTTCGAGCGAAGGCATTCGCACCAATTGCACGCTTGTTTTTTCGCCCGGCCAAGCACTGCTAACGGCTAAAGCGGGAGCCTCTTTCGTTTCACCTTTTATCGGCAGATTAGACGACATCTCCCAAGATGGTCTTGAATTGATTGCGCAAATCAGGCTTATTTATGATAATTATGGCTATCAAACCGAGATATTGGCAGCCAGTATTCGCCACACCATCCACTTGATTAAATGTGCTGAAATTGGGGCCGATGTGGTCACATGTCCACTAAAAGTGATTACCGACTTGCTAAAGCATCCGCTGACTGATTCGGGACTTGAAAAATTCTTGGCTGACCATAAAAAAGCAAATAGCTAACGCCCATGTTTTCTTCCGATCCTGTTGTAAAAGTATCTGATGCCACTATCTTTCAAGAAGACAAGAGTGTACTTTACAACTTAGATTTCGAAATTAACAAAGGAGAGTTTGTTTTTTTGGTAGGCCGAACCGGGTCTGGCAAATCTTCGCTTTTAAAAACACTTTACGCTGATCTGCCGCTAAGGCACGGCTACATCTCGGTAGCAGGTTTTAATATTGGCGATTTGAAGGCAAGTAAAGTACCACTGCTTCGCAGAAAAATAGGCATCATTTTTCAAGATTTCCAGTTGTTTCCAGATCGCACCGTGGGCGAAAACCTAAACTTCGTAATGCGTGCCACTGGTTGGAAAGAAAGCGCTAAAATGAAGGATCGCCTGGCCGAGGTTTTAATGCAAGTGGGCTTGGGTTCGGTGGAAAAGAAAATGCCTCACCAATTGAGTGGCGGTGAGCAGCAACGTGTGGTAATAGCGCGCGCACTAATTAATGAACCTATGATTTTAATTGCGGACGAGCCTACTGGAAATCTCGATCCTGAAGTATCAATAGGAATCATGAAGTTGTTTCAGCAAATCAATAAAAGCGGAACAGCCATTCTAATGGCCACACACAGCTATGGGCTAATTAAAAAATTCCCGGCAAGGGTGCTTAAATGCAAAGACAGTAAAATTCAAGATTCTGCAAAAGAAGAATTTGAATTGGTAAGTGAAGAGGAGTTTTGACGTATTCTGGCTTTCTTTAACACGCTAAATATTTTCAGTGTATCAAAAGTATAAGTCTTGCTTTCCATACCTAACCGACCTTTTACTTCATTTTCATTTGAGCAAAGTAAGGATGTTCGGGATTTACGATCAGCTCTTGCCTTAGCGGATGGATTAAAATGTCCATATCCTCCATTGGAATAGCTCCCAGTAAAGGTTCATTATCTCCCGGCAACACCATGGCGCGGCAAGTGCATTGCCTATTTTTAAATCGTACTTCCACCGGACCAACAACATCATACTCCTCTACAGAACCGTTAGCCATTTGTGCTTTTCTGGTTTCTATTACTGGAAATTGAAGCTGCTCTTGAATGGTCTCGTTGATGGCCAACATGTACGCTCCCGAATCTGCCAACATATTAATGGTCATTTGTTTCACCTCATCTTCACCGATAATGTGCCTTTTGGCAAGAATTAAATCTTCTCCATTAATTAGTGTTATCGGTGCATATACTAAACCCATTTTTTGTTATTTTATCAAAGATAGTAAGGTTACCTTTTATGTGAAATCTAACTAGCTATATTCCTCGGCTTTCTTTTGTCTTCAAGTTTCTTAATTTGTTGGTTCAATAAGTCTATCCGAACTAAGAGATTTAATACCATCGCATCTTTGACTTTTTCAGAAGGCCTTATTTTCATTTCCTCACTCAACACCTGGTACATTGCATCCAGTTTTTGGAAATCTTGGCCGAGTTGATCTTTCTCGTTGCCTGTTTCAAAACTATTTATAAACTCTACCTTTTCTTGAATTTGGCCACTATAAAATGTTTCTAAGTCTGTGAAATCGGCTGACTGATAAGCATTCATAGTGGGTCTACCACTCGGCCTTGTAAAAAAAATGTAAAGGGATAAACAGAGAAATGCCAACGCAGCGGCTCGCCAAACGGCTACTGAATTCCAAATAGAAATGTGTTTTGCTAGGGGCAGTCTATTCTCTATCTCCTTCCATACGCGAGTGGAAGGTTCCTTGTCATCAAACTCGTCTTTATTTTTTTTTACAAATTCACCTAATGGGTCATCCATATTTTTGCTCTTTTAGAATTTCTATCAGTTTCTTTTTTGCGCGACTAAACTGCGACTTGGAGGTAGACTCCGAAATTTCCAGCACCTGCCCTATTTCTTCGTGATCGTATCCCTCCAAAAGATACAAAGAAAGCACGGTTCTATATCCGTCTGGAAGATTCAAAATCGCTTCTCTTACACGATCGACCGTAAACGGAAATGAAGCTGATTCATCCTGTGTTTCTTCCTGAATGTCAAATCCTTCCTCTTCAGGAATTCGCTCCAGCCTTCGCCTTCCAATATGGGTGATTGCCTTATTTACAACAATGCGTTTCAGCCAAGCACCAAAGGCGGAGTCTCCCCGGTAATTTTTTAAATTTCTAAACGCGTTAATAAATGCATCCTGAAGCACGTCCTCAGCCGCAGGCTCGTCTTTCACGATGCGATAGCAAACATTAAACATGCTTTTGCAATAAAGCTGATAAAGCCTATAATGCGCTTGCCTGTCGCCTGCTTTACAGCGATCAATGATGTCTTGATGGAGATTTACGCCAACGTGTTCCAAAGAATAGTACTTCTTCGCTAAAGACCCAGCCTACACCAGAAGGTTGCATTGACCTTTTTATAAAACTCACACATTCTTTGCCGCTTTTCAAACTTAGCGGCAAAAAATGCTAAAAGATAAACTACCCGTAATCGTTAGTCGCAATACCGAAGAAAATTCTTCGGACGACCAACATTTACTTCAGCTTCGCTAAATTCTCTTTTGCAGGGGCAAAGTCAGGCGCCAATGCCAACGCCTCGGTATAAAGTTTTCTTGCCGCAACTTTGTCTGTTTCTTGAACGATCAGACCTTTCAAATTGAGTACACTTACCTTTAATACGTAGTCTTTGGGTTTGCCTTGTGCATCGTTGAAAGTTGCTTTTAAAGTAAGTGCCTCTGGTTTGGTTAAAATGATGTCTAAGTTAGTGATCGCTTCAGGATATTTCTTAGTATCAAACTGCAAGGCGGCCATTTTATAAAGCACGCCCACATTGCTCGTTTGCAGATAAATAGCCTCATAGCTAGGGAGGGCTTTTTCCTTTAACCCCAATCCCTCATAGCTGGCTCCTTGCAGTTCCAATAGGTTGATACTTTTCGGGTTCTGAGAAAGTAAATCGCGGGTTACCAACAGAGCAGGAGCATACTGCCGAGAGTCAAAATAGGAAAGCGCCAAATTAAATATGATCGAGTCATTCACCGCATTTTCGGCTATCAAATCGTAGATGGCATCTCTTGCCTCTGATTCATCGCCCCAGCGGGTGGCCAATTGATATTTTCTGATAAAATGTTCTACCAACGGATTTGCTTGCGGTGCCTGCTGCTTTTTTACCGTATCCACTGTTGGGACAGCTTTTTGCTCTACTGCCGGCTCAGCAGGTTTTTGCTCTTTCGCCTTCTTCTTTTGGGCACTTACTGCTAAGGCAGCGACTATAAAAACTAACGATATTAATTTCTTCATTTCAACTGTTTTTTCAAATTTTTCTTTCTAGTCCTTTTTCGGCTGCAATATCTAACATTAATTGATATGCTTCTTCCCTATCGTTGCGAATTTTTCCATCCAGGATTGCTTCTTTGATCTGCTCTTTTATCTCGCCTATAATTCTGCCAGGTGGAACATTGAAAAGCGTGATGATCTCATCCCCAGTAACGGGCGGTTGAAAATTACGAATGTTATCCTTGGCCTCTACTTCTTTCATCTTCTGCTCCACTTTATCGAAATTGGTCAAGAACCTGGATACTTTTTCGGTATTCTTTGAGGTGATATCGGCTCTACAAAGCTTCATTAATTCATAGATATCATCTCCAGCCTCAAAAAGCAATCTGCGAATGGCAGAGTCGCTAACATCCTTTACCAAGGAGATCGGCCTCAAATGCAAACGAACAAGCTTCTGAACAAACAACATGCGATCGTCCAGCGGAAGCTTCAATCTTCTGAACAGTCCCGGCACCATTCGGCCACCTTTATCTTCATGTCCGTGGAAGGTAAACCCATGGCCTTCTTCGTAGCGCTTAGTCAACGGTTTAGCAATGTCATGCATTATGGCAGCCCAGCGAAGCCACAGGCCTTCAGAGACCTTGCACACGTTATCAAGCACTTGAAGGGTATGAAAGAAATTGTCTTTATGAGCGTTGTTGCCAACTGAATCGACACCGTGAAGAGCCACCATTTCCGGAAAAAACTCCTTCAGCAAGCCGCTATGAAACAAGAGCTTAAATCCGTAAGACGGTTTTGGCGTCATAATGATCTTGTTGAGCTCTGTGATTATTCGTTCCATGGAAACGATCTTCAATCGGTCGGTGTTTTTTATGATTGCTTCAAACGTATCTGGATCGATATCGAAATTTAATTGCGCAGCAAACCGGATGGCGCGCATCATTCGCAACGGATCATCCGAAAAAGTAATAGTAGGATCTAAGGGAGTCTTGATCATCTTACCCTTGATATGCTCTACGCCCTGAAAGGGATCGACCAACATTCCGTAGTTACTAGCATTCAAGCTAATAGCCATGGCATTAATGGTGAAATCTCGCCTGTCTTGATCTTCTTGCAGTGTGCCATCCTCCACGATCGGTTTGCGTGATTCCAGTCGGTAAGACTCTTTACGGGCACCCACAAACTCCAGCTCATAATCGCTTTCCTTGATCATGGCAGTGCCAAAGTTTTTAAAAATTGTCACTTGTGGATTACCCAATTTGCCTGCCACCCCGGTAGCCAAGTCAATGCCGCTGCCTAAACACACAAAATCAATGTCCTTACAAGGTCTGGTCAGAATCAGGTCACGTACAAAACCACCTACTACAAAAACTTCGAAATTAAGCGCATGGGCGACTTCCGAAACTGTTTTAAAAATCGAGTTCTTGTCCAGTTCGGCTGAAAAGTTCATCAATGAGGGTTTTTAGAAATCAAGGCTGCAAATTTAAGCGTTTAGGTGGTTTTTTTATCGCAAAAGATACGAGGCGAATTTTTGATGATTGTAAAAACAGATTCAATAGGTAAATTAGGAGTTGACTTTCGCCTAGATCAACCCTTTTGCACATGAATGCTTTATCAAAAACATCCGCTTTTCTCTTTCTGCTTCTAATTTCTTGTGGCGAGAAACCCGGCAATGGTTCAGAAAATGAATTTGTTCCGCTATTTAACGGCAAGGACCTGGACGGCTGGACAGTGAAAATCCATCACCATGAAGTAGGCGTAAATTTCGGAAGCACCTTCCGCGTGGAAGATAGCGTCATCCAAGTGCGATACGATCAGTATGGCGATTTCAACGATCAATTTGCACATCTTTATTTCGACCAACCCTACTCCTATTTTCATCTCAAATTAGAATATCGATTTGTTGGCGAGCTCCAAAAAGGCGCACCCGATTATACGCTGAGAAACAGCGGAGTAATGTTTCATTCACAAGATCCACGCACCATGCCCAAAGAACAAGATTGGCCAATCTCAGTGGAGATGCAATTTCTGGGCGGACTTAGTGACGGCAAACCGAGGCCGACTGGCAACATGTGTTCTCCCGGCACCGACATTGTGTTTAACGGAACTAAATACGATGGACACTGTTTGAATTCCACTTCGAAAACCTATGATGGCGATCAATGGGTAAAAGCAGAATTGATCGTGCTGGGCGATTCTTTGGTTACCCATATCATTAATGGAGACACGGTTCTTCGCTACAGCAAGCCCACCATGGGTGGCGGTGTTGCCAATCGATTTGACAGCACTATCTGGAAGCCGGGCAAACCACTAATCTCAGGTTACATTGCCCTGCAGAGTGAAGGCCATCCTGTTGATTTTAGAAAAGTAGAGCTGAGGAATCTGCTCAAAAAATAAAAACGAAATTTTAACCACTTGACTCAAGCCTGCATAAAATGAAAACCATCGCCACTTTCATATTTGCTTTAGCCTTTTCTTGGTCTTGCATTGGCCAGCAAAACATCTATTTCGTTGCTTCTAATGGAAATGACCAACATGATGGACATTCGCAGCAGACAGCATGGAAAACATTGTCCAAAATAAATGGGAGTCATTTTTCAGCTGGGGACAAAATACTATTGGAAGGCGGCTCACTCTTTATCGGTCAAATATTCTTAGATCAAGAAGATAAAGGAAGTCCAGTAAAACCAATAACCATTGGAAGCTTCGGAGAAGGTAAGGCCATCATCCAAAACAATGATTCAACCGCGGTTAAAATATTAAATACAGGCGGCATTGTCATTAAAAATCTTGTCGTAAAAAGTAACGATGCCACAAAAAACAAGGGCAGCGGAATTGAAATCATCAACACCATAGAACAGGCCAACAAGCAAAAATTTATACGCGTAGAAAACTGCATTATTTCCGGATTTGGTAACGATGGTATCTGGTTAGGCGGAAAGCCAGTAGACAGGAGTCAAAGCGGATTTGAGGATGTCATTTTCAGCAACTGCGAGGTCTTTAACAATCGAAATCATGGAATTTTTGTCACGGGGGTATGGGATACTCAAGCCGTTGGTTACGCCAACAAAACTCTGCGAATTGAAAATTGCGTTGCACATGATAACACAGGTGATCCCTTATTTCTTGAGAACCATAGCGGCAGCGGCATGGAGATCGATAATGTAGAAGATGCCCTTATAGAGTATTGTTCCGCGTACAACAATGGTTATCTATGCAATTCTCGCGTGGGTGGCCCTTGCGGGATTTGGCTTCACGCTGCCAATAATTCAATCATCCAATATTGCACGGCAATTAACAATCGCACTGGAAGCGGACTAGATGGGGCGGGGTTTGACTTAGATGGCGGCACCACAAATTGCATAATCCAAAATTGCTACGCTCGCGATAACGATGGCGCTGGAATTCTAGTTTGGAATTATGACCAAGCACCGCATAGACTGGGCGACAATATCATTCGCCATAATATTCTTGAGAATAATGGGCGTAAAAATTCATACGGAGAAATTCATATCGGCACCAGCGGAACAGCAATTAAAAATATGACAATTGAAAACAATACCATTTTTTCGAGCCGCCAACCTGGCACCGATGGTAAATGTATAGCGATCACCTACGGGGAAAATAACAACTTTACAATTCAGCGAAATGTGTTCATAAGCAACGGGGTTTCGTTTTTTGAGATCAACAAAAACCAACAGAACCTCACTATAAAAGACAACACCTATTGGAGTACCATTTCAAACTTTGTTTTTAAGGAAGGTGAAATGACGTATTCAACATTTACTGAATGGCAAAAGCAAACCAACCATGAAATTAACGCAGGAAACTCTACCGCAACTATCGAGAATCCCTTTTCCTTGCTTAACTCCACGGAAACTCCCTCACCAAAATCCATTGGTCAATTGAAAGCCTATCAACCAGCCAACAACTCGCAGCTTGTTAAAAAAAGGCCGCTGGTTGGAGCATTGCCTTTCAAGTGACCGATTTTTTGAACTTAATTTTTTACACTATCGTGCGAAACGTAAGATTAACCCTTGGTTTATGCACTAGTTTTGTGGGCGGTAACCGGTGCAGCCAATGTGTTTGCGTGGTGCCTTTCATTTCTAAAAGACTTCCGTTTTCTAAACTAACTGATACAACCTCCTTTGATTGTTTATGCTTAAACGAAAATTTGCGTTCGGCTCCAAAACTAAACGAGGCAATAGATCCATTTTTTTTTAAATCTTTCTCACCATCGCTATGCCAGGCCATGCCCTCTTCACCGCTGTGATATAGATTGAGCAAGCACGAGTTATAGGTTTCCCCGGTTTTCTCTTCCGCTAGTTGTTTTAGCTCCCGCAGTACTGCAGTCCACGGCAGCGCGTGCTTAGTTACGTTGGAATAGGTGTAGCTAAATGCACGATCGCCATACCAGGCTACCTTGCGCTTGGTAACTATCAACTTGCCAAACACAACGGCTTCATCATTTCGCCACTCAATTCCGTTTAGCAATCCATCCAGATAATAAGTAGCTTTTGTTTGGCTAACCACCTTGCCATAGTAATGAACCATTCCATCTTGAGGCAACAGGTTACTCACCGATTCGCCATTACTAAACAAATCCAACATCACAATTAAACAATTTTGAAAGACAAAGGTAAGTGATAAGTCGTTTCATACTGTTGGATAAAACAGGATTGTAAATCCTTTCTATTTGTTTAGGCATTACAAATTCCAAATAGCAAGTTGCAAATTCCAAACAGCGGGAGTGATAAGCCTTGTGGTCGATTGAATGAAGCAGGATTGTAAATCCTTAGTATCTGGGTTCGGGATTGCAAATCCCGAACAGCAGGATAATCTAATTGAGAAGCCTTCCATCTCTTGTACAGCATCATCGTCCTTACAACTGGACTTTGTTCAAGACACACGCGTTTGTATATTTGATCTATGTATAGACTGAAGGACTACATAAATATTGATTCGGAAATCCTATCAGGAAATCCGGTATTTAAGGGAACCAGAGTCCCTATCCAGACGCTTTTTGACCATTTGGGAAAAGGGATACCTGTGGGCGAATTTCTCGAACACTTCCCCAAAGTAAAAAAAGAACAAGCACTAGCGGTTGACGAAATTGCAGGCAAAATTATGACCTCAAAAAACATAGAGCAACTCTATGAGACTGCTGCTTGACGAAAACCTTTCCAAAAGGCTGAAACTAGAGACTGATAGAAACCAAACTACCACAGAAATGTCTCTAAAAAAATGCAACATTTTGAAAAATATCCGTTAATTGACTAGAAGAACCAAGTCAACATCAAAAAGTAAAAAAATGAAGCCTCATGCCTTGTTTAAAGCTATTTCGACCTTATCAGTCTTATCAATTTTAGTGCTATCTTCTCATTGCAAAAAAGAAAGTATCACATCTCAAACAGGAACAGGAAGTATTGTTTCTCAAACCACTAACATCAATTCTTTTAGCGAGATTGAAATTATTAATAACTGCAACGTTGAAGTTGTCACCGGAACAACAAATAAAATTGAATACTCTGATTATGAAAACTTAATCCAATATTTAACATTTGAAGTTGTTGGAAATAAACTAACTGTAAAAACATTACCAGAAAATTTAAGCATCCAAAACTCGAAGGCCAAGGCGAAGATATTTACAACCGGGAGTTTGAATGGCCTTTCCATAAAAGGCAGCGGCAGCATTAACCTATTGGATTCATTTAATGACATTAAACAATGTAGTATTTCGGGAAGTGGCAACATTCAGGCTTCTAGCAGTTCAACTACAGTAAACTTGAATTGCTCTATCGCGGGTAGTGGAAATATCAACTTACTAAAAATTAGTTCGAAAGATGCTATTTGCACGATTAGCGGTAGTGGTAGTATTTCAGTGACAGTTTCCAATACATTAAATGGTCAAATAACAGGAAGTGGTTCTATTAGTTATTCAGGAAATCCCTCTACTTCTGTCACCGTTACAGGAAGTGGCCGGCTAGTAAAACTATAAATCAATTACATTTTTGTAAAGCATTTATGAGATATACCGAGCCCATATGATCAAGGGAAATGTCCGATCCGTCCTCCATCTACTTGGCGATCTCGATTGCAGATTTGACCTCAGAAAAAGTGATGTATTCAAAATGTAACAAAGTCAATTTGCAGAAATGGTCAAAATTAGCGCAACCTTTTGGCCTGAGAAGTTGAACAATTAACCCTAAATGAGATCGGCAATATGAGTTAACTTTGTACTTGTTTAACATGTATTCGTTGGCCGATCAACTTTCTTTTGCCGAATCTAACACCCTGTTTGCCGAACTGGTATTGCCTGTTCCGGTAGGACGAACCTTTACCTATAGGGTGCCGCTTTTGCTTAACGAGCAGATCAAAATCGGTCAGCGCGCGATCGTTCAGTTTGGCGCCAAGAAAATCCTAACGGGAATAATTACCAATATTCACCAGCAACCTCCACAAGAGTTTGAGGCCAAATACATTTTGGAGTTGCTGGATGAAAATGAAATTATTTATCCACAGCAGTTGCTACTATATCAATGGATCGCTGATTATTACATGTGCACGCTGGGCGAAGTGCTGAATGCTGCTTTACCTTCCGGACTAAAACTTTCCAGTGAATCGATTGTCCAAATCAATCCGTTATTCAATAGGGATGAAACTGAGTTTAATTTTTCAGAAAAAGAAGAACTGGTTTTAAGTCGGCTAAAACAAATCGAATCACTTACCTATTCGGATGTCACCAAATTACTCAGCGCAAAAACGGTCTACTCGTTATTGAAATCGCTACATGCAAAAGGCGCGATCATATTAATAGAGCAAGTAAAAGAAAAATTCCACCCAAAGACGGAACGAAGAGTGAGATTGTCCTCGCTGTATAACGACAAAAAAGAACTGGAAAGACTTTTCGAAACGATCAGTGCCAAGCCAAAGCAAGAAGCGGTTGTGTTAAAGTATCTCCAATACATCCCAGTATTTAACAACACCTCCATCAATAAAAAAGGAATTAAAAAATCAGATCTTTTAAAGGAAGATATTTCAGATTCCTCCCTCCAAACCCTGGTGAAGAAAGGTGTGTTCGAAGAATTTGACCAGACCATTCCTCGTTTTGGATTTAATGAGCCAAGTAGTTACACGCACGTTTTATTAAGCGAGGCACAGACAAAAGCCAGAAATGAAATTCTCTCGAGCTTCGATAAGGATAAAGTTGCGTTGCTCCAAGGTGTGACGGGAAGCGGCAAAACTGAAATCTACATCGACCTGATTACAAAGGCACTTGACGCGGGCTCGCAAGTGCTCTACTTGCTGCCAGAAATTGCACTTACCACCCAAATAGTTCAGCGGCTCTCGAAAATAGTTGGCACTTCGATGGGGGTTTACCATTCCAAATTCTCCGACAATGAACGGGTAGAGGTTTGGAATGGTGTGTTGAACGGCAAATTCAAATTTGTTGTAGGCGTTCGCTCTTCCATCTTCCTGCCATTTGATAATCTCGGATTAATTATAGTGGATGAGGAACATGACGGCTCCTATAAACAATATGATCCATCCCCTCGCTACAATGCGCGCGATGTGGCCTTGGTAATGGCTCAACAACATCATGCAAAAGTTTTATTAGGCAGTGCAACGCCTTCCCTTGAATCGTACTATCAGGCAGCAGCTAATAAGTACGAATGCATTGTTTTAAGTGAACGATTTGGCGAAGCAAAGATGCCTACCATTATTTTTGCCGACATTACCTTGGAGAAAAAATTAAAGCGAATGAAGGGTGACTTCACTTCCATTCTGCTCAAGCAGATAAGCGAGACGCTAATCAAAAAAGAGCAAGTCATTATCTTTCAGAACAGAAGAGGCTATTCTCCTATGCTGCAATGCGAAGATTGTGGCTGGATACCAAAATGTATCAACTGTGATGTAAGCCTAACCTATCATCAATATCGAAATTCGCTGGTATGTCACTACTGCGGATACCGTGAAGAGGTAGCAACGCAGTGCGCATCCTGCTCGTCAAAAAGGTTGCGCACGATAGGCTACGGAACTCAAAAGTTAGAGGAAGAATTGAATTTACATTTTCCTGAAACTAAAACTCAGCGGATGGATCTTGACACTACGCGGACCAAGGGCGGATATGAACGTATTATCGAAGGGCTTGAGCAGGGTGAAACGGGTATTTTGGTGGGAACCCAAATGGTTACCAAAGGCCTTGACTTCAAAAATGTAAACTTAGTAGGCGTTTTTGATGCTGACCGGATGATTCATTTTCCGGATTTTCGCTCCTACGAAAGAGCCTTTCAACTCATCACACAGGTAAGTGGCCGGGCCGGTAGAAGGTCAACTCCCGGAAAGGTTGTCATTCAAACTTCAAAAGTAGATCACCCGCTATTCTCTTTCGTGACCAATAACGATGTGAACGGCTTTATTGAATGGCAACTGGGCGATAGAAGGGAGCACTTCTTTCCGCCCTATTGCAGGCTCATTTACGTAAGTATAAAAAATAAGGACAAAAGAAAATGCGCTGAGTCAGCCGATGTGTTTGTGATGCAGGCAAAAGCGGCACTTCCATCAGTAATTATTCAAGGTCCGGGAGAGCCCATCATTTCCAAAATCAAAAACGAATACTTGTTAAACGTGCTTCTTAAAATTAACCGCGATCAAGGCAGACTTGGCCAAATTAAATCAACCCTTCGCCAATTGATGGCAAACCTGAACGACTCCAAAGACCATAGGCAGTCTCGAATTCATTTCGATGTAGATCCGTTTTGAAAAATCTATTTTGCGCTAGTCCTACAATTCTAAGATTCTCTTATCTTTCGCTATAAACTTATGGGCAAATTAGAGTCTTTTTTCTTCCCTGCAACCAAATCTATTAGCAGCATTGACAATCGCCTTACGCGCCTCCAAATAAAATTTCTACTTATCTCGATCGCCTTCGGAATTGGCTATTGGGTAAATTCTTACCTGACAGGTTTCCTGGCGGCTCGCTATTTGATGATTCTGGTTTCCGTTTGCTTTTTACTCCAATTGCTAGGCCTAAAATATGGTTTTTCCATTCGAACAACTGCCCACATTTTCACAATCATTTGTTGGCTGGTCATCTTCCTGTTAACTTTCTTTTCTGGTGGAATTAGATCCTACGTGCTGGGTTGGATTTCTTTGGTGCCTGTTATGAGCTTGATTTTATTGCCTAACAGGGCAGCTTGGATTTGGGCGTGCATTGGCTTATTGACCGTAGTCTTCTTCTTTTTTGTTACCCCCGATGAACTTGTTTCTTCTGTTTATATTTTCAATACGAATAATCTACTTACGGCTTCTCTTCATGTCGGCTTACAATTTTTGCTATTAACATTAGTTTATATTTTTTACGGCCAACAGAAAATTTTGATCAGGACCATTGAAGATACTAATGAAGTATTGAAGATAAGCAAAGAAGAAATTGCTGCGCAAAATGAAGAACTAAGCCAAAGCCAAGAAGAAATTTCAACTCAACGCGATTTGGTAGCAAATCAAAATGAATCGTTGAGAGAAGCACGGTTGATAATTGAAAACCAAAACGTGGAGCTAACTTTAAAAAATGAATCACTGGAAATCGAAATTCAAAAAAGAACTGCTGAACTGGTTGAATACAATCAACAATTAGAGCAATTTGCCTTTATGTCGTCACACAACCTGCGAGCACCCATTGCAAGGATTTTGGGACTCTCGAACATCCTCGAGATAACACAAGATGAAAAGGAGGAAAAGTTCATTCGCAAAAACTTGGTGGTTTCTGCACAGGAATTAGATCGAGTGGTAAAAGAATTAAACACGATCTTAGAAATACGAAAAAACAATACCGCTCAACTTGTGGACATTAACCTACAACAAGAGTTAGGCCTTATTCTAATCAATTTAGAAAAAGAAGTGTTAGAAACTAAAGCGAGCATAGTATCAGATTTTTCAGCGGCAAATGAAATCAGAACTGCAAGGCCGTATTTAGATAGCATTCTAATCAATTTACTTAGCAATGCCATCAAGTACCGTCATGAGAATCGTGCTCCAAGGATACAAATCAAGACCTCTCTTTTGGACGACTTCCTTTGCCTTACCGTAAGCGATAATGGAATGGGTATTGACTTATCTAAATACAGAGCCAAACTTTTTACACTCTATAGCCGATTTCACAGCCACGTGGAAGGAAAGGGTTTGGGCTTATATCTTGTTAAGATCCAAGTAGAATCGCTAGGTGGAAAAATAGAGGTTAACAGCGAGCTTGATAAGGGAACAACTTTTACTATTTATTTTAAAAGAAACTAAATCTATCCTAAAATATCCCACTCCTCATTTAAAACTGGTATTGCCTGGTGAGCCGTTAAATCAAACTGACATGGAACAACAGAAATGTAATTGTTAGCGATTGCCCATTCATCGTTGTCCTCTCCCTTATCGAAATTCACGAACTTGCCAGTCATCCAAAAATAGGGCCTGTTATACGGATCAAAGCGTTGGTCAAATTCTTCCACCCATTTTGCATTCGCCTGCCGACAAATTCGAATTCCCTTAAATGGCTCTGATTTTTTCTTTGGAAAATTGACGTTTAGGGCAACTCCTTTTGGCAGCCCCTTCTCCAACACCTGACGCACCAATTTTTCGATATAAGGAAGTGTGTGCGAAAAATCTGCATCCGAACCATAATCGCAAAGCGAAAACCCGATGGCGGGTGTGCCTTCTATGGCACCTTCAATGGCTGCTGACATTGTACCTGAATACAACACGCTGATAGAGGTATTGCTACCATGATTTATTCCCGAAACAATAATATCCGGTTGCCGTTCATCTTTCAGCACAAAATGCCTTGCCATTTTCACACAATCGGCTGGTGTGCCTGAACATTCATACGCCCGAACATTTTCGAATAGCGTTGTGTTTTCTTCTAACCTTAGCGACTCCCCCACGGTAATAGCGTGCCCTTTACCAGATTGCGGACTGTTGGGTGCCACCACAATCACATCTCCAATTTTCTTCATTACGTCAATCAGGTTTTTGATTCCTTTCGAAGTAATTCCATCGTCATTTGAAACCAGTATTAACGGCTTTGTCATGGTTGCTATTTTATCAAAGAGTTATAGTATTCAATTATTCGAACTACATTATATTTATTTGCAAAGTCTAGTCTGTTTGCTTTTACATATTTTTCGACTTCATCTTTTTTACTTCCCATAAGTTCATAAAAATCATTGCGTTTGCCGTTAAATTCTTGAATAGTTCCATTCTCTTTCAAAAGATAACAAAGGTTTGTCAATACCAATCGCGTATAGGTTCCTCCATAAAAATAAAAAGAAGAATAGGTTCTGTACTCCAGCTTCTCTCTCGACAAAAGCGTTAATTTACCTTCGGTGAGTAGCTCAAAAAAAACAGGCGCTTTGTACTGGCCAGTGAGGGCAAAAGGCAATGAATAGAATTGCCTATAGCGATTTACGGTTTGATCAAATATCTCAAAGAAAACTACTTTACGTGGAGTCAATGTTTCTAGCTTTTGGTTGGTTTGGAGCTGCACTAACTCCGTTTGCATGTTATACTGAAGCTTCCCTCTCAACGTATCTCCGCCATCTAATACCACTTTACCTTCGTGCCAAAATTCAAACGCGAATTTTTCCTGGGTTTGATAAATTTGAGCTGGCAACGGAGATGCTGAAACAAAAAGAAGTAAAAAAACTAAGCAGCAGAAAGCGCGGAGGCTAGCAGCGCAATATCTTTGCTGTTCTTCCCGATTGATACTGTTCATTTCTTTTCCTTTCATTTCTTCTTT
This sequence comes from Cyclobacteriaceae bacterium, assembly GCA_044349005.1. Classification (GTDB taxonomy): domain Bacteria; phylum Bacteroidota; class Bacteroidia; order Cytophagales; family Cyclobacteriaceae; genus ELB16-189. The sequence continues at coordinate 29,214 of JBIKRT010000034.1, forward strand.
AAGATGGTATGACCCATTTTATCGCGCTTTGTGAGTAAATACTTTTCATTGTGTGCGTTAGGCATAATTTCGATCGCGATGTTTTCCACTATTTCTAAGCCATAACCCATCAAACCCACTCGCTTCTTGGGATTATTCGTAATCAGCCGGAGTTTTGTAATTCCCAATTCATGCAGTATTTGCGCCCCAATTCCATAGTCGCGATTATCCATATCAAAACCTAATTGGATGTTCGCTTCCACCGTATCCAAGCCTTGTTCTTGCAATTGGTAAGCTTTTAATTTATTTAACAAGCCAATGCCTCTTCCTTCCTGCTTCATATATAGTACAACGCCCTTCCCTTCTTGCTCCACCATCGCCATGGCGGCATGTAACTGTGGACCACAATCGCATCGGCAGGAGCCAAAAATGTCACCCGTTACGCAAGAAGAATGCACACGAACCATCACTGGCTCATCCTTCTTCCATTCTCCTTTCATCAACGCCATATGCACTTCGCCCGTATTTACCTGTTCGAAAGCAGCCAGTTTGAAGTCACCAAATTCAGTGGGCATATTAACATCTACTTGACGTTTAATCTGCGACTCTTTCTTCATGCGATACGCAATGAGATCTTTAATGGTAACCAACTTCAACTGAAAGCGATCAGCTACTAAGCGCAGCTCTGGAAGGCGTGCCATAGTGCCGTCTTCATTCAAAATTTCAACTAATACCCCTGCTGGCCTAAATCCCGCAAGGCGAGCAAAATCAATGGCCGCTTCGGTATGACCCGCTCTTCGTAACACTCCCTCCTTTTTCGCTTTCAGCGGAAATATATGACCTGGTTTTCCCAACTCAGCAGGATCGGTTTCCGGATCAACCAACGCTTTGATTGTTTTGAAACGATCCGATGCAGAAATCCCCGTTGTGCAACCATGTCCAATCAAATCAACTGATACAGTAAACGGAGTTTCGAAGGCGGCAGTATTTTTTCCCACCATTAAATCGAGGCCAAGTTCTTCACAGCGGCTTTCCACCAGAGGTGCGCAAATCAGCCCCCTTCCGTGGGTAGCCATAAAGTTCACTATTTCAGGGGTTATGGTTTCGGCAGCGCAAATAAAATCGCCTTCGTTCTCACGATCTTCATCATCTACCACCACAATCACTTTTCCATTCTTAATGTCTTCAAGGGCTTCCTCAATGCTATCCAGTCGTATCTTTTCGCTCATGATGTTGTTTTTTCAAACAACAAATTTACGACTTCTTGGGTTCAGAATACCAGCCCCTTATAATATGAACCGTGTTTTACTACTTTTTTGGGTTTTCCAGCTATCTTTCGAAGTTTTATATACATCCATTGTAAATCCAAGCAGTGATTACAAGTAAGGTTATTAATGCTAAATCGGAGCCATTGGCGTTTGTGTTTTGAAGAATTATCTAGCCCAATCTATCGTAATCCTATTCCTAACGATTCTTTCATTGGTTGCGCTTTCGCTTGTCGGTGAATTTTCGCTGGGTTCCTTTAAGATTAAAAAAGTAAATATCGTAAGCGATATTGAACCCGATAAAGAAGAAAAGTTGGTTATTATTGAGCCGATCAAATCAGATTCACTATTGAAAGATTCTTTGCTGATAAACAAAGAAAAAATCAACAGTGGCATTGAAGATTATAGTGCCGACAAGAGTGCGTTAAGATCGTTTTTTCAGGGCATCCGAAACACTAAAAATCAAGCAGTTAGAATTGCCTTTTTTGGAGATTCATTTATAGAAGGTGATATATTATGCGCAAATTTCCGAGATACGCTGCAACGGTTGTATGGCGGCCGGGGAGTTGGGTTTGTGCCCATCACTTCAGAGGTGTCAAAATTTCGTACTACGATTCAGCATCATTTTTCGAACTGGAAAACACTGTCCATTGTGGGCGAAAAAAGCCCACAAACTGCACTGGGAACTTCTGGTTATTGCTTTCTTCCATTAGAAGCAAATGAAGTGGAGTACAAGCCCGCGCTTAAAGGGCGAACCTTTAGCTTCCATCGCGTAAAGCTGTATTTAAAGAATCAGATAAACTCGCGCTTTGAGTACTTGATCAATGACACACTTTCAATGAGCCAATCTTTTGACGCCAACAATGTTCTTCAAGAATTCACTTTAACCCACGACAATATTCAATCCATCAAATTTCGATTTCCACCTTCCGATAGTATTCAAGTATATGGCACCAGCTTTGAAGAAAGCACGGGTGTATATGTCGATAACTTTGCGATGAGAGGAAATTCCGGAATTGGTCTTTACCAAATTGAGCCAACAGCACATAGGGAGTTTAATGCGTTTCGTGATTATAAGTTGATCATCCTTCAATACGGCCTTAACGTAGTACACGAATCGGATACTGCTGACTATGGCTGGTATGTCGAGCGAATGAATACTGTGATCAATCGATTAAAAGAGAGCTTTCCATCTGCAAGTTTTTTATTGTTAAGCGTAAGTGACAGGAGCAGCAATCAAAATGGCATATTTGAAACGATTCCTGCAATACCTGTAATGGTTAACGCACAACGTCAGCTAGCAAAGAAAAGCAAAATTGCTTTTTGGGATGTGTATAGCGCCATGGGTGGAAAAAATAGTATGGTCAAGTTTGTCAACGCAAAGCCTGCCATGGGCGCAAAAGACTACACGCACTTAAATTATTGGGGCGGCAGGAAAATCGCCAAATTATTAGCAGACGTGTTACTTCTGGAGAAGAAAAATTATGACTAAGGTTCGAATGGTACTACTCGCCATCCTTACAATTCTGTATGGATTCCGCTGCTTCGCACAAGATACTATTGCATTTCGATTAGACGATAAAGCAAAGCTAGTTCAGGAGGAAGATGCAATTATACACAACGCTACTTCGCTATCCGAATTTTTTGAAAAACTTTATCAACTGCGCGCCCAGAAAAAAGTGAGATTGAATATTATTCAAATCGGTGATTCTCATATTCAAGCCGATTTTTTAAGTGGCGCTCTGCGGCAAAATTTTAATCTAGATTTCGGAAACGGAGGCAGAGGATTGGTTTTTCCGTGGAAGCTGGCAAGGACAAACGAAGCCTTTGGCATCACCTCTTCATCGGGAACAACATGGGACGTGAACAGAATAATAAACCCTGACACAACAACACCCATTGGGATTTCAGGAGCGGCATTAAAGACAGCGGATAAAGAAGCAACATTAACCATTAAAACTTCAAATTTTCCTTCCCTAGATTACCGATTTGACCGACTTACCCTTTTTTATCTGAAGGACAGTAGAAGCTATAACTTCGTTATCAAAGATTCAATAAACCAAGATGTAGCATTTATTGGCCCCTATACTTTTGAGCAATCCAATACCTCCAAAGTGCTGCTACCGCTCCGCACAAATCAAGTTACCATAAAAGCACTTCAATCAATCAACACACAGAACCAAGCTGTGATATTCGGTGTCAACCTCGAAAATGAAAAACCGGGTGTAGTCTATCATTCTATTGGCGTAAACAGTGCTAAGTACCGTCACTACCTTTCCGCACATTATTTTGCAGATCAAACAGCAGCTCTGAATCCCGATTTGTTTATTATCTCTCTCGGAACAAACGAGGCACTAGAATACCCTTACTCCGATCCACATTTAAGTGAACACATCGATTCATTGGTAAATAAATTAAAAAGAGTCAATCCACAAGCGCAGTTTGTGTTAACCACACCTTCCGATTCTTACAAGAAAAAAACAAAACGAAATCCGGGGATTGACTTAGTACGAAAAAAAATAATCGACTATGCTGATAAAAACAAAATTGCTTATTTCGATTTGTATGAAGCTGGTGGCGGCAAGCACTCGGCAGATCGGTGGAAAAAAGTAAACTACCTGCGATCAGATGGAGTTCATTTTAGCGTAGAAGGATATCGGCTACAAGGAAACATGATCTATCATGCATTCATCAAAGCATACAACGACTATGTTCTTTTTCGACATCCATAAGCTCGTTGATCAATTTTTGTATCACAAAGATGAGCCGCTCATCTTTAACAGCGGCTTTTTCCTTTTTCTGTTTCTTGGCTTTCTTTGCATCTACACGTTGCTGAGTAAAACTCACCGTGCCAAATTGACTTTCGTAACACTGTTCTCGCTGTATTTCTATTACAAATCAAGTGGTATTTACTTTCTCATTTTAATAGCTTCAACCCTTATTGACTATTCGTTGGCTAACCTTATCTTCTATTCAAAAGAGAAATCAAGGAAACTATTTGTGCTAGTGGTTAGCTTGATTGTAAATTTAGGATTACTCGGCTACTTCAAATACACCAACTTTATCCATGAGTTGTTTAGCCTAGGTGCAGGTTTGCCGTTTGAACCGCTCGATATATTTCTACCTGTGGGCGTTTCCTTCTTTACGTTTCAATCATTGAGTTACACGATTGATATTTATAGAGGCACGTTAAAACCCGTTGATAACATCTTAGATTACGCCTTTTTCGTTTCCTTTTTTCCCCAGTTGGTTGCCGGGCCTATTGTACGGGCGGCCGATTTTATACCCCAAATTTACAAACCCACATTTGTATCCAAAGAAATGTTTGGCCGTGGCATCTACCTTATCTGCACAGGCCTCTTTAAAAAAGCCATAATTTCCAACTACATAAGTTTAAACTTTGTAGATAGAATTTTTGACGCGCCAACGCTCTATACTGGATTAGAGAATCTCTTTGCCGTTTATGGGTATGCATTACAAATCTACTGCGATTTCTCGGGATACTCTGATATGGCCATTGGTATCGCGTTGCTGCTAGGGTTTGAGTTCTGCCTTAATTTCGATTCGCCCTACCAATCAAAAAATATTACTGAATTTTGGAGACGATGGCATATGTCATTGTCTACCTGGCTAAAAGACTACCTCTATATCTCACTGGGCGGAAATCGAAAAAGCAAACTAAGAACGTATTTCAATTTATTCATCACCATGGTATTGGGTGGCTTGTGGCACGGGGCTGCCTTTCGTTTTATTGTATGGGGTGCCCTGCACGGCATCGGCCTTGCTGTGCACAAGTTCTTTGCAGGATGGAATTCAAAACTTATTTTAAAAGAAAATTTTCTAGTAAACCTGCTTAGCCTGCTTGTTACGTTTCACTTTGTCTGCTTCTGTTGGATATTTTTTCGAGCAACAACAATGGAAAACGCGTGGGAAGTAATAGTTCAGATAACAACGCAGTTTAAGCCCCATGTTTTAGTTGATTTTCTGAGCGGATACCGAACCACGGTAGCACTGATGCTACTAGGTTATCTACTTCATTTCATTCCCAGAAGTGTTGAATTGAAATCACAGCAATGGTTTACTAATATTCCACTAGTTGGTAAAACTGCATTTCTCTTGCTCGTGATTGTATTCGTAATGCAAACAAAGTCGGCCGGCATACAGCCTTTTATTTACTTTCAGTTTTAGAATCAGGCTTCTTTTCTCAGCACCTGCAACGGTGGCGTAGAAATAACGGAACGCGAGTTTAGCCAACCAATAACAACAGTGAGTGAAATGACACCCAGTGTAACTAACAGAAGTTCTACTGCATTCACACTAAATTGTATTTTAAAGAAAAAGAAAGTCAATAACCAACCAGCGCCTAACGAAAGCACAACGCCCGCCATGGCGGCAAAAAAACCGAGGTAGGCATATTCTATTAACGTGATGGCAGAAATTTGCTTGGTGCGTGCGCCAATCGTCCGCAACAAAACATATTCCTTCATGCGCACAAATTTGCTGTTCGATACCGTGCCAGCTAGTACAATCATTCCTGTAATGATGCTAAACATAGATAGAAACCGAATGGCAACAGCCACTTTAGAGAAGAGTTCGTTTACCGTATTCAAAATCAGACGCAGGTCTACTAGCGACACGTTTGAAAACTGCGTTACCAACTGCTGTTGGAACTTGCTTGAAACAACCGCATCTTCTATGCGCGTGGTAGCGACCCAAATTTGAGGGGCATTTTCCAACGCGCCAGAAGGAAAAACAAAAATAAAATTTGGAGGGTCGCTAGACCATTCTACTTTTCTTATTCCACTAATGAAGGTCTTAATGGGTACGCCTTGAATATCAAACACAAGTGAATCACCGAGATTTACCTCCAGGGTTTCATGCATGGCCTCCGAAATAGTAACAAAAACTGAATCCTTTTTCCCTTTTTCAAAACGTTGAAGTTTTCCTTCCAATAACGTTTCAGACTTGGTGAGGCTGTCTCTATAAGTAACTCGGTACTCTCGCGATACCGCCCATTCTGGCCTGTTGTCGGTGCTGTCGTTCAAAATTGTTTCAACCGATTTACCTTTCACTTCCGCCAGCCTACAGGTTACCATCGGCACTACTTGGTTCATCGGCAAACCAGTGCCTTTAATTAATTGCAACACGCCTTCTTTCTGCTTTGGTTGAATATCGAACAAGATTGTATTCGATTGGTTTTTACCTCCTTGAAACTCCACCTGATTTAATAGGCTATTCTGGATGATGTTCAGTGTGGCAAGAATAAATGCTCCGAGACCGATGGCCACCACCAGCACGCGGGTCTGATTGTTGGGCCTAAAAAGATTTGATAACGCATGGCGGAATGTAAATGCTGCATTGTGCGGAAAAAAGCGTCTCGATAAATAGAGCAACAATGCCCCGATTCCATATAAGCCCGCTAACACCACGGCCAATCCAATTGAAAACAATATGCCAGTGACGATACTCTGAGTCTGATAGGCAGCTGCCAACACCGGAAAGAGCACAATCAGCAAAATGGCAACCATACGCGTCTTAGAAACTACTTTTACCTGCTTCACTTCTGCTCTCAAGGTGCTTAATGGCGGAACAAATCGCACCGAGATAAGCGGCAGTATCGTAAACAAAACGGAGATGATAGAACCGAGCAGCAATCCTTCTAGCAGGGCTTCCCACGAAAGTGAAAATTGCAATTGAGCGGGAATAAAGTCGTTGAACACAATGGGTATTACTTGTTGTATCGCGATGCCTAGGGCCGAACCTATTGCGCTTCCTAACAAGCCCACACAAAACACCTGAATAAAATAGATGTTAAACGCTTGCCAACCCGATGACCCAATACAACGAAGTAACGCTACCTCTTCTCGCTTTTCTTTCGCATAGATATGCACCGCGCTGGCCACGCCAATGCAGCCAAGTAACAACGCCATAAAGGCAAGCAATGCAAAAAACTGATAGACGGATTTCAATGCGTCACCCAACCCCTCCTTGCGGCTCTTTACAGTCTCAAATGTATAGTTCAGCTTTTTCAGTGTGGGCTCCAGCTTGTCAATAATTGCCTGCGTGTCGGCCTCCTTTGTTTTAAGGTACAAACTATACCCAACCCTGCTGCCAAACTGAACCAAGCCAGTAGAATCCAATACATCCATCGAAATGTAAACGGAAGGTGATATGGTGGAAGTAAACCCACCGCCACCGGGTATTTTAGTAACTACGCCTGCTACTTTAAAGATGGTGTTGCCTACTTTAATTGAATCGTTCGTGCTTACTTCGTATTGGGTGGCCAGCGATTCGTCTAACAATGCGAACTTGCCCGACTTCATTAATGCATAGGCATTCGCTGGTTTTGTTTCTAGCTTGCCATAAAACGGAAAGTTGCCTTTTAGCGCAGTGAGCTTTATCAGCCGCGATTGTTGGTTGTTTAAGAATAACACCATCGAAGCCATGTCGGCATCAAACGCTTTCTCCGTGTTGGTAGAATCTAGGAGTTGCAGAAGTTTGGAATCGATCTTCTTACTGCTGTTGATTACCAAATCAGCACCCAGCAATTCTTTTGCATTTTTGTCAAGGTCGCGCTGAATGGAATAATTGATGGAACCTATGGCCACCACGGCTGCAATGCCTGTGATGAGTGAAGCCGCAAAAAGAAACAACCGCGAGAAGTTGTGGCGTGCATCACGCAAGGCCATTCGCCATACCCACGCATCGGTGAAAATATTTTTCAGCGGCCTTTCTACTTTAATACGATACTCAATCATGGCAAGGCAGTGATTGAATCTTCTACCAGTTTGCCGCCTTTCATTCGCAACACGCGTTCAGTTTTGGCCGCTAATTCCAAGTTATGCGTAACCAACACCAACGTTGTTTTCTCTTCGCGATTCATGCCAAACAAAAGTTCCTCTATCAAGGCAGCGTTTTCGCCATCTAAATTGCCGGTCGGCTCACCCGCAAACAGAATTTTAGGAGACGTGATAAAAGCCCTCGCCAATGCCACTCGCTGCTGCTCCCCACCCGATAGCTGCCCAGGGTAATGGTCAAATCGGCCACCAAGCCCTACCCTATCGAGCAGGTTCTGTGCTTTGCCGGTAATATTCTTTTCTCCTCTCAACTCCAATGGCACCATTACATTTTCGAGCGCGGTAAGCGTTTGTAGCAACTGAAAATTCTGGAACACAAACCCCACGTACTGATTGCGAACGTAGGCGCGGTCGTCCTCACTCATGGCATTTAACTTAAGCCCCATCAGCGAAATGATGCCACTACTCGGCACATCCAGCCCGGCACATAAACCCAACAGCGTGGTTTTGCCACTGCCCGAAGGGCCAATAATAGAGAGCGTGTTGCCTTGCGCCACCTCAAAGGAGACTTCATCCAATACAGTAAGTTGCCTTTCGGCAGAAGTGTAGGTTTTGGTGAGGGCCTCCGCTTTTAAAACAATATCGTTCATAATTTAGACGCTGCCAGCCATTACAAGCGGTGAACCCGATTCCACCACCAGAAACTTTGTTAACATTCGCGATCTTAAAACTAATCCTTTATATTCGAAAAACTAAACTAAGCCACGAGCTTTTGCTGCGCGCTTCGAGCACTCACCTTTGTTGGCTCGCAACTCGCAACTGCTGGCTCGAGGCTCAACTCTATGCTAGTCGTAAAAACATCGTTCCTTATTGCATTGCTGTTGCTCGTTCAACCCGCTAAACAAAAAAACATACTCTTCTTTGGCGATAGCCTTACTGCAGGGTACGGCCTTTCGGCAGAAGAAGCCTTCCCTGCCCTGTTAGAAAAAGAGCTGAATAAAAACGGAAAGGCAGTAAAAGTAACCAATGGCGGCCTTAGCGGGGAAACCTCGGCCGGTGGCCTAGCTAGAATTGATTGGCTGCTGCGCAAACCCATAGATGTATTTGTGCTAGAACTGGGTGCCAATGACGGGCTTCGCGGCCTACCCCTAGACCAAACCAGAAAAAACCTACAAGCCATTATTGAGAAAGTAAATGAAAAATACCCTGCCGCAAAAATTGTGTTAGCAGGCATGATGGTGCCCCCCAACATGGGCAAACAATACACCGAGGAATTTAAGAACATGTACCCACAGCTGGCAAAGAAAAATAACGCCACCCTTATCCCCTTTCTACTAAAAGACGTGGGAGGCATAGAGAAACTAAACCAGGCCGATGGCATTCACCCCACTGCGGAGGGGCATAAGATTATTGCTCGGAATTTAAAGCCCATTATTGAGAAGATGCTTTAGGTGGAGTTAAAAGAATAAAATGAAAAAATGGGGGTTATAGATGACAAAATGGGGACTATTAGTCGATACTTTACAAAACGTTACTCGGAATTATTTTTTATGAAGAACTCGTTATTAATCTTGATTTTGGTTCTTGTGAACTCCTGTGCATTACTGGACAAGTATGAATCCAGTCAGTTTACAGCATACGACAATTCGCTAACAGAGAACGAGAAATCAAGAATAAAATTAAATGGGCAAATTGTTAAAGGGTGGTTTGGTGAGAACGATCTTGGAGATTACGAAAAAGGAAATCTGTTTATCTCTAGCAGAAATCAAAAGCTCTATAAATTTATTCAAATCGGAGATTGGGAAACACTCCATAAGCTTTCAAAGGGAAATAGAAACTTAGGAACATTAAAACAAATATCGACATTTGATTCCCTTGGAAATTTGTTGACACGCGACTCATACATTAAACCAAAAAATGAAGGCAAGTTCTACCTTGTTGAAAAAGTAAGATCTAAGATATCTGGCGACAAAAAATTCATTCAAAGCTTAGAAAGAATAAACTCAGAAGGGTGGCTTATGTATTCCATCAACTATGAATACATAAATTACCTGACACCAGATAACGACAGACTTAAGATTAAGGAGATAAAGGACATGAAATATTACGACAAGGCAGGAAATGAAGTGCCGGAATATTACGACAAAGAGATCGATGGTTTGGTTAAAAGAGTGAGGATGAAAAAGTAACGGCACACAACCAAAGCGTATTGCAAGCGAGCGGAACTGTGCGTCATTGGAGTTTGCAGTTCTTTATTTATCTAAACACGTGGGAGAAGGCACAGGTATAAAATTGCCGCCTTCTGCAAGCCGAAAAAAGTTATCGGTAACGCAACAACTCCACTCTTCCAATATTCAACATCGGGTAAAGCCTCTTCTGTAAATTTGTATCACATATTCCGCCTTTTGTATACCTAATAGGGTGGCGTACAGCCACAACTTTGCATCATTATTAACAAACAAAACAAATAATGAGCAAAACAATTCTAATTACAGGTGCGTCATCAGGCTTTGGGCTCCTGTTAGCAAACAACCTCCACCAAAAGGGCTTTAATGTCATTGGCACTAGCCGCAATCCAGAAAAAATACAAGCCATTGTTCCCTTCAACGTTTTGCCTTTGGACATTACTGATGAAAATTCAATCAGAGAGTTTACAAAACAACTTTTTGAAACCACGGATCAATTAGATGTTTTGGTGAATAATGCGGGTTATATGCTCACGGGACTTGCAGAGGAAACTACCACGGAAGAAGCGAAACTTCAATTTGAAACTAACTTTTGGGGTACTGTAAATCTAACCAAGGCATTGCTTCCACATTTTAGAAAACAAAGATTTGGGCAAATTATTACCGTTACCTCTATGATGGGCTTGATATCATTGCCGCTGAAGCCCATATATGCTGCATCAAAACATGCTTTGGAGGGCTTCTTTAAATCGCTTCGATTTGAGGTTAATCAATTCAATATCAAAGTCAGCATGATACAGCCGATGTGGGCAAAAACAAACCTTGGTACTAATATGATTTCAGTTATTGGAAATATAACAGACTATAGCCAATTCAAAGAGCAAACAAACAAGTATATCAAAAATAGTATGGCAGAAGGAGACGAGCCAGCTTTGATTGTAAATAAAATTATTCAAATGATAAATAACAAAAATCCGAAGTTCAGAAACATCGTAGGAAAAATGGCAGGGATGATACTATTCCTTAATAATTACGCCTATTCCATATTTGAAAAAGCTATTCACAAAAGCATAAAAACAGCAGAATAAACAATCATGAAAAAGTATTCAATATCGTTTTTACTCATTGTTAGTATGACAAACACTGCAATAACACAAACAAATAATCAATCCTTAAACACTTCAATTATGAAACTAAAAAATGTAAAAACAAGTACAGTAAATGTAGCAGGCACAGAATTTTCTTATCGCAAACTTGGTTCAAGCAATGAAACTGTTCCTGTAATCTTCCTCAATCACTTATCCGCTACCATGGATGATTGCGATCCCAAAATTATAGACGAATTGGCAGCTAAACACACTGTCGTTATTTTCGACAATAGAGGTATTGGCTCAACCGGTGGCATAACTCCAAAAACAGTAGCTGAAATGGCAACAGATGCAATCGCTTTCATTAAAGCACTGGGCTATCAAAAAGTTGATTTATTTGGATTTTCATTGGGTGGCTTCATTTCACAAGAGATTTTAGTCCGTGAGCCACAACTTGTACGCAAAGCAATTCTTGCGGGTACAGGGCCTGCAGGTGGCGAAGGTATCAGCAAAATGACTCCAATAGTTATCAAAGATGTAATGAAGGGCACGTTTACATTCAGAGATGAAAAATACTATTTGTTCTTTAATAACAACGCCATAGGAAACAAAGCCGCAAAGAATTATTTAACTAGAATAAATGAAAGAACCGAAAATAGAGGTAAAAAGCTAAAATTGAAACACTTGGCACATCAGCTTAGCGCTATCAAAAATTGGGGCTTACAAGCACCGCAAGATTTATCTATTGTAAAACAGCCAGTACTGATAGTAAATGGCGACAACGATAAAATGGTGCCGAGTAGCAACTCACTAGTTTTGAAAAATAAAATTCCAAATTCAGAAATCATCCTATATAAAGATGCAGGTCATGGCGGGATATTTCAGTACAACGAGAAGTTTGTGAAAAGTGCATTAGCCTTTTTAGAAAAATAAAGAGAGGAAATGAAAAGAAAAACAGCGAGTTATTTTAATAATTTCGCCACTACTTCAAAATGGATAAAAACATCAAATCAAGATGAAACATTTTAAGACAATAACTGAATTCTATACCACCAACGGATTTCCCCCACCTGAAAATCCGTTGTTGGGTTTAGTAACGCTTGATGATATCAAAGGCGTTGATTTTGTGCATACAGAATATACGTTGGGTTTTTATAAAATAGTCTTTAAGAAATTAATCGCGGGAAAAATTTTGTACGGAAAAACAAAATACGACCATCAAAATGGTTCTATTTATTTCGTAAAACCCAACCAAATTATAGAAATGAGCGATTTGGTGTTTGCCGAAAAGAGCTTTATGATTTATATGCACGAAGATTTTTTGATTGGCCATTCACTTCATTCTACCATTCAAAAATATGGCTTCTTCGATTATGAAGTGAATGAAGCCTTGCATTTGTCGCCAAGCGAAGAAACTACACTTTGGGAATTATTTAATAAAATCAAGGGCGAATATTATAACAACCAGGACGAATACAGCAGGGATATTATGCTAACTCATATTGATTCAATTCTAAAATATTCACAGCGGTTTTACAAGAGACAATATTTAAATAGAACAGTCATTTCAGGCACAACTGTTTCAAAATTTACCGAAGCATTGAAAGCCTATTTTGAAAATGGGGGTTTTCAAAAAAACGGATTGCCCACCGTAAAATATATGGCGACACAATTAGCCATGTCGCCAAGATATTTAAGTGACCTATTAAAACAAGAAACAGGCAAAACTGCATTAGAACATATTCATATAGCATTGGTTATGGAAGCAAAAAATTTACTGATAAGTACCAACAAAACTGTTGCCGAAACGGCTTATGAATTAGGTTTTGAGAATCCACCTTACTTTTCAAGACTGTTTAAGAAAGAGGTAGGACAAACCCCAACAGAATATAGAGAACAGTTTTTAAACTAGAGTGAAGAAGCGCCAATAAAAAGTTACGTGTCAAGACACCTCCGAGGTGTCAGACACGTGGCCTGGCTGTTTACCGACCAGTTTCTTATTATTGAGAAGCTGCTTTAGGTAGAGTTAAAAGCCTTCCGATGATTTGTAAAAAAAATGTATCTTAACAAAAAATAGCGGTGACTAAAATGGCACAAGGCCAACAGAAACTGAGAGGTAAAGGGTAGATTGGTGGCAAGTATAAATAAGAAACTTAGTACTAAAAAGTATGTTACTAAATTTTACAGAAGAGGAATTAAAGCAAATGATACTAAGCCAAGTGGAGGAAAACATTCATCTTGACTATAAAGGCTCAGGATCACTTGTTTTGACTGATGGAAAGAAGAAAGAAATTGCTAAAGACATTTCGGCCTTTGCAAACTCTGATGGAGGAACCGTTATTTATGGAATTAAAGAATTTGATGATAAGATCCGCAGGCATTTACCGGAAAAAATAGATCCTATTGACAGGACAATTATTTCGAAGGAATGGTTAGAACATATAATCAATTCAAACATCCAACCTAAAATTGACAACTTGACAATTCATCCAATTGCTTTAAGTTCTGCAACTAATGGTACTAGGCTGATTTTTTTGAACAGGTTAAAAGTAGAGTTTTTTTAATTTTAACCTAACAAAACAGTCAAATGAAAAAGATGCGCTTTACCGAGGCCCAGATTATTGGGA
>JBIKRT010000035.1:0-43002 GCA_044349005.1 Cyclobacteriaceae bacterium
CTCCTCAGCAGAGCCCGCTTCCGTTTCAGTTCAACTATGCAAAATTCAAAACAGTCATCTATATTTACAACCTGTCAAAATTCTCAGCCATTTACCCTTTTATACGGTTAGTGCATTATTGATTAAGAATGGAGTGGCAGCCACAAGTCACTCTGGCGTGCGACAAAAATTCGGTCAACTATTCGTTCAAACTGGATTAATGGATCGAAATTTAGCGAAACACTTTTCGGAATTATTTGAGAAAAGGCAAAAGGGTGATTATAACGATTTTTTTGATTTTGATGAACAAACAGTTCTTGATTTATATGAACCCTCTGTCCAGTTTATTAAAGAGATTGATAGCCTGATAAAGATAAACTAACCGATGTTCAAATGGACACCCTTTGTAATGGTTCGCGTTTGTCTGTTTTTTATAGCAGGTATCTTGCTGGCTATCTATCAACCAGAGATTTTTTCAATTGCGTCTTTGAAAGTTCTCGTTCTTTTGCTGGTGGTTGTTTATTTTTTAATTTACTTATTTTCAAAAAAGCCTGAGCACCGAAAAATCAGTGCAGGCGTTGTTGGACTAGCGGGTCTTTTCTTTACCGGAAATCTGTTGGTCCTTCAAAAAGCAGAATCCAGAAAGCCCCACCACCTGCTGCACGAGATTCAACCAATACGTTACTATGAAGGTGAAATAATCAGTTCGTTAGATGAAAAAATCAACTCATGGAAAGTGTTGATGGAAGTAGATCACATAAAAACGGATTCGGGATGGAAAAAAGCGGAAGGAAAAGTTCAAGTCTATATTTCAAAAAAGTCGGCCATTCCAATTCTAAACTATGGTGATAAAGTGATTATTAAAGGTTCTCCGGAAGAAGTGCGACCGCCAGCCAATCCCGGGGAATTTGACTTTAAGCGTTTTTTAGGCTTCAAAAACATATATCACCAGCAATTTATTAAGTCAGAAAATCTTCGAATCATTAATAAAACGGCAAAACGCAGTTTACTTTTTTACTCTTATCAGCTAAGGTCGGGAGCAACCAACATAATTAAGAATTTTGTGAAGGGAGAAAGAGAACGAGCCATAACACTGGCACTTGTGCTAGGTGTTACCGATGGCATCGACAACGATTTGCTTGGAGCCTATTCAGCAAGTGGCGCTATGCATGTGCTTTCTGTTAGTGGTTTGCATGTAGGCGTCATTTATTTTATTCTAATGCTTTTTCTAAAACCGTTAAGTTCCTTTGCGTGGAGCCGATGGCTGTTAGCGTTGCTGACCTTGTTATTTCTCTGGGGGTATGCGTTTGTTACAGGCCTTTCTCCCTCCGTGTTGCGGGCAGTAATGATGTTTTCATTTATAGCCATTGCTGATCCCCTCGGTTGGAAAACCAAAATCTACAATACGTTGGCTGCTTCTGCTTTTATTTTGCTTATCTACAATCCCTATCTTGTTATGTCAGTTGGATTTCAGCTCTCTTATATTGCAGTCATCGGTATTGTCTTCTTGCAACGCCCTTTGTATAACCTATGGGAACCCAGTTCGTGGCTGCTTGATAAAGTATGGCAAGTAACAAGTGTTTCCATTGCAGCGCAGTTGGCAACGTTTTCGTTGGGGTTGCTTTACTTTCATCAGTTTCCTGTATATTTTTTGTTTTCTAACCTAATTGTCATTCCACTGTCTACGTTAGTATTGCTGATCGGTATTTTTTTGTTAACCGTAGGCTCGTTGCCAATGATCGGTGCTGCTGTTGGCTTGTGTTTGGAATGGACGATCAAGTTATTAAATGCAAGCGTATTTTGGGTGGAAAGCTTAGCATTCAGTTTGATTGATGGTGTTTACATTACCACTTTTCAAAGTTGGTTGCTGCTAGCAATGATCACCTTCATTTCGTTTGTTTTTATCTACCGTTCATTCAAGCCTTTACTAGTATCCGTGGGCTGCGCTGCACTATTTGCTGCTATTCAATGGCATCATTTTTACAACGATGTTAATCAAGATCAATTTATAGTCTATCAGATACCCAATCATACTGCTTTCGAGTTTCTCTCGAATGGCAGGTCTTATTTTTTTGCTGATTCCGCACTGGCGAAACAAACCGATAAAATTCACTTTCATATTAACTCAAACAGAATTATGGCTGGGGTAACAAATATTCACGTAAATGAAGCGGTAAGTATGGCGACAGGCAGGAAAGCCAATTTTCACTATTTCGTTTGGCACGACCGAACCATTTTATGGATTCAAAACAAGCGTGCGAAACTCCCCACAAATTGTAAGGCCGATTATACTGTTATAAGTAATGATGGCGGTTTTTTATTGCCTAGCTTGAGATCAAAGGACCTAGGGCAACTGATTTTTGACGGCAGCTCCAGATGGAATAAGAGGCAACAGGAAATGGGCACTATCTACTCAACAAAGATCAACAATGCATTTATAGTAAAACTCTAATACGTATGGAACTGGTGAATTATTTGGTGAGCAACAGGATCGGCTATATAACACTCAATCGCCCTGAAAAGAAAAATGCATTGAGTTTTGAGTTGGTTGCCGAGTTGAAGGCTACTTTTAAAAAGGCAGAAGAAGACGAACTTGCTAAAGTAATTGTGTTAAAGGCAAATGGCGATGCCTTTTGTGCAGGAGCAGATCTGGCCTATCTTCAACAATTACAAACGAATTCACTGGCGGAAAATCTAGAAGATTCAAATCACTTGAAAGAATTATTTCTTCAAGTGTACACATTAAAAAAAGTTGTCATTGCACAAGTTCAAGGGCATGCGTTGGCGGGGGGGTGCGGGTTAGCTACGGTTTGTGATGTTGTTTTTTCCGCACCCGCGGCAAATTTTGGATATACAGAAGTGCGCATTGGTTTTGTCCCTGCCATCGTAATGGCTTTTTTAATTAGAAAAATAGGAGAGGGGAGAGCAAAATTTTTGTTGCTAAGTGGAGAAGTTATAAATGCCCACCAAGCACTGGAATTAGGTCTAATAAATAACGTGGTGCCGGTTGAAAATTTGGTTGATGCAGTCAATCAATTCGCTTCAATGCTAGTTAAAAATAATTCAGCTCAATCGATGGAAACAGTAAAAAAAATGATTTTTGAGATACAATCTTTGAACCTTCACGATGCGCTTTCGTACGCCTCCATCAAGAATGCCGAGGCGCGTCTAACTCAGGATTGCAAAAACGGAATTAGTGCCTTTCTCAATAAGAGCAGGCCTTCGTGGTAAATTTGATGTATGCGGGGCCGCTTTGTTAGAAGCAATTACCAAACTGTTTTAGGTAAAAATTTAATTGCCTTATTTTTATATTATTTTAGAGAGTGAATACAGCTTTATCGATACTTAAGCAATATTGGCATCACGATCAATTTCGAGAGCCACAATCAGCCATTATTAATGCGGTGTTGGCAGGGAATGATTCATTAGCAATTATTCCAACTGGGGGCGGCAAGTCAATTTGTTTTCAGGTTCCTGCGCTCCTTTCGGAAGGAACATGTCTTGTTGTTACTCCGCTCATTGCGCTAATGGAGGATCAAGTTGATGAACTTAAGAAGCGGGGAATAGCCGCTATTGCAATTCACTCCGGCATGAGCTATCGCGAGCTTGATATTACGTTGGACAACTGTGTTTACGGGAAAATTAAATTCTTATACCTCTCTCCAGAGCGATTATTGACCGAACTTTTCCAGGAACGGCTGAAGCGCATGAAGGTCTGTCTAGTTGCGGTGGACGAAGCGCATTGCATCTCGCAATGGGGCTACGACTTTAGACCGCCTTACCTGCAAATTGCAGAGCTGCGGGAAATAATACCTTCCGTTCCCTTTATTGCACTTACAGCTTCGGCAACAAAATTAGTTCAGGAAGATATTGTTACTAGGTTGAACCTAAGAAATCCAGTGCTATTTCGAAAAAGCGTGGCACGCCAGAATATTTCTTTCGTAGTGAGACGATCGGAAAATAAAGAAAGAAAATTGCTTGAAATACTGACCAAAGTAAAGGGCTCTGCGATTGTTTATGTGCGTTCGCGCAAGGGGACAAAAGAGTTAGCCGGTGTTTTGTTAAAGAATAAAATCAAAAGTACATTTTACCACGCTGGTTTAACGTATAGTGATAGAAAACTACGGCAAGAAGAGTGGATAACTAACAAAGTGCGTGTGGTGGTAGCTACTAATGCCTTTGGCATGGGTATAAACAAACCAGATGTACGTGTTGTAGTTCACATGGATTTGCCCGAGAACCTCGAATCCTACTATCAAGAAGCTGGACGGGCGGGTCGCGATGGAGCGAAGTCATTTGCCGTTATTATTTATCATGAGCAGGATGGTCTCAATCTGCGTAAGAATGTATTGCAAGCACAGCCGACTTTGGACTTCTTGAAGAAGATATATCAGTCACTAGCCAATTATTTTCAGTTAGCAGTGGGAGGTAGCAAAGGCGAAAGCTATAATTTCAATTTGGAGGAATTTAGTAAGCGTTTTAATTATAAACCGTTGTCAGTATTCCCTGCTTTGAAAAGACTTGCAGAAGCTGGGTTTATTGAGTTAAATGAAGGTTTTTATAGGCCTAGCAAATTAAATGTGCTGGTGGAAAAGACAAAATTGTATGAGTTTCAAGTGGCAAATGAAAAATTTGATCCACTTGTCAAATCATTGCTGAGAATGTATGGTACCTCCATTCATTTCGAATTTACTGTTATTTCAGAGAAGCAACTTGCTAAAGCGTTAAATGTAGACGTTAACGAGGTAATTACTAATCTTCATCATCTTCGTAAACTACAGTTGATGGATTATGAGCCAGCATCAGAAATGCCCCAAATTACTTACTTGTTACCGCGGCAAGATGCACATTACCTGCCCATAGATAGTAAAAAGATGGAAGCACGAAGGCAACTAAACCTTGATAAGATGGAAGCGGTAATTCAGTATGCTGAACAAACACATCAGTGCCGCATGCAACTCATTCAGAATTACTTTGATGAAGATACATTTGCAATCTGTCATGTTTGCGATGTTTGTATAGATAAAAGGAAGAAAGACAATTTAGCCGCATTAGAAGATTATCGAAGCCAGATTTTATATCTGCTTGAAAAACCAATGCCTGCTGATGAACTAGAGAAGGCAGTGTCACCAGAAGACAGTGAACTTTTTGTTGAGGTACTTCGTGAGATGGTTGACAACAACGAGATTATGTACGATGCGTTTTGGGTTTTGCACAGAGTCGCGTAGGCTAATCTAGCGCGTGTTGCTAGTTTCAGCTTATGGCAATCGTTCACCATTTTTGCATTTTGGTTGATGGCTTCAATTGTTGGCTAAATCTTTAACGAGGCGCGAAACCCTCTGGCAGCATAATACGATTCCGCACCATTGTGATAGACAAAAACACTACCATAGCGAAAATCAGCAAAGATGGCACCACCCAATTTTCTGATTTCATCGGGGGTTTTTAACCAGCTAGATGTTTTAGAGTCAAACGGACCAAATTTCTGTAAGGCTCTGTATTGCTCTTCGTCAAGTAGGTCTAATCCCATACTAGATGCAGCCCCAGTGGCACTGTCTTTTGGCTTATTTTCTTTCCTTGATGCGAGTGCTTCGCTATCATAACAAAAGCTTCTTCGCCCCGCTGGGCTTTCAGCAGCACAATCATAAAAAACGTACTCTCCTGTTTTTTTATCATATCCAATAACGTCCGGTTCGCCTCCCGTTTGCTCCATTTCATTGAGCGACCAAAGTTTTGTTGAGTTGGTTTCAAGTCTGGCTTGCACATTTTCCCACTCAATGCTTTTGTGTCGGTTCATGTTTTTCTCAAAACGGATTTTTAGTATCTCAACTAAACGATCAGACTGAGATGTTGACAATTCATTTTTGTGCGCCTTTGCCATAGGAGTATGTTAAAGAGTAGTACATAGAAACAGTATGATGTGCTTACAAAATGCAGATAGACCATGTCTACATGGTCTATCCCTCGAAAACCAACAGCTAATTCAATTTTGTGCTACCGTCTCCTTGATAAACATAACGGAACGTGTAATAACGATCCAAATCAGTTAGGTTATTAACTACTGCAGGTGCGCCTTTGTAGTAGCTTAAAATTTCCATTTTTGCATACTTCCCATCAGCAGTTTTTATAAGAAAAACACGACCAGCAATAGGTGTAATAATAGTAGAGGTACTCGTACCAGAATTAAGCCACCAGTTATTCGTGGTGGTAGTAACCCCATCTACAAAAGGCGAAGTGGAGATGGCAAATGTTCCGGTCTTGGTAACTTTGTTATAGTTGTCTGTTGTATAACCAGCAGTAGGTGCCACTGTAACACCATCAAAAACATCTTTCTGAACAATTACGCCTGCAGCACCTGGGCCACTTGTACCACTATTAAAAATTATAGAAGTTGAACGAAACCCAATATCCCATTTAGTAGACGCGCTGTCGGAGTTGGCTATTATTGCTCCTGTAGCGAAATTGAAAAAGGTGTATTTATTTTTTTGGGCTGGACGAGTTGGAGGGCCAGCTGGGTTTAGCACCAATGGCGCATAGTCAGCATTCAGGTCTTTATAGGTTGCAGCCACTACGTTGCTTTTTACTGGCGTATCATCCCCACAACCCGAAAGCGCCAAAAGAGAAATTAAAGAAAGGAATAGTAGCGTTCTGAACATTTTCATATAGATTAATTATTAGTTGATTTTACGAATTTGACATTTAAACTTAGATATAGAATTCTTCCCTGAAGGTTAGAAATATTCACTGGGTCTGTATAATTGAACAAATTATCTATTCCTCCTTGAACTCTAAGTTGCCTGAGCTGCTTCGCTAGCGAAACATTTACTAACGCATAGCCTTTCACAAAACTATCGTAGCTATCTTGTATTCCATTTCCATTTCTGTCGGAGGGTGGAACTGTTTCGCCTTGTATGTTTCCATCAATTCCACCCAATCCAAACTTTCCCCGATAAATCACTCGCACACTGCCTTCAATGCCTTTTTCTTTATCATGATACATTACTTTAAAATTGCCTAAATGGCGAGAACGATTGTAAAGGCCAAAATATTCACTTGACTTTAGTCGCTGGGTAACCAACGTAACTGGGTCACGCCAAAAAATTTCTCCTTTGTCAATTGATTCATCAACGTTTTTGTCTTTCGCAAAAAGCAATTGATAGCCAACGGACGATGAGAATTTGTGGTTATAAGCAAAAACAAGATTAGCTTCCAAACCTTGCATAACGGCCCGTTTGATATTGCGATAGCTATAGATATTTTGATTGGAAGTTGTTAATGCTACCACTTGGTATTCAATCAAGTTATTCACATCGTTCCTAAACAGATTAAAATCCATCTTTAGTTTTCTTGAAAAATCTGCGTGCAAGCCGAGATTGATAGCTGTAGAGGTTTCTGCATTTAGTTTACCAATAAGAGCAGGATCAAACAAATACGACCGTATCTGACCAAGTGCTTCGAATTGATTCAATTTTTCCTTCACTACTTCCGATCCTAAAACACTGTAACCTCCTCCCGCTTGGTTGAAAAAATTTAAATAGAGCTGCCTAAAATCAGGAGACTTAAAACCAACACCAAACGAACCTTTGAACGAGATTACGTCACTAAGTTGAAAACGGGCAGACAATTTAGGGCTAAGCTGGCTTCCATAAATCGTATTCTTGTCGAAACGGACGCCACCAATTAACGTGAGTTCCTTTATTGGCAACCACTCGTGCTGAACGAAACCATATAAGGTCTGTTGATTTTTCTTTTCGTCCCCATAACGAGGGGTAGAAACTGATTCAAATGTTTGACCAGCGCCTAGTGTAGAAATATGTTTTTCATTGAAAAAATATTCGAAATTCACTTCTGGTCGGGTAAAAGTCTGCGTAAAGCTATCGAGTGTAGAGGTGCTGTCAGATCCAGAACTTTTAAGTAATGTATAAATGGAATTGGTCGCGTAACGAGTGGTATATAATCGGGCTGTTGCTTTAGCACGGGAAGATAATTGGTAAGTCAGAACGGGATTAAAATTCCAATCTTTCACGCGGCCATCTCCCACAGAACGTGTAGATTTTCCATTAGAGGAGACATCATAATTATAATCCTGAACTTCATTAAATAGCCGCCCTGCCAAAGAGACATCGAGCGAATTGTTAAGCTTAAAAGTGACTTTTGTTCCGAATGTATAGTTTACAAATGGAGAAACTGTTTTGCCGAAGTTCTCGGGCGAAAGGTCAAATCCATCAGTACTGTAGCGATTTGCAAATACATAAACTCCAACCTTTTGGTTTGCTAAACTTAAGTCGCTCGTCAAGTCCAGCGTATTGTTTGTTCCATAGCGTGAAGAGAAACTACCTTTCTTTCCAGAAGGCCTTTCGGTGATGATGTTTATTACGCCAGCCAATGCATCGGATCCATACAGACTGGAAGATGGCCCTTTTACAATTTCAATTTGCTTGATATTACCTACGGTTAACCTACTGAGCTCAAGAGAACCCGTATATCGCCCAATAATTGGTTCGCCATCCATTAAGATCAATGTATAATCAGGGTTGAATCCTTGCATTTGTATACCGTTGCCAAGACCATTTACTTGAGGCACTACCACCAGCCCTGTCTGTTCCGTCAGCACATCGTTCAAACGCAAAGAACCCATCGTTTTAATTTGAGCTCTTGAAATTAGCGTAACGGGCATCGGCAGCGCACCCATCGTGCGTTCGTTTCGGGTAGCAGTAACAACTACCTCTTCTAATTGCTCAGTCTTTAGAGAATCTGTCTCGTTTGATTGTGCATAAGCTCCAATCCAACAAAACTGCAGGAGTGCTACTAATGAATAACCAATGACTTCTATTCTCATTTCTGCCGCAAAGATGAATGTGCCATTCTTCAATAAATACCTAAATTGGTATAATAAATGCCTTATTTATTAAAATGAAATCTTACTCTCTATATTTTGGTACTTTTGAACCATTTATTGGTATTTGGGTTATTTAAGCAACTGATAAATGTCATTTTATAGTATGGATAAAATCATAGACAACGCAATAGAGGTCAAAAATACCTCAATTGGTAGTTTCAAAATATTGATCGAAAAAGAGGATGTTTCGCTGATGACTGCCGAAAATTCAGAAGAGGCAACCTTAACTTTCGACAGCCTGATCCACAAAAGCATCATCCACTTTTACTTTTGTTTGGAAGGAAGTGCTGTTTTCGAATTTAGTTCGCATTACAGTCGTGAGATTCAAAAACAGCGGAATTATTTTTTCTATAATCCCGAAAAGGACGCCCCTTTTAAATTGCATTTGGCAACGCACTCGCGCATGGCACTGCTCACCATTTCCTTGGATAGTCTACATAAACTTTTTCTACATGACGGACTCCCCTTTTTGAAAGGTGAAAATGCCAACCGTAAGTTTTACGATGAACGTGAAATACCTTCGAGCTTGCATTTGGTGCTTAATCAATTGTTCAATGTCCATTTAAGCGAATCGGCAGAGAAAATATATTATCAAGGCAAAGTGTTGGAATTATTGAGTCTCTACTTTTCAGATAAAAAGCCAGACACCGAAAGCTGCCCTTTTTTAAACGATGAGGAAACGGTAAGAAAAATAAAATTTGCCAAAGGCCATCTCCTTAAAAACATTGAAACGCCTCCCAGCTTAAAAGAGCTTGCGAAAGCTTCTGGCTTAAATGAGTATCAATTGAAAGTGGGTTTCAAAGAAATTTACGGTGACACGGTTTTTGGATTCTTGTTGAGCCATCGACTCGATCACGCTCGTGTTTTATTAGATGCTGCTAAACTGCAGGTGAATGAAGTGGCTTACCAAATAGGCTATTCTAATCCCAGTCATTTCATTGCCGCATTCAAAAAGAAATTTGGTATTACGCCCAAAAAATACTTGATGAATAATGCCAAGTAGCCAACCAAAAAATTCTGCCTTAATACCGTCTACGCGCTGTTGAT
Organism: Cyclobacteriaceae bacterium; assembly: GCA_044349005.1. Taxonomy (GTDB): domain Bacteria; phylum Bacteroidota; class Bacteroidia; order Cytophagales; family Cyclobacteriaceae; genus ELB16-189. Next base: position 9,926 of record JBIKRT010000035.1, read on the forward strand.
CTTCTAGGTGAGGACCCAAACAACATTCCGAAGACGCCCCGCACAATTTCCTTCCCAACCTGCTTGGTGATGGGCGATGCCATAATCTCTTCAAAAGTACTCTTTTCCTTACGGGAAGATGGCCTAGTCGAATCTTGAAATGAAACCTCCTCTTGCTTCTGCTCTGTAGCCACGGTTTCGGCAATGCGCTCGTTTAATATTTCAAACGCACTTCGCGGATCAACTATTTGTTTATATTTTTTATTTAAGTCAGAACTTTCAAGTTGTTGCTGGTACTCATCTTGATTCAACGCGCCCATTACCGATGCCGGTGGCGCAAGATGTGTAACTACTGTCTCCGTTGGAATTCCCTTCTCGTTGAGCACCGTGATAAACGCCTGGCCAATTCCCAATTGCGTAAACTGCTTTTCCAAATCATAAAATTCTGAATGAGGGAAAGTCTTTACCGTTTCCTTCAAATCTTTTACATCGTTTGGCGTAAAAGCCCTGATAACATGGTGAACCCGATTTCCCAACTGGCTCAAGATAGAACCGGGCACATCGGTAGTAACCTGAGTGCAGAAGAAAATCCCCACGCCTTTTGATCGGATCAGCCTAATTACTTGCTCAATCTGATCCATAAATGCTTTTGGTGCATCCTTGAAAAGCAAGTGCGCTTCGTCTAAAAAAAACACCAATTTTGGTTTATCAAGATCGCCTGCTTCCGGTAGCTTTTGATACAGTTCTGCCAACAACGAAAGCATAAATGTAGAGAATACCACTGGCTGACCTTGCACATCGGATACATTCAATAGACTTATTACGCCTCGGCCATCCACTTTTTCAAACAGGTCATCAATATCAAAGGAGGTCTCACCGAAAATCTGGTTTACAACTTGCTGCTCCAGCGCAACTATCTTTCTCAGAATGGTTCCGGAAGTTGACGAAGATATTTTTCCGTAAGCTTCTTTAATCTCCTTCGTGCCTTCTCCTTCCGATAAATAGTTAAGAACCTTTTTTAAGTCGTTGAGGTCAACCATGGGCAACTTCTTGTCGTCCGCATATTTGAACAACACCATCAACACCCCACGCTGAACTTCATTCAACTCTAATATCTTGGATAACAAGACAGGCCCGAATTCAGTCACGGTTGCACGCATCTGCGTGCCCAACTTTCCGCTGAGCGAGTACAGTTCAATCGGGAAACCGGAGGGATCATAAGTGTATTCAAGAAACGTTGATCGTTCGGTCAACTTCTCATTTACAATTGCAGGTTTAGCCATACCTGAAATATCGCCCTTCATGTCGGGCATAAATACAGAAACGCCTGCTGCCGAAAGCTGCTCAGCCAATAACTGCAATGTTCTTGTTTTACCTGATCCGGTAGCGCCAGTAACCAGTCCATGCCGGTTCATCATCCGCAAGGGCAGGTTAACTTTTGCGGAAGCAATTATTTCGCCATCCAACACACCAGCTCCCAAATAAATCGATGCGCCTTTGGGCGAGTAAGACGCGTTGATAGCGGAAACGAACTTTTCTTTTGACATTGTTAATGAATTAGCTTTTTTCGTAATAACCAATCAATTTGCGGATCATCGCCCACCTGAAAAACATGCTCGCCAAACCTTTCGAAACCGAATTTCTTGTAGAATGCTTGGGCTCGGTGGTTAAATTCCCAAACGCCAAGCCAAATCCATTCAAACTTGTGTTCTAGCGCATAATCAAGTGCCAGTTCGATTAGCTTTACGCCTATCTTCTTACCTTGAAAATTTGGGTGCACATATAAGCGCTGTAGTTCAATTGTATTAGAGCCTAACTCCTGCTCTACTTCATTACTTAATCGCAACCGCATATAACCTGCGGCCTGGTCACCTTCCCAAGCCATATAATACTGCGTATTGGGTTCTTCGAGTTCTTTAGCAAATTGCTTGAGCGTATACGCTTCATCAACAAATTTCTGATTGTTCTCCAGTGTGGTTGAATCTGCAAAGGTATCCCAATAGGTGTCAATGGCAATTTTTCGGAGGGTTTCTAATTCTGAAAACTGAATCGGGCGTATATCAATCATTGTGTTTTTGCCAGTGCCTTTTACTTGTCCTTATAATTTTGAAAGGTATAAAGAACCCCGAGTGAAAACGCCTGACTAACTTGAATGCCGCTATCTTGGTCGAAGTCGTACAATAAAATGCTGCCAAGATTAACATTTATGAACTTATTCACCTTTGCTGTCAAGGTTACGTCCAACCGGTGGTCAATTGTGTTTATGTCAAACGTCTCGTAGTTAGCAAACATTACGTACCTCCATTTCAGGTTTACATTGGTCGCAATGTCTTTATTGAATTCAGCCAGCATTTGAAATGCTAACCATTCTAAGCGGGTATTTTCTGAGGGGTCGACTCCGTAAGGTGTAGGATTGTCCGTGGTAACAAGACTTTTTACATCACTCACTATTGTAACTCTTGGCGCGAAAGGTGAAAGTCGAAGTTTAAAATAGGAAACAGGATGGTATTCAAAACCCAACGCAGCAGTAATAAACGTAGGGGAAAAGGCGCTTGAAATAAGAGTTTGTGTGGTTAAACCAGCGGCATCCGTTCCGTATTTATACCCCTTATCAAACTGACTTTGCAAGTTAGCGGAAAGAAACACGTCCCATTTTTCGTTTAGACTGGATCCATACTTGGTATCGATAAAAATCCTATCTAAGGTTTTGCGGTATCCTTGCCCAGTATTGTTGACCATTCCGTACAAAAAATCAAATTCATTGTCCCACGATTTTTTGTCTTTTTTAAAGTTGGCCTTGTAGTTAAGGAATGCGGTAAAGCCAATAGAATTGACTCCGCCTGCCTTCCAATTATTCGAGAAAGACGCTTGATTGAGGTTTAAACCCGACTTGAAGGATTTTCTCCAATTGGAAATAGAGTCTATTTTAACAAATTGACCAAAGCAGCAGTAACTAGTTAAGAAAAAGATTATTAAAGAGGCTAATTTTTTGAAAGAAGCGAATTTCATGTTTTGGTATTTTGCGTAAAAATACCAATAAAGCATCAAAAAAATTACTTTACATGCTTGTTAACCTAATTTCATCCAACGCGGATTCGGTGAGGGGCTTGGTGATGAATTTTATTACGTGATTATTGTTCACTATTTTATCAATATCTCGCTTGTTATCGGAGCTAGAGAGAATAATGATTTTACACTTGTTTTTAACCAATTCGTTGAATTTGTCAAATTCGTAGAGAAAAACGAAACCATCTACAATTGGCATATTGATATCTAGAAATTCAATGTTGGGTAAATTTTCAATCGTATTCTGGTTTTCCCTCAGGTAATCTAGCGCGCTTTTACCCGAGTTCTTTACCTCCACCCTGCTGGAAAACTTAGTTATTTCAATAATCCTCTTGCTGATAAAATTATCAGTGTCATTATCATCAACGAGCATTACCAAATCTGTAGTATTAGTCAAAGTATCCATTATGCTCTTTATTCCCTTATATGAAAGTACGCAAAACTATTCATTTTACATCATTTTTTAAACCTATAAATCGGCCAATGAAGATTCATGTAAGAAATCGTTCAAAAAAAATAAGAAAAACTATCTGTCCTTAATTTGAAGTCTTTCTCCTTGGCTTAACGTAAAGTCTTTCTTATTGTTCCAATCCATGATATCTCGAATCGTGACTCCGTATTGACGGGCAATGCTATAAAGGGTATCACTCGGCTTAACCTCATGAACCGTAGCTGATCCTGATTTAGTTGATTCAACGCCCGTGTTGGAACTGTTAGGATCGGCAATAAGCAGAACTTTACCTGGCTTTAATGTTTCGTTGATATCTAATGAATTCCATTTAATTAAATCAACCACCTTGATTTTGTGCTGATTGGCAATAGAGTAAAGAGTTTCCTTCGGCAAAACGGTGTAATAATTTGATGCAATTACGTTTAGCGATGTACTATTTATTATACTCATGGTAGTGCTGAGAGAATCTGATTTCGGAGTATCAATCGCCCTACTTGCCGCCTTTGCGGGAATTGAATCCGCAGTGCTTTTTATCGGCACAGTTGAATTCGCGGGAATCCAATCAAAGGTCTCATTATTATTCAATTCGGCAACGTTTTCTGAAATCTCTTGAACTTCAGGCCGTTTTGATCCTAGCCAAATTATCTCGCCAATTGTAAGCTCTTCATTTTTTACCTGAACGTTAAACCTCTTCAATTTTTTAATCTTTATTCCGTAGAGTTGGCTTATAGACCATAAGTTTTCACCTTTTTTAACTTTATGGTATTCCGAAAAGGTAGTGTTTTTCTTTTTGTTCAAGAGGAAAATGGTACCTGCATTAAAAGGCGTAGAGAATTCCATTTCATTGAATTTGAGAAAATCATCCAAGTCGATTTTACCCCTGATTGCTAATTTTGCTGCATCTTCGTCCTTTTTTGAGCAAATCGCGCGAATTCCGTTAACAAAAAATAAAGAGTCGGTTTTCACCGAGGTGCTTGCGGGCAAGATAGCTTCTGCCTTTTTTTGGGGAGAATCCAGCCACAGTGTATTGAAATCTGTATTCAACCTGCCAACTGGCACAATTACGGTATAGGGTTTGTCTTCTGGAATTGTTTCGGCCTTCAACCATTTGTTGTATTCTTTCAGCGTACTTTCCTCCACAGAAAGTTGTTTTGAGATTTCCCTGAGTGTTTTTTGGGTGGCCGTTGTGTAGGGAATCAATTTCATTTCTGACTCACCCTCAAGGCTATTTTCAAAGGCAATCTTGTGGGCAAGGAATCGCTTAACATACCAATATGTATTGGAGGTAACTTCCATTTGAGTCGCTCCAATTTGTAACTCGGGCAAAGCCTTCTTCACGCCACCCACTCCCATTTGATAGGATTGAAGGGTATGTATCCAATTGCTGAACTGCAGGTTATTCTTATTTAAATACTTGGCAGCGCCTTTTGAGGCGGCAATTACATTCATCCGTTCATCTACATTCTCATCTACGCGTAAGCCCATTTCCATGGCAGTAAAATCCTTAAACTGCCAGAAGCCTACCGCATTTGAACTTGATACAGCATCCGAGACTAACGAACTTTCTTGCAAAGCCAGAAATTTAAAATCGGACGGTATTCCAGCCTCTTCAAGAATCTTTTCGATGATCGGAAAATACATTTTTGCCCGGGTGGTTTTAACTGAAAAGTAACCCGCATGCTGCGTTAGCATATTTACATCTTTTTGTATTTCCTTTCTAGCGTCTTCTTGGATAGTGAGTGCTATGCCAGCAAATTCCATTTGCTCTGGCACGATTGGAGTCTGTGCGTTTAATGAAGCAGCTCCAATAAATAAAATGCAGGCTGCGAAAAATCTCATCATACAAAACTATGAAAATTGAACCACTAAATGAAAATCAGTTGCTATACCTTTTGCATTATGCTGATTCCGTCTCTAATTGGCAGCAAAACGTTTTTTACGCGCACATCGTCTTTTATTTTTTTATTGAATTGGACTATTGCCCGCGTGTCTTTGTCGGGCTTACCATCTAACACCTTGCCGCTCCACAATACATTATCCGCAAGAATAAAGCCACCAGTATTGACCTTATCAATCACCAAATCAAAGTAGTTAGCATAATTTTCTTTGTCAGCATCGATAAACACTAAGTCGAACTTGTGGTTAAGTTGAGATATAATTTGACTGGCGTCACCTATAATATACTCTATGCCTTCTACGGCTGATTGCATAAAATAACCTCGCACTCGTGCTTCTAACTCTTCATTTTTGTCAATGGTAATAAGTCTTCCTTGGTTTGCTAATCCTTCGGCCAGGCAAAGCGTGGCATAGCCAGTATATGTTCCGATTTCCAAAATAGTTTTTGGCTTGATCATCTTGCTGATCATAGAAAGAAACCTCCCTTGCAAATGCCCAGAAAGCATCCGTGGTTTTAACACGTAGAGGTTTGTTTCTCGTTCAATTTTCCTTAATAATTCACTTTCGTGGGAAGTTGATTTTTCGGCATAACGTTGAAGGGCCGGATCTATAAATTCCATAGCTAATTTGGAGATTGATTTATTGAATTGTCAAACGGACTTAGTTTTGGGGATCAGTTTGGCTGTATGCGCAAATAGCTCAACGTATCTTCGTTAAACATTTCATTGGAAAGATCGAGTAAGGTTTCTACCGTTGTATTTTTTATTCGATCGAAAATTTCATCTAACGAAGTTATCTTTCCTGAGTCCAACAGATTTCTTGCCATCATCATCATAAAGCTCACATTGTTTTCTTCTGATATGGCCAGGTGGCCGAGCATTTGTTCTTTCGCTTCTGAAAACTGTTTTTTTCCAAGTGGCTCTTCTCGTAGTTTCTTTAACTCTTGCCTAACCAAAACTATGCTTTTCTCTAGCTGCGAAGGCTCGGTTCCAAAAGAGATGACAAACAAACCAGTATCAGTAAAAGGAACGTATTGAGCGGCTATGGAATAGACAAGCCCATGTTTTTCGCGAAGCGATAAGTTGAGTCTTGAATTCATTCCCGATCCTCCGAGTATATTTGTTAGAATGTAAAACGGACTTCTTTTTTCATCGGCAAATTTGAATGCGGGCCTCCCAATGGCGCATCGCGCTTGTTTTATATCTCGCTTTATAACAACTTCATCTGGTTTGTAACCTTTAAAACGTATCCGTTTCTTTTTTGATATCAATTTAGGAATTACCCCTAAGTATTTCTCGGCCAGCGCTATCACTTGTTCCATCGTTACGTTTCCTACGCTTGAAAAAACAATGCGCTTGGTATCTATATGCTCAGATAAAAAATTTTCAAAGTCTTTCTTTTTGAACGAAGAGACTGTTTTTTGCGTGCCCAAGATGTTCATACCCAACGGATGATTCTTAAAAATGATGTCATCGAATTCATCTTGCAGGTAATCTTCAAGATCATCGTGGTACATGGCCATTTCTTCTAGAATCACGTTTTGCTCTCGCTTGATTTGCTCTGCAGGAAAAACGGAGTTAAATGTGATGTCCGCTAACAACTCAACTGCTCGTTCAAAGTATACATTGCGCAGTGATGCGTAAAAAAGCACTTTCTCTTTGTCAGTAAAAGCGTTCAAATCACCGCCAACCGCTTCCAATCGATTCAGAATATGAAAGGACTTTCGCTTCGTGGTCCCTTTAAAAGCCATGTGCTCCCAAAAATGGGCAATTCCTTGGTTGTCTCTGGTCTCGTCTCTACTGCCAACATCCAACATAATACCGCAATGGACTATTTTAGATGTTGTTATTTGATTATGAATAACTCGGATGCCGTTGGCAAGGGTATGAATTTTATAATCTCTCATGTGGGTTGTAAAACTAGTTAATTTCCCAACAGCGGACGAACCTGCCCGTGGGCGAACAAGATGGTTGGCATAATCAGATTATTTTTAGTAAAATAGCATTAAATTTTTGGCACTACTCTTGCAAAACAAGTTAACACTATGGAAACACAAAAAGTAAAAACCTGCTTTACCATTTCATTTACACAAGAACAATATCAGCATGCAAAATCGTATGTGGAAGATATGAAGAAGCATCCGCAGCGAGTATTTTGGCATGGAAAGGAAGGTAAAAACGAAGATGAGTTGGTAGTAGAGCAAATTGCCCATCGCATTCTTTCAGGTTTTTATAACAATGACCCTTATCGAGCCGGCAAACACATCATAAAGATGGACAGCATGACGGCTGCCTAGATTCGTTCTAAGACCTTTTGTATTAATGCTTCGGTGATCTTGTTTGGATTTTTTGAGAATTTGTTTTTCACTCGATTGGCAATAATTGCATTTACACTCAATATCTCATGGCCAAGTATGCGAGCTAAGCCATAGTATCCTGCTGTTTCCATTTCAAAGTTGGTAAGCCAAAAATCGTTCTTATGAAAGTAATTAAGATCTTCCATTAGAGTTGGAAAACGAATGGATGCTCTCACTGTTCTTCCTTGCGGTGCATAAAAGCCAGGGCATGTAACTGTATTCCCTTTGACCATGTCAAAACAAATTTGGTCAACTAGGCCGCCTGTACCTCTCACAACATAAGGTGTAAAATGTAGTTTGGCGTGTTTTTGAATTTCTTCTGCAATTGCTTTTTCATCTGCTTCCATCAGAAAATCATAAAAATTCATCAAATTATCCAACCCGATAGCAACATCCGTGAACAAGTGAGTTCCTAGAGGTATATCTTCCTGTAATGCTGCCGATGTTCCAATCCGAATAATTTTAAGTCTCTTTTTTCTGGATTTAACTTCTCGCGTTTTTAAATCTACGTTTACCAGCGCATCCAGTTCATTCAGCACAATCTCAATATTGTCGGTGCCAATACCAGTGCTTATTACGGTAATTCTTTTGCCATTAAATTTACCAACGTGAGTGATAAACTCTCGTTTATTCATTTCAAACTCTACTTCATCAAAAAACTGACTGACTAGATAAACGCGACTAGGATCGCCCACGGTAATAATCGTATCAGAAATATGCTTTGGCAATAGATTTAGATGATAAACACTTCCGTCCGGATTCAGGATAAGATCAGTTTCTGATATCTTTGGCATACGCAGTGGCTTGCTGTTAACCTTTCGCTAAGTAATTTAAACAAATAACACCTCGGTGCTAGTTTTCAAATCAGCTTTATTTTTTTAACGATTGTGCGGGGTTTCCGAAAACGGTCTCGTTTTCTTTGATGGTCGAAACAACAACGGAACCAGCCCCAATTCGTGCCCCCTTGCCAACAGTTATGCCAGCCACAATTGTAACCCCTGCACCGATAAATACTTCGTCTGCAATAGTAACTCCAGCATTTAGAATACTTCCTGCGCCCACCTGCACGTAATCTCCTAAACTGGCTTCTACGCCTATAATAGCTTTGGCACCTAAAATGCAATGATTGCCAACCTGGGCTCCCGGGGCAATACTCACACCGGTATCGATAAAGTTCCCATGCCCAATTGACGATTTGGTTGAGATAACAGAAGTGGAGTGAATGGCATTTACCGGTTGCATATGACGTTCCTCTTGAATCATTTTGACCAAACTTTTTCGCAATCGGTTGTCGTCTGCGGCTACGAAGGCTTCGCATTTCTTTCCAATTAACTTTAAGAAGCCGTCATCATCGGTGCCTCCCAATATCACTACGTCATCAATTTCCTTTGTGTGCAGCAGCTTATTGTCATCAAGAAAGCCATATACGACAACCTTGTTACTTTCAAATATCTCTTTTGCTGCTCGGCCAAGGTGGTTGGCTCCTAGAATGATAACCGGATTTTCCATATAAGTAAAACGTTACCCAAAGGTAAATTACAATAGCTTGAGTTGAGTGCTATTTGTAAATTAACTTTTCATAAAGACCACCTAGGGTTTCGATTTGCCAGGTTTTAGGAGGGCAGCACCAATTCTGCAGTCAAGGCATTTTTTAGGAACGCAAAAATTGTTGTACAGTTCAATTAGGCCTTGGGAATCAGAGGCATTTGTTGGGTGGACATTTAAGCTCGCCCATTTGCGGATGATCGTGTTTTTTTCTGGTTTAAGCTCTTGCAGTAGTCGAATCGCTTTATCGACAAAATCTTGGTCGTCTTTAGCTTTTCCAAAAGCAACAAGAATAGGGGCAACGGTGTTTATAATCAAGTTATCAATGCTTGATGCGCCTAAGCCAGCAATCGGAGTTTTCGCTCTTTTATTGAATTGGTAGTGTTCTATCCAATAGGTGGATTGATTCACGAGAAAAAGATTTTTCAATGCACGACTTTCGTTGGTCTCGATTAAAACCGAAAAAATATTTTTGACCAAATAAAGTAAAGATGAAAACTGAGCAATTCTAATGGTTGGAAAATTAGCGGGTCGTAGTCTTAAAAATTTCCATTGGGCCTTTTTAATAGTTGGTGAAAGAGAGTACTTGGATTTTAAGACGTTGTATTCCCGTTTCAACAACTGGTAATATTCATCACCAATTTCAATGTCTAGAAAGCCTCCTTGTCCTAATAGAAGTGCTTCTATTTGAATCAGATTATCGGCTTGTTTCAGAACTATTTTATAAGAAAGCGATCTTGCCAATTGTTGAAATGGCTCACTGTTGACCTTGAAACCAAAATTCCTAGCCAGCAATTCGAAAATAGTTTGATCCCAATCGTTATTATTTCTTCTTACCGTTTCCATCACAGCATCAGCTTTCGATTCTAGCCGTTTGACTAATGAACTATCGATCATGGAAGAAATAAGCAATCTGTCGACAGACGGCAGTGCATTGTGGCAGGCAATCGGCTGGGCACTTTCCATCAATTTTTTATAGGAAAGGATAATCGAGCCGTCTACCTTTCCTTTCAATTCAAGCGTTGGAATTCGTGTTTTATCGGATCGATAAACTGGCTTGTCATCAACCCAAACCACATGCAAGATGACATTATCATATGCTTGATCTCGAAAATGGTTATGGTCGTTCCATTCTGATGCTTTTACGTGAAGCTCTATGCTTCCGGCCCATTCAATTTCGTTGATTCTAATTTTTGCCGATTGAAAATCTGGCCCGGCATTGGTATTTTGGATGCCTGGTTTAAAAATGGTAAGCGGCTGGCCGTCAGCGCAGGCTAGTGCTTCTTTATTAAAGTATTGAAACTGCCAAATGTAATGAAGAAAGGGTTCCTTCATACTCCCTGTATTTTGTAATCAATAATGAAAAGCCTTTTCTAAATGATCTTTCATCTCTAACTGAATTTTTTGAGCCTCTTTCCTTGCAGCGTCCGCAAAGTCAATTCCGCTTGACGCATAGATGATGGCCCTCGATGAGTTTACGATCAATCCACCTTGTGCATTCATTCCTGCATTAGATACTGCTGCTAAGTCGCCCCCCTGTGCACCTACACCGGGCACAAGAAAAAAGTGATCGGGCGCTAATGCTCGAATAGCAGCTATCTTATCGGCATGAGTTGCCCCCACTACGTACATCATTTTGTCGGGTGTTGTCCAACGCTGAGAAGCAAATATTACTTCTTCATAAAGATACTTTCCATCTCTTGTTTCCAACCGTTGAAAATCTTCACTGCCGGTGTTCGAAGTGTGTACCAATAGAATAACCCATTTGTTTTCAAACTCCAAAAAAGGTTTTACTGAATCTTCACCCATGTAGGGGGCAACCGTAATCGAGTCAAAATTTAATTGCTTGAAAAATGCTTTTGCATATAGTGAAGAGGTATTGCCGATGTCGCCTCGCTTGGCATCGGCAATGGTGAAGATATCAGGTGGTATATAATCAATTGTTTTTTGCAAACTGGTCCAACCGCTGGCGCCTGCTGCTTCATAGAAAGCTATGTTTGGTTTGTATGCCACGCAAAAGTCTTTCGTGGCATCAATGATTTGCTTATTAAATTCAAAAACCGGATCCTCATTTTTCAGCAAATGCTTGGGGATTTTTTCTAGATCCGTATCTAACCCAACGCACAGATATGACTGCTTCTTTTTGATCTGTTCGTATATTTCTAAACGGGTCATACAAACAGTTTCTTTGATTTATCGTAAATCAACTACTTCTACGCCTGGGTATTTCTTGGGGTCAAAAGCAAATACGGCATCGTCAATTTTGGCATTCGGTGAGAATTTAGAGATGGTGTATTTGTACTTATTGCCCGATTTGTCAAACATAGTGAAGCTCAAAACACTTTTATCTTTCTTTGAAATATTCATCTTGATTTTAAAATATTGAGCATCCCTTTTTTCAGGAACTAAGTCTACCACATTACAGGGTATGGAATTTTCTACGATATCCTCCATTTGGAGGTATTTAAATCCCTTTTTATAAATTTCATAAAACTTAGACGGATTGACTTCATCTGCTTTTGTGTCTACATTATCAATGTTTACTTCTTTCGCGTCTGGCAGGTAAGTCCAAATAGTAGATCCGTTGTTTATTACTTCCTGCTCGGGTAGACTCAATTTGTACTTGTCACCTTTTACCGTAATCTTTCCTCTAAACTCCTCCTTAATTTTTTCTACATCGTTGGTGAGTGCTACAGAAAGATTTGCCTCAAAAGCAGTAAACGATTTGTACTTTTTGCTCATCGCGTCTAGTATCTCCAATGCTTTAGGATCGTATTGAGCAAAGCAAATCTGAGAAAGAAAAATAAAAATTAGAGTGGTACCTATTTTATTCATTTTAATAAAGTTCAAAGTGCAAATTTACGATTTAGTATGTCTTTCTTTTAATGCATTCAATAATTGTTCCAAACTTGCTTCGTCATGAACCAATACTTCTCTCGCTTTTGATCCTTCAAAAGCTCCAACAATGCCAGCGGCTTCTAATTGGTCAATCAAGCGTCCTGCTCGGTTGTAACCCAATTTCAACTTTCGTTGGATTAAGGAAGTGCTTCCTTGCTGGTGCATTACAATTAGGCGAGCAGCGTCTTCAAACAACGAATCTCTTTCTGAAAGATCAACAGCCGCTGCACCACCTTCATCTTCTCCTTCAAATTCGGGCAGCATATACGCGGAGGGATACCCGCGTTGGGAACCTATAAACTCGCAAATTCTTTCGACTTCGGGAGTATCTACAAAAGGGCTTTGCAACCGGATAATCTCCGAACCCGCTGATAATAACATGTCTCCTTGTCCAATTAATTGGTCCGCTCCGCCCGTATCTAAAATTGTTCGCGAGTCCACTTTTGAAGTTACTTTAAAGGACAATCGTGCAGGAAAGTTAGCTTTAATAACTCCCGTAATGACATTTACCGATGGCCGTTGTGTTGCTACCACTAAGTGAATTCCGATTGCTCTCGCCAATTGCGCGAGTCTGGCGATAGGGGTTTCCACCTCTTTACCCGCTGTCATCATCAAATCGGCTAACTCGTCAATCACCAAAACAATGTAGGGTAAAAACCGATACCCTTCTTTTGGGTTAAGTTTGCGCGATACGAATTTGGCATTGTACTCCTTCAAGTTACGAGTACCCGCATCTTTCATCATCTCATACCTATTCTCCATTTCGATACAGAGCGAATTCAACGTATGAACTACTTTCTTTGTATCTGTGATGATGGCCTCTTCGCTGTTCGGTAATTTGGCCAAGTAATGTCGTTCAATTTTGCTGAACAAAGACATCTCTACTTTCTTGGGATCGACCAAAACAAACTTTAACTGACTAGGATGCTTTTTGTATAGCAACGAAGTAAGAATAACATTCAATCCTACCGACTTGCCTTGGCCGGTGGCACCTGCCACAAGTAAGTGAGGCATCTTTGCTAGATCGATAATTAAGACTTCGTTGGAGATCGTTTTCCCCAGCGCAACAGGAAGTTCCTTGTCAGTTTTCTGAAATTTCTCAGAAGCCAACATGGACCGAATACTCACCATCTCACGGTTTTTATTTGGCACCTCAATACCGATTGTCCCTTTACCTGGAATGGGTGCAATAATCCGAATACCTAAAGCGGCTAAGCTTAGTGCAATATCGTCTTCCAAATTTTTTATTCTCGAGATTTTTATGCCTGCCTCTGGCACAATTTCATAAAGTGTAACGGTAGGTCCTATGGTTGCTTTTATGCTAGTAATGCCGATCTTAAAATTAGTAAGCGTTTCTAGGATTTTATCTTTGTTTTGGTTGAGTTCTTCTTGGCTAACTTGAATTTTACCAACTTCATATTCGCTCAGCAAATCAAGGGTCGGAAATTTATAGCCACTTAAATCTAGCGTTGGATCAAATAACCCTTGTTCGGCTACTAATTGATCTGCTAGCTCGTCCGTATCAGTTGGTGGTTCCTCCACTGTAAAAACTGGTTCCTCAATATTTTCAGGAGTCAGTTTATTTTCTATTTCAAATTTGATGGCAGGCAAAGGAGCCTTTGGAACAACCTCTTTTGTGGTATCTAAAAATGGTATTTCTCCCTTTACTTCTGGCCAATTGTCTTTATCATCTGTGTAAGCAGGGGGAATAGCAATTTCTCCTTCACTGTCTTTCACCTTTTCTTTTAACGCGTCATTGCCAATTGGTTTTGGGTTATTTACTTGAAATGCATTTATCACGGTAACGTTAAAAAAATAGATGATGAAGATGAGGAGAGAAAGGATTAAAATTAGGAATGTTCCCCAACCAAAAAGGCCATCTGCAAAACGAGCTAATTCAAAGCCAACGCCTCCGCTAAGGAAACTAATTTCCGTAACCCCCGAAATTCCGTTGGTGATATAACCCAGCAATAGTGAAATCCAAATGCCTGCAAAGACAGCGAAAATGAAAAATGGAAAAATGGGCACAAGCTCCCGCTTGAAAACCAAACGAAAACCGGTCAAAAATAGTAGGGGGGGTAACAAAAATGCTGAAATGCCCATCCACCTGAAAATAAAAAAGTGAGAAGTGATGGCGCCATAGAGACCCAACCAGTTTTCGGCTTCTTTGCCTGACTCTACCAAAGAGGAGTTACCTAGGGCTTCGATTACGCTTTGATCTGCTTTACCTGTGAACAAATAGGAAAAAAACGCAACAAACGAGTACAATGCAGCGGATATCAAGAAGAACCCAGTAGCTAAGATAAATCTTGGGTCCTTGAAAAAACCGAAAGAGAGTTTCGTTTTAGGCTTTTCACCCTTGACCTTCTCTTTTTTTTCCTTTTCAGGCCTCTCTTTTTCAGGTTTCTTAACCGTATTTGCTTTAAAAGTGTTTTCTGCCATGTTCAATTTGCCCCAAAACTAATCAATTAATCATTGTGCTGAAATCGATAATTTCACGTGCTGAATTTGCAAAAAAAAATACAATGAAAGCCACCACCGCCATTCTGCTCTTAGTTCTATCCAACACCTTTATGACCTTTGCTTGGTATGGTCACCTCAGGTTTAAAGAAATGGATTGGAGTAAAAATTTAGCTGGCAGTGTAGTTTATTTTTAAAAAATAAAATTATCTGTAATGATGTTGACCTTATACGGCTGAAGATCGATAAATGCACCTCTCAAATGAAATTCTTTCCAATAATCCCAAAATTCTACGGTAAAAAGTTCGCTATGCTTAGCTAAGAAACAATCTCGCAATTCTCCTTGAGGCACTAAAAACTTCGCCAACTCTTCGGGAAAAACATCACAATCTAGAACTGGTTCAGCGTACTCTAATTCGAACTCATCCTCATCGTAAGTCGACTTTCTCAATCGCTTAAATCGGCAATCACTTAGTGCTACCACCTCATCATAATCATAAAACACCACTTTACCTTCATCGGTAACTCCAAAATTCTTCATCAGCAAATCGCCTGGAAAAATATTGGTCATTACCATTTCCTTAATAGAATTTCCATAGTCTAGAATGGCTTCCTTATTTTCGTTTTGGCTGTGATCTAAGATAAAAAGATTTAAGGGCACCAGCTTCCGTTCTATGAATAAGTTGGAGAACACCAGATGTCCGTTTACAAGTTGAACTGAGGCGGCAGCCTCGCTAAGCAAATCAGTCTTTAACTTTTCATTGAAGGTATCTGCGGGCAACGCAAGGTTTTTAAAATGTTGGACATCGGCCATCCGCCCTGCGCGATCATGTTGTGCTACAAACCGATACTTTTCTATTACTTCCTTCTCGGAGGTATTCTTGGGTGGTTTAATATTGTTTCGAACTACCTTGAAAACATAATTGCTATTGGGATGATAAAAGACAATCATGACCATTCCTGGGATGCCAGGAGCAAAATCAAATTTCTGGTCGGAGGTATGGATCTCTATATTCAGTTGCTGGAGCAAACACTCTTTGCCTAATTCCTGAAAACCCATATTGCTCAACAACTGGACTTTGGGCTTAGACGGCAAGGTCGTCATCAGGAAATTTAACGTTCCGACTGGGGATTCGCTGTCGATAAGAAAATAGGAGCGACTAAATGCAAAAATGTTTTTTATTTCTTCTTCACTAAGTAGCACCGCTTTTAACGACACACCGTGCTCTGTATTTACCATTGCCAACCCCAATGGATGCTTGTGACCTTCGCTGGTAACACTTCCTATGGCGTACGCATGCTTATTCCGATAGAACAAATTCTTATTTAGTTCGAGCGATTCAATTTTACCTTCAATAGATCTGGAAATTAAATCAACAATCTGTTTTACATCGTTGAAAACATTGAGAAACGGAACATTAAAACCAAGTTCTTTTAGTGCTTGTAAAATAGCATTGGGGAAATCTTCCTTTACAGCGTAAACGGTTGGAAGTTGGGAATAAGTTGAAAGTGAAGGAAGTGCGATAATGAAAGGCGCAGCACTTGAACTATAGGCCTGTCGCAGAACTGAATTATAATAGCTTATTGCAATCGGATACCACAAATGGTCTCTATAAGTAGTTACAAAAAGTCGTGATACTTCTTTCCAATTCGTATTTTTGAAATCAATATTTTTTTTAAGAAAAGCTACCGTTTTATCAATTGAATTTTCATGCAAGGCCATTCGCTGTTGCATGGCTAGGCGTTGCTCATGCCATTGCAGGCTCTGAAATCGCTGCTTTGAAGATCGGGTAAAATTATTATATTGACTATGGAAGTAGTTAAAGTCGTTAATCAACACTTCAACTACTTCCGTTGTCATATGGGGCTTAATTACTGGCCTTGCCCGGCTGAGAATCCAGCTACACCATCAAACGTGTAAAGATTTTCGGTCTTAATAATTTCAAAACCAGCATCCATTACTTGCTGATAGATACTCACAATATCTTTATGAGTAGAAGGCTCTAATTGCTCATTTTTAAATCGGCAACGCCAATGGTCGGTGCAAAATGTTTCGGGCATTCCATCAGGATAAACTTTAACGCCACGATTTGTAATCATGGTTAGGTGCATTTTTCCTGCACTGATTGCTTTGATAGCATTTCCAAGTTTATTCGGATCACGATCTTTTACATGGAGAAAAATATCAACACCCACTAATTCTTTTTTTGCGATTTTAGTTGGACTTGCCTTTACTTCAATCGTTTTGCCAACCGCGTTTGAATAGTCAATTGCCTTTAGAGAGTGAGGCTTTTTACCCAATCGTTCAATAATTGCTTGCGCGAATTCTTTAGTTCCTACCTTTTGCTTGCTAGTGCCTTCTTTGAAAATGTCATAAGTATGCACACCATCTTCTAACGTGCATAACCATGCGTTATGAACCTTCTCTGCCACATCCGACTGATTGATATGCACAAGCATTTGCACCGCACCCAATAAAAGGCCAGAAGGATTTGCTAAATTTTGTCCTGCTCTTCTTGGAGCAGATCCGTGGATGGCCTCAAACATCGCAAACCCATCTCCAATGTTTGCTGATCCAGCCAATCCTACAGAACCAGTTATTTGAGCCGCCACGTCCGAAAGAATATCACCATATAAATTAGGCATAACAATAACGTCAAAAGCTTCCGGTGTATCTGCTAGTTTAGCAGCACCAATATCAACTATCCAATGCTCTTTCTCAAGATCAGGGTACTCAGTGCCAATCTGATCAAACATCTTATGGAAAAGACCATCTGTTATTTTCATGATGTTGTCCTTAGTGAAGCAAGTCACCTTCTTACGGCCATATTGACGAGCGTATTCAAATGCATAGCGAATGATCTTTTCTGTACCCGGCTTTGAAATTACTTTCAAGCATTGGGTAACTTCATCCGTCTGCTGATGCTCAATCCCTGCATATAAGTCCTCTTCGTTTTCGCGCACGATGATCAAATCCATTTTGGGATGTTTCGTTTGCACGAAAGGATGTAGGGAATTACAAGGGCGAATATTCGCATATAAGCCAATCACTTTTCTAATAGTAACATTAAGACTTTTGAAACCTCCGCCCTGTGGTGTGGTGATAGGAGCTTTAAGAAATACCCTGGTTTTTCTTAATGAATCCCATGCAGAAGGCTCAATGCCAGAGGCGTGACCTCGCGTATAAACTTTTTCCCCAATTTCAATCGTATCAATTTCTATTTGAGCACCGGCTGCTTTGATAATATCCAACGTGGCTTCCATTATTTCAGGACCAATACCATCTCCGTAAGCAACTGTAATAGGGACTTTTTTCTGCGTCATTATTTTATTGGTTTTATTAGTGAAGCAAAAGTCCAAACTGTTAAGGTGAAATTTTTATTTATTTACTTTATGTTACGGATAAATATTTTTTATTTTAAAAATGACGTAATGAGATTTTTCAACTCATTCATTTGTGAGGAACTCCAGTGCTTCTTCTCTCGAGTCAAAAGAATAAATCTGGTTTGTAGACCATAGGTTAATGCCTTTTAGAATCCATTGTTGGATTGTAGATATGCCGACCACAACATTCTTTTCGATCAAATGATCAATTTTTGGAAGGATTGATTCAAGATGAGAAACATACCGAGAAGTGACGTAGTTTTTGGAATTGAAAATGGAAAGCACGCGTTGTTTTTCGTTTGCAATTAGAACGTAATTGAGCGCAGCTTCAAGTAATTCGATCATTGCCTCCTCTTTGCAACCGGAATAATCGATCACAAGAATTTTCTTTCCTTCATAAATAATTGTACTGATTCTTTCCATACGCTAAACAACCTCCTCCCCAGGTTTAGTTTTCCAACGCTCGTGCATCCACACCCATTGATCGGGGTGGTCCCGAATAACCCTTTCAATAAAGCATGTGTAACGTTGGGTATTCACTTTCATGTTCTCCTCTTCATCACCAGTTTCTGTCCAAGCAATCTCCGGCAAAATGTGCATGTGTTGCATTCCATCTTTCCCTAAAAAAATATAGGTCGGCACAATAGCCGCACCCGTTTTCATGGCGAGAATGGACGCCCCAACAGGTGTTGCCGCAGGCCTATCAAAAAAGTTAACAAACCGACTCTTTACTTTGGTGTCCTGATCAATCAGTATCGCGACCGACCCAGCACTCTTCAAAGCCTTTATTAGTCGAAAGGTTTCTTTACCTCTCTCTACCGCCACCGCACCGTAGGCATTTCGATAGTCAAATAGCAAGTCGTTCAATCGCGGATCTTTAAGGGGAGTGCCAATAATATTAGGCTTCAATCCATGCAATGCCATCACTGTTATCTGTAAATCAAAGGCACCTAAATGGCTGGTAAGAAAAATAACACCTTTGCCTTTTTTAGATGCGTTTTCAAAATTTTCCATGCCATGAACGACCAGAAATTTATCGAGGTCCGCTAACGTCTTCACACTTCTGGCCCTTAAAATATCCCCGGCATTTTTACCAAGCATTGTAAAAACACGCTTGCTCAAATAATCGATTTCCTTTGCGGTTTTCTCTTTAGAGTACGCTAATGTTAAATGTTTAACTACTAGTTTTCGTGTTTCTATAACAAAGTAGTAAGCGATTCTTCCTAATAATCCGCAAATGGACAGCCATGCTTTGCGCGGAAGGAAGTTGGAGAGCCAAATCAAAAAAACCACCCCGTAGTAGATGAGACTGTATTTGATCCGTTTCGAGAGCGCTCTATTGTCCATAAAATTGGATGCGAAGATAGGAGAACTTTATAAAATAGGATAACTTGTGCTAAAAGGCCAGCGCTTTCAGGCTCCAGTCGCAGGTTTTTTTTTCAAAAAAATATTTCTTCTTATGAACAGGATTTTCATCGTCTGCTTAACACTCGCTTTAACCGCGCCACAATTTGCTTATTCCCAAAATTGTCCTTTTCCAATAATAAACACGCTAGAAGCCTACAAGAATTCTGTGCTAAAGAATAAAGACAATGAATTAGTCGAAATTAAAAAGGAGATTCCTTGATTTTGAGGTGTTGGTGGCAGGGGCAAAGTAACTGAATTGACTACTTCAATTCACTAGATAAAATTGCTACACCAATCAAAAAGAAGAAGATTCCGAAAAATAAGTTTAAAGCTCGGTCCGAATATTTTTCGAATAACCAAGTAAAAATTATTTTTCCGCTAACAAAATTATAAATAGGTTCAACATTTATTGCAAAGGCTATTAACGATAGCAACCCGCTTAGTGTAAGAGCAAGGCCGCATCCTAAAGTAATCTTATCAAAATATTCAAAGATAAATATCGATAGGAATCCCACTAAATTAATAATTTGAAGTTTCCCAGAAGTGCCATTAAAAAATGTCATGCTTCATTCCTTTATGCCATAATTAGCCCTAGAATTGAAATATTAAACTTTTAAATTAAAGAATATACTCGCTCAAATCCTTGTTCTTTATAAAGCCATTAAGTTTGGTTTGTACCATTTCTTTCGTAATTCGTATGGTAGAATTCTCGACAATTTTATCGGGCACATCATATAAAAATTCATTCAGCAACTTGCTCATTACAGTTTGCAACCTGCGAGCACCAATGTTTTCAATTTCTGCGTTGATGGTAAATGCAAGTTGAGCTACCTCGTCAATGGCTTCATCGTCAAATGTAATGGACACGCCCTCGCTTTCAAATAAGGCGGTGTATTGTTTGGTCAAGGCTCCTTTCGGTTCTTTTAATATGCGAATAAAATCCGCTTTGGTAAGATTATCCAATTCCACGCGGATTGGAAATCGACCTTGTAATTCGGGTATTAAATCGGATGGCTTTGAAATGTGAAATGCACCTGCGGCAATAAACAACACGTGATCGGTTTTGATAATACCGTGTTTTGTGTTCACCGTACTCCCTTCTACAATGGGAAGCAAATCGCGCTGAACACCCTCTCTACTTACGTCTGGTCCGCCTCCTTTTTTGCCGGACCCAGAAGCAATCTTATCAATCTCATCAATAAAAATAATCCCTGCATCTTCCGCTTTACGAATGGCTTCTTCTTTTACCTCGTCCATGTCGATGAGCTTTGCAGCCTCCTCTTCCAGCAAAAGTTTGCGCGCTTCCGCCACTGTTACTTTTCGCTTTTTGGCTTTCTTGGGCATCATACCGCTAATCATATCTTGCAAGTTCATCATCGACACTTCGTCCATCATGCCAGCACCTATCATGCCCACGTTGCCGCCACCACTCTGCTTTACGTCAATTTCAATTTTGCGGGCGTCCATCTCACCGCTTTTTATTTTTTCGCGGAAGAGGTTGCGTGTTTTTTCGTTTAACTCGACATCGCTTCCAGAAGCTTCCCCATTATCAGCAGCAGGCACAAAGCCTGGCTTTACTTTCATTGGAGGTATAAGCGCATCCAAAATAATTTCTTCCACAATCAGCGCTGCTTTCTCTTTTACTTCCTCTTTCTTTCTGCTCTTCACCAGGTTAACGGATTGCTCCACCAAATCGCGCACCATGCTTTCCACGTCTCTACCAACATAGCCTACTTCCGTGAACTTAGACGCTTCCACTTTTACAAACGGTGCATCAGCAATTTTCGCAAGCCTTCTGGCAATTTCGGTTTTGCCCACGCCTGTTGCACCGATCATCAATATATTGTTTGGCACAATCTCGCCCTGAATATCAGAAGCTACGTGCATTCTGCGCCAGCGATTGCGCAAGGCAATGGCCACGTTGCGTTTGGCTTCATGCTGACCAATGATGTATTTATCTAGTTCATTTACGATTTGTTGCGGAGTAAGGAATTTCGGATTTATCATGCACTGTTGTTTGGAAAGGCAATATTAATAGGTTTGGAGAGTGAACGCTAGTGAAACAAAATAAAGATGCCTAAAGTTAGGATTATACTTTTGCTTCAACCGATTCTATTGATTCTGGTTCTTCTGGCACTTCATCCCATTTTTCTGGCTCTTCTTTGTGTAAGTATTGCAGAATTTTTTGTTCTACTTGCCGCAATTTCAGTCCCCGTAAAAACCTACCGTTTCTTGCTAAAATGAGCCTTCCGGTTTCTTCTGAAATTACCAAAACCAAGGTATCTGTTGTTTCACTCATGCCAATTGCGGATCGGTGGCGTAGTCCGAATGTTGGTGGAAGGTGATCGTTCTCGCTTACTGGTAATACGCAACGGGCTGCTTTTATCCGTCCCTTGTAAATGATGATGGCACCATCATGCAGGGGGCTGTTCTTGTTAAAAATAGAAATTAATAGCCGCTTTGCTACCTCTGCGTTAAGTGTGTCGCCCGTCTCAACATAAAATTTTAATTCTGTATCGCGCGAAAAAACAATCAGGGCACCTGTCTTCGTTGCCTTTAAATTCTTAACCGCTTCAATTACTTGCGTTATGTCGAAATCATCGTGGTAATCGTGGCGCCAGCTTGAAAAGGCTTTAAAGAAGTTTCCGCGTAGCTCTGTGCCGCGCCCAATGAGAAGTAAAAATTTCCTTATTTCAGGCTGAAACAACACGATCATTGCCAACACACCCACGCCCATAAATTGGCCGAGAATAGTAGCAAGAAGTTCCATTTGAGCAGCCCGAACAATCAGGAAAGCCAGGTAGAGCGCAAGTGTTCCCAAAAAAATATTGACCGCGATGCTTCCTCTAATAAGTTTATAAACTTGATATAACAAAATCGCGACTAGTAGAACGTCCACAAGGTCAATCCATCTTATTTCGAGGAAACCTATTTTAAAAATGAAATTCATTCTTTAAAGATAATGAAAAGTTAGTTGTTGGGTTGGCCTTGTAATGTTCGGCTAACTAGTTTCACGCACTCGACTGCTTCCTTTACATCGTGCACTCTCAAAATACTTGCGCCTTTTATTAGTGCGATTGTGTTTAAAGTGGTCGTGCCATTAAGGGCTTCTTTTGAGTTAATTGCAAGTGTTTTCCAAATCATTGATTTCCGCGAAAGCCCAATTAATAATGGTTTCTCCAGTATTCTGAAATAGCCGAGATTGCCTAATAACTCGAAATTTTGATCGATTGTTTTCGCAAAGCCAAAACCAGGATCGATTATTATATCCTTAACACCTAGAGAATGTAGTTGATTTAATTTTTTACTTAAATCAAAAGCAATGTCTGTTAATAAATTATTATACTGTGTAAGAGATGCCATGGTTTGAGGGGTGCCACGCGAATGCATAAGAATGTAGGGCACGCCAAGAGAAGCAACAGTGGGAAACATGTTGCCATCTAGGTTACCCCCCGAAACATCATTAACCATGGAGGCACCTGCACTTACCGCGAGTTTTGCTACCGATGATCGAAAAGTATCTATAGATATGATCGTTTCGGGAAAATGTTGAACTATTTTTTCAATCACTGGTATTACTCGATCAAGTTCCTCTTGTTCCGAAACGTCTATGGCGCCAGGCCGAGTGGAATATCCACCCACGTCAATCATCTCAGCGCCCTCTTCCAACATTTCCCCACATTTTGTAACAGCCTGATCAACAGATAAAAACCTTCCTCCATCATAAAAACTATCGGGCGTAATGTTAAGGATGCCCATCACTTTCGGTATTGATAGATCCATGATCCTACCTCGAAGGTTGAGTGTTTTGTTGGTCGAAAATACGTTACTTTGCATTCAATTATGATGGATAAAACGGCCACCGAATATAGGCATGTAATTGCCACTTGCAAAAGCTTATTTGCTAAGAAAACAACAGACTATGGCACCGCTTGGCGGGTGCTGCGTTTACCTTCTATTACCGATCAATTGTACATTAAGGCTCAACGCATCCGCACTATTCAGGAAAATGGCGTACAAAAGGTAGATGACCCCATTAAGGATGAATTCATAGGTATTGTTAATTACAGCATCATTGCGCTAATGCAGCTAAAATTGCAGGATTCATCCAACCTGAACATGACCTTCGAAGAGCTCGAAAAGATTTATGATGAATCTGTCGATGAGACGATTGACCTCCTCCAAAATAAGAATCATGATTATGGAGAAGCTTGGCGTGAAATGAGAATAAGTTCTATTACCGATATCATTTTGATGAAACTTCTTCGCGTAAAACAAATTGAAGATCATAAAGGCAAGACCTTGGTAAGCGAAGGTGTAAAAGCGAATTATCAAGATATGATAAACTACGCAGTATTTGTTTTGATCAAACTAAATGGAACTAACGCCCTATGATGAAATTAATTAATCAGTTTTCTAGGTTTTTTGTTGGAGGCCTTTTTATTTTTTCTGGCTTAATCAAGATCAACGATCCGATCGGTACTGAAATAAAGATGGAAGAGTACTTTGATGTGTTCGCCCAGGACTTTGGCTCGTTCTTCAAAATTTTCATACCCTGGTCGCTTGAGATTGGAATGATTATGATCGTGTTAGAGCTTGCCCTGGGCGTTGCCATTTTACTCTTTTGGAGAATGGAACTCACCACTTGGGTGCTTCTTGCGCTAATGGTATTTTTTACGTTTTTAACTTTTTACTCCGCGTACTTCAATAAAGTAACGGACTGCGGTTGTTTTGGCGATGCGATCAAACTTACACCCTGGCAATCGTTTTGGAAAGACATTGTTCTGATGGTTTTTGTTTTACACCTGTTTTGGTACAGGCGGAGTTACGATAAGGTTCTTAGCAATGGCGCGGGCGACTCGGCCATTATTGCAACTATTGCTGTCAGCACTTTTGTCGGGGTGTATGCGCTGATGCACTTGCCTTTTATCGACTTTAGAGCCTACAAAATTGGTAATAGCATTCCCAAACAAATGATAGCCCCCGCGCAACCAATTATTGAATACACGTTTAAAAAAGGTGCAGAAGAAGTTAAGTCATTGAAATACCTCCTGCCTGAAGAAGGGTATCAATATGTTTCCTCAAAGGTATTGAATGAAGACGAAATCAAACCGAAAATAACGGACTACTCCGTTACCAGTGCGAAAGGAGAAGATCTTACTCAGTCTACTTTTCAGGGGGCTAAACTTCTTGTAATTGCCTACGATATTAATAAATCCAACACAGAAAGTAGTGATAAATTAAGGCTGTTGGCCAAAGCTTTAAATGGAAAGGTAGAAGCGTTGATCCTGACTTCCTCAAGCGAAGAGCAAGTGGATGCATTCAGACATGAAAATCAATTACCAATTCCGTTTGCTTTCGCGGATGCAACCGTACTAAAAACGATAATACGCTCAAATCCGGGTATTGCCCTATGGAAAGACGGTACCGTGCTAGGGAATTGGCATTACAATGATACGCCAAGTGCAAAAGAAGTGGAGGAGCTATTAAAATGAAAATATTTTTAATTGGGCTTCCTGGTGCTGGTAAAACTACCGTGGGTAAAGACTTAGCAAGAAAGTTAAGTGTACCTTTTTTAGACCTTGATGCTGAAATAGAGACGCGTGAAAGGCGACAAATTCAGCAATTGTTTAAGACTCAAGGTGAGAGCTACTTCCGCAAAATTGAATCGTTGGTATTGAAGGAATGGTGTTGTTCAACTAGCGATTTTGTAATGGCAACGGGTGGCGGCACGCCCTGTTTTTTTGATAATATGGATCAGATCAACAAAGCGGGAGAAAGCTTTTTTTTGGATGTGCCAACGAAAGAAATTGCCAATAGAATTAAGAAATCAAATTTGAATAAACGACCGCTATTTGAAAACCTACACGAAGAGGAGTTGAAAGATAAGATTGAGTTCTTACGATCACAGCGAATGGGATTTTATCAAAAGGCACATCACCGAATTGTGAGCGACCAGGTAAATGTTAATGACATTACCTCCCAACTAAACGCTAAAAAGGAAATCCAAGAGTAACCATTAAAAGTGTATTGGTCTGCTTTGCAGTTACAAGTGGCGTCAGATTACTACTTACAAGATAGGGCCGATATGAAAAATTGCTTTGAGACAGGACTGCAGCTCCATCAATGTAAAATTTAGCTGTTTTATACCCAACACCAAAGGAAACCGACTGCAGCGAATTGTCGACCCCATTTTGAATACTCTTGTACGGATCAGGCGTTAGATTAAAGCCACCTCTAAAACGCAGCGTTTTTAATCGATACTCTGCTCCAATTCGGTAATTCATTGTTGTTTTATACAGCTTTTGAATTTGGGAGTTGTCAAAATCAAACGAAACACCAGTGGTAGAGGATGAATAACTGTTGCCTCCATAATTCAACATTTCAACATCTGCAGTTATAAAACCAAATTTCTTGATGAAAAAAGTTCCACCACCGCTAAATTTCCAAGGCGTAACTAATGAATAATCCGTAAGAATTGTTGAAGTAGATATGTCGCCAGTAGGTTGGTTGGCTGCTCCATACGGGAAAAACTTCCAATTCGTGCTCATTGACGCTCTGTAAGAGTCGGCTATAGTATAGGCAGAAGGCGTTGTGATGGACGCGCCAAATTGAAAGAAGTCCTCTGGTTTGTAGATAATGCCAGCTGTTGCATTTATGCCAGAACCTTTGGTAGAAATATCTTCAATTAAAGTTAATTTATTCAAAAATCGATCCGTTGAAAAAGATTCAGTGTACGTTTTTTTACTCTGATAATTCAGGCTGGTCAAGCCGATTCCAAAACCTACAAATACCTTGTCTCCGAAGTTCGCGCCATAAGAAAGATTTACTTGACTTTGAGAGCCCTGAGTAAGCACTTGTTCGCGCTGGGTTGGAATGCTCCCTATATCTGTAAAATAGAGTTTATCGCTACCAGGCGGATCTAGGTTATTTTGAGAATCTATCAGGTAATTAAAATAAGCGAGGCCAGTAGGGGTATCGTACTGAGAACCATTTGAATCAAATTGCTTTGTTGTAAATCCATTCGCGTCCTCGATAAAGTCATCAATAATTGAATTATTTTCATTGACTCCTTCATAGGTAAATGAACTATTAAAATTATTGGTTCGATTAAAACTTATACCGAACGAGCCGCCAAGAAAATTGCCCCTATCTTCTATGGGCGAATGAAAAACCAAACTAATCCCGGGCAAAACGATCTTAGAATTTGAGTCTTTTACTTTGTTGCCAAGATAGTCTGACGAAATGTTGTTGGAGTTAAAACCGGGCGTAACTGTAAACTCTGACCGGTGAAACATGCCCAACCCAGCCGGGTTGGAATAAGCTGAACTGTAATCTCCGCCTAAGCTAACCTGCGCCCCACCCAACGCTTGTATTCTAGCACTTCCACCTGCGTTCAACCTGCTAAAATTTAGTGCTAGTTCTTTATAGGTGGTCAGAGATTGCCCAATCGCAAAAGAATTTAAAATCAAGAGTATTCCAATGAGCAACAGCTCCTTTATTTTTTTCATTATAAAAAATTAAACTGAGAGTTTGGAAGTAAGGCCTTTAGTTACGGCTTCTACCGCCACCTCCTCCACCGGAGGAGCTACCGCCACCCGCATTTCCTCCACCACCGCCAGAGAATCCACTCGAGCGAGCACCACCACCTCCACCAAAACCGCTATTGTTGTTGCCAAAGGAGCTTCTAGAATTTCCGAAGGAAGACTGGTTGTTCCCTCCGTCCCAGGAAGACCTAGTGTTACCAGAATATCCAGAATTGCTGCTATTATTAAAGTAAGATCTTGATTGACCTTGACTTTCTTGCGGAACGTTGTTTCTCCAGCTTCTATCATAACATTGATTTGAAGCCGCCACTCGTCCTCCATTGCTTCCTGAATTGCCATTAGCCGCCACCGTTCCTCGGCTTCTATTTCCATCGTAATAGCTATCAGTCCCTCCTCTTTCTGCTCTTCTTCCGCGCACATAACCACTGTTTACGTCATTGTTGTTATTTACGATAATGACAGTGGAAGGAAAATAACCCGAACCAAATCCATAGCCGAATGGATTGTATCCGCCTCCGTAAAAATTATTACCATAGAAACTTGAATAGGGGCTTCCGAAGCCGTTACCAAAAGAACCATATCCACCCCAACCAAATAGACTACTTATACCAAAACTAGAGTAGGGAGAAAAGCCCATCCCCATTCCATAGGCTGAAAAAGGGGAATAAAAGTTGTTGAATCCATTTCCGTAAAAGGAGTTTATACCATAATTATTGAACCCATTGTATCCATAATTATCGTAACCCTGGTAATTGTACAAATTGTTCAATCCGGTAGGCTGATACGCCAAGTTTTGGTTGACCGACTTCGGTTGATGGTTGTTCGAGAAATAAGTTGGATTTGATTTGGAGACCGTTGAGTTAACCGAATTTTTGGAGGTATATTCTGGATTTGTTCCCCGTCCAGAATAGCTATCAGTAGGATTTATAGAGTTTTTCTTAGTTTGAACCGCATCCTCGTCCTCATTATTATTGATCGTAGGTGCCGGTTTGGTGGCATTCAGCGCAGCTCGATCCTTTGAAGTAAAATACATGTCGTCAATTTCTACCTGCTGAGCATAGCTGGCAGATGCGCCAATCAAAAGAGCTGCAATAAAAAATAATTTTGTTTTCATGACTTTAGTGGGCTAAGCCCTTTTTTATATTCAACGTTCAGAACTTGTTTCAGTTATAACCACAACAATATTAATTCAATAATAGATCAAATTCTATTAAAATCGTCTTTTCTCTTTAACACGAACTATTACCATTTTCATTACCCTTCAACGATTATATTTGCCAAAAAATGTTTTACAATAATTATACCAGTGTTTAAAGAATGGCAAAAGAGATTACAAGCCGGAGCGAGGATTACTCGCAGTGGTATATCGACTTAGTGAAAAAGGCCGATTTGGCTGAAAATTCGGATGTGCGAGGGTGTATGGTAATAAAACCCTATGGATACAGCATTTGGGAGAAAATGCAGCAGGCACTCGATAAGATGTTTAAAGATACTGGACACGTGAACGCATATTTTCCTCTTTTTGTACCCAAAAGCATGTTTGAGGCCGAGGAAAAAAATGCAGAAGGATTTGCTAAGGAGTGTGCCATTGTAACTCACTATCGGCTAAAAACGGATCCTAATAATAAGGGAAAGTTAATGGTTGACCCTGATGCTAAACTAGAAGAAGAATTAGTGGTGAGGCCTACGAGCGAGGCCATTATTTGGAGTAGTTATAAGAAATGGATTCAATCGTATCGCGATTTGCCAATTTTGATTAATCAATGGGCCAACGTGGTGCGTTGGGAAATGAGGACCCGCCTCTTTTTAAGAACTGCAGAATTTCTTTGGCAGGAAGGCCATACCGCTCATTCCACGTCACAGGAGGCGGTAAAAGAAACGGTGCAGATGCTGAACGTATATGCAGAGTTTGTAGAGACGTTTATGGCTCTACCAGTGATAAAGGGCGTAAAATCGGAAGGGGAACGCTTTCCTGGTGCTATTGACACCTATTGCATTGAAGCGATTATGCAAGATGGAAAGGCATTACAAGCGGGAACTTCTCACTTTCTTGGTCAGAATTTCGCGAAAGCATTTGATGTAAAATTTGCCACCAAAGAGGGCAAACTGGAACATGTTTGGGGGACTTCTTGGGGCGTAAGCACCCGCCTAATGGGGGCCTTGATAATGGCGCATTCGGATGATGAGGGGCTCGTTTTGCCACCAAAATTGGCGCCTATCCACGTGGTGATCATTCCGATTTTTAAAAACGAGGAAGAGTTGTCAAAAATCGCTGAAAAAATTGAACCAGTAATTTCAAGTTTAAGAAAAGCGGGTTATGCTGTAAAGTTCGATTCGCGGGATACCCAAAAGCCGGGCTTCAAATTCGCGGAGTATGAATTAAAAGGAGTGCCCCTTAGAATTGCGATTGGGCCACGTGACTTAGAAAACGGGACAGTAGAGGTAGCCAGAAGAGACACAAAAGAAAAACGGGTGTATCAATTATCATCTATTGTAGAGGAAATTCCTCGATTATTGGATGCCATTCAAGATAACATCTACCAAAAGGCGTTGAAATTCAAATCAGAAGCAACTCACACAGTTGACTCTTATGACGACTTTAAGAGGATATTGGACGAAAAGGGCGGATTCATTTTGGCTCATTGGGACGGCACCCCTGAAACGGAAGAGGCCATCAAGAATGAAACCAAGGCCACCATTCGATGCATTCCATTAGAGGCAAAAGAAGAAGCAGGCAGTTGTATCTATTCGGGGAAGCCATCAACTAAAAGAGTTGTTTTTGCCAGAGCGTACTGATCTGGTTGAGACGCCTAAAGTTATTCTTTTGGTTTTTTTAGCACCCAGTGGTAGGTATTCTGTTCTTTGGTGTAAGTGATAGGATAGGTCTGAACTAATTCCCAACCATTTTCGCCCATGTAATTGAGTGCATCGATAATGGAGTTGAATAGCCTTACTTTTCCCGTCATTTCGTCTTTTATGTGGTTTGGCTTCCAATAATTTTGCTCATCTCCAAAGTTGGCAATAATTGTAACCTTGTTGGTAAACACCTTACGTGTTTCAACCAATTCGCAGTAAATAAACTTTGGTGATTTGGCTTCCTCAGTTCCATTCTGAGCGCTGGCGTAAAAGCTTACTAACCAGCCAAGAAGAAATAAATAAACTATCCTTTTCATAAACAAAATTTATTTTTAGGGCTGTTGATCGTATCCGACACAAGTTGAAAAATGCTACAACCAATTTTATGCCATTTTGGAGTTAATATCGGTTCTTGACTGAGTCGGAGGGCACGATGCCAAACGAGGGTATCGTTCTTATCGTTTTAAACATCATTTTAATTTGTGAATGGATAGTCTAAAAAGGTTACCTTCGAATCTTTAGTCTGTCCGATATTCGATTTAATAATGATTAAGCTCAACCAGACACTCGCTAAAGATCTTGCCGCTTCGGTGGTGGTTTTTTTAGTAGCCCTGCCGCTGTGCCTCGGTATTGCGTTGGCTTCTGGTGCTCCTTTGTTTTCAGGTATTGTAGCTGGTATTGCAGGAGGTTTAGTAACGGGCTTTTTGAGCGGTTCGCAAATCTCCGTAAGCGGGCCAGCTGCCGGCCTTACGGTTATTGTGGCGGGCTCCATCACATCGCTAGCTAATTTTCAGTTTTTTCTTGTGGCCGTTGTGCTGGCAGGTGTTTTTCAGCTGCTATTTGGGGTATTGAAGGGCGGTGTTGTGGGTAATTTTTTCCCAAATTCTGTAATTAAGGGCATGCTCGCTGCCATTGGTATTCTGCTTATTTTAAAGCAACTGCCTCACGCATTTGGCTATGATAAAGATATTGAAGGTGATGAAGAATTTCTGCAAGCGGATGGCCACAATACATTCTCCGAATTTTTGTATGTGTTCGATGATTTTACCATTGGCTGCATCATCATTAGCTTGGTTACGGCTTCGATATTACTGCTGTGGGAAACAAAGGCATTTAAGAAGTCGATCTTCAAAGATACACCTGGCCCATTGATAGCAGTGCTTGCTGGTACATTTGTATCTTTTTTGCTTACCTACTTCGACTCACCGCTGAAATTGGAAAGTCAACACCTGGTTAGTTTACCTATTTCAAAAAATCTTAGTGAGTTCTCAAAGAATTTTATTTTTCCTGATTTCATCAACGGATTACAAAATACTCAGGTTTGGACTGTTGCCCTCACCATTAGTATCGTTGCCAGTCTTGAATCCCTTTTGAGTATCGAAGCGACCGATAAGATAGATCCCCAGCGTAGAATTTCTCCTTTAAATAAAGAACTATTTGCGCAAGGCGCGGGTAATATTGCTTCGGGTCTTGTGGGCGGCCTGCCTATTACTGCTGTTATTGTGCGCAGCAGTGCCAACGTTATAGCGGGCGCTCAAACCAAAGTTTCTGCCATTGCCCACGGATTTTTATTGTTCTTCTCTGTGTTGCTTATTCCAAGTATTCTCAATTTAATACCCTTATCTACATTGGCCGTAGTTTTAATTTTTACAGGCTATAAGTTGATTAAACCTTCTATCTTCAAGGAAGCATTTGCCAAAGGTACCGATTCCTTTATTCCATTTATTGTCACCATAATTGCAATCATCTTTTCTGATCTTCTTAAAGGAATTGCTGTCGGTATGATGGTGGGAGTTTTTTTCGTACTAAGAAATAACATTAAGATTGCCATCATGATTACAAGTGATGGTGGAAATTACTATGTAAGGTTTATCAAAGATGTTACCTTCTTTAACAAAAGTTATCTGCGCAATTTTTTCAGAACAATACCTAAAAACAGTTTCTTGATAATTGACATGACCCGTCCCGTTTTTGTTGATGATGATATTTTGGATGTGATTGATGAATTTATTTTAACA
This sequence comes from Cyclobacteriaceae bacterium, assembly GCA_044349005.1. GTDB lineage: Bacteria > Bacteroidota > Bacteroidia > Cytophagales > Cyclobacteriaceae > ELB16-189. Next base: position 41,789 of record JBIKRT010000035.1, read on the forward strand.
GCCAAGACGATGAACATACGAATTGAAATAAAACAAGATTTGCACAACAACTTTAATTCAACAAAACTGGCGAAACTCCACCATTTATAACATGAATCAAGTAGAACAATTGTTGCTGGCCAACAAGTCGTGGGCACAGGAAAAGAAAATGTTTGATCCCAGCTATTTTGAGCGGCTGGCCAAGGTGCAAACACCCGATTATTTATGGATAGGATGTAGCGACAGCCGCGTGCCCGCTAATGAAATAACGGGCACCAACCCGGGCGAAATATTTGTGCACAGAAATGTGGCCAACTTGGTAGTGCATACCGATTTGAATTTGTTAACTGTGTTAAGCTACGCGGTGGAAGTGCTAAAGGTGAAACACATTATTGTTTGCGGCCATTATGGCTGCGGTGGCGTGCAAGCAGCACTTGGCAAAATACATTATGGATTGATAAATAAGTGGCTGAGAAACATCAAAGACATTTATCGCCTTCACCAAAACGAGATTGAAGCACTCCCTACGCTGTTGGATAAAACAAACCGCTTGGTAGAACTAAATGTAGCTGAGCAGATCTTAAACCTAGCGAAAACAAGCATTATCCAAAAAGCATGGAAAGAAAGGGAATACCCGGTTTTGCATGGATGGGTGTATGGATTGGACAACGGGTTACTAAAGAAAATTGTGACCATGGATTATACTTCGCAACTGGAGGATATCTACAAATACGATTTCTGAAATACAATTTAAGGATCATTGGCTCTTAGCGGCAATAGAACGATTACCACTCTTGAATTATCACGCCAACTTGTTTGTCTTTCAATGCAAATTCTTTTGCAGTCCACGGTCTAAGAGTAATTACTTTTAGGTTTGGATGAAGAAATTCAGGGTGAGATTTAGAAACCTTTTCGTAAACTTCTTCAATGTTTTTTGTTACCAACCTAAATTCAGGATAATGTTCATTAGCTAGTTCTGCGTTTTCGAAAAGGTTTATCCGTAATCCGTCTTTTTCTAAAACACAAAATGGGTTTTTAGATTTAATTTCATCATGGCCTATCTCAAAATTTAAACAGTCGACAAAGAATTTTAACCCATCGTCAATGTTTACATAGTCGTCCCTTAAAAACTCAATTTTAGGATTAGAAGATTTTGGATTTGTGATTTTGTGGTTTTAACGAGCGAAAAAAGGCAATTAAAAAGTTGGGCTAAAAAGACAAGTGGATTTACTTTC
>JBIKRT010000158.1:0-3840 GCA_044349005.1 Cyclobacteriaceae bacterium
GTCCACTGGCTACTTGACGAAGAGCTTCTTGTTTAAACTGATCATCATACTTACGAGGTCGGTTTTTCTTTTCCATAGAAACACAAATTTATGTCATATTTGTGTCCGGATTTATTAGACCATCTCAGTTGGTCGAATCGAGGAGAAGAATAAACATGTAGTCATATTTGTTTTTCAACTGAATTAAATTTTTAGATGATTTTAATTCGTTAATTACTTCCTCGTAGATAACGAAACTACACTTCTTCAAAGTTTGTCCATAAATAGATATTTGGAAAGCAGTAAGAATAATTAATAAAGTTGACAGGGCTTTTTTCATAATCTTTACTCTTATCATATCTCCTAGCTCCGGGGGTCTGCCTGATTGCCCACAACGATTGTGTTTGCGCAGTGGTGGGACTTTAAAACGCTTCACTGTCCCACGTGACCAAGCGTTGAACGAAGATAACACTTTGAACAAACACGTCACCCCACCATTGCGCAAACATTTTGTTGGTAGCTGTAGGGCCCATGTCCAAACTTCATTCATAGCCTTGTCTTTCGTCACCCGTTAATGTTACGTGTCGCTTTTTTTTCGGTCGTGCGGTGGGGCATTTTTCGTTTCTATTTTGTCCGCTTACACGAAACTAAGCACACTTATTGACTGGCTTTGGATGCGGGTCGCATGTGCGGCCAGACAATGTGTGTGCGAAATATGAAACTACTTTTTGAATTTAGTCGCCCAACCTTTTACAATTTGAGGCAGTCGGTCAATAACTTCTTTTCCAAACAGGGCTTCGGTTAATATTCCCATATGAAGCATGTCTATTATTCTGCATAAGTAAGAACGTCCGAGTGTCCACCATGTATAGTAGTCGTCAACGATTAAGAAGTGCTCGACTTCAACATTAAGGTTTTCCCTGACTTCTCTTAATTCCAGTCCGTCAAGTAATGTCTCATAAACACCATCAGCTACACGACTTCCAAAGGTAGTCGTGTAGTAATATTCCTTTATTTCCCAGATTGCAATTGGATTTATGACATTAGGGAATGCGCCATCGACCCTTCGTGAGAGTGTTCTCACTGGGAATTTTTTTAAAGTCACGGCAGTCAATTCTTTAGGGTCGTAGTCACAGGGAAGCCCGTTTGAGGCTGCCTCAATTAGCATATTGACGATCCCTGTTAAAAAGGCAAAGTCTCTCTTCTTTCCCTTTTGCTTATTCATGGGCAAAGGACAAGTTGGTTTGAGTTGCTTTTTTAAACTGCTAAATAGCTTCTTAGCTTCTGCTACCTTCATTAAGCTCGGCTCAACAACATCTTGAAGCACGTCAGACCGGTGTTTGAAGTACGCGATCAGAAGAGTACCGAATTCAGTCAGCTTATCATTGGCATCTACGATTTTGCTAGAATCAAGTCCATTGGCTTCATAGACGGATTTGAGTTCATCAATTGTTGGGATTTTTATTCTCTTGGTTTTCTTGTCCGTATAGCCAGCTTTTTGGCTTATTAGTTTTACGTTAGCCCAAAACTCCAATGGCTGATTGAGAAATAATTTATTTGCCTTCATTTAGTGCCTTTTCAAATTCATAAGTAAACTCCTTAATGTCTGAACCAAGAGCCTTGCAAAGCGCACGGAGTTCTACCAGATCAATTTTCCTTTCGCCACTTTCAATTTTGCTAATAAATGATTGTGGAACTCCCAGTTTGTCCGCGAGGTCAGCTTGCCTAAGGCCTGAACCAAGCCGGAGACGGTAGAGTTGTTCCAGTAGGACTTTATACTCCTTTTTAAAAAGGCTCTTTTTCACGTGATTCAAAAATATATCCTAAATTCGCATATCCCATTTTAGGATTTTAGCACAGGAGTATCTACTTTAGCCGAAAGACTTCAATTTATCAGGTATGCAGCTAACTCTCGAACAAAAATTTTTGACTTACTATCCACCAAAGTCACAATTGTTAAAATGGGTAGGAAATAAACAGAAGTTCGCTGTTGAGATTACTAAATATTTTCCCACTGACTTCAATAAGTATTATGAGCCGTTCCTTGGAAGCGGAGCGATAATAGCAACTGTCGCTCCCTCAAAGGGTGTTGGGTCTGATACGTTTAAGCCATTAATCGAAATTTGGCAAAAACTTGCAGTAGACCCAGATGGGCTTGTCGAGTGGTACAGTGAGCGAAGGAATCGAATCGGTTCTGAAACAAAAGAGAAAGTCTATGAAAGTGTAAAAGCTTCATATAACTCATCACCTAATGGAGCAGATTTTTTGTTTCTCAGCAGGGCAGCATATGGAGGAATTGTCCGATTCAGGAAAGCTGATGGCTACATGTCAACTCCGTGTGGTGTTCATACGCCAATCCCTGTTGAGAGTTTTGCTGCTCGTGTTAAAGAATGGAGAAGGAGATTAAAGGGTGTCAATTTTGAACATCTTGATTATAAAGAAGCATTTGAATTGAGTCGACCCGGTGATCTGATCTATTGTGATCCTCCGTACTCCCACAGTCAAAGCATTCTTTATGGGGCACAAGACTTTCGGTTAGAAGATTTATTAGATCAAATTGATCGTGCAAAGTCTAAGGGGGTAAAGGTCGCCTTGAGTATTGATGGAAATAAAAAATCAGGGAATTTCCTATGTGATTTACCAATTCCAAAAGGTCTTTTTGATAATGAAATTTTTATCGACTGCGGTCGCTCGATGCTAAGAAGGTTTCAATTGGAAGGTCAGTCATTGGAACATGAAGTTGTCGCTGATCGGTTACTACTAACCTATTGAGTAGTCGAAGTCGCGGGATTGGCGATTTGGCTCTTGCCATAGCTTTGGTGTCGCGGTGGCTTGTGAGGCTATGGCATGTGCCAAATAGGTGGGGCGAGTCGAAGCACAATCTTCTTAAAAATGCGAAGGGTCGGCTGTATTGGTTTTTTTCTGTCCCACGTTTTAATCTTTTCAAAGCCCAAGTTGTCTGCGAAGCGGTTCACTTGTCCCCGTGGGAAATCTTTGTTACTAAAGTGTCATCCGTTTTGTTTGAGCCGCAAATTTGTCCGGGCCCTATTGCTACCAACGTTTGGCTTGTGGAAGGCGGGCAAATAAAAACCTTCGCCCTGTCCAACGTGATAAAGATAAATAAAGAACTACAATCTTCCATGACGCACAGTCCCGCCCGCTTGCCACAAGCTTTTGTTATGCACCGTTTTTTATATAGTCTAAATTTCTAATTAGCTCTTTTATGTCGTGCAGGTCGTAGGTATTGTCGTCAGGTGAAAGGACGTCTACGAAGTCTAACTCAGTCATCATTCTCTCTTCTCCAATTAGATTAGTAAGAACCATTTCCGCTACAACTAGTTTCAAGTCAGTGTCTACGGTGTTAAGGCTGTCACCCTTAATTAATATTTCTTTTTTTCCGTCTTTGTATTTCAATAGGATATACCTCCATTTGTCGGCTGTGATGTTAATGTTATCCTCAGGCAGCTCTAATTTGTCCCAGTTAACCTTTGGTTGTTTAAAATTGTAGAATTCCCATGAGTCAATTGTCGGTGAGAGTCGAATGAACTCTTTTGTTAACTCAATTTTTTCATTGTCGCCACTTGGTGAAATTGTAAAGGAGTTTTCTTTCGTCTTACCGGGTCCAACTTCCCAGCGAAGTCCGAAATTCAATACTCTTCTGTCCAACTCGTCCAATTTGTCGTTTGGGTATTTGTTCGATTGCAAGTCGTCCGCGTTTGCCTTAAACCAATTCCAGAAAGTGTTGGTAAATGGCTGAGAATTTTGACAGGTTGTAAATATAGATGACTGTTTTGAATTTTGCATAGTTGAACTGAAACGGAAGCGGGCTCTGCTGAGGAGCAACCTGCCAGGGTTACGTTC
>JBIKRT010000159.1:0-3781 GCA_044349005.1 Cyclobacteriaceae bacterium
CACACTCACCACTTATGGTATCAACTGAACCAGCGATTGAAGAAATGGGTGAGGTGGGAGAAGGGGTTGTACAAGCTGGCAAGTGTAAGATGGCTCAAACAGAAGTACGCAGAAAGGCCGAACTTATTCGCACACTGGAAGTTGGTATATCCATAATGTAGAAATACATTTGTGATTAAACAGGAAGAGCCGTATGAAGGACTTTCACGTACGGTTCCGTGAGAACCTAAGGGTGAGACTCCCTTGGGTGACTCGACTGTGGCGCATAGCCGGACCCGAAAAAAATGACGTTAATTTTTGTAAATTTGGACTATGAATGTAAAGAATAGACTTAGGAACAGCTTGGTTAGAAAACTTCAGCAATTGTCAGCAGACAAATTGTCTGAAATCAATAACTTATTGGGCAAAATTGAAAGTCAAATTAAATCCAAAGACAAGACCTTGAAACTTGCAGGGACATGGAAAGACTTGGATGACAGTTTTTATAATGAAATGACCGAGAAACTTCACGACAACAGGGCTAACGACAGACAAATTAACTAGGCGTGACTGAATCTTTGGTTGACACAGATATACTTTCCTTTTACTTTAAGGGGGACTCTAAAGTTGTTGATAAATTTAACGACTATCTCAAAGAATTTGATGTAATCAATGTATCCATAATCACCTATTACGAAATTCTAGGTGGACTTAAATTCAAAAAAGCGGAGAGACAGATAAAAGAATTTGAAGAGTTTGTGAGTAACAATACTATCATCCACATTTCGGAACAATCAGCCAAGCTATCGGGTGACATTTATGCCGACCTAAGGCAAAAGGGAATTACAATAGGAACCTCAGACATCTTAATAGCTGGAATTGCTATAGAAAACGAACTGACTTTAGTTACAAATAACGAAAGACACTACGAGTCCATAAAAGGACTTAAGATCGAGAATTGGAAGAAGTAGGCTACGCGCCACAACAAAATGCTTCTGCAATCGCGCGGTGATGTGTAAGCTATAAGTGTTATCTTCGTTCCACGTTTTTGTTGGGGACAGAACGTGGCTTCGAAAGCCCAGATCTAACGCAAATACCCACACTATGGCCAATTTGCTGACGACAAATATTACGCGGACAAATTGGACTCAACGACTTCGTGACCGCACTGCAGAGAGCACGGCCCCAGCTGACAAAATATAACACACGCGACAGCGAGATTTTTTTTGCGGTTTGAGAAACGATATTTAGAAAAATCGAAACCAAATTTTTTTTCCGCATACAATTCAACAACCCGGGGCAATTTTTCACTCCGAAGACAGTGACGTGGTTGGTTGACATCAAGGTATTTATTATCTTTACTTTATAATGTTTAGCCAAGTGGACAGGAACTGTTTCAATAACAGCCGATGCAGAAACACAAAAGGTTGGCAGCCGGCATGCAGCGACACATCATTAAACTTATAGAGACAAAGAATAGCAGAATGAAAAAAATATTCATCTTATTGCTTCTACCTTTAGTGCTTGCCACAAAATTATTCGGACAAGAGTCTATTGACAAAACCTCGTTTGATACGTTGATTAACAAAGCTCAGTTAACCAACAGTAGTGCATTTGTTGTTTTTTTAGATGGTAAGCTTTATTACGAGAATTATTACAAGAAGAAGAAGCAAAAAATAGAGGCAATGTCATCAACAAAGTCAATGGTGAGTTTTGCAATTGGCAAACTTTTGACCGATGGTTTCATCCGTTCTATTGACCAGTATGTTTATGAATTTTATCCTGAATGGAATGAGGGTTTAAAAAAAGAAATCACTATCAGACATTTGCTAAATCATACTTCAGGGTTACAAAATAATCCAAATACTACCGTTGAAATATATCCCAGCAAAGATTTTATCAAACTTGCGTTAGATGCAGAGGTTATTGAAAAGCCAGGGACTATGTTTCGATACAATAATAAAGCTGTAAATCTTTTAGCAGGAATTGTTGAAAAGGCATCAGGCAAAAAAATGGATGTTTATTTAAAAGAGAGGCTGTTTAATCCAATGGGCATTACTGATTTTAACTGGTCAAAAGATAAGTCTGGTAACCCACAGGGAATGGCTGGTTTTCAAGTTTTACCAGAAGATTTTGCCAAATTTGGGCAATTGTTCATCAACAACGGAATTTGGAATGATCAGCAACTCATTAATAAAACTTGGTTTGATGATATTGTTCAGCCTTCCAAATTAGAACCTACTTGTGGATTACTTTGGTGGATAATTTACAACAAAAAAACAGCCATTGTAGATGATGCTCATATTGCAGCATTAAAAACAATAGGCATCCCGGATAATGTACTTATTAAACTTGCCGCTTTAAAAGGTACATATAATGATTCGGATTGGAAGACAGTTGTTACAAAGGAAATTGTAAACTCAGCAATTTGGAAAACGGAGTATATGGATATACTTCAAAAAAACAATATTGGGTTTAGCCGAAAAGAATATACTGAACCTGTTGGCTATGCAACACGAGGAAATTACGGAAATCATATGTTTGTAAATCCCGCGAAAAAATTAGTTGTGGTAAGAATGATTACAGAACAGGCATACACAAAAAGCAATGATAGCAAAAGTGATTTTAGTGATTTTTTTGAGACTGCTTCTCGTTTATGAACTTTAGTTTGTAAAGTATATTATATGCCAACAGCCGTTTGACGTCATGCGTGGTGACGTGCTTATATTCAAGGGCAGTCGCAGACAGTGACGTGGACTTTACTGTAGAGTTTGGTGCTGACAATACTAATTTAGCTGAAAGTGTCTTTTCAGATTCAAGCTTTGCTGGGCTTGCCGTTAATATAAAACCCAGTCTGGTCTTAGCGTCCGCTAAGACCCGTTGTGGGGCATGGCTGGAGTGCTGACCAAATTAATAAGTAACGATAAATTATATCAAATATGGAAACGGACATTATTGAAATTAAACCAAGTAAATTCAAGAATTTTACTGGACTACTGAGTTGCCTTTTACTAACTACTGCATCAATTTTTATTTTAATCAGGGCGGACAATATTGGAAGTTTTAATCCTACAATTTCTAGAGTTATTGGCTGGTTTGGACTCCTATTCTTTGGGCTAGGTGGGGGTTTTGCAATTTTTAAGACAGCAGCTAAACTAAAAATAGGGTTGACCTTAAATGGTAATGGAATTTTTGACAATGCTTCTGGAGATTTTATACATTGGACGTCAATTAAAAGTATACGGGTTTCTAATGTGATGTTTGTTAAATTCATATCAATTGATCTAAATGATCCAAAAGAATTTTAAACCGACAATCGCCATTAAGAAAACTAGCGGGTTGGTTGAATATCAAAATGGTCGGGACACCGGTAAACATATCTAACTCGATTTTAAACATAAGATTTGACGACCTTTACGACCTTATCAAAAGGAGACTAGAATTTCATCGAAAAAGCAGTTGACATTTCCACTACCCCAAAACAGAAATATTTGGGCGATGGTGCGTTGACGTGTAGACCAAAGTTTATATTTTCGTTCAACGTTTTGTGTGGGGGGTGGGACGCGGCTCCCACTGGTCTTTAGCTGATGCTAAGCCCCAAATTTTTGAGCGTCCCCTTATGTTAAGTCAACTTAATATAGAGTTGTCTATGGGAAGAAAGTGGAAATTTAAAAATCACTTGAGGTGGTCCAGTTTAGCCGGACAGTTATTTTGTCAGATTTTCCAAACAGATATTATTCAAAACGGAGGATGGTCAATCCATCCCCTCGTAGTGAATCAGTCTGTAATTGGGGGTGATCGC
>JBIKRT010000160.1:0-3750 GCA_044349005.1 Cyclobacteriaceae bacterium
TGTAAGCATAAAAAATCTGCAAGGTTTTAAAGATAAAACCCGACTTTCTTGCAGATTGTTTCAACTCAATTCGATCGATTTTATTCAAAAACTAATCCCATTGGGCTTTTTAAGGAGTGACTAAGTAACAAACCTATCACCACAAACGCTATCTCCACTTTTTTGTATAGTGAAAAATTCTTCATTACAATATCCATCCTTGGTATCTCTGCTTTCGCGAAAGCAGCTTTATCTTGTTGATAGAGGTTTTCAAGTTGGTTGATTTGCTTATCGGTACGAAAATAAACCGTGCTACCCACCACTAGTTGAGTAATGCCAACCAGAATGACTGGTATGGCGAAACCGCGATAAAAGGCATCGCCCATTTTAAGAGAGCATATACTGAAAAACCAATGGTGAGGATTCCGAAAAGAATAAAAATTAAGCTTTCGTTTTTTTCGGCTGTGAAGTAGTTTTTAATAAAGTCCATAACAGATATAAAAATACTATTGATAAATGAATAGGTTAAGTCCACCGCAAAGGGCTGCTGCGATAATTATAAACCAAGAAATCCAATCTTTGAATTCATTTTTAGGGTGCTTTAGAAAAAGCAGGTGTAAACCCAAATGAACTAGTAGGAAGATGGAGAATCCAGTTCGGAAGGTGGGGTTGCCTAATGATGCAATCACCCAACCAAAAAGTGGAACATGCGCCACCATAAACAGCATAAAACCCCACCGATCATTTAGCAACGCTAACCCTGGAAAAATTCGCCACTCATGGCAACGTACCGCGTCCATTTCGTGCAAAATGATAAGCGATGTGCCAAGTATAAATATAAAGGAGTCCATACTTGAAAACGTGTATGTCGAATAAATGCTTTTCTTAACTCAATCTCAGTGGTAAGCGGCTCAGTCTTTTTTCAGTAAGTTTAAAAACGGCATTGCCGATGGCTGCTGCAATTGGCCCCATGGGTGGCTCGCCAACTCCGCGAGGTGCATCCCCCGTTGAAAGTAACACAACATCAATCTCTGGCGCATCACGCATTTGGGCGATGTTATAATAACCAAATCGGTTTGGCGTAACCACTCCGTCTTTCACAGTGACCTCCTCGAAAAGGGATGCGCTGAGCGACATTATTATGGCACCTTCGCATTGTGATTTTACCCCATCTGGGTTAACAATCACTCCCGGATCAATGGCACACGTTACTTTCACTACTTTAATTTCGTTTTCTGCTATTTTTATTTCGGCAATTAAAGCAACAGGTGTATTTACATCTACCGAGCATGCTAAACCTAAAGCGTGTCCATCCGCAACCTGTTTACTCCAGCCTGCTTTTTCGGCAACCGCCTTTAACACGCCTTTCATACGATTGCCTCGTTCATTATCAGCTAAGTGTTTCAGTCGAAATTCAAGTGGGTCAGCTTTAGCTTGATTTGCCAACGTATCCATAAAACTTTCTATGGCAAAAGTGTTTGCCAAGAGGCCAAGCCCACGCCACCAACTTGTTTCAATGGGAAGTTTACAACGCCAACTTATAGTATCAATATTTGGGATGTTATATTGAATGAGTCCGCCTCGCCAGGCACCAAAATCAGCACCGGCTATTCCATATAAAAATGATGGGAGCAGGGGAGAGGAGAAAGCAACATCGCCACTCGAAGTGTTATGTTCTATGGCTTCGATCATTCCTTTGCTATCCAGTTTTGCTTTAAGTGTGTTGTGCGTGGCAGGCCTTAAAAATCCATTCTGAAATTCTTCGGTTCGTTCCCAGAAAACGTGAACGGGTCTCCCTACTGCTCTGGACATTAAAGCAGCTTCCACTGCATGTGGTGTATGCAACCGCCTTCCAAAACCACCACCAAGGTAAGCAGGTTCTATATTTACTTTTTCTTCGTCCATATCAAGTGCCTCTGCCACTTCTTTGCGTGTCATCATCACCACTTGAGTACTCATCTTAATGGTGGCAGCATCTTCACGCACATCGGCCAATGCTCCGTTAGGTTCCATATGCGCATGTGCCCCGAAAGGAGAAAAGTATTCGGCTTCTATCACATTTTCTCCTGAAAGCAAGTTGGAAGCATTGCCTTCCTTTTGAACGTTTACCGGATTTCCTGCACCGACTTTTATGAGTGCTTCTAGTTTCTCTTTTTGAGCTAACTCCTCGGGCATATCCCAAACAATATCAAGCGCACGCTTGGCTTGCTCTGCTTCAAATCGTGACGTAGCAACCACTCCTGCAAAGTTCTTTTCGATCACTACTTTAACCACACCAGGCATGGTTGCGGCCTTGCCCTCGCTGGCACTTTTAAAGATTGCACCCACTACGGGCGGCCTCGCCACTGATCCAAAAAGCATATTGGGCAATGATGAATCGATTCCAAAGATACCTTCTCCTTTTATCTTCGGCAGGAGATCGAACCGCACCAACTCTTTACCGATTACGTTAAACTGATCGCTCGATTTAAGTTTGGGTTCTTCGGTGGGTTCTTTCCATTCTTTTGATTGAGCGGCAATTTGAGCCAAGGTAAGGGTTTGATTTCCACTCTTAAGGATTCCGTTCTCAATCATCACAGTGCTTGCATCTACTTTCATGATTGCAGCCGCATTTTCTTTTATCATTTCCCGAAAAGTTGCTGCTAACTCACGAAGTGGGTTGAACAAACCCGAGACAGATAAACTTCCGCCTGTGGAAAACTGATCAATGGGGCCGTGTTGACTACTGGCATGCTTAACAATAATTGTTCTCCAATCCACTTCTAGTTCTTCCGCGGCTATTTGTGCCAGTGCCTGTAAAATGCCTTGCCCCATTTCAACTTTGGGAGAATACAAAATGATGTTTCCCTCAGCAGTTAATTCAAACCAAACATCTACACCTCCAGTACCTGCGTAGGGAAGCGGAGATTCATCAGCAAACGCAGCGATTGCCCTGCGCAAAGGTGCTTTGGCAAGCAAGGCCATGCCTACGGTTACACCAACCCCTATACCTGTGCGGATCAAAAATTTTCTTCGATTCATAAAAATGCTGGCTAAAGGTTGACTTTATTAAGTTCCACTGCACGGTGAATGGCTTTGCGAATTCTATAATAGGTTCCGCACCTGCAAATATTGGTGATATTGTCATTAATTTCCTCGTCTGTCGGAGTTGGGATTTTTTCCAACAGACTGGCAGTTGCCATGATAAAACCCGGCTGGCAATATCCGCATTGTGGCACCTTCTCATCGAGCCAAGCTTGTTGCACCGCGTGGAGTTTATCTCCAGAAACTAGGCCTTCAATGGTTGTAATATTTTTTCCGTCTGCGAACTTTGCTGCATACGAACACGAACGCACTGCCTCACCGTTTACATGCAAGGTACAAGCACCACACATGGCCTGCCCGCAACCAAACTTAGTTCCTTTCAAACCTAATACATCGCGCACTACCCAAAGCAACGGCATGTTATCGGGTACTTCTACTGTTTTAGGTTCATTGTTTATTTTGAAGGAAAGTTTCATAGGCTTGCTGTTTTTATTCTATACTTTTTTATTGCTGCCGATTTTGGCCACAATTATCTAATCACTTGCTATTACTTAATAACCGCCCCATTCTGCGCCCAGGTTTTTACAGCTTCATGAAATTCTTTCCGAGATACTGCTGGAATGGTAAATGGCTGAGAATTTTGACAGGTTGTAAATATAGATGACTGTTTTGAATTTTGCATAGTTGAACTGAAACGGAAGCGGGCTCTGCTGAGGAGCAACCTGCCAGGGTTACGTTCAACCGACT
>JBIKRT010000036.1:0-41392 GCA_044349005.1 Cyclobacteriaceae bacterium
GGTTTCATGAAATGAAAAAAGTTTAGTGAAACACGTTTCACTAAACTCCTAAAAATTCCTTTCAACTTATTGGTTATCAGAACAAATCTTCAACATCCACCAACCATTTTTCAGTAATATGCCTTTAATTGTTTGTTCAGCGCATAGGTAAAGCTTACCATCAAGAAGCGCCCCAAATTATTTGTTGTTTGCTGCTGCAAATAATTTGCGCTGGCCGTCTGAGAGGCGGTTTGGCTTCTGTTCAACAAATTGTTGACACCCACTTTTAATTCACCCACTTTGTTTTTCAAAATATACCGCGATAGTGACACATTCCACAACGGAATTGCCTGTCTGAAATCGGTGGTCTGGCTCGTGTAAACAAAATAATTCATTTCTGTATTGAAAGCATAGGCCTTCAAGAAATTCACGTTCACTTCCGCATTGTATGTTTTATTGAAGAACGATTGATTCTGATTTGTATTGAAGCTATACTCTGTCAATTGCTTGCTTAGGGTTGTTCCTAAATCGACAATCAAAATATCCTTTAACGAATAATTGTATCGAATAGATCCTCCTACTGTTTGCTGATTGACCGTATTTTCAATATCGTTTGTGAAGTTAATTCCATTGCTCACATTAAACGTTGGCCCAAAATTAAGGCGGCTGTTGAGTGGTTTTATTGGTACACCTAAATTAATGTTTGCATTCAGGCTCATACTATTTCTAACATTAATGGGTTTTGACAGCCAGCCTGTTTGGGTCTGGGTCTGCGAATTAGTGATCGCATTAGTGGTATAGTTTGCATTTACACGTGCAAAAACGTTCATGAAGCTAGCGGGGTTAAATAAATTAAAATTCGTTCGAAGCTGATGAACATACGAAGGCCGAAGTTCTGGATTACCAACCGACTGATTTTGCTGGTCTGTATAATTATTGATAATCGGCTGCAATTGCGCTATAGTTGGCTCCTGCATGGAAGTGGAATAATCGATGCGTAAATGCTTGAAGGTGTTATAGTCAAAATTAAAATGAGCGGAGGGCAATACAGCTGTAAATGTTCTATCAATTTTTTGATTGGTTGAAATCAAATCTCCATTTAAGCGAGTATTTTGAAAGGCTGTTCCTACTGAAAAATTGAATTTTTCACGGTTCATTCTAAAGTTAACACCAGGCCGGTTATACAAATAGTTGCTGGTGTATTGATTGCTGAAGGTTTGATTAAATGTTTTTTGTTCATTTTTTACATCAAACACATCTCTGTTTACCGAATTAATGTTTGCATTGAAGTTATAATTAAACTCAAGATACTTTCTTCGCCCGAGCGGTTCTGTATAACTCGCATTAACTCCATAGCTGGGATTTGTTGTCGTCTGCGAATTTATCTGATTCACATTTTGAACAACGGTTTGGTCTCGATAAAAAGTATTTACCGACTGCAACGCTCCATCTGATTTATCCTGGCTGTAACCAAACGTCAAATTAGTCGACACCGTTCTTCCCTTTTTTGCAAAGCGATGTCGAAGCAACAAACTAGAGTTCAACGTAAGGCCGTTTCCTTTCGAAGTAGTTGCCTGGTCGCTCTCGTTTGCCAACGCAAGGTTACCTATCTCCCACATTTTTCCATTTTTAAACTGCCTTTGATCCGACAGGTTGTAAACTAGTGAAGTATTGAATTTTAAGGAATTGACCGAATCTATTTTGTGATCAACCGTTAGGTTTACTTTGTGATTATCATTGGTAATGTTTTGATTGCTAATCTGATCAAAATTGTTTGTGCCGTTAGGGGAATTATATACGCGTTGCAGGTCTGTTAATAAATTTTGATCTAACCGATTGTAGAAATAACTGCCGTTTAGCTTTGTCTTATTGCGATTGTAGTTTTGATTGATGTTCGCGCCACCCGCAAAGTTGGTAACGAGTCCATTTTGCTGCCCGGTATTTATTTGAGCGCCTCCGCCTTGAGCGCCTCCTGCATTTATTTCAATGCGCAAGCCACCACCCCCACCTGCACCACCTGCTCCCCCGCTAAAATTGAGGTACTCGCCAATTCCAAAGCCCTGCTGATTTATGTTATTTCCCATTCCCAAAACAGAGAGTTGATTGCCGTTATTGAATTTATTAATATTTGTTTTTGCCGTATAATGATTATTGTCGCCAACGCCAACCATGCTATTGCCAAAGGCACCATGGCGTTTTTCTTCTTTGAGTTCAAGGTTAATTGTTTTCTCCTTTTGACCGTCATCTATGCCTGTAAAAATTGCCTGATCTGATTTCTTATCAAACACCTGAACTTTCTCGACCGCATCCGCTGGCAAGTTGCGCGTTGCCATTTTCGGGTCTTGCCCAAAAAATTCACGCCCGTCTACCATCACGCGCCTAACTTCCTCGCCCTGTGCTTTTACCGTGCCGTCCGTTTCAACTTCTACTCCTGGCAATTTTTTTAGCAGATCCTCTACAGTAGCATTCGTCTTTGTTTTAAATGAGCCTGCATTAAACTCAATCGTATCGCGCTTCACAGTTACTGGCGCCTTTTCAGCTTGAACAACCACCTCGCCTAATTGGCTGGCGTGAGATAACAATTTGACTTGTCCCAAACTAATTTCGAGCTGTTCGCCTGCTGCTGACACCTTCTGCGAATGTGTCGCAAATCCAAGATAAGAAACTTTAAAAATGTATTCGCCTTTGGTTACTCCCTTTATTTCGAAATTCCCCTGAACATCGCTAACGCTAAATTTTATTAGGGTGGAATCTTTTTGTTGGAGCAAAAGAACAGTTGCGGAAGGAAGCGGCCCTGATAATGAATCCAACAACTGCCCTTTTATTACATACTTTTGGGCAAAAGCATTTTGTATTGACAGTAATAACACTGCCGCTATTATCTTTCTTATCATAATTCTGCTTTTAGCTTTTTGGAAATCAGTTTCTAATAATCATTCTTCCACCGTTCTTCTCCATTTCCTTTCGCTGGTCGTCCATCTTCTTTCTGAACTCGGCACGTGTCACCTTTTCACCGGAAGTAGGCTCCTTTAACTCGTTCTTTTTGAGAGGTCTCATTTCTACTTTTTTACATACAATTACACGCTCGGCATTGTTGATATCTACTGCCAGCACCGCACCGGGAAGGGAGCCAAAAGATTCAGGGCCCAAAAATGGCCTGATCTTATCGGTATACCAAGCGGTAATGTCTTGCTTTCTATCTGGGCGAGATTCATCGGTAAAAAACGCTTGCTTGCATTCATACCCCATAATCGTTTTTGTTTCCGTACCGAACTTCCAAGGAGAAACTTTCAGTGTGTCATTGATTAAATAGGTCTTGCCAAAAAATTCCTGCAATGAAATAAGCTTCTCTGTTTCTTGGTTCACATAGGTTTCCACTTTTGGTTGCCTAAATCGCATGGTTATACCACCTCCGCTCGATTCTTCCTCCTCTTCATCTTCAATCAACGTTTTATAAAGAGACTCCTTTGCATTCAAAAAAAGCTCTTGCTTGTAGGTGCGAAATTCGGGAATCATGGCTTTCATATTTTGCCTTTCGGGTGGTAGGCCTTTATGCATGTTTAAGCGAACTTCATACGTAATTACCCCTTCTGCGTGCTGCGCGTGCAAAATGGAAGCGGCGATCACCATTACTAATATGCCCAATGCGATAACAATTCTTTTCATCCGGTTAGTATTTTGTAGTTTAAAAATCATTTCAGACTAAATTTCAATGCAATCTTACGTCTATGGATTATCTTATATGGTTAAAAGTCCTGAAAGCAATGTTAATTAAGGTTAACGGATGGTTGTACCAATTCGAACGTTCACTACTTTTGAATTATGAATCTGTTGCCTAAGATTTCCTTTCAGGGCTTCATTAAATCCCACCAAATCATGATCCCCCTAATGGTGAGTAGCATTTTGTTGTTACTTGTACTTCAGGGTTTTTGGCTTCAGAAAGAATATCAAAATGAAAAAGAGAATTTCAGAAAACAGACTCATTTGATTTTCAAAAATACGATCTTTGAAATGAGTGACTCACTGCTTTTTAAAAGTGTTCGCCCTGAAAAAGGAAATCCTTTTAAAGTTGGGATGAATAGTACCCCAGATTCAGTCAAAATTTTAACTAAAAATTTGCCGTTAAAGGTGACACAAACTCAACGGTGCAAGTTTTTATTAGTTCGGTTAATGGACAGGACTCTATTGAGAAATACCTCAAACCGCTCGTATCAACAATTCGCGGCAATAGAAAATCCAAAAGATTTAACATTCGCCTGGGTAGCGATTCCCTGCGCGTGAAGGATATTGAAGCAAATCTGCTATTAGCATTTAAAGAAGGCAATTTTAGTTTAGTTCCATTTCAAGTAAAGTCAAAAATTAATTTACCCTTCCCACCTTCGCGAAAAGAAATGTTTCAAGACAATACAATTCATTCGCCTGTGGGCGATTATGAACTGCGTTTTTTGAATTCGAATTATTTTTTTCTCAAAAGAATTACTCCTCAAATTTTGTTCTCGGTTTTTCTTACACTACTCACGACTGGTTCTTTCTTAATTCTATATCGAAATTTAATTCTACAAAAAAAGTTGATGGGGCTAAAAAACGACTTCATAAGCAACGTTACGCATGAGCTAAAAACACCCATTACCACGGTAGGTGTGGCATTAGAAGCATTAAAGAATTTTAAAGGTCTTGAAAATAGAGTCCTGACAGAGGAGTATCTTGGGATAGCCCAAAAGGAACTGGGCAGACTTTCAGTACTTACTGACAAAATTTTAAAGGCAGCTATTTTTGAAGATAAAGGAATAGAGTTCTCGCCCGAAGAACTGTCGCTTGATTCGTTAGTCGAAGAAGTTGTCACCTCGTTGAAACTACTCATCGAAAAAACTGGAGCAGCGGTAGAACTTGAGAAGTCAGGTGTGAGTTTTACGTTGATGGGTAGCGCGGAACACTTATTAAGTGTTGTTTACAATTTACTTGACAATGCAATCAAGTACAGCCCGGCAAACGCCTCCATAAAAATTCTTCTCCAGGAAGAAAAAGAGCATATTATTCTTTCTATAAAAGACAACGGCATTGGGATAGCAAGGGAGTACCAAAAGAAGATATTCGAAAAATTTTTCCGTGTCCCTACTGGAGATGTTCACACCATTAAAGGCTATGGGTTGGGTTTAAGTTACGTTGAAAGTGTAATTAAGAGCCATGGAGGAACGCTGTCGGTGGAAAGTGAACCCAATAAGGGAAGTACGTTTATTGTTGCTTTAAATAAGTCGGAAAAGTCAGGAAGTCAGCAAGACTGACGGCCTTTCACGACTTTACTGACTTTCGGACGCTAAGAAAGATGAAAACAAAAATTTTATACGTTGAAGACGAGCCCTTTCTCGGGAAGATCGTAAAAGAAAGCCTGGAGAGTCGCGACTTCGAAGTAGTGATGGTAACAGACGGTCGCCTTGTTCAAAAGGTATTCGAAGAAACTAAACCAGACATTTGTGTATTGGATGTTATGCTGCCAAACAAAGATGGCTACGCCATTGCCACAAGTATTCGGACTGTAAATGTCGAAGTCCCGATCATCTTCGTAACTGCCAAAACACAAACCGAAGATTTAATTAAGGGCTTTGAAGTGGGTGGTAATGATTACCTACGCAAACCATTTAGCATGGAGGAATTAATTGTGCGCATAAAAAATCTTTTGCGCCTAACTTTGAAAACAAATTCTCCAAAAGAAAATATTGAAATTGGTAAGTTTGAGTTTCTTCCAAACCGGTATGAACTAAAACTTGGTGAGCTCATACGAAAGCTTTCACATCGCGAAGCTATTCTGTTGCAAATTCTTGCTGAGAACAAAAACAGTACTATTCAACGCAAAGAGATACTCATGCGCATTTGGGGCGATGACTCCTTTTTCAACTCCCGCAACCTTGATGTGTACATCACTAAACTTCGTGATTATTTTAAAGAAGATAGCTCCATCGAAATTATCACGATCAAGGGCATAGGTTATCACTTTTCAGTAAGTTAGCAACTTTAACGGCAAACTTGCGTTGAAGAATTTTAGCTTTTCCTTCCTTTATGAAAGATTTCAAAGAATTTCAATTCGGCTGGGTAATACTTATCATTTTAATACCGGTCCAAGTTCTACTATCTTACTTTTATTTTAATCAAATCGGCAGTAACCCGATAAGCACTACTGGCTTTTTTACTATCACATTTTTTTCGCTGTTGATATGTTTTCTTTTCTACGGATTGAAAACAACCATTTCCAATAATGTGTTAACCGTTTCTTTCGGAATAGGAATTATCCGAAAAAGAATCAAGATCGAAAGCATCAAAAGTGCTAGGCCAACCAAGAATAATCATTTGTATGGCTGGGGCATTCGGTTTATACCAAGGGGCATTCTTTATAACATCAGCGGCAGCGAAGCCATCGAATTAAGTTTAAAAAACTCCCACCGCATTATTCGAATAGGTACACAAAACACACAGAGGCTTCAGCAAGAGATTGTCGCCCGTTTAGTAAACTAGCAATATAAATTTATTGTGGGCTGTACTGGGTTCGAACCAGTGACCCCTACCTTGTCGAGGTAGTGCTCTAAACCAGCTGAGCTAACAACCCAAAAAGCAAAGATATACTATTTGATTAATTTGTGGTTGGCTTAAATGAAATCAGCCTGAGCTAAGTCTTACTCGCACTCAGGCAGTTCCAAACAAAAAACCAGTTCGCTACTTTATGTTATTTCTTTTCCCGTTTTGCGTTGATAGGATATGTGCCAAATTGACCCACACTTGTGTTACCATTCAATTCGTCTTCTTTGATCGTTCCTTTAATAGTAATGTTCATCGTATTTCCTCCAAAGGAAACTTCATAGGCCGCTGAAATTTCATTGCCTATCACAGTTACAGAAGAGAGTGGCGTTTCGCGGTTATTGCGATTATTTGAAATAGTGCCCGAGTATTTTTCTCCCTCCTTTTTGATGACCAGTTTACCAGCGCCACCTTGTGGAGATTCAATGGTATAGTTCCAAGTACCTGTGGCATCAATTACTTCCGTGGGATTGGCAGCAGCCATTTTAATATTCGGTTGGCTTACTGCGGCTGGCGCACCCCCGCCAGGTCTTTGGCCACCGCCACCTTGTGCCGGAGCACCGCCACCACCCTGTTGACCATCGCCTCCGCCTTCGCTTTTCAAGTCATCATTGTCAACCGATCTCCTTCGTTTCCGAGGCGCGTCAAAACTTAACTTTCCAATTCGGTAACTAAAATTTACACGTATGCTTGTATTGAATAACTCGTTAACGCTGTTTTGAATAATTACAGGTGATTTCAATTCATTATTTACTTTGATGGAACTGGCAACGAAGTTTTCAATGCCCAGCCCAACACTTCCCTTTTTATTAGCAATGTCTTTTTTCACAGCTAGACTATAAGCATAAAACCCACCTTGGCTTCCCTGAAGCTGAACTTGCCGTCCTCTGTAGAAGCTAAAAAATTGCAAGCCCCAACCTTTATTGAGTGTGTAATTGCCAAACATCCTAAAACTATAAACCCAACCTTCGTTGCTCGCATTGTATAGCGGGTCTGGCACGTTATTCTTAAGAACGGCATAATAGACATCTCCACCACCATTCAGCGAAAATTTGTTCGATATATTAACATTGGCGAACAAATTCACTCCGTAAGCGTCTTCTTGTCCAATATTCCGATAGCGTGTTTCAATTGTATCCCCTTTGACCTCTCTAACACTTTGGATAGAGTTATCCGTATTTCTCATAAAAGTGGCAATATTCAGTGACGTGCCCTTTATATAAGTGCTGTAGCTCAACTCATAGTTGTTCGTGTATTCGGGCCCTAAGTTTGGATTACCAATTGTTGCAAATAATGGATTGGAAGCCTGTCTATTCGGATTGAGGAATTGGATCGAAGGCCTTTGTATTCTTCGGTTATATGCAGCCTTAAGCGTATTTCCATTCTTGAGTCTTCTTGAGAAATTAACGCTAGGAACCACCACGCCATAAGAAGGAATATCAAGGTCTTTCTCATTTAGGAAATTGGCGTTGATGGTTGTAAATTCATAACGCGTTCCCGCCTTTATGCTGTAGTTTTTGGGCAGGCTAAGTGTGTACGAAAAATAACCAGAAGTTACGTTTTGGTTATAACGGAAGTTGTTACTCAGATTTGTGTTTCTTGAGGGTAGATATTCACCCTCGGAGCCTACAGCACTGAATGTCTTAAAATCACTTGATACAATTCGCGCGATATTTTTTCCACCAAACTCAAGTAATTGTTTACTTCCAATTGGGGTTTGATAATCTGCCTGTAGCGTTACTTCCTCATTCTGGCTGCCGTTATTATTTTTTAGCCTATTCAATATGCTCAAAGTCGATTGATCTAGAGATGAATTAGTAAAATCATTTGTACGATCGTTTCGGCTGTATAAAGTAAGTAAGCTAAACTCACGTTGGGGTTTGGCGAATGTATGTGTGTAATTTAGGCTTAGGTCAATCGTTCCGGACAAGTCAGTAGTATTAACATTTCTGAGGCTCGTGGATGGAGCCGTGAAAAAGGAAGTGCTACTTGAAAAAGTCTTCAGATTATCTTGATAGCTGTAAGCATTTCTGGCGCCATAGCGAACAGAAGCCGTCAAAGAGTTATTTTTATCAATATCATAATCCCACCCCAAGGTGTAAGTGCCATTTAGATCATTCCGTCTGGTTGCTGCTGTTTGGATGTTGGTTGTTTCTACATCCCTGATAACCCCTTTAAACAACTCGGTAGATTTAGTTAGCTGATTATTGCTAAAGTTCCCGATAATATTATAACCTGCCCTTCCAAAGCCCCCCAATGAAAAGCCCATCTTTCCTTTTTTGTAACCCCCATTAAGGCTAAGATTGGAACCGCGAATTCCTACACCAGCATCCATATTTAATGTCAATCCTTGTAAGTTATTCTTCTTAGTAATGATGTTAATGATACCTGCGCTTCCTTCCGCGTCATACTTTGCCGAAGGTGATGTTATTACCTCAACTGATTTTATCTGATCGGCAGGAATTTGCTTCAACGCGTCCGCCACGCTCCCTGCCGTGATAGTAGACGGTTTGTTATTGATCAATACTCTTATGTTCGAGTTTCCTCGCATCGAAACATTGCCATCTAAATCAACAGACAGCATAGGAACACGTTTCAACACATCGGTGGCATCTCCGCCTTTTGTTGTTTGGTCGTTTTCAGCATTATAGATTGTTCTATCAACCTTCTCTTCTACCAACAGCTTTTGCGTTTCAACGGTTACCTCTTTCAGCTCGGTTGCCGCTTGGCTAATTTTGATATATCCTAACTCCACCTGATCTCTTTTTCCTGTTATCTCGACTGCAATCGTTTTTGTGCCATAACCAATAAAGGTTACGACCAATTTATAGCTTCCATTGGCAACCCTGTTGAGGGTAAACTTGCCTTTCTCATCGCACAAAGCACCATCGGTTGGTTTGTTTGTTTGGGCATTCATCAAGGCAATAGTTGCAAACTCTACGCCTTTGGCAGTTGCAGAGTCAATTACCATTCCTGTAATTTTGCCTGTACCTTTTGGAATAGAAATTTGTTCAGACGCTGCATTTGGTTGCGTTGCCCTGCTGTTGGGGTTTTGAGCCCAAACATGACAAGTTGCTGATACAAGAATAAAAAGAGAAACTGCTTTTTTCATTTAACTGTTTTTTAAAACCTAACACTTGCCATGCCATACCATACCATATGAATTAGACAATCCTTGATGGGCGGTTATTCCATGAACCTGCAAATTAAACTCGAAATTCTGATTTAAGTTTGCCCACGCATGTAGTTATTAGACCGTTAGCCATATTGATCCGATGATTTAGTTTTGCTCGACACAAAATTTTTAAGGTGTGCTTTTCCTAATCGCCATCGAAATCTTACTTTTGAGTGCCCAAGACCAAATAATTACTTCAATTAATTAGAATATGAAAAATAAAAACTTCGTTAGTCTTTCCTTATCGCTCGTCTTTCTTACTCTGTCTGTCACAGGTTTACTTTTATATTTGGTAAAGCACAACAAGGAAACCACATCGATTCATGTTGTGTTCGGATTGTTATTTCTTTCATTCGCTGTTTTTCATATTAGCAATAATTGGTCTTCCTTAATAAGTTATGCTAAAAGCAGAACGGAGGGCTCACTTCAGAAAGAGCTACTTCTAAGTATAACGATCGTGGGAATCTTTTTGGCGGGTGCGTGGTTAGGCATCCCACCTTTTAGCGAGGTAGAAGAACTGGGAGAAGAAATTAGAAATGGAGGTGGCGAAAGAAAAAGAGAGACTCGTGTTACGTTTAATGAAATAGAAACCAACCAAGGCATTGCTGGAAAATTAATAAACCTTATTATTCAAAAAGACAAAAGTGCAGCCCTACCCGTTATTGCTATTTGGGTAGAAGATTCGACACACACGTTCGTAGAGAATTTGTTTGTTCCTTCTAAAACACTTTCAACCGAAGAGAAGGATATACAGGAGGCAATCCGTGAAGGTGAAGTAGAAGAAAAGTTATTAGATGCCACGCTTCTTCCGATTTGGAACGACAGAGCAAAAAGTAAAAACCCTAATTATGAAAACGCTACGCCAGTCGATAACTTTATTTTAAAAACAAAAACTTCGGCAACAGGAGTGTATTCCATTTTTATTGAGATAAACTCAGCTGGCGGCTCTGAAGTATATGAAGCTTTGGTATCTGCTAGTAAAGAAACAGCCATTAGATTTAAATCAAAACAGGGAAAATTTTTGACAAGGGCTTTATTAGAAATCGACTAATAAAAATTACCCCACGAACCCAATTTTTTTATGGGCTCCATCACAAAAAGGTTTATTTGCTGATGCCCCACATCGACAAAAAGCCGTGACATTGTTTTTCTTCGTTAGATTTCCATTAGCATCTTTAATGGTTACGTTACCATAAACCATCAACGGCCCGTTTATTGCCGTCTCAACGATGGTCTCTGCATCTACTTTAACCTCGCTGCTCTCACCATCGCGGTTCAGAAAATAACTTAACGCGCCACTTGGGCATTTTTTTATTTGCTCGATAATCTTATCGGATGATGCTTTTTCAGGGGTTATCCAAGGTAACTCGTTTGGATGAAATACATCATTCAATCCATTGAAGCAAATAGCCGAGTGAATACACAAGGCCGGTTTCCAAACAACGGTAACCTCACCGTTGGAATATTTTTTAGTTATATCCTTCATAAAAGCAAAGTTATCAACGTAATTACTTTTTTAAATTAAGATCAATCAATGAGGTATTGACTTCAATCGAATTAGAAAGTACCTTATGGACAGGACACGAATTAGCGATTTGCAATAGCCTTGCTCTTTGTTCTTCACTTAACTCGCCTTGCAATAAAATTTTTCTGTCAAAGCGAGTAAGCTTTTCATCCTTATTAATTGCTACGTCTACAGAAATTTTTTCAACCGGCCAACCTTTCCGATCTGCATACATTCGAATCGTAATGGCGGTGCAAGAAGCGAGCGCTACTTCCAAAAACTCGCTGGGGGCTGGGGCGGTATCAGTGCCTCCAACATCCACTGGCTCATCTACAAAAACTGAGTGTCCACTGGTGGTAACTTCTGTTTTGTAATGCTGCTTGCCAATTATCGCAATAGCCATGGTTAAAAAGTATTATTCAGTACAAACTCTTGTTGAACAAACCGGTCGCGAGGAGCCAGTTCTCTCAACCTTAAATTTTCAGGCAAAGATGTGACGTCACCCGGATAACCTACCGCAATCATAGCTCCCATATGATAGCTATCTGGGATGTTCAAATTTAACTTTGCCTTTTCAGGATCATAGCCACCCATTTGGCGCAATTGCAAGCCCAACTCAACGGCTTGTATAGCTAAAAATGCATTGGCGGCTCCTAAATCATAAAATGCATAATGATTGGGCTTATCGTTGGCAATAAAATTCTTGCGCGCTAAACTAATCATTAATAGAGGCGCATCTTTGGCCCAAATCTTATTTCCATCCAGCAAGCAATCAAACAAGTTGTTCCAAAGTTCTGGTTGCTCTTTAGTGGCGTAGAGATACAACCAAGGCTGACCATTACTTGAAGAAGGAGCCCATCGCACGGCTTCAAATAATGAATTGATTTTTTGCGTTTCAATTAAACGATCAGAATAGGCGCGGACGCTCTTTCTTTTCTTTATTACTTCCGATACCGGATGTTCAATCTCTATTGATTTTTGCATAGTTAATTTTTTCTGAATGTAAGGATTAACAGAATTTTCATCAGTTAGTTCACTTTGAGAATTTAGGAATGGCCCATATTGCCAAAATACCCGAAATAGCATGCATAGGCCCAACTAAAAGTGGGAAAGTGCTATCCAACGTAGTTCCGTCAGGTAATTGTGGTGTATTGAAAACAGGAACGAAACTTACAAGTGTGAACCCCAATGAAAGTACAATCCAAATGAGGGTTGGTTTAGGGGCAAATCGCATCAAAAGAAAATAGATAACAGCCCCGATCACCAAGGGAAAAATAGAAGATACCGTTACCGGAAATACGAAGGATGGAGGTATGGTGGCTCCCAGCACGTTGGCGATCAGCGTCCATAAATTGTTGGCGCCTGCGGCAATAATGCCAGCGATGAATCCGCCCTTGAGGGCTTGCATAAAGGTTAGTTTAGTTGTTTCCATTTGAGTGTAATTTAGGTTTGTTTAGGTTGTATTTTTATTTCTTTTACTATTTCTATTCTTCGATCAGTATTCCCATCTTTCCCTGCTGATAGTCGCGCATGGCTTCCATTATTTCTGTTTGAGAATTCATTACGAAAGGGCCATACGAAACTAATTTCTCATTGAGTGGCTTGCCGCTTAATAGCAAAATACGCGTGTCTTCAAGCCCCTCAAAACTAATCTCTTCGCCATCATTCTTAAAATGAACAATGTGGTGGCCTTCCACCATGCCAAACCCGTCAATCTTTAATTTACCATCCAACAAATAAATTAGCGCATGATGATTTGCCGGAATCGGCACTGAAACCACACCTCCTTTTTTTAGATCAACGGTTGCGGCATTGACTTGAGTCTGAGAGGGAATAGGACCTTTTATACCTAACAACTGACCAGCAAAGATTTTCATAACAACCTTCCCATCTTCACTTTTCCAGGTCTGGGCTTCATCCGCGGTAAGCGGAATGTAGGTTGGTTGATCCATCTTATTGGCGGCTGGTGTATTAATCCACAACTGAATAATTTCTTGCCTTCCGCCAATGTCATGAATGTTCGTTGGAGGTCGTTCGCTATGAATCATGCCCATACCTGCATTCATCCATTGCGCACCACCCGCATAAATTACACTATCATTGCCACGGCTATCACGGTGATGCACACCACCTTGAAAGATAAACGTAACAGGCGAAAAACCCCTGTGCGGATGCGGCCCCACGCCAGCATGATCGGGATCAGTATGGATAGGTACTTTGATGTTCGCATGATGCAACAACAAGAACGGATCTATTTGTTCTACGTCTTGCGAGGGCAACGGTTGACGAATGGGCATACCGCCCATGTCTACCTGATGAGCATATAATAATCGTGAGACAGTCCTTAGTTTCATAATTTAATTAGTAATTAGACATAAGTATAAAGACGTAAGACTTAAGACCTATGTCCTGATAGCAAAATCTAGTTTAATGCTTCCTGTATTTCATTAAAAAGTAATCCACTTCCTCCACCATAGTGTTTTATTATTTTGATTAGCGGATTCTTTGCTTTGAACCGATTGGTCAGTGTACCAATGGATTCATCATTTACTCCTCCTCCGATGAGCACAATGTCAAAAAGTTGTTCGTTGAAAAGCGCTATCGCCTTATCATCTGCGAGTGCGCCAACAGCGTGCCAATTGGGCTCACCGTTGATAAGGCGTAGAATCACTTCCAAGATTTCAGTGTGCCGGCCAATGACGAGAATGTTTACTTGCATACTTAGTTCATTGGTACTTCCATCAACAAAACTTGTGCATCTGTGTCTGCCTTAATACCAATTGAATCGATATCCCACACTCCCATACCATCGCGTTTAATTAACCTCTGATTTTGGATGGTCACCTCGCCATCCAACACAAAGGCATATACACCATTGCCCTTTAAGTTGAGAGAATACTCGGTTTGAAAATCCTTTTTCAGATTTCCGAGGCTAAACCACGCATCTTGATTGATCCAAACCCCTTCGCTGCCTTCCGAAGGACTCACTACCACTTGTAACTTGTTTACCCGATCTTCTGGTTTAAAGGTCTTTTGATCATAGCGAGGTTTAATGTCTCTCACTTTAGGAAAAACCCAAATCTGAAGAAAGTTTACCTTTTTGTCGTTGTTTTTATTGTACTCCGAATGATAAATGCCCGTGCCAGCACTTAAAATTTGAATATCGTTTTGTTTGATTACTGCCGTGTTGCCCATGCTATCTTTGTGCTCCAAATCCCCCGACAAGGGAATCGAAATGATTTCCATGTTATCGTGCGGATGGGTGCCAAACCCCTTGCCCCCGTCCACCACATCGTCATTTAGCACTCTTAGCATTCCAAAGTGAACCCTGGTTGGATCATAGTAATGCGCGAAGCTGAATGTATGGTTTGAATCAAGCCAGCCATGATTGGCATGGCCGCGTGTATTGGCCCTGTGAATTATCGTTTGCATTGTATTAAAATTTGATGTTGAATTTCTTTTACTGAAACTAGTAACGAAATTCTTTAAACAAAGTTATATACAATTGTTGTATTTACAACTATTGTTGATATTATTTTATAAAGGAATGCTTTGGAAATTGTTGTCAGGCAGAGCCGAAGCCTAGTCTTCGCTATTTCTCAGCTTATCCAATGTTTTGTTTACCTCTTTAGCTTCTGCTTGGGTGACGGTTTTAAGGGTTGACACCCACTCAGCATAACTTTTGTCTATTTTTTTTAGCAATGTCAATCCTTTATCGGTAATGCTGATATCAACTTGCCTTCTGTTGCCCTCACATATTTCGCGATTGACAAATCCTTTCTGCCTTAGCTTTTCTACCAGCCGGGTGCAGTTACTACTTTTATCGATCATACGATCGGTAACGTCAGCCAGCATCATCTTTTTCGGAGTACTTCCTCGCAGAATGCGCAGCACATTGAATTGCTCGGGCGTAATGCCGTGCGGTTTCAAACGAGCCGCATGGTTGTTGTATAGCCAACTACTGGTGAACATTATGTTGATCACCATCTTCTGGTGCTCACTTTCAAATTTTTCTTGTTTTATCTCCTTCTCGATTGACATCCGGCAAAAGTAATTACAATAATTGTTGTTACAATCATTTTAATTTAAGATTACAAATTTCAAATCATCTATTACAGGTTAAAAGATGGCGGGAAACCTCTTAGATGTGAACGTTTAAATTGATCTCAATTTTGAATTTGGAATCTTGAACCTTAAATTTTAAAGGGTCATCTGATCCTTCACTCCCCCATACAAAACATCCAGTACTCCCGGTTCCGTGAAAAATTTCTGTGGGAACGGCAACTCTATTTTTGAAATCTCATTGAGTTCATTCATGGCATCGACAGGTAATTCGAAGTTAAGGCAGCCCAGCACATCTTCTAATTGCGCTACTTTGGTTGCCCCCACAATAGGAATAACCGATTGACCTTTGTGCTGGCGTGTCCAATTAATAGCAACTTGGGAAGCCGTTACACTCAAGCGTTCAGCAATTTCAACTACCTTTTTGGTAATCAATACTGATCTTTCACCAAGGCGGACGCTTGTCTCGCCAAGTCTTCCTTTATCGCCTTTCAGGTATTTGCCTGTCAATGCGCCTCCTGCCAGCGGAGCCCACGGAGTTACTGTCATACCAAAAGCCTTGGCCATGGGCATAAGTTCTGCTTCCACAGTTCGTTGAATAAGGCTGTATTCTATCTGCAAACCTACAAATTGCGACCACCCTCTAAATTGAGCCAAAGTATTAGCCTGACTCACCACCCAGGCTGGCGTATCACTTACACCGATGTAATGCACCATACCACGGCTCACCAAATCTTCCAGCCCTTTCATAATTTCCTCGGCAGGCGTCCAGGCATCCCAGGCATGCACCCAAAGCACATCAATAAAATCGGTATCAAGGCGCTTTAGGCTTTCTTGAACCGACCGCATCATGTTTTTGCGATGGTTACCCACAAAATTGAGGTCGCCTGCACGGTCGCGAAGGCTGTACTTGGTAGCAAGCACAAAATGATCACGGTCGCTGGCAATAAAATCGCCCAGGTATTTTTCAGAGGTGCCTTCGGTGTAGCGGTTGGCCGTATCCAGAAAATTACCGCCAGCATTGGTGTAGGCATCAAAAATATTTTTGCTAAGTTCCTTATCAGCACCCCATTTCCATTCGGTGCCGAAGCCCATGGTGCCAAGACACAGTTCAGAAACACGCAGGCCAGACTGGCCGAAAAGTTTTGATTTCATTTTTAAATTAGTAGTTAGACGTAAGTAAAAAGAAGTAAGACAAAACAGGTAAGCCTAAAAATGGTGAAAAAGTTTAAATTAGAAGGCAAAATATTTTTTTGCACAAAAAGAAATCTCTTCTACCTTTGCAGTCCTTAAAAAGGGAGCTTAGCTCAGCTGGTCCAGAGCTTCGCTTAAGGCGGAAGGGTCGGACGAAAGAGTGAAATAGTGTTTTGGGAGCTTAGCTCAGCTGGTTCAGAGCATCTGCCTTACAAGCAGAGGGTCGGGGGTTCGAACCCCTCAGCTCCCACACAAAAATGAAACCTCAACATAGTTGGGGTTTTTTTATGGAGTCATATTTTTACATACTGTTCTCCCAAAGTGCCAATCAATTTTACATCGGACATACTACTGAGCCGATGGAGGAAAGACTACGAAAGCACAATTCCAACCATAAAGGCTTTACAGGCAAAGTTCAAGACTGGAGGGTTGTTTATCATGAAACGTTTGAAAACAAAAAAATCGCATACGCAAGAGAACGTGAGGTGAAAGCTTGGAAAAGCCGAAAAAGAATTGAAAAGCTAATCGCTGGTTCTGGGCATCCCGCCCGATAGGCGGGAGGGTCGGGGGTTCGAACCCCTCAGCTCCCACATTTATAGACAAGCCGTTACTAAAAGTGACGGCTTTTTTATTTTATTCAGTTTGACACAATTTTGAAAAAAATTCAGAATTAGACCTCCTTGACTAAGAGCTTGTTAACCCTTCTACAGTCTGGAAGTAAAAAGGGTTAGGTCAAAAAATCGGTCACTGCTGCTCTTTATTTTCCTCTAATCTTAAATCCAATTGCTCGAGGCTTCAATTTAGGACTCAGTAGGAAGTGGAGGGCTTCATTGATGTCTTTGAACTTGCGGTTCATTTCTACCTCAAGCTTTTCAATTTGTTCTTTTAAGTCTTTGTAGTCGGTTAAATGTTGGCGCACCAACACAAAGGCACGTATTACGGCAATATTTACGGCTATCGCTTTTTTTAAGAACAGATGAAAGCATGGCTACCTCTTGTTCAGTAAATGCAAACGGAGCGTACGGAGACCTCCCCAACTTGAGATCACAGTTTGTGATCTCAAGATTTCCATCTCTTTGGCTGTGAGTTCAAACATAAAATCAGTGGGGAAACGATCCAGATTTCTTTTTACGGCTTATTTCAATGTTCTGGTTTCTACTTCGTAAAGCTCCGCCAGGTCAGCATCTAGCATTACTCGCTGCCCACGGATCACATGAATTTTATCTTTTACAAGTTGCAACTCCATCTCATTTTATTTTATGCCTTTTTTCAATCCATCAAATACTTTCTTTAACTCGCTTGACAAGCTATCACTAACGAGACTAAAATCCAAGACGTTTCAAAACGTATACAGTAAATTTTTTATACCAATTAAAGTTAACTTTTACCTAAGAACGTGGTTAATCATTTACCAAGCTTTAAACCTATGCCCAACACCTTTCTACAAGCCGAGTGGCGAAAACTAGCGATGGCAAATTATGCTATTGACCCGCCCGTGCTGCAACCGTATTTGCCTAAAGGTGTAGAGCTTGACTTATGGAACGGCACTTGCTACGCAAGTCTTATCGGGTTTATGTTTCTCAACACAAAGTTGAAAGGAATCAAAATTCCGTTTCACACCAACTTTGAGGAGGTAAACCTGCGATTTTATGTTCGCTACAATGACCAAGGTGTATGGAAACGTGGTGTGGTGTTTATCAAAGAAATTGTACCAAAATCAGCACTCACGTTCGTTGCTAACACGCTGTACAATGAAAAATACGAAACCATGCCCATGAACCACTCGTGGGAAAGCACAAGTGATTCTTTATCGGTAGCGTATCGCTGGAAAAAATCTCGTTGGAATTCATTTGAGGTTACTACCGAAACGCAAGCCAAACCTATACTTGAAGGAAGTGAAGAAGAATTTATCACCGAACACTATTGGGGCTACACAAAAATTAACGACCGCATCACATCCGAATATGGTGTTGAACACCCCAGATGGAAAGTTTACGGTGTGAAGAGTTACTCTATTAACGTTGACTTCGCCAATGTCTATGGCTATGATTTTGCCTTTTTAAAAAATGAGAACCCCACCTCGGTATTTCTGGCAGAGGGCTCCGAAATAGAAGTTAAAGGGGGCAGAAGGATTTAAGGCAATTTTTTACCGCAATATCTTTTGCATTATCTTATCATCCTTCCAATTTTCAACAACAATTTTATCGGTTCGCTTAAACGTTTGTTCGCCATCAAAAAGAAGAACTCCCCCGTTTTGGTCGGCATAGTTATTCCACTTTATTAAGTTGCTTACATAATCTTCCCGAAAGGTTTGGGCTGCTTTAATCTCTATTGGCAAAAGCTTGGCTGCGTTTTCTAACAGCAAATCAACCTCAATCCCCTTGTTATCGCGCCAATAATAAAAAGCGGTTTGGCTGCCTGAATTATGTTTATGTTTCAGGCATTCAACTATCACATAGTTCTCAAACAGCCCTCCACGAAAGTGCGAGTTTGTCAATTCCTTTTCGCTTTTTATTCCTAACAAAGAACAGGCTAAACCTGTATCATAAAAATATAGCTTGGGTGTTTTTACCAAGCGCTTGTTAAAATTTTTATGATGAGGCTTGAGCATAAAGAGGATGAAGCTACTCTCTAAGATGCTTAACCAGTTTTGCACTGTGCGCACATCAATTCCACACTCGTTAGAAAGATTGGCAATGTTCAATTGTTGGCCAGCGCGCCCTGCACACAGTTGAAGAAACCGAGTGAACATAATGGTATCGGTAATGTTTTTCAACTGACGCACATCGCGCTCTACGTAGGTGCGTATATATGCCTGATACCACAAGGCAGGGTTTCGCTCGCGGTCGTAAATTTCAGGGTAACAACCACTCCAAATAAGTTGATTAGTAGAGAGTTGGCGTAAGCTAAATTGCTTCAACTCGCTGTAACAAAGTGGCAGCAAATCCATGTATCCAATTCTTCCTGCCAATGTTTGTGAGATGGATTCCTGTAACAAAAAATTATTACTTCCTGTCAGGATGAATAGCCCATCCTCCTTTGTGTTGTCAAGAATTTGTTGAAGATAGCTAAACAAGACTGGCACCCGTTGAGCTTCGTCAATGATCGCTCCATTTTTAAAGCGCTCAAGAAACGCCCTTGGATCACTTTCGGCCAAAAGGCGTTCATCCGGATTTTCAAGTGAAACGTAAGGCTTTTTAGAAAATACTGTTTTAACCAAGGTGGTTTTGCCACTTTGTCGAGGCCCCACCACGGCCACTGAACGAAATTCTTTCGCCAATAGCCGCAACCATTTTTCTCCATTTCGTTTTACCATTCTATTTTTCTGTTAACCGGGGGATTTAAAAAAAAGTTAGTGACTATTTTATGAACCAGCGAATTCAGCTCAAATTTAAATTATTTATGGTACAATTCATACAGTCGAGTGCATGATTTGTACTATTTGATTTCTAGACAATGATTAATTGGTAGTCCTTAGAAGTAAAAGCGCTGCCGTCTTTTCCCGAAGACAGGTAATATCACCACTCATATAATTTTGTCTTTTTTGCAGTCCCTCCCATCTTAAATTGAATTTTTAAATCTTTTAATACTATCGCCCATGAAGAAAGCAATACCAATTCTATTCATCACACTGCTGCTTGGCAAGCAGAGTTTCGCGCAGGAGACTTTCCCTCGAAATGACGTAAAAGACCTACGTGGCGGTGCTTATGCATTTACCAATGCCACTGTTTATCCCAATTCCTCCACTAAAATTGAAAATGCGGTATTGCTTATCCGCAATGGCAAAATCGAAAAAGTGGGTGCTGGCTTGGCTGTTCCTGATGGTTACACAGAAGTAAATTTGAAAGGAAAGTTTGTGTACCCATCATTTATCGATTTGCATACAAATTATGGACTTCCAAAGTTAGAGGCCGCAGCGGGCGGTGGCGGTTTTGGTGGCGCAGAGCAAATCCAAACGAAAACCAAAGGCCCCTATAATGCCAATCAGGCAATAAAGGCAGAATACAATGCTTCGTCAGAATTTACAGTGGACAGCAAAACAGCGGAGAAGTTCCGCGCCTCGGGCTTTGGCACCGTGCTTACGTTTCGTGCGGATGGATTGGCGCGCGGTACCTCGGCCATTGTAACGCTGGGCGAAGAACGCGACAACGTAGTTGTGTTGAAAGACAAAGCTGCCGCCCACCTTTCTTTCAATCGCGGGTCATCAAGACAATCTTACCCGGTGTCGCAAATGGGATACGTTGCTGTGCTTCGTCAAACCTATTTGGATGCCGATTGGTATGGCAAACAAAATTCAAAGCCATTTAAAGATTTATCGTTAGAGGGATGGACGGCTACACAAAGTCTTCCACAAATTTTTGAAGCCAATGGTTGGCTCAATGATTTGCGTGCCGATAGGATTGGCGATGAGTTTGGCAAACAATATATTATTCGCGGTGGCGGAGATGAATATCAACGCATCAACGAAGTGAAGGCCACCAATGCGCCTTTGATTATCCCGGTTAGTTTTCCTGAAGCGTTTGATGTAGATGATCCTATTGATGCTGATCGCGTTTCACTTACCGATATGAAACATTGGGAAATGGCTCCTGCCAATCCCGGTATTCTTGAAAAAGCAGGAATTGAGTTTGCTATTACTTCAGATCGCTTAAAAGATAAAGCCGATTTGTTGAAGAGCGTTCGCAAGGCAATCGAATATGGCTTGAGCGAAACTGCCGCGCTAAAGGCATTGACAGAAACACCCGCCAAGCTCGTAAACCT
The DNA here is from genome assembly GCA_044349005.1 of Cyclobacteriaceae bacterium. GTDB lineage: Bacteria > Bacteroidota > Bacteroidia > Cytophagales > Cyclobacteriaceae > ELB16-189. The sequence goes on from JBIKRT010000036.1 coordinate 21,243, forward strand.
CCAAAATAAGGTAGGCAGTTTAAGTGCCGGGTTGGAAGCTAACTTCATTATCTGCTCCGGAAGTTTATTTGAAGAGGCTACGGTGATCAACGAAAACTGGGTGCAAGGCAAACGCTTTCCTGTAAAAGAAGTTGACAACACAGATCTTACAGGCAAGTATAATCTGACGGTAGACAGCAAATCATACAGCTTGGAAGTAAGCGGTAAAGCGAGCGAATATAAATTTAAAATAAAAATTACCGACAGCTTATCAGTAGATGCAAAATCAAAAGTTGAGCGCGACTTGGTTTCACTTAGCTTCAATTCAACAAAAGAAAAGAAAAATGATTTAGTGCGCTTGTCAGGATGGCGACAAGGCACCAGCTGGAAGGGCAATGGTGAACTAGCCAATGGAAAAAAAGTAGATTGGAAAGCCGACTTCGCAGGCTCGTTGGATAAAAAAGACGAAAAGAAAGACGCTAAAAAAGATAAGCCAACAATCGGTGATGTAATTTATCCCTTCACTGCTTTTGGTTCAAAAGAAAAAGTAAAAGCCGAAGAATTGCTTATCAAAAATGCAACGGTCTGGACCAATGAAAAAGAAGGTATCTTAAAAAATACCGATGTGTTGATTAAAGATGGAAAGATCTCAGCGATTGGAAACAATCTTACAACAGCCGGGAAAACTATTGACGCATCCGGAAAACACTTAACAGCGGGCATTGTGGATGAACACACACATATTGCTCTTTCAGCCATCAATGATGCGGCAACTAATTCAAGTATGGTGCGCACAGAAGATGTGATTGATTCGCAAGACGCAGACATCTACCGAGCATTGGCCGGTGGTGTGGTAGCTGCTCAAGCACTGCATGGATCGGCAAACCCTATTGGCGGCCATTCTTCTATCATCAAACTTAAATGGGGCGCTGCACCCGATGAGTTCAAAATCAAAGGAGCGGATAAATTTATCAAGTTTGCATTGGGCGAGAATGTGAAGCGTTCAGGAAATCCCCAATCGCTGCGCTTCCCACAAACAAGAATGGGGGTAGAACAAGTGTATGTGGATGCGTTTACAAACGCAATTGAGTATGAAAAAAAATGGAATACCTACAATGCGCTTGCTCCAAAAGACAAAGCCACGGCAACTGCGCCAAGAAGAGATTTAGCCGATGAAACAATGTTAGAGATTGTTCGCGGCAAGCGTTTTGTAACTTGTCATTCTTACGTGCAATCTGAAATTAACATGATGATGAAAGTAGCGGAACGATTTAATTTCAGAATCAATTCTTTCACCCATATTTTGGAAGGCTACAAATTGGCTGATAAAATGAAAGCTCATGGCGTGGCTGCTGGTACTTTCTCAGATTGGTGGAATTACAAATGGGAGGTTCATTATGCTATCCCCTATAACGCAGCCATCATGCATAAAGAAGGTGTGTTAACAGCCATCAATTCTGATGACGCAAACATTGGAAGAAGGTTAAATCAAGAAGCCGCTAAGACGATGAAGTACGGTGATGTATCAGAAGAAGACGCGCTCAAGTTCGTCACACTTAATCCGGCAAAAATTCTCCACCTCGATAACCAAATGGGAAGCATCAAGGTAGGCAAATCAGCCGATGTTGTTTTATGGACGGGAAACCCGCTTTCTGTTTATTCAAAAGCAGACAAGACAATTATTGAAGGTGGAATCTATTTCGATTTAGATAAAGACAAAACACTCCGCAATGAATTGGAAAAAGAACGTGCACGATTGATCAACAAAATGATTGATTCCAAAAAAGCTGGGGCACCTACCCAAAAAGGCCCGTCAAGGCAGCAAGAAGAAATGCATTGTGAAGAACGTGGCCTGGAGGAAACAAACCTTGAGAACTAATTTTTAACTACCAAGAAATTATGAAAGCATTATTAAAATATTTTCTACTACTGCTAATTGTAAGCAAACTGGCCGCTCAGACTCCTTATCCGGCTGAGCCTCAACAAAAGCCTGTTCTCATTACTGGCGCAACAATACACGTTGGCAACGGGCAGGTGCTGGTTAACGGTGCAATTGCTTTTGAAGCTGGCAAGTTAACGTATGTCGGTTCCGCTTCAGGTGCTCCATCCGATAAAACTAAATATGATGTAATTGATGCAACAGGAAAACAAGTTTATCCGGGCTTCATTTTACCCAACAGTCGGGTTGGGCTGCAAGAAGTTTCATCTGTTCGGGCTACGTTAGATAGCGATGAAATTGGAGATTTCAATCCCAATGTGCGTTCGCTTGTTTCCTACAACACGGATAGCGAACTAATTCCTACGTATCGTTTCAATGGAATATTACTTGCTGAGTCAGCTCCCGTTGGAGGCGTTATTGCTGGTACCTCGTCAGTCATGCAAATGGAAGGTTGGAACTGGGAAGACGCTGCACATACCAAAGACGTAGCCGTGCATTTGAATTGGCCAAGCACACTGAAAGCAAAATTTGATTTTGATACGTTCACAAGAAGTTTCGAAGCGAATCCTGACTATCAAAAAAATATCGAAGAGATCAATGTATTCTTTAATGATGCGACTGCATATGGCAAGTTGGCATCGAAAGAGGTTAACTTAAAGATGGAAGCCATGCAAGGCTTATTTACCGAAGCGCAAACCTTGATCATCCATGCCGATTTGGCAAAGGAAATTGTAGATGCCGTAAAGTTTGTCCAAGTTCATGGCGTAAAACGAATTGTGATAGCAGCCGATGATCAAGCTTTAAAAGTTGCCTCGTTCCTAAGAGAAAATAATATTCCTGTTATTCTTGCTCCAGTTCATCGTGTTCCTTCGAAAGACGATGATGCGGTTGATCTGCCTTATGAGACACCAAGCTTATTGGCTAAAGCAGGAGTAATGTTTGCGCTGTCGCATGAGGGTGATCTAGCCATTGGTAGGAACCTTCCTTTTTATGCAGGTACCGCTGCCGCTTACGGATTGGATAAAGAAGAGGCATTGAAATCGATAACCCTTAACTCGGCCAAGATATTAGGTATCGATAAAAAAACAGGATCATTGGAAATTGGTAAAGAAGCTACGCTCTTTATCTCGGCAGGCGATGCGTTAGACTATAATGGAAATAAATTAAGTGATGCATTCATTGTAGGCAAGCACGTAATCCTGAATAATAAGCAACAAGACTTATACGATCGGTACTCGAAAAAGTATGGTCATAAGAAATAGAATGAATCAAGAAATAAAAAAAGGCTGGTGTTATTCCCAGCATTTTTTGTTACCAGATCATCTTAACTGTGAACCTTTAAATCCGTACCAGCCTATGTATGAAAATAGTAATGCAGGCAACAGAAATGCCATGGAGGTTGACAACGCATCAATCAAATAACCCATAAGAGGCGGAAATACAGCACCACCTACTATAGCCATAATGATATAAGATGAGGCCTTTTTAGTTTGCGATCCTAAGTCTTTTATGCCCAACGCAAAAATTGTTGGAAACGTGATGCTCTGAAAAAAGAAAAACGCAACCAACGCATAGATGGAATAAGTACCAAAAAGATTAAATGAAACAACTAACAGCAATCCTACTATTGACAGACAATAGTATCCCAACAAATAACTCGCCTTTACAAACTTCATCAAGAACGTGCCGAAAAAGCGGCCAACCATAAATATTACCATACCAACGGTTAGCCAATAGGAGGCCGTCTGATTATTGATAGACAAACTTTCGGTAGCATAATTGATAAAAAGACTCCAGACACAAATTTGGGCCCCCACATTAAAAAACTGAGCCACCACGGCCAACACAAAATGCCTTTGTTGAATGAGTGGCTTCCGTTCTGATTTATCCAACACCAAGTCCTCTTCTTCCACTTCTGGTAAGGGTGTAAAAATAAAAAAGACAGCTACTAGCGCAACAACGGATCCCACAATCATGTATGGAGTTTGCACAGAAGCAAAGCCTTCGGCTATACTCTGGTGTTCGTTCGAAAAAACAAAACGAGCTCCTACAAGCGGCCCGGTAATCACCCCAAGTCCATTAAAGGACTGTGCCAAGTTAAGTCGTTGTTCAGAAGTTTCTGGTTTCCCTAACACAGAAGCATACGGATTTGCGGCAGTCTCTAGGAAGGCCAAACCGCAAGCAAGTATAAAAAGTGAAATCAAAAAGAGCTCCCACGATTGCATTTGCGATGAAGGAAAAACCATGAATGCTCCTAGTGCATACAAAGATAATCCGGCCAATATTCCCTTTTTATAACCAAATCTCTTCATGAATAAGCCCGCAGGAAGTGCCATAATAAAATAGGCGGCAAAAGTAGAAACTTGAACAAGCGTGGAAGCAGCCGCGCTTAACGTAAGTACTTCTTGAAAATGTTTATTGAGCACATCCAACATACTAATGGCAAAGCCCCAAAGAAAGAATAAGCTCGTAACTAGAATAAATGGCACTAGATAATTTTTGCTTGGATCGATAGAAGATTTTATAGCGTTGGATTGGGGAGTTAATTGAGCCATAGAAGTAAATACCTTTTTTTTAACTGTTGAAAACCTCGATGAAGGTAATCAAAGGTTAGAACTTTGAAAATAAAAATAACCAACTTTCATAAAATCATTGGAAAGTCTACAAGTATCAAGTACCTTAATTGAAATTTTCTGGAAAGTGAAAACGATTTTCTGTTGCCTGTTTCTTATAGGTCATATTCTAAATAGCAGTGCCCAAAAACCCGTTCGGTTAATTGTGCGCGGTGATGACATGGGTTTCTCGCATTCAGGAAATGAGGCCCTCATTAAATGTAGTAAGCAAGGTATTCAAACATGCATTGAAATTATTGTCCCATCACCTTGGTTTCCAGAAGCGATTAAATTGCTGAAAGAAAATCCTACCATCGATGTGGGCATTCACTTAGCTCTTACTAGTGAATGGGATAATATTAAGTATCGGCCTTTAACAACCTGCCCGAGTCTTGTAAATGCAGACGGTTACTTTTTTCCTTTCATTTATCCTAACAAAAATTATGTTGGTCAATCCCTCAGTGAAAACGAGTGGAAAATCAATGAAGTGGAGAAAGAATTCAGGGCGCAAATTGAAATGGCAAAAAAACATATCCCCAACATTAGCCATTGGTCTGGTCACATGGGCTGCGATCGGCTTTCGCCTGAGATCAACGCTATGGTAAAAAAGCTTGCCCTTGAATATGCTATTGATATTGACACGGAAGCGCTGGGCGTAAAATACGTTAGCTACCAAGGCCCAAAAGAATTGCTGCCAGAAAAGATCAACAGTTTTTCGGCCATGCTTGACCAATTAAAACCAGGCGAGACCTATTTGTTTGTAGATCATCCTGGTTTGGATACTCCTGAACTCCGAGCCATTTATCACATCGGCTATGAAAATGTAGCGGTTGACCGACAAGGTGTAACCGACTTGTTGACAACTACTCAAATCAAAGAATTGATCAAAACAAAGAAAATTGAATTAGTTAGTTACGCAGACCTGAAGAAAAAATAATTTAACACCATGAGAAAGATAATTACTATTCCATTTATTTTGGCCGCCTTCTTTTGTGGCGCCCAGACGAGCATCATTAAGGAGAGCCTAAAAATTAAAAGTACAATTCTTGGCAAAGAAGTTGAGTATAGTATCTACTTGCCTGCCGATTACGATACGCGCAAGTTTCCTGTTTTGTATTTATTGCATGGCTTTGGCGATGATGAAACAGGTTGGACTCAGTTTGGTGAAGTAAAGCACATTGCCGATAAACAAACGGAAAAAGGCGAAATGACTCCTATGATCATCGCTATGCCAGATGGTGGGGTCAGTTGGTATGTAAACAGTGCCGATGGGAAAGGGAAGTACGAGGACTTTTTTATCAACGAGTTTATTCCTTTTATAGATGCCAATTATAGAACACGTACTGAAAAACGCTACAGAGCCATTTCTGGTTTATCTATGGGAGGTTTTGGCACAAGCATTATGGCAATGAAACACCCAGATTTGTTTTCATCAGCAGCCCCGCTAAGTGCAGGTATATTTACTGCCGAAGAAATCATGGCGATGCCCGATGAAAATTGGGCGCGAGCATTGGCCATCCCCTATGGGAAAGACTTAAAAGGCAAAGACCGTATTTCTGCCCATTACCTAAACAATTCTATTTTAGATATTGTCGCCAAAGCAAGTACCGATGAATTAAAGAAAGTGCGCTACTATATTGATTGTGGTGACAAGGATTTTCTCATTAAAGGAAATATGGCGTTGCACGCAGCGCTGATCGACAAAAAGGTGCCTCATGAATTTCGAGTAAGAAACGGAATTCATAACTGGCCTTATTGGCGCACCGCATTGCCCGAAGTTTTTAGCTTCGTGAGCGAAAGCTTCCACCAAAATTAAATCGTAGTTCGGTAAAGAATCGTTCGAAAGCATAGAACGAGTTTATTAACTTGCGATCTTAATTTTTACGATCAACTATACTAGTGGGCTAAGCAATGAGGAAACTGACTGTTTTATTTATCTTTTTAACAAAATTTAATCTTTTCGCGCAATCACAGAGTCCCATTTCAGGAATCGTTATAGACAAGAGCGGTAAAGGTATAGAGAACGTGTCTATTCGAGTGTTAAATTCTACCAAGGGGTCCTTCTCAGATGCCGAAGGAAAGTTCACTATAAATGAGGTTTCTTCTGGTGCGTTGGAACTCTCGAAAGTTGGATATACAACAGCGATTGTTTCAGCGAGCGGCAACGCGGTGTCTATTACTCTTTCTGAATCTTATACGCAATTAGAAGCCGTTGTAGTTACTGCGCAAAAACTTGAGGAAGATGCACAACTTATTCCAGCCAGCATCAGCGCAATTTCTTCCAAGCAAATAGAGAATTACAGAATTTGGAATACCCGAGATATAACCGCCATCGTTCCGAATCTTTACTCTGCAAATCCTGGCGATAATAGGAATGTGACTTCTATCAGAGGCATTAGTTCCTCCTCCTATGATCCCGCGGTGGCAACTTACGTGGATGGTGTAAATCAATTTAACCTCGATACTTATATAGCGCAACTGTTTGATGTGGAACGGATCGAAGTTCTGAGAGGATCGCAAGGAACGCTTTATGGAAGAAATGCGATGGGCGGAGTGATTAATATTATTACTAAGCAACCAACTAACAAAACAACTGGTTTTATAGAATTGAATTTGGGCGACTATGGGCAACAGCGATACAGCGCGGGTATCAGAACCCCTATTGTCTCAAACAAGTTGTTCTTTGGTGCATCGTTCATCTACGACAAGGCAAATGGCTTTTATAAAAATGACTTAACAAACAGCAATTTTGACAGCAAGAGTAGTTTTACGGGAAACTACTTTTTGAAATTTCTTGCAACCAGCGCGTTATCGTTTACCCTTAACATAAAACATAATAACAATCGAAACAACGGGGCTTTCCCTTTGGCAGGAAGCTTGGACGATGCGCTCTCACAGCCTTTTAGGGTAAATCAAAATGCTACTACAAAATTAGTTGACAATGTTTTTAATGGCTCGCTCACCGCAGCATTTAATTCCAGCGTAGTAAACTTTACTTCACAAACCTCCTATCAATCGAATTATCGCTACTACGACACACCGATTGATGGCGATTTCTCACCATTAGATATCATTACAATCGCAAATAACTATGGTAAAGACTGGAATAATGTAAAGGTCTTAACCCAAGAATTTAAGTTAACATCCGTTGAATCATCCCGATTAAAATGGACGGCCGGAGCCTATGGCTATTATCAAGATAGTCCAAATAAGCAAGCACTACATTATGGTGAATTTGCAGGCTTCATAGGAGTACCCAACGAATTCCTTTTCTCCAATAATATAAGTACTACAAAAGCCAAAAATTATGGCGTGGCGTTTTTTGCCCAGACGACATACCCTTTAAGTGATAAACTGGAGCTAACAAGCGGCCTGCGTTATGATTATGAGAGAAAACAGCTAAGTGTGTTGGGAGAATTTCAACCCGACAGCAGTCCCACAGCGTTTATAACACGCTCCGATACTACGGCCGCAGTGTCATTTAACGCAATCTCACCAAAAACTACTTTGGCTTACCATTTGACGAAAGAGCAACAAATTTTTTTCAGTTATGCCCTAGGCTTTAGAACTGGAGGTTTGACACAACTATCTTCAGATCCGTCCCAACCGCCACTATTTTCTTATGAGCCCGAATACAGCACCACCTTAGAAATAGCTTTGAAAAATACTTTCTACAACAATCGTTTGAAGCTAAACCTTTCTGCATTTCACACGCAAGTAACCGATGTGCAAATACCTACACTTGTATTACCCGAAGCAATTACAATTACCAGAAACGCAGGTAATTTAGTGAGCAATGGTATTGAATTTGAAACAAGTGCAACTCCGATAGAGGGACTACAATTTGATTTCAATACTGGCTTTGTTGATGCTTATTACAAAACGCTAACACTTTCGTCTAACGGGGAAGCTAAAAATTATAACGGCAATAAGGCTCTTTTTACACCAAGTTTCACCATGCTGTTTGCTGGCCAATATCAAGTTAAAGTGGCCGATAAATTGAAAGTACTTGTTCGGGGTGAATGGTCTAGCGTAGGAGATCAATATTTCGATTTGGCCAATACACTCCGCCAGCCAGGATATAATCTCATAAACATTCGTTCTGGTATTTTTTATGAAACCTTCGAAATTATGTTCTGGATGCGCAATGTGACAAACAAAAATTATGTAGCCTATGCTTATGATTTTGGCGCGGCACACCTTGGCAACCCCAAAAATTATGGCGTTACAATTAGAAAATCATTTTAATTTTTTTACTGATGAATATTCTTATCTGCGAAGATGACCCTTCTTTTGCCTTGAACCTGTCTCTTACTCTAAGGCAACACAACTTAGGCGATGTAACGATCGCTAATAATGGAAAAGACGCAATTGAAATGATCCGCTCTGAAAAATTTGACCTTATCATTTCAGACTTGCACATGCCAGAAGCCCCTGGCGAAAAAGTGATAGAGTTTATTAGAGGAATGAAAAATGCTGTTCCTATTGTTGTGATTACGTCAGACACCGAGGAAATTGTTGTTCAGCGTTTGCGAGAAATAGGCGCGAACGAAGTAATCGATAAGAAAGTACCGACAGAACAAATTATTAAAATAGTAGAAAAGTTGACGACTAAGAGAAGATTCTTTTCCTTTTAACAGTCCTACGAAGACTAGTCACTGCCATTCCGCAAGTCGAAGCTGTAGAAAACAAAAAATGGTATAGCATCCGCTTTACATACTTATTCCCTTCTGGCAATTGCTGAAAGACATTCATGTATCCCAGATGTGCATTGAGGTGAGCAGAGAATTGATATGCCAACCCAATGAAAAGTCTGTTTTGGTCAAAATAGTTATTGACAATTTCCTTTCCTGCATTGATATGAACCTCATTATTGAAAAAAAGAAAAGCCGTTTTCGGGAGCACAACTTTTCCCTTCAATGGAAGAGTGAAGGCAAAATTGTATCTGAAACGCCAATTAAAAAGCGTATTCGTCCGAAAGCACGCCAGCAAAAACTTTTCTTCGGTTGCGCTCTTCTATTCTAAGCCACTGCATCAGCGTAAAAATCCCTTTTTTTTGAATTCTAAGCTCTCAAAATAAAAACATACGAACCTTGGTTTAATTATTGTCATGTACCTTTGCAGAACAATTTTTTAAACTTGCGCTGGCTCAAAAAAATAATCCTATACTCAGTAATCGCTGCAATTGCATTGATTGCGGGAATTAGCGTTTCCGTTTATTTTTTTAAGGATAAGATAATCCAACACTTTATCGCAGAAGTAAACAAGAGTCTGAACACGCCTGTAAAGGTTGGTAAAATAGAAATTGCAGCATGGGAAGATTTTCCTGACTTCGCTATCAACATCTTTGATATTTATGTAGAAGATGGAAGCCCAAATGACAATGCCCTCTTTACTGCAAAAAAAGTCTCTTTCATAATCAACCCAATAGAAGCTTGGAAAGGTAACTTCGAGATACGAGCGCTTCGCGTGGAAAAGAGTAAACTGAATGCCGTTATTGATACTCAAGGCGGCAACAACTTCACCGTTTTCAAATCGCAAAACGCTGCCACACCATCTATTGAATTTGAGCTGAAAAATGTAAATCTCATTCAGACAGAAATTCATTACGACAACCATCAAATCAACCAACATCACAGTCTTGTAAGCAAGAAGCTGGTAACTTCAATAGCTATTTCAAACAATGTGTACTCTGTCATTAGTAACGGTGACATCCATATAAATCAACTAAAAATTAATAACATTAATTTTTTTGAAGATAAAGACCTGACCATAGCGAGTTCCTTAGCTATCGACAACAAGAAGAAAACAATTACCATTAAATCAGCTGAAATCTCGATCGGCAAATCCGCGTTCGAGTTGTCGGGCAGTTATCTATTTAAGGACAAAGATCTTATTGACATAAATGCGAGTGGCAAAAATACCAGCATTCAAACGCTCTTATCTTTTATACCAGAGTCTGTATCAAAAAAACTGGCTAATTACCAAAGCAAGGGAGATCTTTATTTTAAAACAACGTTAAAAGGCGAGATAAGCAAAACAAAAGTTCCATCAATAACGATCGATTTTGGGTGTAAAGACGCAAGCTTTTTTCATCCAACCTTTAAATCAAAAATCGAACACGCCTCTGTCCAAGCCTCATTTAAAAGCCCTTCAATGAAAGACTTTTCCGAAGCGGAAGCTTCTTTCAAGAAATTAACTGGTAATCTTAACGGTAACTATTTTGAAGCAGAGCTTACTGTTAAAAATTTCAATGATCCCACCGTTCTAGGGAATTTTCGAGGTGAAGTAGATGCCGCATCCTTGGAAAATTTTTATCCAATTAAAAATGTCGAAAAGCTAAGTGGTTTAATTAAAGCTAACATTTCCATTGATGGGAAACTCTCGTTACTAAAATCCAAAAATACGGCTCAACAGGTGAAAACAAGCGGAACATTAGAGTTGAATAACATACGCCTCACAGAAAGCGAGCAAAACATCACTATAAAAGATCTAAATGGATCTCTTCAGTTCAACAATAACGATTTAGCATTGAGTAATGTAAATGGCAAAGTAGAGCAAAGTGATTTTGTATTAAATGGTTTTTTAAAAAACGTAATTACTTTTTTGCTATTTGAAAATCAACCAATTGGTATTGAGGCCGACTTACAATCTACTTTTTTAGATATGGATTATCTTTTTAAAATAGGATTGGGCGAAGTGGGGTCGAAAGACTTCGGGTTTTCTATCTCTCCTCTTCTGCACTTAAATTTCAATTGCGATATTAAATCTTTGAACTATAAAAAATTCAAAGCAAGAAAAATTAAAGGAAATCTTTTGATCAGAAATCAAACTGCCATTTCGCGCAACACGCATCTTCGAGCGCTAGGTGGCGATATTACTATAAATGGCATAGCAGATGCGAGGAACAAAAAAGCGATAGAAATTTCAGCAGCATTTAATGCAAAAGGAATTCAACTAGACAGTGCGTTTTACGTATTTGACAATTTTTATCAGTCTTTTATCGAAGGTAAGCATTTAAAAGGCGAAGCTTCGGCAGATGTAACGCTAGAGGCAACTGTAAATGAAAAACTAGAACTTAAGCCCGAAACGCTAGTAGCAGATATAAACGCCACCCTAAAAAAGGGGGAGCTAAACAATTTTGAACCTTTGCAGAAACTAAACAAATTCTTAGATGATGAGGGATTGAGTAAACTCCGTTTTGGCGATTTAAAAAACGACCTTCACGTTGAAAACAAAACCATTTACATTCCACAAATGGAGATCAAATCGAATCTTAGCACATTCCAGTTGAGTGGTACACATACCTTTGATCAGCATATCGATTACCACATTGTAGCACCCTTGCGTAACAAGAAAAAGATCGACAAAGATGAAGCATTTGGAGCCATTGAAGAAGATGGTTATGACAAAACTAAACTCTTCGTTAAAATAACAGGAACAACCGATAAATATGAGGTAAGCTTGGATAAAAAGGAGTTAAAAAAGAAAATTATCAGCGACCTTAAAAAGGAAGTGAAAGAATTAAAGGATGCTTTCAAAAGCAAAGGTCAGCAGAAGAAAAAGGAGATCGAGTTACAGAAAGATGATTATTTTGATTGGGAGCTTTAATTAAAAATTAAAAATTCAATGTTCAAAATTGAAAACAAACAATTTATCATTGAATGTTGAACGTTGAATCTTACATACGTTTGGCCTTCTCCCAATATTCATCCATTTCAGTTAATGTCATCTCGCCCATTTTCTTGCCATCTTTCGCTGATTCTGTTTCCAAATATTGAAATCTTTTTATGAATTTTTTATTGGTTCTCTCCAATGCTTCTTCCGGATCAATATCTATAAAGCGAGCATAATTCACCAAAGAGAACAATAAATCGCCAAACTCTGCCATTGCTTTCTGCTTGTCGATAGGTTCATCTGTCTCTACGTTAAACTCATTTTTAAATTCGCGCATCTCCTCTTCCACTTTCCCCCAAACTTGTTCCTTCTTTTCCCAATCAAAACCAACACCTCGTGCTTTGTCTTGAATGCGCATGGCCTTCACCAAAGGTGGCAGTGATTTGGGCACTCCTTCCAACACCGACTTATTGCCCGATTTTAATTTTATCTTTTCCCAGTTGCTTTTAACAGTTGCTTCATCGTTGGCGGTCACATCTCCATAAACATGTGGATGTCGCTCAATCAATTTGTCGCAAATGGCATTCAACACATCCTTAATATCAAATACATTCGCTTCAGAAGCGATGCGTGCGTAGAAAACATTGTGCAGCATTAAATCGCCCAGCTCCTTCTTAACTTCAGTAAGATCGCCTTCCAAAATAGCATCCGATAGCTCATAAGTTTCTTCGATGGTAAGGTGGCGAAGGGTTTCCAGTGTTTGCTTTTTGTCCCACGGGCAGTTTTCACGCAATTCGTCCATAATGGTGAGCAAACGATTAAAGGCCTCAAGTTTGGCTTGCCTTGTGTGGTCTGGTTTAGAAAGTGGTTGTTTCATACGGTAAAGGTACGTTTGTTGCTAGTCTCAGCACTGAAACGGCAAATAAATTTCAATTTAGGACACCTCAAAATCGTTCCGTAAATTTGCGCAGTTTAACCAAATCGTTAGCTGTGACTTTAATTAAATCTATTTCCGGCATCCGCGGCACTATTGGAGGCGCACCAGGACAAGGCCTAACACCTGTTGATATTGTAAAATTCGCTTCCGCCTTCGGCACTTGGGTAAAATCGCGCAAAGGCAAAAGAATAGTGATTGGCCGTGACGCACGTGTTTCGGGCGAAATGGTAAGTAATTTGGTGGCTTCCACATTGCAAGGGCTTGGCCTTGACGTCATCGATTTAGGACTCTCCACAACACCCACGGTTGAAATTGCTGTACCGCTGGAAAAGGCAGGAGGCGGAATAATATTAACCGCCAGCCATAACCCAGCTCAGTGGAACGCGCTGAAGTTAGTAAACGAGAAAGGTGAATTTATTTCGGCTGCTGACGGAGAGTTGGTGCTTCAACTTGCGGCCGAAGAGCGTTTTGATTTTGCGCCTGTTGAAAAACTTGGCACCTACTCTAAAAACGACAAGTACATCCGCAAGCATATTGAATTGATAAAGAAGCATGCGTTAGTTGATGTAAAGGCCATTCGTAAAGCAAAGTTTAAAATTGTAGTAGATGCCGTTAACTCATCGGGTGGAATTTCTGTTCCGCAATTGTTGGAAGAACTTGGGGTGAAGAAGATAAAGAAATTGTATTGTGAACCAAATGGTAATTTCCCACATAACCCTGAACCACTTCCAGAAAATATTAAAGAGATATCGAAAGTCGTAAAGAATGGGAAATATGATCTTGGTATTGTATTAGATCCTGACGTAGACAGGCTTGCCCTTGTGCAAGAGGACGGCAAACCTTTCGGGGAGGAATACACGCTGGTGGCTGTGGCCGATTATGTGTTGAGTAATAAAAAAGGAAATACTGTTTCAAATCTTTCTTCTACACGCGCGTTGCGCGATGTCACCGAAAAGGCGAAAGGCAAGTACACGGCAGCAGCCGTTGGAGAAGTGAATGTGGTTACAGAAATGAAACGCACCAAGGCAATAATTGGAGGCGAAGGCAACGGTGGTGTTATTTTTCCTGACTTACATTATGGCCGAGATGCGCTGATGGGTATTGCGTTGTTTTTATCGCACCTTGCCCAAACGAAATTAAAAGTATCGGAACTACGAAAAACCTATCCTGCCTATTTTATTTCGAAAAATAAAATTGAACTAACGCCTCAAATAGAGGTAGATTCTATTCTTATTAAAGTACAAGAAAAGTACAAGGATGAGAAAGTAAACACAATCGATGGTGTAAAGATCGACTTTGAAAAAGAGAAAGAATGGGTGCATCTGCGCAAGTCAAACACAGAACCAATTATCCGCATTTATGCAGAGTCTCAAAACGAAAAGAAGGCAGATGAACTAGCCAAGCGAATTATCCGCGACATCCAACAACTTATTACCCCAACCCTTCCCTAATACGATTATGTCTAAACGAGTTTATTTAGATAACGCTGCCACAACTCCTCTTGATCCCGAAGTTTTTGAGGCAATGAAGCCTTTCATGTTGGATGATTTCGGCAATCCATCTTCTACACACGCTCATGGTCGCAAGGTTCGGGCTGCCATTGAATCGGCAAGAAAGAAAATCGCTGAACTTTTGAACTGCACCCCGGGAGAAATCATTTTTACATCTGGAGGAACAGAAGCTGATAACACGCTTATTATAAGTGGCATTCAAAGCTATAACATTAAACACGCTATTTCAACGCCAATAGAACATCATGCTGTTACTCATACATTAGAGACATTAGCAAAGCAAGGTACTGTTGAATGGCATCCTGTTTCGCTTGACGCGAAAGGCCACGTTGATCTTCAGCACCTCGAAGAACTTCTTCAAAAATATCCTAATGCACTGGTTTCACTTATGCATGCCAATAATGAAATAGGCAACTTGCTTGATATTGAAAAAGTCGGTTGGTTAACAGAAAAATACAATGCTTTCTTCCATTCCGATACGGTGCAAACCATGGGCCATTATAAGCACGACATGAAAGTACTTCACGTATGCGGAATGGCGGCCGCGGCACACAAATTTCACGGGCCAAAGGGCGTTGGATTTATGTACATCCGCAAAGGAAGAAAAATTGCGCAGATGATTCACGGAGGCGCGCAAGAACGCAACATGCGCGGAGGCACTGAAAATGTGTATGGCATTATTGGAATAGCAAAGGCACTTGAAATTGCCTATCGCGATATGGCAGAACATGAGCGCGAAATAAAGAAATTAAAAGCGTACATGATTGAACGGTTAATCGAAACCATTCCAGGTGTTAGCTTTAATGGCGATTCGTTAAATTTAGAGAAGAGCCTTTACACGGTTCTCAACGTGTCGTTACCCGAATCCGATCAAAATAGCATGTTGCTCTTCAACTTAGATATGCAAGGTATTTCTGCTTCCGGTGGCAGTGCGTGCTCAAGTGGAGCAAGTACAGGTTCGCATGTGTTGGGTGCTTTGTATCCTACTTCTCAACGAGGTGCTATTCGGTTTTCGTTTAGTAAATACAATACCATTGAAGAAATCGATTTTGTTGTGGAGAAGTTGGCGAGTATTTGTGCGTTAAGTGTTTAATTCTCAAATTGAAATCTAATCCCTCTATCTCATTTATAGGTGCAGGCCATTTAGCATGGCATCTCGCACCAGCCTTGGATAACGTAGGGTTTGTTGTAACCGAAGTGTATAGCAGAAATAGAGCCCACGCATTGGCTTTAACTGAAAGACTGTATCAAGCGGAGCTTAAAGCCACACTTGACTTTTCTACAAGCAAATCTACTGTGTTTATTATTGCAGCTTCTGATGATGCAATAGAAGAGATAGCCCAAGAAATTATTTTGCCCGATGAAGCCATCCTTGTTCACACCAGCGGAAGTCAACCTCTTTCCATTTTGCAGTTCGCTGCCACACCAAATGTAGGAGTGTTTTATCCACTCCAAACGTTTACAAAAGCAAAGAAAGTTGATTTCGGTACGATTCCCATTTTCATAGAAAGTAACGCAACCGAGGCGCAACAACTACTAACCTCTATCGCAAAAACCATCAGTAAAAAAGTTGAGCGCATCGGTTCTAACGAACGTAAAGCACTTCACGTAGCGGCCGTATTTGCATCTAATTTTACCAATCACATGCTTTCGTTATCACAACACATTCTTCAACAAAATAGCATGAGTTTTGATTTGCTGAAGCCATTAATTGTTGAAACCATCAACAAGGCCATAGAAATCGGTCCTCATAATTCACAAACTGGCCCCGCCAAAAGAGGTGATAATAATATCATTTCAAACCATATCGAATTCTTGAATGAAGACGAAAAATTGGCGGAGCTATACCAATTGATCAGTGCCAGTATTGCAGCGAATCACGCTTCATAAACACATTTCAAACTAAAACTTTTTTGTACCTTCACTTAAACAACAACGAGCATGAAAATAATTATTTGTTCTGTACTTATTACGGCCTCTTTCTATTCTGTTATTGCTCAAGTTCTTTCACCTACCGAACAATTTAAGGCGATAACCCTGAGGGCAAACAATGAACCCCGGCTACCTTACTTCGTTGACGGCAAAGAATTAGCAGATCAAAATTCTATTGATCCTAATTATATTGAAAAGTTGGAAGTGCTTAATGGAAAACAAGCCACAAAATTTTATGGAGCGAAAGGCAGGAACGGAGCGATAGTAATTACCACAAAACCTGTTATCAAGGGCAGCACTCGATGGCGAGAAGCCCTTGACCCTGCGGTAACCGAAATCTGGGAGCCACGCGTAAAGAAAGTAACTGCTGGTGCAAAAACTGGCGATTCCCCGTCCGATGCCATTATCTTATTTGATGGCAAGAATCTAGAAAATTGGATAGCTCAAGACGGAAGTCATGCAAAATGGGAGGTGAAAGATGGCGCATTTACCGTAGTAAGCGGAAGCGGAGTAATTAAAACGAAACAGGTTTTTGGAGATATTCAATTGCACATCGAATGGCGTTCGCCCACTCAAATCGTGGGAGATGGTCAAGGCCGAGGCAACAGTGGCATCTTTTTACAAGAAAGGTATGAGCTACAGGTGTTGGATAGCCATGAAAGTCAGACCTATTCAAATGGCCAGGCGGGTGCTATTTATAAACAATCTGCACCTTTGGCTAACCCAGTTCGTCAGCCTGGCGAATGGCAGGTATATGATGTAGTTTATACCGCTCCAACATTTAGCGAAAGCGGTCGGGTAATCAACCCTGCTCATATAACAGTGTTTTTAAATGGAGTTATCGTTCAAAACCATACGGAAATAAGAGGCCCGACCGAGTATAAAGGCTTACCAGTATACATTGCGCATGGAAAAGGGGCTCTTGTGCTTCAAGACCATGGTAATCCGGTAAGCTATCGAAATATTTGGGTCAGAGAACTCTAAGCTCTCAGAAGAATAGTCAACAAAAAAAGGACAAGCTGCTGCTCGTCCTTTTTTGCTAGTGAAACAGGCGCTATACCCTTATTGAACAGTTGGCAAAACCTCGCCCCGTATAATCAAAGGAATAGTACCTTGCTCAACATTAGCAGTAACCGTAATGGTTTTGTTGAAACCGCCAGGCGAAGCTGCATTGAAGGTTGCTTTTACAAACCCTTGTTGCCCAGGCATTACCGGAGTTTTAGTCCAATCGGGTGTGGTGCAACCGCAAGACGGACTTGCATTTGTTAAGATCAACGGCACACTGCCTTTATTAGTAAATTTAAATTCAAATGTAGCGGGTTCACCCTGCCTTATCTTGCCAAAATCATGGTTTTGCTCCACCCATTCAACAACTGCAAAATCGCTTTTGGCAACTGTTGCCGAAGCTTGCTGACCTACACTCAGTTTTGCAACTGAAATGAACGCAATTAAAAAGAGTATTTTTTTCATATCGTAAAATAGTAAAGTTTAAAATTAGAATGTTATTTTTTGAGATACAAACCTGACGCCTTTTTTTCTTATTTGCTGTTAATAGTATCCTAAAATATGTTAACGAGTTGTTAAAACGCCTAACTCGGTTTTTATACTTACTATCTTTGAAAGGTGAGTCGAAAAATTCTTCGCATTGTAATTCTATTGGCCGGCATGAGTATTACCGGCATTACGGTTATTCAGGTATACTGGGTAAGGCGGGCGTTCGACCTTCGAGAAAATCAATTTAACAGAGATGTAAACACTGCTTTACGCTCGGTTGCTGCACAACTTTATGCTATCAATAAGGTCATTATTCCGCAAAACAACCCGGTAGAGCAGGTTTCAAGCAACTATTTCATAGTGAACTTAAATACACCCATCGATGGCAATCTGTTGGGCCTTTTGATCGAAACAGAATTCAAAAAACGAAACATTACAGACGATTATGAATACGCAACCTACGATTGCATAGATAAATGCATGGAGGGCGGCAGTTATATTTCCCCCAAAAAAGTGAATCATTCAAATGCCATAGCCACCATTCCGGTAGTGCAAAATGATGGCTATTATTTCGGAGTTCAATTTCCACATCTAGAGGCCACGCTGATCAGTCAAATGGGAATTTGGGGATTCTCATCCGTTGTTTTACTAATTGTAATTTTCTTTTTCGTTTACACCTTATTCGTAATCCTAAAACAACGAAGGCTTTCCGAAATACAAAAAGATTTTATCAATAACCTGACACACGAATTCAAAACGCCAATTTCCACAATCGCTATATCGACTGAGGTATTGCGGCAACCCTCCATCATTCAAACACCTGAGCGATTGTTGAACTATGCCACTATCATACAAACTGAAAATAACAGATTAAAGCAACAAGTGGAACGCGTATTGCAAATGGCTCGTTTGGAAAAACAAGACATAGGTTTAAAAAGGGAACCTTGCGATACTCATGTGTTGATAAAAGAAGTCGCGAAAAATATGGAGTTACCCTTACAGGAAAAGAACGGGAAATTAACGTTAGAATTGAATGCAACTGTTTCAGCAGTTCATTTAGACAAACTCCATTTCGCAAACGTGATTTTCAATTTACTTGATAACGCAATCAAGTATTCAAAAAACTCTCCGCAAATCGTCATTAAAACAGCATCGTCAAAAAAAGAAATCTGCATTGAAATAGTTGATAATGGAATTGGCATCAGCCCTGAAAATCAACGACAAATTTTCCATCGCTTTTATCGGATAACTACTGGAAACATCCATGAGGTAAAAGGTTTTGGGTTGGGCCTTAGCTACGTAAAGCTAATTGTGGAAGCACATAAAGGAAAAGTCTCCGTAAACAGCGAGCTTGATAAAGGAAGTAAATTTACAATCATTTTACCGATTGCATGAACGTGAAAGTGTTATTAGTAGAGGATGATCCAAATCTTGGTTTTGTTATCAAAGATAATCTTGAGCAAAAAGGATATACCGTATTACTTTCAACCAATGGAGAAGACGCCTTTTTAGAATTTAACAATAACACAGTTGATCTATGTGTATTAGACGTAATGTTGCCCAAGAAAGATGGATTTTCATTGGCGCAGCAAATACGGTTAACAAACAAAGAGGTTCCTATTCTTTTTATAACCGCTAAAGGAATGTTGGAAGATAAAGTTGCAGGTTTTAAATCAGGTGGCGATGATTACTTAGTCAAACCGTTTAGCATGGAGGAACTTTGTCTCCGGTTGGAAGTATTTCTTAGGAGAACAAAGCAAGCCAATACCAATGAGCTAAAATTTCAAATTGGCAGTTACCATTTCGATTTTAAAAACCTAAAGCTGCACCACCCTTCTGGCGATAAAAATCTTACGGAGAAAGAAGCACACGTGCTGAAGCTGCTATGCGAAAATAGAACCCGCATTCTTAAGCGAGAAGAAATATTGAAAACAGTATGGGGTCAAGATGATTATTTTATGGGGCGAAGCTTAGATGTTTTTATCTCTCGATTACGAAAATCGTGGTAATGTACTGAAAAATAGTTGGTGACTTTGATGCGATAATTTGTTAAAATTAGCGCGTCAGCCTGAAGAGGAATCAAGCTCTGCTGGAGAGCAACTTGTCAGCAATAAGGTTGATGCTTATAC
>JBIKRT010000161.1:0-3739 GCA_044349005.1 Cyclobacteriaceae bacterium
CTGTTCGTTGAGTATCCCAATAATCTGGGCCTCGGTAAAGCGCATCTTTTTCATTTGACTGTTTTGTTAGGTTAAAATTAAAAAAACTCTACTTTTAACCTGTTCAAAAAAATCAGCCTAGTACCCATGTTTGCCAAAAATGGCAATGAGTTAGTAAAAATCTATTTTAAAGATATAGTATTTATTTCTGGAGCAAAAGAATATGCAAGCATCCACTTAATGTCAAGACGAATTTTAGTTTATAAACGCATGAAAGAATTCGAAAACATCTTACCTGACTTGTTTATACGAATTCACAATTCATACATAATCAACACTACGCACATTCAAAGAATAGATAAAAACTATATTGTTATCGGATCTAAAAATATACCCATTAGCCAAACATATCGCTCAAGGATTAAGGATTTTGTAGCTGGTATAAGTAATTACTGATCTATCTGAAGTTAGAACGTCTTTAAATTCTTTCTTTTTATCACTCCTTCTCCATTTGCTTTGGAAAAGAAAGAGATGCTAACTTTTAAAGATGCCATTAATCTTATCAGGAACCGTATTTTATTATTTCGCAAAAAACATCAATTGAATTCTTAGTTCCTTGGTTTTCCTAAAAGCCAAGCCTCTGCAGCGCTTACCTCTGTATCAATTTCAACAATGAAGTCAGGAATAACTTTATTGGAATAAACTTTATGGTTTCTATCAGCAATAAGATTAGTTGCTAAATATAGCTTCCAGCCGTTTGATAAATTAAAGTCTGAATTGGCGGTTGTGTAGCCAGCGGAAGGTTGCCCGAATAATCTGGCATTCGGCAGACCAATAAATGTTACGGCTGTCATCTCGGCACTACTCGCAGTGTTTGAATTAATCAAAATGGCTATTTTACTATCGAGATTTTTTACTTTATAGGTATCTACACGCTCTTTTGATAGATTAATCTTACCATTCCTAATATTCCATTCGCTACCATTACTTTTTTTATTTCCAACGAAATACCCTACTGTTCCATCCTTAAACAAAGCATTCAGCCCTGCAATCATCGGCCACATATTTCCGCCATCATTATTTCTCAAATCAACAATCCAACCTTTAATGTCATTTTCAGTATCCAATTTTTTGATCTGATTCCGAATGCTGTTTGCAAATTCTTTAATTTTCTCACTACTGGGAGACATAAACATAGGCACCTTTATAATACCTATGCCATTACCTAAATATTGACTTTCTGGTTTTTCAGGTTCATTGGTTTGACGTGCTTGTTTAGGAGCCTTAGATATTGCAGAATAGAATGAATGGTTATCACCAACAACCTTGAGCTTATTTATAAAAAAGTTAAGGATGGTGAGCTTATCTAAACTATCGTTCTTCTGTAACTGAAGGGTAGCAAGTTCGCTGGAGACTTGTCGCCAATTTAGAGAATCAGAAAAAAGTGAATTGTCCTTTATTATCTTCAAAACTTCTAATCCAAATGGGTTTGCCTTCGGGCCAATTTCATCATTGTTGGTTTGAGAGAAAGCAGAATTTGAAATAAAGAATAGAATGATGATTAGCATGAATCTCATAGGGATAACTCGTTTAAATTGATCAATAGTTTTACTTTTACGCGGTGAAAACGAACCAATTTCTAAAAGGTTACACGAATTAACAATCGTTTAACAATAAAAATGGATGATCACAGTTAGGAGCTAAACTTCAAGAATTAAACAACAGTGACTTATTGGCTGGAAAAAACTTCTTCATTCCAGCATCAGCCATTTTCAGGAAAAGCTTTTGATAGCTATGAATACTTTTATGGTGACGGAGTAAAATTTAAGTTTATCCTATCACTGGTTTTAATTTAAATCCATGGATACGCTTCGGTTGAAGGCCGTCTTCCACCACATCATAATGCGCATTCAACTCACCTGCAATGGAAATGCGTTCAATCAATTGAGAGGTTTTATAAATGATAAACTTACCGTTTCTAAAGAAGGGAGAACCTGTTTTTAACTCTTTGTTATAACAATAGGTAAAGCCTGGTTGTCCAAAAAGCTTGATTTGTGTATTCGATTGACCGAAACTCAATTGAACTATCATTAAAAGCGAAAGTTTAACATTAACCTTGATGAGAGAGGGTCTAAATTTTTTTTATACATGGATGTAGAGTTTTATTGACTGAATTGTTTTAAATGATGATCCAAATGTTTGTAGATAAGCTGTCCCCATTCTTTTTTGGTGAGTGTACCAAAAAACGGATGTGCGCTCAATTGGCTTGAGTTTCGCGTTAAGTTTAAGTAATGGACTAAGTCTTCTTTTTCCTCACCTTCAGACTTAATTTGAATATTGCTTTTCTTTACGTTCATTTCAAATGGTGTGTTGGAACCCTTTGGCCAAGGAATGTCGGAGAAGGCCACCCATTTCCCAATAGCGGTCCACATCATAAGTGTTTCTTGTGGTTGCGATGTCACTTCGCCAAGTGCTATTCGCAGTTGTGTTACGCAATGGGCAAGCATCTCTTCAACTGACATTTGCCCCCATTGCCGTTTATCTTCTTTGGAGATGTACTTTATGCGATTAACAATCTTATGGAAGTCAGTATCATTAAAAATGTTCCCCATGTTTTTAGATTTATCGTGCATTCTTACTATTTGAACATACGGACAATCGGGTATTGAAACCCGTTTCCAAAACGAATTTTACGGTGGCGTAATACATCGCGTCAATTCTTGCTTGATCTTTTGGTCTTGCCATGCGAAAGATTAAATAAACATATCTCGTTTAAAACCTGCGAGTAAGTTTAGTTAAATTGTTTCTGTAAATTTTGGACGCTTGAGCAACTGTCGGCTATTTTTGAGTCAGTGGTTCTTAAATCAACTCGTGTAGATGATAATTCATGAAACTAAGAGAAGTATTTTATTCAAGGGTTGTGTTACTGATCCAAAATCAACCTCATCAAAGAATTCCTCTGTAAAATCGCAAAAACTGCGAGTCGTGTAGCTTTAGGAGTTGTTAATACTTTTGTATTCTTTCTTCCAAGTTTTTTATGGAAGCCGTGAAATTTGTTTGTTGTAGCCGTTGAGATTTTTCATCTTTGGTTACCGGTGCGAGAATACTTTTCTAATCTATTTGATCACAGTAATGACCATTAAACCCTTATTATGCATTAGAGAACTGTATTTTAATTAAGGTATTGATATACAGATAGTTACATACTTTTTGTAAAACCCTGTTGGTTAGGTAGTTTCTAATGCATAGCATTAGAAACAATTTGAATACCAAATACTTACGGCAATAGAAAAAATCCCAATGCATAATTTCGGTTAAACTTGTTTAGTGAAACCTACCGCAAAAGGACAAAGGGTTTTATTGTCGGGTTTTAATAAGTGAATTTGTCGACAACTATTTCCATTTCTCCATCATTTTTTTTCGGGAGCTTTTTTTGATCGACTTGATGAGAGCAATTATGTTATGAGAAGTTTCATTTTTATTACAATGATTTAAAAAGTACAGATATTTTGTTGATATACTCTGTCCCGCGTCTCTCAGCAAACACATCGGCTGTTAACATGAATGCACCTTGCAACAACATACCCACGCCTACACCCAGCCAAAATTCTTTAGTAGTCAAAAACACAATAAGTAGTCGTCCCTTAAAAACTCAATTTTAGGATTAGAAGATTTTGGATTTGTGATTTTGTGGTTTTAACGAGCGAAAAAAGGCAATTAAAAAGTTGGGCTAAAAAGACAAGTGGATTTACTTTCCACT
>JBIKRT010000164.1:0-3373 GCA_044349005.1 Cyclobacteriaceae bacterium
TTGCGATCACCCCCAATTACAGACTGATTCACTACGAGGGGATGGATTGACCATCCTCCGTTTTGAATAATATCTGTTTGGAAAATCTGACAAAATAACTGTCCGGCTAAACTGGACCACCTCAGTGCGTCATTGAAGTTTGTAGTTCTTTATTTATCTTTATCTCGTTGGACAGGGCGCAGGTTTTAATTGCCCGCCAGCAATAAGCTAAACGTTGTGTGTCATGCCGCACGACAGGCCGACAGGGTTGCCCCTGCTCAAACCCAACGCGCCACGGGGCAAGCCGACCCGCAAGGGAGAAGTGGCACATTGCCTTGCCGCACTTGCGACCGCGCGACCAAAGCAAGTCAATAAGCCACGCGTGACGACCAACTGACACATAGAAGACCTATGTGCAATTATTCTTTTACTTTTGTGTATGCAGACATTAAAAATAACAAAGATTAAATTAGAGATGCTAAGGTTCTTTAAGGACAATAGCAGTGAATGGTACGATGTTTTAGACCATTTTAATAATGAATACCAAGAGTCAGAAATTGAAGATACGTATGACTGGATAATGAAAAATGTTTGGTTTGAAAAAGGTGATGACCAACGTGGATACCGACTTAACGCGAAAGGCAAATCAATTTTAGAACAGATTGAAGGAGAAAAAGAAAAGAAAGAGAAAAAGGAATTAGAAATCACAAAAAATGAATTGGGTAAAAAATGGTGGGACAGGTTTATTGACAATGGACAAAAAATATTAAACATCATCTTTGTAGGTATTGGACTCCTTGTTGCAATCCTGACGTATAACCAAGTTCAAAAAAGTAACGACATAAAAGAACTACAACAGCGAGTTTTAAAAGATAGCCTACAATTTTCGACCACCTTACACAACCTGAAGAATCAAGTAGCTCAACATGATAGTATGCTTCAAAGTAATCGCGAAACCATTGAACGATTGGATTCGGTAGTCTATAATTTTTCATTGAAAAACAGTTTAAAGGTTGACAAACAGGTAAAAAAGAAATGACCTCACGCCACACCAACTTGCAAGCCGCACATTCCACGCTCGACCAAAGCTTACAAGTCCGTGTGGCTCACATCATGGAGGTTTTGCGGCACGAACACACAACATTATGCTTATGCAATAGCGGGGTGACGTGTGGTTATTTAGTTTTGTTTTCATAATTTCGTTTCGTTTTGTGGGACAGGGCGTAGTTTCAAAATCCCGCTACTGACATAAGCATTTGCACGTTATGCCTCATTGTAAAAAGACCGACAACTGATAATGAAATTTTGGCCATACATATACGAACCAGACAAAAGCATTGAGGTTTATCGACAGACCGAAAAATACTTTGAGGACAACCCCGAAATTAAAAAACGTGTTGAAGAATTAGGATGGATTTATCATACAGTTGGAATGATTATACCTCAAAATCTTGAAAACTTTTGGTCTGGACACTATTTTCCA
Source organism: Cyclobacteriaceae bacterium (assembly GCA_044349005.1). GTDB lineage: Bacteria > Bacteroidota > Bacteroidia > Cytophagales > Cyclobacteriaceae > ELB16-189. Next base: position 1,463 of record JBIKRT010000164.1, read on the forward strand.
TTTATTGACTCTTGGGAAGAACTTCAAGTATCATTCAATCAAATATGCTTCGGACTTTACAAGCAAGCTTTTGTTTCACTCAGAAGTGGCTTAGAATTAGGAATGTTATCTGTTTATTTCAACATAAATGACGATGGACATAATGCTGTAAAAGAATGGTTGCAATCTAAAGACGTTAAAGAAGCGGACACACCATATGCAAAGACCATTTGGAAAATTCTAAAACAAAATGACAACATTCGATTATTTAACGCAAAACACGATTTAGAAACAGTCCATAAAAATCTTGGTTATCTTCATAACTATGTTCATACTAAAGGGGCAAAACATTCCAACAGAATGGGAATGCTCAAAAGTAATTCACAGACATTTGAACCGAAATTAATTATAAAATGGCTGGACACTTATGCTGAAATAATCTCTTTAGTTAGCACTCTGCACTTATTAAAATATCCGATTTCTGTAATTAGGTTTGACTACAGTAAAAAATTCGGAATTGATATTCGAAGTTTTGGAAATCTTGAGGAATACAACATTGACAAAATTGCAACCATTTTACCAGCGAATTATTTAGCAGACATTGAAGCTATAGCACAGACAGACAATGCAACACAGGAAACAATTAAGGAAATAAGTGCATTTCCAGATATGACAGAAGAACAAGTTGAAGAGCAAATAATCAATTTGGAAAAAATGTCAATTGAAAATGGGGAAGGTTTTACAAAATGGTTGGAAAATCAAGAAATATTTTTGAAGTCATTAGGACAAGAGGCATTTGACAACAAAATGAAAAACAGAATTGCGATGTTAAGACAATGGGCAGAAGAAAATAATTTTATGGAATCAAAAGCAAAAAGGTTGGGTTGGGACATTTAGCATTTTTACTTGACCGACAACGAAATGAAAGAAGAACAACGAAGGCATAACAGGCGTTTGGCAAAAAAGCGGGTTCAGTGCTTAAATGAAGCTTTGTGCTTCGTATCAAGTTCAGTGCTGGCAGACAGTTTAGTGCTTCGAAATCCGCTTCTTCGCCAAGCGCCAAAACGTTATGCACAAGGCTTGGCGACAGATTCTCCACATCTGATAGGGATAACTTCAAGCATCAAGACCCGTATTTTATCTGCTAGGCGACTTAGGACTATTTTTCGTAAATTCGAGCCGTGAAGCAAAGAATATATATCGACACATCTGTTTTTGGTGGTTACTTTGACGAGGAGTTTTCCGATCATACAATTCCCCTCTTTGACCGACTAAGAGACGAGGAGTTCACTTTGTTATTTTCGACAGTGACGCAAGACGAGCTTGAAAATGCTCCTGCCAAAGTAAAAGAACTTGTAAGAGGCCTTAAAATCGGGTCGACTGAGTTTTTGGACACGACAGCCGAAGCAGTAGAATTGGCAACAGAGTATATTACAGAAAAAGTGGTAGGTCAAACCAGTTTTGCTGATTGTTTGCACATTGCTCTGGCGACAATAAATCGAGCTGACTTTTTGATAAGTTGGAATTTCAAACACATTGTTAATGTGCAAAGAATTCGTGGGTACAATTCCATTAACATAAAGAATGGTTATCGACAAATTGAGATACGTTCACCTAGAGAATTTGAAAAATATGAAGACGATTGAGAAACAATTTGACGCTGTAGATTTTATGAGACAGCAACGCGACAAATTAAGCGAGAAGTTATCGAAGATGACAAAGGATGAAATCATTGAATACTTCAAAAGACGTAAATTAGAGACGACCAATAAGCCCTGTGCATAACAAAAGCTTATTGCAAGCGGGCGGGACAGTGTGAGATGGTCTAATAAATCCGGACACAAATATGACATAAATTTGTGTTTCTATGGAAAAGAAAAACCGACCTCGTAAGTATGATGATCAGTTTAAACAAGAAGCTCTTCGTCAAGT
>JBIKRT010000004.1:0-127090 GCA_044349005.1 Cyclobacteriaceae bacterium
GAAAGTAAATCCACTTGTCTTTTTAGCCCAACTTTTTAATTGCCTTTTTTCGCTCGTTAAAACCACAAAATCACAAATCCAAAATCTTCTAATCCTAAAATTGAGTTTTTAAGGGACGACTAATTAAATTACAAAAGCCTGTCAGTCAAAATAGACTACAACAACTCCTTGCTTCACCAACACAGAAGAAAAAAAATTGAATCCCAAATTGATAGTAGCCATGGCTTTTAAGGGTCAGGTTCCAAAAAATCGAAGTAGCCGCGATGCAAAAAAGGAAGTGCTAGTCGGGCAATGCAAAAGCAACATATGCATCGCCTGATTTTGTTTTCAGTTTTCCACCACCGCACGCAATAACGATATACTCTTTTCCATTTAACTCATAGATGGCTGGGGTAGCGAATGCAGGTGCTGGCAACGAGTACTCCCACATGAGCTTTCCACTTGCTTTATTAAAGGCGCGGAACTTACCATCGCGTGAAGCGCCAATGAATACGAGCCCACCGGCAGTAACAACCGGGCCCCCATAATTTTCTGTTCCTGTTGGCGGAATGCCTTTGGCTTTCAATTCTTCATATTCACCGAGAACTACTTTCCAGACAATTTCGCCAGTGTTCAAATTGATGGCATTCAAAGTTCCCCAGGGTGGACTAATGGCAGGATAACCATCGGGACTTAGAAATTTTGTATAGCCTTTCATCCTATACGGTAAATAACTAGCACTATCAACCAGTTTTTGTGAGCTGGTATATTCTTTTTTCTGGTCTGCTTTCATGTCCATAATGTAGGATGCAATTGCATTCTTATCTTCATCATTTAACTTTTGGAATGCAGGCATCATTCTGCGTCCGCTGTTAACAAGGCCAATAAATTCCTTTTGATTGTATTTCGATTGGATGTTAATTAGCGATGGATTATTGCCTGTGCCTCTTCGATCTTCACCGTGGCATGCCGTGCAATTTTGCGTATATAGTCGCTTGCCAGCCTGTAACCAAGATTCATTTTTTAGTTGTTCAATCTTGTTTTCATTCATTTGCATGACCCAAGCCATTTCGTTGGCATTTACATAAAGAATTCCGGTTTGGGGATCTACCGCAGGGCCGCCCCATTCGCCACCGCCATCATACCCTGGGAACACAATTGATGGCGTGGTGCCAGGAGGTAAAAAAATATTTCCATGACGAAAACTTTTTAGGTCGCGTATTAACTGTGCCTTGACACTGTCTGATAAATAGGGATTGATATCATTTACAGTTAACGTCTGGCGAACAAACGGTGCTGGCTTTTGAGGAACCGGTTGCGTGGGCCATAATTTTTCTCCGGCCAAATCGCTTTCGGTATCGACAGGTATTTCCTTGATATCAAAAAGAGGCTTTCCTGTTTCGCGGTCAAACACATATACCATTCCATTTTTTGTGGTTTGCGCCACCGCATCAATTTGTTTGCCCTCTCTGGTAAGTGTAACTAAAGCAGGCGGGGTTGGTAGGTCTTTATCCCACACATCGTGGTGCATGAATTGAAAATGCCAAATGTATTTTCCAGTGGCTGCATCAAGTGCTAACAAACAATTAGCGAACAGGTTTGACCCCTTTCTGTTGCCACCGTAGAAATCATAGGCAGCTGAGCCCGTAGGTGCGTAGAGTATTCCGCGCCCTTCATCTAATGAAAATCCACTCCATGTATTAGCAGCGCCAATGTATTTCCAGGCACTCTTGTCGTCCCAGGTTTCATAACCAAATTCACCTGGTTGAGGGACTGTATGAAAGATCCATTTCAGTATGCCTGTGCGCACATCATAGGCACGAATATGGCCGGGCGCGGCTGGTGGCGCTTCATCCACACGAGTGCCCAAAATGATCAGGTCTTTATAAATTAATCCTGGCGATGTGTTCACAACAAATAAATCTTTCACATCCCGGCCGAGGTCATCGTGCAAATCGATGGAGCCACTGTTTCCAAAAGTTCTGATTGGCTTACCCGTTGTTGCATCAATGGCAAAGGTATTTGAACCGGCAGTAAAAAATATGCGCTTATCATTTTTCCCATCCGTCCAATAGGCCACGCCACGACTGTTTATCATGTTATGAAACGAGGATCGATTATTATCAAACTCGGTTTTTGCATTGGCATCAAATACCCATTTTTCTTTTCCGTTTAATGCATCGATCGCAAATAATTTCATCTGCGGGCCAACACCATACAAAACACCATCAATCATGATGGGATTGCATTGTATCTGTGATCCGTGCAACGTGTCCGCATCTCCGGTATGATACGTCCAGGCAACGTGAAGCTGATTGACATTAGAGGTATCAATCTGGGTTAGCGATGAGTATTTCATTCCTTCCTTGGTTCCGTTGTATACTTCCCAGGTTTTGTATTCTTTCAATGGAGAACCGCAGGAGATTAAAAACAGGGCGATCGAAGAGACGATTAGGATGCGATGCATTCGAGTTTAAATTAGTTGTTTCGAGTTCAAAATTAAAGTTAATCAATTATTTTTTTCTGGTTGATCTGTTCACAAAACTGAGGTTCCGTTTCAATCACCGATCAATAGAAGACTAAAAATGGAAGTAATGCCCTTAGTCAGCTGACTGCCTTCTATGTTTATCTTTTTGTCTCAAAGAAATATTTACCAGAGCCAATATTGACCAAGGCATATCCATCTTCATACTGGGAAGGTTTTAACTCATTTCCTCCTTCAAGAATAATCGAGTTCTCTTGGCACTTAATCCAAACATCTGCCGTAGTATTTGCCGGAATGGAAACATGCAAGAAATATTTTCCGTTTTCAATTCTCCAATCACTAACAATTTTTCCAAGCACAGATTGATAACTTCCTTTCGCCCAACTTAAATCACCAGCAGGTTGCGGCTTTATAGTAATTTTTTCGAAACCCGGTGCTGCCGGATTGATTCCCAGCAAAGAGCGATAAAACCATTCGTCAATCGAGCCGAACATAGGATGGTTTTGCGAAGGTGCATTATCGGGATATTCCCACGTCTCCCAAAGTGTGGTTGCGCCCTTTGAAAGCATATAACCCCAACTTGGAAAATCTTTTTGATTAGCAATGGCATAGGCTAACTCGTTTTGGTTTCGTTCGCGCAACACATCAAACATCATCATTACACCAAAGATGCCCGATGACACATGGTTTTTATGCCTGTTAAATTCCTTCATCAATACATCAAATGATAACTCTTTCTCGGGCGATAAATCGTACCACAACGCAAAAAGTTGAGCCGACTGTGTGGCATTGTCAAAACGCCCGGTGTTAGGAACTAGATATTTTTCAACAATCCGTTCTTTAATTTGCTTTGCTAAGTTGGAATACGCAGCCACATCTTCTTTTAAATTTAAAATGCCAGCAAACTCGGAAGCCAACAATGCATGATGGTAATAAAAGGCAGACGCGGTAAACGCTTCAGGTCGTGGGTCTAATGCCTCATGGTCGCTGATGTCCCAATGAAATAATCCATCGATGGCTTTCGATTTAAGAAAGTCCAGCTGTTTTTTTAGGGCAGGATAATTGGCTTCAATGATTTTTTTATCGCCATAAAAAGTGTAGAGTTGTTTCTGTAGGTAGGGAAAGGTAAGTTGCCATCCGAGTGGACCTGAGTTACCTCCATAGCCGCGATCTGCAATACCAATAAAAGGAGCGGTTTCGGTTATGCCTCCGTCACTTTGTTGATCGTTGGCAAAATCATCAATGGCTTTACTGTAGAAATTGGCCATGTCATAATTGTATAGGTATGAGTTTCCCGTGGCAACGATATCGGCACCGTATCCCAGTTTTTCTCGGCCCGGGCAGTCGCTTTGCACGCTGAAAACATTGCTGAGGAAGGTCCACTGGATAGTGGTATGTAACTGATTGAACATTTGATTGGAGCAAGAAAATTCTCCAGCACTAGGCAAGTCAGCGTTCATGCGCAATCCTTCGATGGAAGTTAGATCGGGCTTGCCCGGCCATCCGCTAACTTCGATGTATCGAAAGCCATGAAAGGTAAACCGCGGTGACCACACTTCTATCCCTTCACCCTTGAGCGTATAAACATCTTCTTGCCAAGCTGTAGCAGGGGCACCTGGGCCGCCATTCACCTTCCAAATTTCTTTTATTTGACCAGCAACCGATGTTAAATAATTTAAACTACCGTCAGCCTGTATGGCCTCTCCATATTTAAGTTTGATTGCTGTTCCTGCTTTGCCTTTCACTTTTATTCTCGCTACACCGGCAAAGTTTTGTCCCATATCAACCATGAAAATTCCGGGTGCGATTTCTTTTATCGCAGTAGCCTTGATAACTTTTGTTACACGAACAGGTGGCTGCCTCTGTGATATTGGGCTGCCCGCTGGGCCGTCCGTTAACGAGGCTTGCTTCCAACGAGCTCCAGCGTTAGAGCTTGTCCAATCATTTTGTTCTAGCCGGGCGTCATAGTGTTCTCCTAAGTAAACATTGTTTCGAACAATCGGCCCTGGTGCTGTGAGCCAGCTTTCATCTGTTGAAATGGTATCCGTTGAGCCATCCACATATTTGATTCTGATCTCTGCCTTTAAACATGGCCGGCCTGTTTGCAATGCATCGCGTAAGTTGAATCGGGAGAAAAGGCGAAGTGGAAGCGGATTGTACCAACCATTACCAAGCATCACACTCGCTACGTTGGTTCCCTTTTTTACCATAGCAGTTATATCATGCACAACATACAATACATCCTTACGATAATTGGTCCAGCCTGGATCTAATACGTGATCTCCTACTTTTTTGCCATTTAAATATGCCTCATTATAGCCAAGGCCGGAAATGTATAAACGAGCAGTTTGAATGTTGTTTTTGATGTGGAATGATTTTTTGAACAATGGCATTCGATCATCCTGATAAAAATCCTCGTCACGTTCAAATTGAACTCGGCCATCGTCAATCCATTTAGCTGACCAATCAGATTGCAAAAGCATGGCTGTTTCAAATTTCGCAAATTCACTCCAAGCAGAAGCGCCTCCGCTTTCATCGTAAACCCGAACTCTCCAATAATACGTTTGAAATGATTTCAATGGCACTCCATTATATTCAACGTGAAGAATGTTTGATGAATTCACTTTGCCTGAATTCCAACTTGAGCCTGCCAGGTCATTCACTTTATCGCTAATTATGAGTTCATAGGCTGTTTGTTTTTGGTTTCTCCCGTCCAGAATAAACTGCCAACTGAAACGCGGTTTTGCCATGTCAATGCCCAACGGATTTACCTGATATTCACAGGTCAAATGAGTTGGCACGAGACTAGCAAATGAAGGTGATAGGATAAAAAGGAAATAGAGTAGAGAGAGATGCTTCATGTGTCAAGTTTAAAAAAATTCTTTATATAATTTTTAGTTGGTTGGGGCATTCTTTCTATTTCGGAACAGTCCTGTACCTTACGGCTGCCTTCACTGTTTCGTTCTACTCGTAACTACAGATTAGTAAATCAGGATTAAGATAAGAATTATAAATTGGAATTTGATGTGAATATGAAAGGATAATTTATATTTGAATGAATGTCTACACAATACAATACTAATTTTCCTTCCATTGACGATCTACGTACAGGGGCGAGACGAAAAATTCCTCGCTTTGCGTTTGAATACCTTGATGGCGGTTGTAATGAAGACGTCAACTTGAATAAAAATACAGCCGAGTTAAGAGCTGTTGAACTGAAACCCTACTATTTGAATACACATACATCTTCTAAAATGAAGACGGAGCTTTTTGGCCATGTGTATGATGCGCCATTCGGAATTGCGCCTGTCGGGTTGCAAGGATTAATGTGGCCGAATGCACCTGAAATTTTAGCTAAAGCAGCTTTTCAACATAACATTCCGTTTGTGCTGAGCACGGTATCTACTGCTAGTATCGAAAGAATCAGCGAGCTTACTGAGGGCAGGGCTTGGTTTCAATTGTATCATCCAGCTGAAGATCAAATTCGAAACAGTATCATTAAAAGAGCTGAAGCAGCGGGATGCCCGGTATTGGTTATTCTTTGCGATGTACCAACTTTCGGCTACAGGCCACGCGATATTCGTAACGGGTTGGCCATGCCTCCCAGAATGACATTGCGAAATATATTTCAAATTATGGGAAAGCCTGAGTGGGCAATTAAAACACTACTCCACGGCCAACCAGAATTTGCTACCATGAAGCCCTATATGCCGAAGAGTTTGAATATGAAACAACTCGGAATGTACATGAACAAAACATTTTCGGGGAGATTAAACCAGGAAAAAGTTTCAGCTATCCGAGATCTTTGGAAAGGCAAGCTCGTTTTAAAGGGTGTTGCCACGGAAGAAGATACCGAGATGGCGATCAAATTAGGTCTGGATGGAATAATAGTATCCAATCATGGCGGAAGACAACTAGACGCAGGTCAATCGTCAGTTAGGTCTCTTCATCCGATCGTAAAAAATTATAAAGGAAAAATAAAAATAATGATGGATAGTGGTCTTCGATCAGGTCCTGACGTGGCACGAACGTTGGCGAGTGGTGCAGATTTTTCTTTTTTGGGAAGATCATTTATGTATGGAGTGGCAGCACTTGGCAACCAAGGGGGTGATCATACTATTTCAATCCTAAAAACGCAGTTGCTTCAAGTTATGAATCAAATCTGTTGCAAAAACGTAACCGACTTTCCTCAACACGTTATTACAAGAAACCTTTGATTCGTTTTTTCAAAGGGCAAATCAAGTTGATGGAAACCCTTGCCTGTTGTTTAAATCTGTCTGGTCAACACGGCTAGCCACAACTCAACGCGCATTCGTATAAAATCTCATTGTACCGAAATCGGCAACGATACTTCTAATTTCTCCCAATAGATTACAATTTCTGCTGAGTTTTCACCTTCTGACTCTATGACATATCGAAGTCTTTCTTGATGGGCTTCTTCTATTTCAGGTTTTACATTTAGCCTAACCACATCGTCTTTAACATTGTAATTATCGGCCAGATGCTGATTCCAATTTTTATTTATTATGATTGTCCAGTCGGCCTTAGATGGAATTGTGAAAAACGCATACTTGCCCGCGGGTATTTCTTTGCCGCCTATTTTTACAGCATTGTCAAACGCTATGGATGTTGCTCTATGGGCTCCTGTTACCCAAACTTGATCAAATGGAACTAGCCCACCCCAAATTACACGGCCTCGCACCGCTGGAGAATAATAATTTATAGTTACTAAAGTATTTCCCATTTTACCAGTAGCTAAAGCCCTTAAACTCCCCTTAAGAGTGTCGCGGTCTGTTTGAGGCTCGATTACGATTGACTCAACAGCTTTCTTTTCAGTTGTGGATTGCGCCAAGTCCGCCTTTGTTCCGTTTTTTTGGCCGCAAGAAAAGGAAAGAATTGAAATCAGTAACACAAGTAGTGATTGCTTACCAACGACCATCATCATGAGGGTGATTTTTTGGTTGAGAAAATAAAGAATGAAACTAATGCAGAAAAAGCATAAAAATGGCCATGGCCACCATTAGCAAGTCTTCAATAATGGTAACAGTACTCATCGGAAGATTGAAAACTGCGCCTAGACAGGCACATTGAATCTTTTTCTTACTTACTACGCTTTGGATTACACCTATGCTGCTGAAGCCCATTACAACTATGGTTGCCCAATTGGTTGCCATTGGATTAAAACCAGTAAGAAAGGCAAGGCCTAGGGCTAACTCAATAAAAGGATAGACATACCCATAAGCTGGAACCCTAATCGCCAATACATCATACATGGCATAGCTTTCTGCAAAGCCTTTAAGGTTCAATAATTTGAAGAAAGAAAAGACCAAAAAGAAACTAGCCATGAACGTATTCATGCCAATATGGAGGCTTCTATTGGATGTAAGTATTGAAACCCCTGCAATGAAAGCTGCAATCAGTAGTAACGGTTTGTAAGTGGCAAACCAAGATTTAGTTTCCTCCACCTTCATGGTTGGATGACTTTGATCGGATGGGTCGGCCCGGATTGTATATTTGGTGTCCACACCTATTGCCTCTTGAAGTGCATCCACAGTCAAATGTCTCTGCATAGTGACAATAGCTTTCTGACCCTCCAGCTGCACCTCTGCTGAAGTGATATCGGGGTGCATTAGTAACTTACTTTTTACTTTGGCTACACAGCCCTGGCATGTTATCCCTTCGACAGTATATGAGTGTATCATGTTTGAGAATCTAAATGGCCGATTTAACAACACAAATGTAACTATGATGAAAGGAAAACGGAGTAATATAATTTCTGAAAAGAGTTACCCGGCAGCTAGGGCTACCGCAACCACCCACCGTTATATATAGAAATGTTAATATAGTTTTCGCGCGAAAGTTGGTTTCGTCTTAATTTTTTTACTTTTTGAACGAGTAGTTTACCTCGGAATTAGCCAAAGAAACCTGTCAAATTACTGGCACCAACATGCCTGAAAAACCAAAAAAGCCCTAATTCTTCAGGAATTGGGGCTTTCAATTTTTTGATCTTTGATCAGCAGAGGAGGAGGGATTCGAACCCCCGGTACCTTTCGGTACAACGGTTTTCAAGACCGCCGCGTTCGACCGCTCTGCCACTCCTCTGTGTACTTTGGTCGTTTCGGAGTGCAAAACTAATCCTTAAATCATTCCGTACAAATGCAAGCTTGCTAAATTTTATCAGATCACTCTTCGCTAAAATCAGTAAAGGTCTTTCTCAACTCTTTAGTGGAAGGCTTTTTGTTCGTTATTCTACTGGCATCCAACTCTAGCAATACCAGCTTCTGATGGTTGATAATGGGCAGTAGCTTATCGCGGTCCGCGTCAAATTCTTTACTCCTTCTGGCTGATTTGAGCGCGTACTTTCGGGCAAAGTTATCGCCCTCAAGTTGTGCCATATTGCTTATTTCGATATTGATTTTTTGTTTATCGAGAATGTCGGATTTTGATTTACCAAGCACTTCGGTTGCCTCAAGCGTTCCTAGCGTTAATGTGGCAGTTCCACCCAGCGCTGAAACAACTTTCGATTCGCTTGTTTCTAATACAACTGGCGACAATCCGGTAGTAGCTCCTAAACCAGCATTTAAAATAGAGCGGTTGCGTTTTCCTTTTTTTGCTTTTTTGTAGGCTTTGTTCAGCAAGTCATGATTTACTGCCAGTTTGTCAATCAGTTCTTTTGTTTGGACTAGCGAGTTCTTATATTTTTCGAACAACATTTTGTCTTTTTCATCTAGATTTTCAGCATCCAACACAGTGATAACTATTTTTTTCTGAACCCGATTGTTTGATTTATCGAGTGCGAAAAACAGGATTTCGATGTTTTTGAACTTGGCTGCTTCGTCCACAAATGCATACCCAGGTGTCCATGTAAATTCTGCTTGCACCAACGTGTTTTCTTTTAAACTTGATTTCGGGATCCGCGAGTCGGAGCAGACAAAACCAACAGCTGATATATTCTCATCGCCATTAGGGTCGGAAAAATACAATTTCAAGTTAATCAGTTGGTCCTCTTTAATGGTAAAAGAGCTGTCGCTAGGCACTGATAATATCTCCGGAGGCAGATCCAATTGTGTTTGTGCTATTTTTATTTTCCCTTTTATTTCTGCCTTCTCTGGCTGATCCTGAACAATAAACTCGATCGTGATCGGATTATTCTTTAATTGGTTGAATTGAGAACGAGAAGGATTCCAACTAATTTGCCCCAATGAAGAAATGATTGCACCCTCGGGCATTTGTGATGGTATCGATTTGAACACCAAAGGATCTCCGTCTGGATCGGATATATAATCTTGAGAAATTTGGTAATTGTTCACAGTCGATTGGCGAACATAAAAAACGGGTAAATCATCTACGCTTGGGGAACGATTTTTATGAGCAATAATAAAGGTGATCGGTTGCCGAACCTTATGACCATTTGCCCAGTCTGCTTGAAAAATTACATTAATTTCTCTGGGAGTCTCCAAACGCGTCACCAAATCGTAGGGCGGGTTCCACGAAAAATTTCCGAGGCTATCTAGCTTAATGCCAAGGCCCTCCGCGCCCTCTAAAGAAAACCCAGTGGGAATAGATCCATCGTCAGAAACAATTTTAAAAACCTGCGTTTCTCCTTCTGATACTGAAATCCTATCTTTATTTTCAGGAAATACTAAGTGTTGGCTTACGCCTAGATTTATAACCAAAAGAAAGAAGGGCAGTGAAAAAAAAAATTTCATTGAAGAAGATTAATTAAGTGCAACAAAGTTAGCTAATCCTATTTTTGAATTCAGTTTTCCTGTAATTTTTGTAGCATTGGAAAAAATAAATGGCAAAACAAACGAATGAAAAAAAAGGAAAAGTCATATTCTTTTTTTGATGATGTTTTTGAAGTCGTAAAGTTGATCCCGAAAGGCAGGGTAACTAGTTACGGCACGATTGCAAAGTACCTAGGCACCAAGATGAGCGCTCGCATGGTAGGGTGGGCTATGAATGCCGCGCATACCCACACAAAAGTGCCAGCGCACCGAGTACTTAATAGAAACGGCTTGTTAACGGGCAAACACCATTTTGAAACGCCAACAGCTATGCAAGACAGATTAGAAAATGAAGGCGTAAAAGTGAAGAATGATCAGGTAGTAGAATTTAAGAAATTGTTTTGGGATCCTTCCGTTGAACTATTTTGAGCTTGCCGCTTGCGTTGTTTTCCTGAACGATATCAGAAATAATCCTGCGAACGTAATTATGCCATTCACAATCAATATCTCCAAACCAAATTGATAACCACCCAACCACTTTTCTGATGTAGAACTTATCCAGTAAGATAGTATGGGCGACAGCACACAAACGAATGGCACGAACTTGTCCCTCACTTTGTAGTTGGTAAACATTCCAAATGAAAACAGACCAAGTAAGGGGCCGTAAGTATAACTCGCAACTTTCAATACTGTTAAAATCAATGATTGCTGATTTAACTCTTTAACAATTACTATAATGACTAAGAAAAGGACTGAAAAGCCAACATGAACAGCGTTCTTCTGGTTTGTTTTTGTTTTCTCGTCTTTATTTTTAAAGTTCAAAAAATCAATGCAGAAAGACGTGGTCAGAGCTGCCAACGCAGAATCGGCACTTGCGTAGGAAGAAGCAATAATGCCGAGCAAAAAGAAAATTCCGGCTATCAGACCAAACTCATTAAGCGCCAGTCGTGGAAAGAGTTCATCGGTGGAATTGGGGATAGGCAACCCATTTTTTTCGCTATAAATGAAAAGTAATGCGCCTAATGTTAAAAACAAAAGGTTTACAACAACAAGCGTTGTGCTAAGCCAGAACATATTCTTTTGTGCATCTTTCAAATTTTTGCAGCTCAGATTTTTTTGCATTAAGTCTTGATCAAGGCCCGTCATAGTAATAGCAATAAAAGCACCTGCAAAAAACTGTTTCCAAAAAAAGACTGGGCTGTTGATATCGTCAAAATGAAAAATGCGAGAATACTTGCTGGCACTAACAGCCTCGACCATTGAACCAAACGAAAAGTTTAGCCGGTGGCTTATCAAGTAAACAGAGATTACCACAGACGAAACTAGAAACAAGGTTTGAAAAGCATCTGTCCACACAATTGTTTTTATGCCGCCCTTAAATGTGTACACCCAAATGAGAAGCATGGTGACAGCGACCGTAAAAACAAAAGGCACATCCCAGGCGTCAAATAAAAAAAGCTGAAGCACCGTGGCCGCTAAGTAGAGGCGCAGAGACGAACCTAACGTGCGAGAAAGCAAGAAAAAAGAAGCCCCTGTTTTATACGACCACGTGGAAAATCGTTGCTCTAAATAAGTGTAAATAGAGACCAAGTTAAGCCGATAATAAAGAGGTAAGAGCAAACCAATAATGACCCAATAGCCGAACACGTAGCCAATCACAACCTGAAAGTAGGAAAAGCCAGCGTTTCCGACACTTCCAGGTACTGAGACGAAGGTGATTCCCGACAAAGACGAGCCAATCATGCCAAAGGCAACCAAGTACCAGGGCGATTGACGATTACCAGTAAAAAAAGTGTCTGAGGTTGCTCCCCGCGAGGTGTAAATTGAAATTGCGATGAGTGCCAGAAAATAGATAATGATAATCGATAAGACAACGAGTGGAGTCATTTGGAATTTTAGAAGCTTAAAACTTGTTATTTTTTTTTAATTTTGAAACTTTATTTCTAATCTAATCAATGAAGACTCTAACCGAAGAACTTGAACTGGTTGATTTACTGGAATCAATCGAGATTACCGATGTAAAGGATTTGGTTGTTTACAATGATGACTTTAACACTTTCGAGCACGTAATCAAAACGTTGATAAAAGTCTGTGGCCATTCAAATGAACAAGCGGAGCAGTGTACTTGGTTAATTCACTTTAAAGGAAAGTGCGCAGTAAAAACAGGTTCGTTTGATGAACTTAACCCAATGCGCGAGGCTATTTGCGAAGCGGGTATTGACGCGAAAATAGTCTAATGTCATTACAATTTTTTTTGAGGATAGCCTCCCGTCAAGATTCACGCGATGGTTTAAACTCGGGTAATTTGCCACTACGAGTAGGTAGCTTGAAACCTGAATTCAGCACATTCTAATGGAGTACCCCTCGAAACTAATTGAAGAGGCAGTTAATGAAATTGCCAAATTGCCTGGTATTGGAAAAAAAACTGCCCTGAGGTTGGTGCTGCATTTAGTAAAAGAGAAAGAAGACAAGACAATTTTACTTACATCCGCACTTTCTAAATTAAGATCAAATATTAAGTTCTGTTCAACCTGTCACACAATTTCCGATGATACACAATGTACCATTTGTGCCAGTCCCAGACGCGACCATAGCATTATTTGCGTGGTGGAAGAAAGCAAAGATGTAATGGCTATTGAAAACACCTCACAATATTTTGGGATCTACCACGTGTTAGGTGGCGTAATATCACCAATGAACGGAATTGGCCCATCAGAACTAAAAATAGATTCGCTTCTTCATCGATTGGCCTCTTCCGATGGAGTAATCAAAGAAGTGATTTTGGGGCTAAGTCCCACCATGGAAGGCGACACCACAGCATTTTATCTAAACAAGAAACTAATTCCATTTTCAGTAAAAGTAAGTTCCATCGCCCGCGGCATACCGATGGGCGGGGATCTGGAATATGCCGATGAGATTACCTTGGGCAGAAGTATTACTGGAAGAACATTGTTTCAGTAGATTTCATTCGATTGAACTGTTCGACCTAGATTGTAATTGAAGCCAACTTTGCCGAAAGTCTTTTTAATTTCTTTCTTTGCGAAGAAAACAAAATATAGAATCGATAAATCATGTCAGTAAACCACCTTTCCGACCGTATTAACGCCATCGAAGAATCAGCTACCCTAGCCATGGCTGCCAAAGCCCGCGAATTTAAATCCAGGGGAATAGACGTCATCAATCTTAGTCTGGGCGAGCCCGATTTTAAAACCCCTCAACACATTTGCGATGCGGCTAAACAGGCAATTGATACGGGTAATTTTTTTTCCTATCCTCCGGTAGCAGGTTATCAAGATTTGCGCGAAGCATTGGCTTCAAAATATCAAACAGAAAACAATGTTCCCTACAAGGCCGAAAACATTGTAGTATCAAACGGGGCAAAGCAATCTATTGCCAATGTTATGTTGGCGTTGCTTAATCCTGGCGATGAGGTAATTGTATTTTCTCCTTATTGGGTAAGTTACGATGCGCTTGTTCGCTTGTGCGAAGCCACACCAGTGCTTGTGAAAGGCACAATTGAAAATGATTTTAAGGTAACTGCCGTACAAGTAGAAAAGGAGATCACGCCAAAGACTAAA
Organism: Cyclobacteriaceae bacterium; assembly: GCA_044349005.1. Taxonomy (GTDB): domain Bacteria; phylum Bacteroidota; class Bacteroidia; order Cytophagales; family Cyclobacteriaceae; genus ELB16-189. The sequence continues at coordinate 13,770 of JBIKRT010000004.1, forward strand.
GCGTTGATCTTCTCCTCGCCTTGCAATCCAACAGGGTCAGTATTTTCAAAGAAAGAGTTGGAAGACATTGCAGCCGTTGTTTTAAAGCACGAGGGGTTGTTGGTAATTGCCGATGAGATTTATGAGCATATTAATTTTACGCGCGAACGCCTAAGCATGGCTTCCCTTCCGGGGATGTTTGACAGAACCATTACGGTAAACGGCTTTGCCAAAGGTTTTGCCATGACGGGCTGGAGAGTGGGTTACATTGCAGCACCAAAATGGATAGCCGATGGAAGTAATAAAGTGCAGGGTCAAATAACATCCGCCAATTGTTCTATTTCTCAGCGTGGTGCCTTAGCAGCTATAAAAGGAGATATTGCGCCTACTAACTTGATGGTGGCCGCCTACCATAAAAGACGAGATATTGTTTACAATTTACTCAAGGATATCCCTGGCGTAAAAGCAAATTACCCGCAAGGGGCGTTTTACTTTTTTCCAGATGTTAGCTCATTTTATGGCAAAAGCGATGGAGTAAAGACAATCAAAAATGGAGACGATTTCTGTCTTTACATGCTAGAGGTTGCGAACGTGTCGCTCGTTCCAGGAGGTGCCTTTGGCGATGACAATTGCGTGCGCCTGTCTTACGCTGCTTCTGAAAAGGAGTTGATAGAAGCCATGCGAAGAATGAAGGAAGCCTTATCAAAACTAAAATAGTGTCAACAATCAGCCCTACAACTCCAGAGCACGTCTTCCAAGCATTTAATAGCTTGAGAATACTAATTGTGGGAGACGTAATGCTGGACAGTTACATTTGGGGTTCCGTAGAAAGAATTTCTCCAGAGGCTCCGGTTCCTATTGTTAGGGTTAAAAAAAGAGATGCTCGGCTGGGAGGCGCTGCCAATGTTGCTTTAAACATAAAAGCATTAGGGGCAACGCCTATAATTTGTTCCTTAATTGGTAAAGATGATGATGGAAACAGACTCCTTCAATGTTTCAACGCGAAAGGCATTTCTGCTGAAGGAATGGTTAGCTCCGAGTATAGACCGACTACCGTAAAAACGCGAATCATTGCCAGTGATCAGCACGTAGTTCGGGTGGATGAGGAAAATGATTCAATAGCAAATGCTTCTGAAGAAAGAATGTTGTTAGAGAAGATCAAAAAACTTCTCCCAACCTGTAACGCAGTTGTTTTTGAAGACTATGATAAAGGCGTGTTGAATGAACAAATCATACAACAAACCGTTGATCAGGCTAACAAATTAGGCATCCCTGTGGTTGTTGATCCAAAAAAGAGAAATTTTTTAGCCTACAAAAACGTGACACTCTTTAAGCCGAATTTAAAGGAATTACGAGAAGGCTTAAAAGTAGAGATAGAATCAAGCAACCAAGGGCAAGTTGAAACGGCAGTCGCTGCGTTGAAAGAAAAATTATCGGCTAAGGGTGTGATGGTAACGCTATCAGAACATGGCGTTTATATTGATTTTAACGATTCGAAAGTAAAGTTACCCGCGCATTTAAGAGAAATCGCAGATGTGTCAGGGGCAGGTGATACAGTGGTTAGCATTGCTGTATTGTGTGTTGCTCTAAATCTTCCTGCTCACCTAACCGCAGCGATGTCTAATCTTGGTGGCGGGTTGGTATGCCAGCATGTGGGCGTTGTGCCCATTGATAAAGAAGAGCTTCTTCACGAAGCGATAACAAATAACATTTTTAAGCATTAAGGCGTCATTTACTTCGCTAAACTTCACCTAAGGCGTACCTAAAATTTCCTTATTTTTATATTTCAATCAATGAATTTTGAAAGAGATAGAAAAAATACCAAAAATATGGAAAAGAGCCTATCTACTAATCTGCTTTTGGTACGCATTAAACTTTGCGGTTAGTTCATTCTTTGAATGGAAATTTGTTAACCCAGAGCTTTATGTATTGTGGAATGGTTTTTTCCTTTTTATTGCTTTGGGGGCGTTTATCGTTCTAATCTTTTTTTGGTCACACTTCCTTTCCAATTTCCAACCGCTTGTTCAAATAGCTGGTCACTTGGCAGGGTTGGTCGCATTCTTTTTTGTAATGGGCACATTGTCCTACTATTTCAATAACCATACGAAAGGAGCAATTCATTATGAATCTTGGGAGGAATATATGGTCGAATTATTAAGCTGGGACGCACTTCGTTTTCATGATCAATATATCATTACTGCAGGTATTTATTATGTCATTCGCTATTTTCAAGGAATTCAAAGTAGGGACAAAGAAAAAAGCGAACTTGCTTTAAAAAATAAAGAGATGCAGATTTCTTTATTGAAATCACAAATCAACCCACATTTTTTATTTAATACGTTGAATTCAATTAGCACCTTGGTTCACACAAGTAAGGATCAAGCGAGGAAGCTAATCACTCAATTATCTGACATCTTTAGGTATGCGCTCGACTCCCATGGAGGCGAAATGGTACAACTTGTGCAAGAAATCACCTTTATTGAAAATTATATACGCGTTCAACAAGTTCGGTTTGGAGACAGGCTCAAGTTTGAAAAGGACATTGATCCAACTTGTTTTCTGCTGAATATTCCACCCATGATTTTGCAACCATTGGTTGAAAACTCTGTGAAGTACGGGATTGCCCCCAAGGAGGAGGGTGGCACTATTTCAGTAACGGTAAGGAGATCTGGCAACATTGTTTTCTTTGAAGTAAAAGATGATGGCCTTGGAAGTAATGCGAAAAAAGTGATGGATGGAAGCTCGAGTGGTGTTGGGATGTCTAATACCGATCAGCGATTGAAGAGTTACTTCGGCCCGCAATCTGGATTACGAGTAAGGGCAAGTGATAGGGGATATTCGGTAAATTTTTTTATTGAGGAAAAAGATCAATTCAAAAACGCGCGTTTAGTCGAAACTGCCAACATATGAAAACCACCTGTATTATCGTTGACGATGAAAAATTGGGGCGCGACCTTCTTCGCGAATATGTAGAGTTGTTTCCCGAACTGGAGGTGATTGCCGAATGCTCAAAGGGAAGTGAGGCAGTTGAAAAGATTAACTCATTGAAGCCAGAGCTTATTTTTTTGGATGTGCAAATGCCAGGCATGAATGGCTTTGATGTGTTAGATGAAATCGATCACGATCCTTACGTGATATTTACAACAGCTTACGATAAATATGCAATCAGAGCATTTGAAAAAAATGCAGTTGATTATTTGCTAAAGCCTTTAGATGAGGAGCGATTCAAGGTTGCTGTAAACAGGGCTGTGGCGCGCAAGTCAATAGAGCAAAGTGACATAGGTGAGCTGCTAAGAACTCTTAAACATGAGGACAAGGAATCGTATGAGTCTCATTTGTTTGTACAAAAATCTGAAAAGCTTTTTAATTTGCCGGTAGAGGAAATCATTTTTCTAGAAGCATCTGGTGATTATACAGTAATCAATGCGAAAAATGATCAATTTGTCAGTTCGCTAGGCATTGGCAAAATCGAAGAATTACTAAATCCAGAAATTTTTATTCGTGTTCACCGTTCCACCATTGTGAACATCAATTTTTTGAAAGAAATAGAACGCCATTTTAACGGAGGCATGATTGTAAAAATGCTTAATGGGAAAAGTTTTCCTGTAAGCAGAACATATGCCAAAGAAATTAGGCGAAGGGTGGTTTAGCGAGCTAGCCAAAAAGCCCCGCTTGGTCTTCCGCCCTGCCGATCAACTTGTGATCGATCGACTTACTTGCTTTGGCACCAAGCTTTTTAAGTTCTTCAACCCGCCTTACAAGATTGCCACTTCCCGAAACCAATTTTTTCATCGCTTCTTCGTAGGTAGTTTTTGACGTATTTAGCTGATTGCCAAGTTTCATCAGATCTTCTGAAAAGCCAACAAACTTATCATACAACTCCCCTGCCTTATTGGCAATTTCAATTACGTTTCTGCTTTGATTTTCTTGCTTCCAAACATTTTTTATTAATTGTAAAGAAGGGATTAACAAGGTAGGGCTCACAAATACGATTCGCTTTTCCAGTGCTTCTTCATATAACCCTTTTTCGCTTTGAATGGCTAAAATATAAGCCGGTTCAATAGGTATAAACATGATGATAAAATCTAAGCCAGATTCAGAAATATGTTGGTAGTTCTTGTCGGCTAAGCCTTTCATGTGTTGCCGAATGGACATAAGATGAGCTTTCAATGCTATCTTTTTTTCCTCTTCATTCTCACTATTAACAAAATTATTGTAAGCCGTTAAACTCACTTTAGAGTCGATGATTACCTGCTTGTTATCAGGCAAGCGGATGATCACATCGGGGCGAAGGCGCCCTTCTGCAGTTGTAAAAGATTCTTGAATAGTGTATTCGCGGTCGCGCTCCAGGCCAGATTTTTCTAAAATACTTTCTAAAATAAATTCTCCCCAGGCTCCTTGTGTTTTTGAGTCGCCCTTTAGTGCGCGCGTGAGATTCTCGGCCTCCCTTGTCATTTGCAGGTTTAGCCGCTGAAGATTCTCCAATTGTTCGCGCAAAGCAGAATTTCTTGCGATGCTATCTTTCTGAGAACTTTCGACACGCTTTTCAAATTCCACAATCTTTTCCCCAAGTGGCCTGAGTAGATCAAAAATGTTTGACTTGTTCTGTTCCGTAAATTTTTTGCTTTTTTCTTCAAAAATCTCGTTTGCCAGGTTTTTGAACTGGAGGGCAAACTTCTCTTGCAATTCGTTTATCTCTTGCTTCCGCTCATCTAATTTTTCTTCCAGATTTCTATTGTCCGCTTCACTCGATGCCAAGTTATTAGTGAGGGCGAGCACAGTGCTTCGCTCTTTGTCAAGTAAAAATTTTGCTTCTTGAAGTTGTGTTTGAATCGATTTGTTTTTCTCCTGTTCCATCGAAACCGATGACACAGTATGTCGACTTTCATTGAGATAACTACCACGGGCAACAAGCCACCCAATCGTTCCTCCAGCGACCGAGCCAATCAATAAATAAACTAGTTCCATTTTGTAAAGGTACTACTATAACCCTTTTTATCGACTTCAAACAGAAGAAACAGATTACATCTTTCTCCTGTTGATTTCGGGCAGCCTGTCAAACAATTTAATCGCTTGATCTAACACCTCGTTCGTTTCGTTGAATACGGGGAAGAAGCCATTATTGCCCCAAATCTTTCTTGCTATTTGAGATTTTAGATGTATTTGAAAAATGCGTTTATTTTTTTCAAGGTCTTTATAATCGGGCGCGATTTTATTTCGCTTGCCTACAACGGTCAGCGATTCCAGCATTTCAGTTGTGACCAAGAAATTCTTTAGAAAATTTTGATACCCCATTTTTTCTAACGCTGCTTTATGAACACCTGCATAATCAAACGTGTATTCTTGTATCGAATTTGATATGTACAACTCATTTAAATACCGACTATTTAAAGTGGTATCTAATGGAACAAAATAGTCTGGCATTATTCCGCCTCCGCCATAAACTGTTCTTCCGTTTGCTGTTTTGTATTTTAGTGAATCATTGAACTTAATACTGTCAGCATTGAAAAATTCTCCATGCTTGTAACGCTTCACAATGTCTTTTGAATATTCTTGGTCAGACGAACCATAGGGTTTTTGGATCGATCGACCACTTGGTGTGTAATAGCGCGAAATAGTTAAGCGCAATTCAGAACCATCGCTTAAATCGAAGGGGGATTGAACTAACCCTTTGCCGAACGATCTTCTTCCAACAATCATTGCCCGATCGTTATCTTGCAGAGCGCCTGCTAAAATTTCAGAAGCTGAAGCACTGCCTTCGTTCACCAGCACAATGAGATCTCCTGTTTCAAATTCTCCTTTACTAGTTGAAAGCGCATCGGTATTGAATTTTTTATCGTGACCTTTTGTGAACACTATTTTATTTCCTTCCGGAAGAAACTCGTCAGCAAGATCAATGGCCTGATTCATATAACCACCAGGGTTGGATTGGAGGTCTAACACCAGTTTTTTCATCCCTTCTTTTTTCAATTTTTCAAGGGCCGTTTGAAACTCTTCATGCGTAGTTTGAGCAAAGCGATTGATTTTGATATACCCTATTTCTTTGTCGAGCATATAGGATGCGTCCAATGAAAATTGTGGAATCCGATCGCGCTTAATAGTAAATACCAATGGTTGTTTTGTGTTCTTTCTTACAACTTCTACTCTCACCTTGGTTCCTTTCGGTCCTTTTAGGTATTTCATCACATCGGAATTGGTAAGCTTAATTCCGGCAATATTCGTGGTGTCTACTTTCACTATTTTATCGCCCGATCTGAGACCCACGGTTTCGGAAGGGCCGCCACTTAATGGGGTTACCACGACTAGGGTATCGTGAAAAATATTGAACTCAATTCCAATGCCTTCATAATTTCCTCTGAGGTCTTCATTGGCTGACTCCCGATCTTTGGCGGAAATATATGACGAGTGCGGGTCTAACTTTGTGAGCAAATGACTTATGGCGTCTTCTACCAACACATCCGTTGTTGTTTCATCGACATACTCATTTTTTACTAAGCTAAGTACTTCCTTTAATTTGCGGATGTCAGAACTGTCGCCAACAACAGCGCGACCGCCTAAACTAGTGCCAATAAGCACCCCTGCAGCCAGACCAATGCATAAAACAAGCGGTAACCCGATTTGATATTTGGTATTTTTTATTTCGCTCATGAATATCAGAAGATAAGTAAAGCCTAAACGTTATTTGCGCGTCAAAGTTCGAATCTGCAAAAAACAGAAAAATACCCAACAATTTACAAGGTAAACCTAGCAAAGCTCAATAATTATGCTTTTCCATACTTAAGGGCGTAGTCAGTATACTATATTTGCTCTAAGAAATGTCAAGAGAGCATTATGTTTAGCAGCCAAACATTGGGAGAATTAGTCGGTCAAGACTCTGGGCGTGGATATGTGTTGTATAATTTTGGAATTCGTTTTTACGAAAATGTGGGTACTACTCTTGAGGATGCATGCACACAATTGGGTCTAAAGCCTGAGCCGATTATTGAAGAGCTTTCTAGCGGGCCATCCATAGCAGACGATGCGTTGAAATTCAAGACTTATCCGGTTAACCTGATAATCGAATACCTAAAGCATAGCCATTCTGTTTTTATAAAGAGCAAGCTGCCCTACATTGGCAATCTCGTAAAGACCTTTAGGGCAACTCATGCCGATTATACATCCATCGAAAAAGATTTGAAAATTCTGTTCCCACTTTTTGCACAAGATTTCATCCAACATATTTATCACGAAGAGGACACATTGTTCACCTATATCCAGCAATTGGAAAACGCTACTTTCAAAATATTGAATTATGGGCAGTTGTATCTTGAAATGGAAAAATATTCGCTTCAAATGTTCGCCTCTGAGCACGAAGTGCATGATGACGAGATGGAGGGGATCAGAAAAATAACGAAAAATTATCACCTGGCAGAGCATGCTCCGCTTCAGGTAAAAGTCATTTATTACGAATTAATGCAGTTTGAAAAAAACCTGCAAACCCACGCTCAAATCGAGAATGAGATACTCTTTCCAAAGGCGATGCAAATTGAAAGCCGAGTACGCAAGGCGCTAGGGGAGAAAATCAGATTTAATTAGCACCATTTTGGGCAGAATTTTAGCCATTGATTTTGGACTGAAGCGAACCGGTTTGGCGGTGACAGATACGCTCCAGATAATTGCCACATCGCTCGACACCGTGGAAACCCTTCAACTGATCGCATTTTTGAAAAGCTACTTTTTGAAAGAACAGGTAGACGAAGTGGTGATTGGTATGCCAAAACAGATGAGCAACCAAGATTCGCAAATTGCACCTCAGGTGAGGCAGTTTATAGAAAAATTTAGAATTGCTTTTCCCACTAAGCCAATTGTAGAAGTAGATGAACGCTTTACAACCGTTTTGGCACACCGTGCCATGATTGAAGGGGGAATGAAAAAGAAAGATAGGCGCGTGAAGGGTAATGTGGATAAGATTAGCGCTACTATTATTCTCCAAAACTACCTAGAAGGTAAAAGGTAGGGAGAAACATTGCCAGCTTGCTTTTGTTTGTATGTGGTTTGGAAACAACAGTTAACTTTGCGCTTCAAAAATTCATAATCACGCACGGATGATTTACCCCATTGTAATGTATGGAGATGCGGTGTTACGCAAGAAAGCGTTGGACATCGAAAAAGGAACTGATTTATCGGCAATCATTAAAGATATGTTTGAAACTATGTATGCTGCTAAAGGCATTGGCCTCGCAGCTCCACAAATTGGCAAATCAATCCGTCTATTTATTGTAGATGGATCGCCTTTGGATGAAGAGCCAGACATGGAACATTTCAAAAAAGCTTTTATAAATCCACAAATACTGTCTGAATCGGGTGAACCCTGGCCTTTCGAAGAAGGATGTTTAAGCATTCCAAGCATTCACGAGGAAATAATGCGCAAAGAAAAATTAAGAATAAGCTATTTCGATGAAAATTGGCTAAAAAAGGACGAAGAATTCGAGGGCATGAAAGCACGTATCATTCAACATGAATACGATCATATTGAAGGAAAACTTTTTATAGATTATTTAGCCCCGCTAAAAAAGAGAATGTTAAAAGGGAAGTTAAACGATATTAGCAAAGGTGAAGTGGACACTGAATATCGGATTATTGCAGCTAAAAAATAATTTAGGATGGCTTTTTCAGGTTCATTGAAATCACGGTTGCCCGAAGTAGGCACTTCCATCTTTGCGGTAATGTCAAAAATGGCGCAAGAGCATGATGCCATCAACCTCTCGCAGGGCTTCCCCGATTTTAAAGTCTCTGACAAGCTGATTCAGCTCATAAACCACCACATGGAAGCGGGCAACAACCAGTATGCTCCAATGCCCGGTGTTGCCAGTTTGAGAAACGTAATATCCGAAGTAATTCAAACAACGTACCAGCACCCAACCAATCCCGAAACGGATATTACCATTACTGCTGGTGGAACGGAAGCCCTGTTTTCGGTTATTGCTGCATTGGTGGAGGCAGGTGACGAAGTTATTATTTTTGACCCAGCCTACGATTCGTACGCGCCAGCAGTTCGGCTAAACGGAGGTGTGCCAGTGCATATCAATTTGCTACCCCCCACATTTTCCATTGATTGGGATTTTGTAAAAGCCAAAATTACTGATAAGACCAAACTGATAATTGTTAACACGCCTCATAATCCGTGCGGGGCAGTGCTAGGCGATGCTGATTTAAAAATGCTTGAAACCATTGCGCTGCAACACGGAATAATTGTGTTGAGTGACGAGGTATACGAACGTATTATCTTTGAAGACAAAGTCCATTACTCTGTTTTAAGATATCCAAAACTTGCCGCGCAAAGTGTAGCTGTTTTTTCGTTTGGCAAAACCTTTCATGCCACTGGCTGGAAAGTAGGGTACGCAGTTGCGCCTGAGTTTTTATCAAAGGAAATTCGCAAGGCGCACCAGTTTATAACGTTTAGTGTAAACACACCTGTTCAGTTGGCGTTGGCCGAGTTTATGCTCGACAAAGAAAATTATTCTCATTTGGGGAGTTTTTACCAACAGAAGCGTGATTTCTTTTTGGAAAACATAAAAGGAAGCTCATTTGAGCCGTTGCCGTGTTATGGAAGTTATTTTCAATTGCTTTCTTATAAATCCATTTCTAAAAAGCCTGACTATGAAATGGCCGAATGGCTGACAAAAGAGTTTAAGTTAGCCTCTATACCTGTGTCTGTTTTTTACAACGATAAAACCGATAACCAATTGCTGCGCTTTTGCTTTGCCAAAAGTGAAATGACTCTCTTTAAGGCCGCGCAGATTTTGAAGCGGGTTTGATAAATTATCCTTTCTCACTTTCTTTTTACCTCGGTAGTGCTTTTTAGTGTTTCATTGTTTTTCTTTGTAAGGCCATGCAAGATTTAAAAATCACCATCATTCAGTCGGATATACATTGGGAGGACATAGGGGCTAATTTGGCCATGTTTGAGGAGAAAATATGGCAAATTGGGCAGCCCACCGATGTAATTGTGCTTCCAGAAATGTTCACCACGGGCTTTACCATAAAAGCAAGCAAACATGCCGAAATGATGAACCTGCGCACGTTTAAGTGGATGAAGCAAATGGCCGACCAAACGGGGGCATTGATTTTAGGCAGCTTTATCGCCAACGTGCACGATAGGTTCTACAATCGCCTTTTGTGGATGGAACCCGATGGAAACTTTAAAACCTACGATAAACGCCACCTTTTTAGGATGGCAGAGGAAAACCACACCTACACGCCAGGCGAAAGTTTGCTTATTGGCCACTGGAAAGGATGGAGAATTTGCCCGTTGATTTGCTACGACCTGCGGTTTCCAGTTTGGAGCCGTAACCGATGGAATGCCGCTTTAAAGAAAACCTCCTACGATTTACTTGTTTACGTTGCCAATTGGCCCATGGTGCGTACCAACGTTTGGGAAACTTTATTGCGTGCCAGAGCGATAGAGAATATCAGCTATGTGGTAGGTGTCAACCGAGTGGGTATTGATGGCAATGAAATTGAATATAATGGACAATCTTCTATAATAGGCCCCAAAGGCGATACCATTTTTTCGGTGGCAGAAATGGAAGCGATACGCACTACTACATTAAGCGCAAATTCCCTGCAATCGTTCCGCGACCGTTTTCCTGTTTACCTTGACGGAGACGATTTTTCAATCGAATTTGAATCGGTGCCAGAGCAGGATTATTGATCTAGATTATTTTATCAATCCTTCAATCTCCTTTTTTAATACTTTTGCGGCTCACTTAAATCGTTATGGCATCCAAAAAAATAACCCGTGCACTTGTTTCTGTTTTCTATAAAGACAACCTCGAACCCATCATTCATGCGCTCGCTTCTGCAGGTGTTGAATTTGTGTCAACGGGAGGAACGCAGGATTTTATCGAAAAACTTGGTTATGAAGTAACCCCAGTGGAAAAGCTCACGGGCTATCCGTCTATTTTTGGAGGACGCGTAAAAACCCTTCACCCAGCGGTGTTTGGAGGCATTTTGTTTAGGAGGGATCATGCGCAAGACAATGCCGAAGCCCAACAATACAACATTGGTCCGCTCGACTTAGTGATTGTTGATTTATATCCCTTTGAAGAAACCGTGGCAAAAGGTGGCAGTGAAGAGGATATTATAGAGAAGATTGATATAGGAGGAATTTCGTTAATCCGGGCGGCAGCCAAAAATTTTAACGATGTGTTGATCGTTTCTTCGCGCGATCAATATGCTGATTTATTGCACCTTCTACATACAAACAAGGGAGCTTCCACATTGGCCGAACGAAAAACCTTCGCTGCTAAGGCGTTCAACGTAACCTCTCATTACGACACAGCGATTTTCAATTATTTCAACCAAGAGCAACAGCTTACCAGCTTGAAAGTAAGCGAAACCAACGGCCGTGTGCTTCGCTATGGCGAGAATCCGCATCAGAAAGGAGTTTTCTATGGCGATCTGGATGCTTATTTTGATCAATTGAACGGAAAGGAACTTTCGTACAACAACTTAGTGGATGTAGATGCAGCCATTAACCTAGTGGCGGAGTTTGAAAACGAAACTGCATTTGTCATTATCAAACATACAAATGCATGTGGCGTGGCAACGGCACCCACTGTAAAGGAGGCTTATATCAAAGCCTTTGCGGCAGACACTACATCTGCCTTTGGTGGAGTATTGATTACCAATCAACCGATAGATATAGAAGCCGCTGAAGAGATAAACAAGTTGTTCTTCGAGATCTTGATTGCGCCCGATTATGGCCAAGATGCATTAGACCTCCTTAAGATGAAGAAAAACAGAATGTTGCTGCGTCAAAAACTTCAGCTAAAAACGGGTAAACAATATAAAAACCTGTTAAATGGAGTAATTGAACAAGATGCAGATTTCAAAACAGATTCAGTTGAAGATCTAAAAACGGTTACTAAACGTGAGCCAACTCAGTCTCAAATCAAGGCACTGCTATTTGCAAGTAAAATAGCAAAACATACCAAATCAAATACAATCGTGTTGGCTGTTGATGGTCAGTTGCTTGCAAGTGGCGTGGGTCAAACTTCGCGGGTGGATTCGCTTAGGCAAGCCATTGAAAAAGCAGCCTCTTTTGGCTTTGATTTGAAGGGTTCTGTCATGGCATCCGATGCTTTCTTTCCGTTTCCAGACTGTGTTGAAATCGCCAACCAGGCGGGTATTGAAGCGGTAATACAACCGGGCGGATCGATTAAAGACAAAGACTCTATAGATTATTGTGATCAACATAACATGACCATGGTACTTACAGGGTTTAGGCATTTCAAACATTGAGACAGGTGCCGCGCGAACAGAGATGTGTGATTCGATATGTTGCGCCTTTGAATCTTGAAGCTGAAACCTTGAATTTTTGAACTTTGAATTTTGAACCTTGAATTTGAAATCTGAAATCTAAAATAGATTCCGTAATTTCGTGCGTATTTCGTAATCAGCATAAGCCCACTTTAGGATGAAATTTTTTGATCTCTTCACTACCGATATTGCCATTGACTTAGGAACAGCCAACACACTTATCATCCATAACGATAAAATTGTAGTGGACGAGCCATCTATTATAGCCATTGACAAAAAATCAAATCGAGTAATTGCCATTGGTAAACAAGCCATGCAAATGCACGAGAAGACGCATGATGAAATCAAAACAATTCGTCCTTTAAAGGAAGGTGTTATAGCTGACTTCCATGCTGCGGAAATGATGCTTCGCGGAATGATCAAATTAGTGGATACTGGCAGGCGTTTGTTTCCACCTTCTTTACGGATGGTAATTTGTATTCCTTCTGGCATAACGGAAGTTGAAAAGAGAGCTGTGCGCGACTCGGCAGAACATGCCAATGCCAAAGAAGTGTACATGATTTACGAGCCCATAGCAGCCGCCATCGGATCGGGAATAGATATTGAGCAGCCGATTGGTAATATGGTGGTTGATATTGGCGGAGGTACTACGGATATAGCTGTAATAGCCCTTTCGGGGATCGTGTGCGACCAGTCTATTCGTATAGCAGGCGATACTTTTAACAGAGACATCTTGGATTACATGCGCAGGCAACATAACCTGTTGATCGGTGAACGCTCTGCTGAGAGAGTTAAAATAGAAGTTGGCTCTGCACTCACGGAATTAGAAGATGGTCCAGATGACTACGAAATACGCGGTAGGGATTTAATGACCGGTATTCCGAAAGTAATAAAAATATCCTACTCGGAGGTAGCCTTTGCGTTGGATAAATCCATCTCCAAACTAGAAGAAGCAATGCTGAAGGCGTTAGAGATTTCACCTCCAGAACTTTCTGCCGATATTTATGAAAGAGGTATTTATCTTACTGGTGGGGGTGCGTTGTTGCGCGGTTTAGACAAACGACTTGCGTTAAAAACTAAGCTGCCAATCCACGTGGCAGAGGATCCGTTGCGAGCCGTTGTTAGAGGAACAGGTGCGGCTTTGAAGAACCTAAACCATTTCAAGGCTGTACTCATGACCTGATGCTATGGGGCGTCTCTTTCAATTCTTTTACACTTACAGGTCATTCTTTACATTTTTAGGTTTTGAGGTAATTTGCATTTCGTTGGTTATTCAAAATAATCAATACCAAAGTTCAAAATACTTCAATACTTCAAATGAAGTGGCTGCTACTATCATTTCCACCTCCAGTAATGTGAAAGAGTATTTTGGGCTAAGTGAATTAAACAGTGGGTTGGCAGCAGAGAATGCCAGATTGAGGGAGATAGTAGTACAGCAACAGAAACTTCTCCTTGAAAACCGACTTTCAAAAATTGATTCAACTAAACTAAAATCTTTTACCTACACAAGTGCCAAGGTTGTCAACAATTCCGTCAGCCTTTCAAAAAATTACATCACCATAAATAAAGGCTCAGACGATGGTGTTGCCCCAGGCATGGCGGTAATCAGTGGAAAAGGCATAGTGGGGAAAGTGAAAACGGTTTCAAGGCATTTTTCAGTTGTAATTTCGATACTTAATGTTAACGAGCAGGTTTCGAGTTTACTAAAGTCCGAAAACTATCTTTCCACTTCCCAATGGGACGGTATAGATCCGCAGTTTGTTGATCTGAAATATGTGCCTAGGCATGTTAAATTACATACGGGTGATACAATTGTAACCTCTGGCTACAATGCCGTATTTCCAGAAGGAATTCTCGTGGGTGTTGTTACTGAGTTTGATTTAAAGAAAGAAGCCCTTTTCTATGATGTAAGAGTAAAGTTGGCCCAAGATTTTGCTCAACTTAGTTATGTAGATGTGATAAAAAGTGTTCTAAAAGTTGAAAAAGATTCAATTGAAAATCTAACAATTAAAAAATGAATCGTTCGATAATAGTTCACCTGTTTTCGTTTATCTTTTATACTCTTGTTCAGGTATTGATTCTCAAGAATTTGGCACTCTTTAATCTGGCGTTTTGCTTTGTGTACCTTTTGTTTCTATTCTCACTTCCTGTTGATACTAATCCTCTATTGCTAATGGCAATGGCTTTTTTGATGGGAATTGTTATTGATACTTTTTATGATAGCCTTGGTTTACATGCCTCCACAATGGTACTGATTGGTTATTTAAGAAACCCGTGGCTCTCAATTATCACCCCACAAAGTGGTTATGAAGTTGGAGTCGCCCCATCACTGAGGTATAATGGGATACAATGGTTTTTGGTCTATTCTATTCCACTTATTTTTTTGCATCACTTCGTATTGTTTTATGTTGAGGCATCCAGCTTCAATATGTTTTTGCATACTTTCTTTAAAGTGATTCTTAGTACTTTATTTACGCTGATTGCTATTTTAATCGTCCAATTTATGTCGGGTAGCCGAGCGCGAATATGAACGAGGGCAGACGGGAAGTCTTACAAATCGTAATCGTTTTTGTTGCCGTTATTTTTCTGGCCAAGTTATTTTTTATCCAAGTAGTAGATAAGAAATATGCGGAGTTGGCTAATAGCAATAGCATTTTGCGCCAGCCGGAATATCCCTTTCGAGGTCTTATTTATGACAGAAACAACAAACTGATCGTTTATAACACTCCAGAATTTGATTTGGAAATTGTTCTAAAAGAAGTTAAGAAATTCGACTCGGCCAAGTTTTGTTCCGTTTTTGGGATTACGCAACAGACTTTACGAGAAAGATTTATTGCACTAAAGCAAAAGAAAGAGTTTTCTCCCTTTAAGCCTACGATTTTCATCGATCAACTTTCGACCGATGATTTCGCAAAGATTCAAGATAATTTGGACGAATTTAGAGGTCTTTATATCCAAGCCAGAACTTCACGTGCTTACTCCACGCCATCGCTTGCCAATGCGTTGGGTTATGTGAGCGAAATCAGTAAAAATAGTCTTGAAAAGGATGGTGCAAGAATTTATCGCCAGGGCGATTACGTGGGGCAAAGCGGCATTGAATCGTTTTACGAAGAACAGTTAAGGGGAAAGCGTGGCGTTAAATTTAAGCTGCGAAATGTAAAGGGGATAGAAAAAGGGTCTTTTAATAATGGTGCTTTTGATACCCTTTCAGTGCCAGGTCAAAATTTGATAACAGGAATTGACTTAGAATTGCAGAGCTACGCTGAGAAGTTAATGCAGGGCAAGTCAGGAAGCATTGTAGCCATTGAGCCTTCCTCGGGAGAAATACTAACGCTGGTATCAGGACCTACCTATGATCCTGCTTTGTTAACTGGGAAAAAGTACAGCAATAATTTTGCTCTTATCAGTAGTGACACCAATAAGCCATTGTTCAATCGCCCACTCATGGCGCAATATCGGCCGGGATCAATTTTTAAAATTGCCCAGGCTATGACCGCGTTGCAAGAAGGGGTTATTACTCCAGAAACAAGAATGCCATGCAACAAATCAATAATCGGTTGCCATCCAGGGCATGATAATCAAGATCTCAGAGGGGCAATAGCAAACTCTTGTAATCCTTATTTTCATGGCGTACTAAGGCGCATGCTAAACAAAGGTATTTCAACTTCACCATTTGAAGATACCAGAATAGGCTTGGCTGAGTGGGACAAACACATTATGAGCTTTGGCTTTGGGCGCAGGCTTGGCATAGACTTACCAAATGAAAAGGATGGATTAATTCCATCTCCCGAGTTTTATGATAGGGCTTATAGAAGTAAGTCATGGAAGTTTTCAAACATTTATTCAATTGCCATTGGCGAAGGAGAAAACTTAGTTGTTCCCATTCAGATGGCAAACTTTGCAGCTACAATTGCTAATCGAGGTTATTACTATGTACCCCATTTGGTGAAAGCAATCGGAAATACTGGTAAACCGCTACCACAGTACCAGGTTAGGCACTATACTACTATTGATTCAGCATATTTTAGAGTTGCCGTTGATGCGATGCAACAAGTTGTAGAGGCAGGCACCGCTCAGTATAGAGCCAAGTTAGACAGTATTGTTGTTTGCGGTAAGACGGGTACCGTTCAAAATGACCCGCTCCCAGCGCATTCCGTTTTTATTGCTTTTGCCCCGCGCGAAAATCCAAAAATAGCACTCTCCATTTATGTGGAAGATGCTGGCCAAGGTGGAAGGGCGGCCGCTTCCATTGCGAGTTTAATGATAGAAAAATACCTATTAGGTGTAACCAAGAGACCACACATAGAGCAATATGTGCTGGATGGGAAATTTTTAGACTAATACGTTGAGAAGAGAGGAAAACATATCGGGGAAGTTGGATTGGGTGGCGTTACTGCTATTTATCGCACTTACCACGTTAGGATGGTTCAATATCTACGCTTCTGTTTATGACGATACGGTAAAACAAACCATTTGGGATTTGTCGCTGAGTTCTGGAAGACAGCTCCTTTTCATGGCCGCAACAGTTGGAATCATTCTAATAATTATTATTGTCGATATGCGTTTCTACGAAACATTCGCCTTTCTTTTTTATGGGTTGTTCTTACTATTATTGATTCTGGTCCCCATTATTGGTAAAGAAGTGGGCGGCAACAAAGCATGGCTGGGGATAGGTTCATTTGGCGTTCAACCCTCAGAGTTTGCGAAGTTCGCTACCGCTCTTGCCATTGCGAAGTATATGGGATCAGTAGGTTTTAAGATGGATAACACCAGGAATCAAGCAGTAATATTTTTAATTATCTCATTGCCGATGGGGCTAATTCTTCTCCAAAAAGATTTTGGAACGGCAATGGTTTTTGTCGCTTTTATGTTAGTCTTTTTCAGAGAAGGCATGTCTCCATTTTTATTGATTATAGGAATCAGTTCAGCAACAATTTTCATACTTACTCTGCTTATTCCAAATCAACTCTACCTTCACGGGGCCATTCTTGTAATCTTAGCGACTATTATTTTTTTAGGGAAAAGGAAACTTAACAGGATATTGATCTTATCCGCGGGAGCAATCGTGATTATGGTTGTAATTGAGAGTGTAGACTATGTTGTAACTAGGCTTAAACCGCATCACCAGAATAGAGTAAAAGCATTGATCAACCCCGATGCCGATCCATTAGGGTTTGGTTGGAACGTCACACAATCGAAAATAGCTATTGGCAGTGGAGGCTTTGCGGGAAAAGGCTTTTTGAAGGGGACACAGACTAAGTTTGACTTTGTGCCAGAGCAGAGTACAGATTTTATTTTTTGCACGATCGGAGAGGAGCATGGATGGCTTGGAAGCGTTGTAATAATCTGTTTATTTGTGGCCCTGCTGTTGCGCATAATTTATATAGCCGAACGTCAGAAGAGTCGCTTTTCGCGGGTTTACGGATACAGTGTTGCTAGCATTATCTTCTTTCACTTTGCCACTAATATTGGCATGACAATAGGGCTGTTTCCTGTAATAGGAATACCCCTGCCGTTCTTTAGTTATGGCGGCTCCTCGCTCTGGGGTTTTACTATTCTCTTGTTTATCCTTTTGAAATTGGACGCCCACCGCGGGGAAATGTTGCAGCGAGTTTAATTCAGAAATTTTCGTTCTACCAGATTAATGAGTTCAGCATATTCTTCACTTTCTGTGTCCCACTCTGGATATGTCCTCTCAAGATAAACTTTTACTTGACTGAAGTTATCTAGCATGTCGATACGATCGAGTGCTTGTGAAAAAATCTCGAAATCACCATGAAACAACATCTTAGTGAACATGAATTTTTGGTTGATCGAAAGCTTATCTTTTATTCGACCTATTTTACTGGTTGATTCCCTAACTTCTTTAACCAAGGGAAGTGCAGTTTGAATTACTTCTGAATTAATAACCTTCTTTTTAACTTCTATCGCTGGCTTTGCCGATGCTGGTTTATTTTCATAGAGCCGTTCAAGCGTAAGTGGAAAGACGGACGAAAACCTTACTAAGTAGGACTCTATATCTTCGGGAGAGAAGTTTACCTCTTCTAAAATGGTATCTAAAAGTGAAAAGGTTTCATTTCCCGAAATAGCCGTCATCTTTCTTTCCTCTAACCTTTCTAACAATTTTTCTAAAGGAGCCTTATTGATTTTCACGTATCTAACCAAGTTTTTAAGATCACTTACGAGAAGAGAAGATTTACCTTGAGTATCTAAGGTTTCGGAATAAAAATCATAAGGGGAAAGTAAAAGGAAGAGCGTCTGATAAACTGCTTTCTTGACAAGAGGAATAAAGTCGGTCTTAGCAATTGAAATATGATTGCTTAAGGTATTTTGAAAAACCTTTAAGCTGGTTATTACTTCTTCGGCTGCGTAATCAAAATAAGGGCTTTTTAGCTTATGTGTTTCAGCGTGCCACTGATCCATCAGTTCTTTAATGATAAACAGATTTACTTGCTTTATTTCAGTAAGGACTAAAATATGTTGACCATTAATTTTTTGATTCTTTGAGAAAAAATCACTGGCTACAATGCCAGCATAAGCTTCACTATAATTTTCAATTGCCTGAAGACTTATTTTTTCATCCATAGCTGGTTTTATCGTCTTAAATTTTGTTTGTAAAGATAGTAAGAGAAACGCCATGTTGCATGGGGAATATGAACTTTGTAAGAAGCGACTTTTTTCACTGATAATAGCGAAAGGCCAGCAAGGCCAATTGTTTCTAATCTTTAAAATTGTAGTGTAACTTGCAGTATGTTTACAGAACCAGACTTTGGAAGAAACAACAGAACCGCGAAAGCTGGATGGATTGAAGTAATCTGCGGATGTATGTTTTCAGGCAAAACAGAAGAATTGATCCGCAGGCTGAACCGTGCCATTATTGCGAAGCAAAAAGTAGAAATTTTTAAACCATCTGTTGATAATCGCTACCATCCTGAAGATATCGTTTCGCATGGTGAGCGTTCTATACGCTCAACACCAGTGCAGTTTGCCGATGATCTGCTTTTGTTAGCTGGCAATTGTGACGTGGTGGGCATTGACGAAGCTCAGTTTTTTGATGGCGCCATTTTAGATGTTTGCAATACGCTGGCAAACCAAGGTAAACGCGTTATTGTTGCTGGGCTGGATATGGATTTCGAAGGCCGCCCTTTTGGGCCAATGCCCAATCTTTTGGCGGTGGCCGAATTTGTGACGAAAGTGCATGCCATTTGTCAGCAAACAGGCGAACTTGCCTCGTTCTCCTTTCGGTTAAATGATAACAACAATAAAGTTATGCTAGGCGAGCATGATACTTACGAAGCCCGCAGCCGTGAAGCGTTTTTTAAAGGAATGGAAGGAAAGAAAATAAGATAGCCGCAGGCCTTGTGCTACAACCTTGTAGCTTGCAGCCTGAATCCAAATCAGAATTAGTAATTTATTCCGTCACAAGTGCTCCACAAAACCCGCGGCATCGTTTTTCGGTTTGTAAAGTATGGCGAAACGTCTATCATCGTCACAATTTTTACAGAACTCTTTGGCCTGCAGAGCTACATCGTAAATGGCGTACGTTCTTCAAAAGCAGCTACAAAAATGTCGTTATTTCAACCGCTGACTTTACTTGAAATGGTGGTCTATTACAAAGAAACCGCCTCTATTCTAAGAATTAAAGAAGTGAAATGTTATTATCACTATCAATCGATTTACAACGATGTTAAGAAATCAACGATATCAATGTTTTTGAATGAGATCATAAATAAATCAATCAAAGAAGAAACACATGCGGGCGAAGTTTGCCGCTTTCTGTTCGAGTCGCTGGAGGCATTCGACAAGCAACTTTCAAATTATGAGAATTTTCACCTGGTTTTTCTGGTAAAGTTGAGCCGATACTTGGGTTTTGGCCTGCACAATTCAACAGACATTCTCACTGGCAAAATGCTAGACATTGAAGAGGAACAATTATTTAATTTACTGTTGGCTGCCGATTATCATGAGATTCTAGTTATGTCCAATTCGCAAAGGCGGGCATTGCTGGAACTTATCATTCAATTTTATACCACCCACACCGAAAACATGAGTGAAATCAGATCGATACAGGTGCTACGGGAAATTCTTGGTTGACTTTTTAAATTAACGAATTTGTTGAACGCATGGACGGAAGCTACCGTCACGAATTTTCAAATTTCAAACCAAAATATACGTTCTTTGCAACATGGATATCTTCAACGAAAAGAAAAAAATAGTTGTCACTTGTAAAAAACGGTTGGCTCCTTTTTTATTAGAAGAAATAACCGAGCTAGGTTTTGTACCTGAACGAAGTTTTTCTACAGGTGTTGAGTTGGAGGGTACTATGGCAGACTGCATTCGACTAAACTTGAATCTGCGATGCGGCAGCCAAGTGTTGTATTCGTTAAAAAAATTCCGAGCCAATAGTCCGGAAGATGTATACAACTTTCTTATTCAGATGCCGTGGGAAAGCTTGATCGCAAAGGACGGATATCTTTCCGTGAATAGTACTGTTGATCATTTTACCGTGAACAACAACATGTTTGTAAATGTAAAAGTGAAAGATGCCATTTGCGATCGCATACGAAGAGAAACAGCAAAGCGACCTGATTCGGGATCGTATTTAGATAAGTCCGTGGTGTTCTTATTTTGGAAAGAGGAAAGCGCAGAAATTTTCATTGATACCTCGGGCGAGACGTTGGCCAAGCATAACTATAGAAAAATTCCTGGTAAAGCCCCAATGCTTGAAGGGCTGGCGTCAGCCACGGTACTTGCCACTAAGTGGGACAGGCAATCGCCTTTTGTAAACCCCATGTGTGGTTCTTCCACCGTTGCCATCGAGGCTGTGTTATTGGCTACCAACAAAAGGCCAGGTTTACTACGCACAAATTATTCCTTCATGCATTTTTTGGGCTACGATGAAAAAGTATATGCCACTGAATATCGAAAATTAGAAGAGGGCATTAAAGAGGTACCCGGATTGAAAGTAATAGCGACCGATATTGATACTGATGCGATAGAGATTTCTAAAGTAAATGCGGGCTTAGCGGGAGTTGAGCACTTGATAGAATTTGGTTTAGGTGATTTTGAAACTACCCAGATACCTACTGCGCCAGGAATCATATTTTTTAACCCTGAATATGGTGAGCGTTTGGGGGATGAAATGGAATTGGAAGTAACGTATGCTAGGATGGGCGACTTTATGAAAAAGAAATGCCAAGGTTACCGCGGCTACGTCTTTACAGGGAACTTAGAACTCGCCAAAAAGATTGGCCTAAAAGCTAAAAGAAGAATAGAATTTTATACCAGCTCTATTGATTGTCGATTATTAGAGTATGAACTGTATGCTGGGAGTAAAAGGATCAGAACGGAAATATGAATGAGCAATGAACGTTATAACTGATAGTGATTAATTGAATTTCATTATTATGATTGGAGATACAACGCTTAAGCAAATACCGAAAGTTTCACTAATAAAATTACCATTTGTATTGATTGATTTGATTGTCAATCCATTAAAAACAATTTCAAAGCTATTCAACTCACATGGCGACATTGTTGCAATATCAGCAAATCCCACCATGATTTTCATTAATGATCCAATAGCTGTAAAGCACATATTAAAGGATAATGCAGAAAATTATTCCCGTTCGAAAACGATTGATCAGCCGTCTTACCGCGGTCTATTCGAGATGCTAGGCAAAGGTATTTTCTTGAGTGAAGGCGAAGATTGGAAGTATCAACACAATTTAATCAAATCACTTTTTTCGTTTAATGCTATAGCGGAGACCTTTCCTGTGATTGATATAGAAATTAAGAAATTGATCGAAAAATGGAAAGTAACAAAAGAACCAGTTTTTATAGAGCAAGAAATGCATATGCTTTTACTAAAAATCATGTTCCAAACAAATGTATCCAATGTCGCTTCTTTCGATTATCAGAAAATCAGTCACAATCTCAAGTTTGTAATGCGTTTCTCAAGCCTTAAGTATATGATGAGAAGCCAACTGGTGGCTTCTATATTCGAGTTATTTGGAATGAAATATTCATTCAACAGGTATAAAAAGAATTTGGAAATTCTTAGAAAAATGATGAACAACATAGTCGATGACCTAATCGATAACAAATTTCCGCCTACTGGCTTGTCGAAACTGTTACTACAAGAACTTAACGAGCAAAGAATTTCGAAGGACGAATTTACCGATCAACTTCTTAACTTTTTAGTTGCTGGTTTTGATACGACTGCCGCTGCGTTAAGTTGGGCCATGTATAACTTGGCTGCCAACCCGCGCTATCAAGATAAAGCGAAAGCCGAACTAAACGAGTCTATTTTATTGGATCCTCAAACTCATTATGCATTGCGTGAACTGCCTTATCTTAATCTGGTAGTAAAGGAAACGCTAAGGTTATATCCTGTTGTCTGGTCGATCCCTCGTGAATCGACAAAGGCAGATGAATTAAATGGTTTTTTTCTCCCGGCTAAGTCGATAATTCTAATTAGCACTTATGCGTTGCATAGAAACAATAAATTTTGGGCAAATGCTAATGAGTTCAATCCATTGAATTTTGAAAAAGATAATTTCAAAGGAAAAAACTACGCATATATACCATTTGGGCAAGGTGCACGCGCATGTATTGGAAGAGCTTTATCAGAGTATCAGATTCAATTTATTTTAAGTACCTTATTGATAAATTTTACTTTTGAAAAAGTTGATCGGGTAAATCCATTGATCAATCCGGAGATAATAATGAGCGCGAAAAAACCTATCAGGTTGAGAATGTCATTTAATGGGAGCAAATCTTAAGTTGAAAAATTATGATTGAAAAGGGATATACAATTAAAGATTTTCCTATCGATAAAAAAATCACAGCAGACGGTGCGTCATTAAATAGGTACGTAAATCTAATGCATGTTTTTTTTCAGGTAGATATTGCACACATCCGACAACAAATTAGGATTTCAAAGAAGGAAGGAAAAAGAAGTATTTCGATTACCGCTTGCTTACTTTATTGTTTTACGCAAACACTAGATAAAAATAAAGAAACATTTGCCTTGGTCGGAAAGCGCAACAAATACTACCAGTTTGATGAAGCCAATGTTTTTTTTCCGTTCGCATTTCAGCAAGAAGGTAAAACTTTGACTTGGTATAAAATTGTTAAACGAGCAAATAAGAAATCGTTACTAGAACTAGAAGACGATTTACAAAAGATTCGTAAATCGAAAAAGACTTTCACTTATGCAGAACGCCTATTTATGAGTTTTCCCACCATTGTTAGGCGTCTCTTTTATCATAGAATGATGCGAACTCCTCTTATTCGAAAAAAGGAGTTTGGTAACGTCTACTTTAGTTCAACTATGCATTTAGGAAATTCAAAGAATATGATGCACGGTTTGCCAACTCACTTCCATTCGGTTGGCATGTTTGTCGGGACACTTAAAGACGAAAAAAATAAAGACCTCGAAAAGCCAAATGCTAGTATTTTGGCCATAACGTTATCACTCGATCATTTGATAAGTGACGGATCAACGTTAACAAAACTTTATAAAGAATTTGTTGATCAAGTAGAAAATTTTAGCCTTTGATATGATCTTAGAAAAAAAATTGAAATATTTTTAATTAAGTCGGTTACTTGGTTTACACTTTTTGGTTGTTAACAACACCATGAATAAAATTGCTCCGAAAGTATATATTGAAATTGAGATAAAAAACGCGCTTATCTCGCTACCTACAATATCATAAATGTTGGCACCAATTAAAACGCACCCAGTAATAAATAACGCTTTTTGTATAAGGGAAAGCAATTTAAAATGATACGTCAATATTATTATTACGGGAAGCTCGAAGATAAATGCATTCTCACTTGTGAAGGCAAGCAGTGGTATCAATGCGATAAGAAAGGAAAATTCGTTTAGCGTGGCTTCTTTTTTCCTTTGTCGTAGACTAAAAAACAGAAAGCCAATTCCAATCAAAACGAGAACAATCAGTTGATATATCTTTTGAGAAAGTGCGGTTGTCAACATAAATTTTATAGGCGTGTAACGGGCCACTACTGAAAATATAGTGTGGTTGGCATCGGCCAAAAGGTTTTGCTTCGCGCTTAATTCTACAGCAAGTTCGTTTTGCCAACTCTGATATAAATGGCTCACCTTAGTCAGTGATGGATACAAGATCAAGGGAGAGAAAGCCAAGATTAACGTGAAGGCCAGTGAATAGACAATAGTTAGCCATTGCTTTTTATACACTAGATAGGGAAGAAAAATCAACGCAAATGGCTTTATGAAAATGCTGAAACTTAACAATGCAGCAAATAGGAGTAATTGCCTTTTTGTGTAAGCGCGAATCATAAAGATATAAGTAACCAACAAGAGCAAATTAACCTGACCTAGATGCCACTCGCGATGGACGTGAACCCCGATGGTGAGCAGAGATAAAATTAATACTACAGAAATAGAATTTCTCTTTCTTTGACTGTCTGTTTCATCCAATAAAGTGTAGAATACTTTTAATCCAGCAATAAGAAGTACTGTCAGCAAAATCCAATACAACGCTGCCGCTGCAGGATAATTTAATAGGGCAAAGGGTATGAAATACAACCCTGCAACGGGAGAATATTTGTACACATAATGACCGTCTTCCGCAATACTATATAGCTCGGCTTGATGAAGCATTCGTGTTGTCGTTTTATAGTATACTTCAAAATCGAGTGTATGAAATTTATTGTTTGCAAGCTCACCTGCCAGTGAAGCAGCACTTAAAATGAGAATGAAAACTATCCAATAATTCTGTTTCCAGTTCATAACCTATTCGTTGTTCACAAATTTGATGTTTCTTTTTAAGCCTTCGAACTTGGTTCGCTTGATTGCTGATTTCTTGAAAAGATTTTCAAACACATCATGGGTAATTTCCTGCCAGTCATTCTTAGTTATGTTCTCTAATTGCGGAGGTGGCTGAAATCGTTTTTCGTTATGTGGCTTTGCAAAGCGATTCCAGGGGCAAACATCTTGGCAGATGTCACATCCAAAAATCCAATTTTCAAATTTACCCTTTACCTCGGTTGGAATTTCTTCTTTCAACTCAATGGTGAAATAGGAGATACATTTACTTCCATCAACCACGTAAGGCTGAGGTATGGCGTCCGTAGGGCAGGCGTCCATGCACGCAGTGCATGTGCCGCAGTAGTCCTTAATTGGTCCATCATATTCCAACTCAACATCTACAATCAATTCGGCAAGAAAGAAAAAACTGCCCATATCGCGATTTAACAACAAGCTGTTTTTACCTATCCACCCGGTGCCACTGCGCTTTGCCCATTCGCGTTCCATCACCGGTGCCGAATCCACAAAGGCTCGCCCATTGACTTCACCTATTTCTTTTTGAATTAGTGATAGAAATGTTTTGAGTTGATCTTTCACAACGTGGTGATAATCCTCGCCATAGGCATACTTCGCTATCTTCAATGATGACGAAGTGGTTAGCTCTTTTTTGGGATAATAATTATATCCTAAGCTAACTACAGACTTAGCACCTGGAACAAGCAGCGTAGGATCTAATCTTTTATCGAAATGATTTTCTAGGTAAGACATCTTCCCTTGGTAGCCGCGCTTCAGCCACTCTTCCAAACGGGGTGCTTCATCTTCAAGAAATTCGGCTTTGGCAATGCCACAAAAGGAGAAGCCGAGTTCTTTAGCAAGTGATTTGATTAACAGCGAGTGCGCACTTGGTGAAATTTTTTTCAGAATCGTTTTTGAATTTAGATTTGAAATAGTTCACTTAAACAATTCTTTACCTGTTCAATCTCGGCCGCTTTTATTCGTCCGAGGCTTTCTTTACTTAATCTGCTTTCGTCTACTACGCGAATCTGATCCAAACAAATTTCGCAAAACTTGGAGCCAAATCGGATTTCTATTCTAGAAGGATAGCCCCGTAAAGTGGTTGTCATAGGAGCAATAATAGCAGTACCTAGTGCCGCATTCATGTTTGCAGAAGATAGGACAACACAATGACGTATTTTTTTCATTTCCGACCCTTGGGCTGGATCAAGATTGACTAAATGAACATTGAACTCCCTTACCATGTCCACTCGGATTCATCGAACTTAGTGTTCACCTGTTCGACTTTTTGTTTTACTTTTTTGAAATCAGACCAGCGCTTTTTAGTTGGTTCTTCGGTTGCTGTGAGCAAAATGGTTTTATCTCTTATTTCCACTTTCACTGTTTCTTTAATTCCACTTTTCTCCAAAAGTGCTTTTGTGAATAATATTCCCTTGGAGTTGCCTATTTTTCGAACTTTAATTGTTGTTGCCATATGGAAATAGTTATAACCCAAAGTTATAACATTAATTGAAAAATCAACTCCGCTTAATCAAAAAGCCCAGGCCCCTTAGACGTTGGCGGAACAATTTTTAGATGCTTGTAAGCCATTTCTGTGGCTTCCCTACCGCGCGATGTGCGCTTCAAATAGCCTTCTTGAATTAAGAAAGGTTCGTATACTTCTTCAATCGTTTCGGCTTCTTCTCCCACGGCAGTGGCAATAGTGGTAAGACCCACTGGGCCGCCTTTAAATTTTTCAATAATGGCACTTAAAATACGGTTGTCCATCTCGTCAAGTCCATTTTCATCCACGTCAAGTGCCTTCAAAGCAATCTGGGCAATTTCTTTAGTGATCGTTCCATCGCCTTTTATCTGGGCAAAGTCTCTTGTTCGTCTCAACAAGTTATTGGCAATACGCGGTGTGCCTCGGCTTCGTCTCGCGATTTCAAAAGCCGCATTGTCAACTATGGGCGAACCAAGAATAGAAGCCGACCGCTTGATGATTTTGGTGAGCAGTGCAGAGTCATAATATTCGAGTCGCGCGTTTATGCCAAAGCGAGCACGTAAAGGCGATGTTAACAAGCCCGCTCGTGTAGTAGCCCCAATCAAGGTAAAAGGATTTAAGCTTATTTGCACGGATCGGGCATTGGGCCCTGAGTCCAACATAATGTCGATTCGGAAATCCTCCATGGCAGAATACAAGTATTCCTCTACAATCGGGTTTAACCGATGAATTTCATCAATGAACAAAAC
Organism: Cyclobacteriaceae bacterium; assembly: GCA_044349005.1. Classification (GTDB taxonomy): domain Bacteria; phylum Bacteroidota; class Bacteroidia; order Cytophagales; family Cyclobacteriaceae; genus ELB16-189. The sequence continues at coordinate 41,095 of JBIKRT010000004.1, forward strand.
ATCGTGCGTTTCGAGATTGGTGAGAAGACCCGCTAAATCTCCAGGCTTATCCAACACTGGCCCGGAAGTGATTTTTATATTTGAACCCAACTCATTGGCGATAATAAATGACAACGTAGTTTTGCCTAGCCCGGGAGGTCCATGGAGTAAAACGTGATCAAGCGACTCGCCCCTCTGTTTGGCTGCCTGAACGAATACCTTAACATTGTCGACCACTTTCTGTTGACCTGTAAAGTCTGAAAAAGCCAGCGGCCGGAGTGCTTTCTCTACTTCCCTTTCTTCCGAACCTAAACTTTCTCCTTCGGCCTTTAAATAATCTTCACGCATAATTTAAAATCTTTGGAAAGGTAGGAAATTATCGCTGTAAAGCGGTCGATTCAGAACTAGAATCTAACTTGCAACAAATGAGTATAAAAATTTCTTCTTCGCATACCCTCTGTGCGATAACGGCTGTCCTTGGCTTTTTCTCAGTCGATACTTTATTTTCTCAGAAGCCTATTAGAGTTGACGGAACAACAATGGGTACTACTTACCATATCACCTATTTTGATAAACAGAAAAGAAATTTCAAATCGGCAATCGATTCGCTTCTTAATGTGGTGAACCAATCGATCAATAATTACGATCCTCAATCAGAAGTTTCGCGATTCAATCGTGCAAGTAAATCGTATCGGTTTCAAATCCCTTACTTTTATTCTCCCTTAAAAATCTCAAGAGATGTATTTGATGCCAGTGAAGGTGCTTTCGATCTTACTGTAATGCCCCTTGTAAATGCGTGGGGTTTTGGCCAGAAAGAAATTACAACGATTGATAGCACAAAAATTGATTCGCTAAAAGCTTTTGTTGGATTTGATAAGTTGGTTTTTAACGCGGACAGTATCTATAAAAGGGATTGTCGCACCCAAGTTGATTTTGGCGGCATCGGACAGGGCTATGGCGCAGATGTGATTGCAAATTTTTTGCGTGCTAAAGGAATTAAAAATATGTTTATTGAGTTAGGTGGCGAAGGAATGGCGATTGGGATAAACTTAGAAAGACGGAAAGAATGGGAGATTGGCATTCTTGATCCAACTTCGGATTATGCGCACCAATTTCTTAAAGCAACGGTAAAGCTTAAGGATCGGTCGTTTACAACCGCAGGCAGTTACCTTAATGTTCGAGAAGTAAATGGAGTAAAATTTTCACATATCATCGATCCCATTAGCGGTTATCCAGTTAATCACAGGTTATTAAGCGTTTCTGTGTTTGCAACAGATGCGGCTACAGCCGATGCATGGGATACGGCAATGATGGTGTTGGGTCTCGAGAAATCAATCGCTATGTTAGAAAAACATACTGAGTTAGATGGTTTTCTTATTTACACAGACGACACTGGGGAGTTAAAGACATACGTTACTGAAGGAATCAAGCAATCGACAAAAATAGTTTCTAAGAAGTAGTATTTGATAAATTTGCCTAATGATTTTTGATTGTATTACTCTTTTTATAGTCGCCTTGGCCTCGGGGTTGGTGGCCTTTTATGTTCCTAAGGTAAGCAGCGGCAACTATAAGCTGGCACTTGTTTTTGCAGGATCTTATTTGTTTTCAATCACTATTATTCACATTTTCCCAGACTTGTTTACTTCGACCGACAACGCTTCCATTTTAGCTGTTTTTGTTTTGGCCGGATTCTTTTTACAACAATGCCTTGAATTTTTCTCTTCGGGGGTCGAGCATGGGCATATTCATAAACACGACATCGGGCATGCCCATAAAGAATCTTCTGCCATTTGGGTTTTACTTGCGCTAGGCGCTCATTCATTGCTTGAAGGAAGTTTGCTTATGCATGGGCTTTCCGATCCCGACCATCCAAATTCCAAAACAATTCTTTGGGGCATATTACTTCATAAAGCCCCAGAGGCTTTTGCATTAATGTCTGTTTTGTTGTGTGAGATTGAGAATAAAAAAAAGGCGTTGGTTTATTTAATTCTTTTTGCTGCCGCTTCTCCCATCGGGTTGATTGCCAGCGATCTTTTAATAGAAAGTGATTTGATTTCAGTAAAGGCGTTTACCTATCTTTTTGCGTTGGTTTCTGGAAATTTTCTGCAGATATCCACCACCATCGTTTTTGAAAGTAGTGTCGATCATAAGTTTAATGCGAAGAAATTGGGCGTGGCGTTGGTTGCGGCTCTGATTGCGGTTTCCGCGGAAGTACTTTTCTGAAAATCAATTCATGGTTTTTTAATCGGGCCAAGATCAATGAAACTAAACAATTCATGTATTTTTGGTTTTTAAACATAAAACTGTGGCCAATAAGCTCGTAAAAATTGGAACCGTGCAGATGAGTTGCACAAAATTGCCAGCCGAAAATCTGGAGAAAGCAATAACTAAAATTAAAGAGGCAGCCGCTAAAGGAGCGCAAATTATTTGCCTTCAAGAGCTATTTACTTCTCTTTATTTCTGTGATGTAGAAGATTATGAAAATTTTAAGTTGGCGGAGTCCATTCCGGGGCCAAGCACAGAATCATTGGCTGCTGTTGCAAAAGAAGTAGGCGTGGTAATTATTGCATCGCTTTTTGAGAAACGCACGCAGGGAATTTATCATAACACCACCGCTGTAATAGATGCAGACGGCTCTTATCTGGGTAAGTATCGAAAAATGCATATTCCGGATGATCCGGCATACTATGAGAAGTTCTACTTTACACCGGGCGATTTGGGCTACAAAGTTTTCAAAACAAAGTTTGCCACATTGGGTGTTTTGATTTGCTGGGATCAATGGTTTCCAGAAGCTTCGCGCATTACTTCGTTGATGGGTGCCGAGGTACTATTTTATCCTACTGCCATTGGTTGGGCTACATCACAAGACGAAGCAACCAACACAGAACAATATAGTGCCTGGCAGACAATCCAACGGAGCCATGCCATCGCAAATGGCCTGCATGTGGTGAGTGTGAACAGAGTGGGTTTCGAACAAGATGGCGCAATGAAATTTTGGGGAGGCTCGTTTATTGCCAATCCGTTTGGCTCAATTCTCTATAAAGCGTCTCACGAAAATGAGGAGGTAAACGTAACAGAAATAGATCTACACAAGACCGATAGCGTGCGTGTTCATTGGCCGTTCATGCGCGACAGACGCATTGATTCGTACCAACCGATCACTAGGAGGTTTATTGACGAGTAGTCTGAAAGTCTTTAGTCCGATAAGTCCGAAACCTGAAAGAGATGGCATTTAAGTTTGAGAAATTGTTGGTTTGGCAGAAGGCTGTTGACTTATCGGAATTGGTTGATCAAGTGAGTAAGCGATTTCCCAAGGATGAGCTGTATATTTTAACTTCTCAAATTAAACGAGCAGCAGATTCTGTCGCACTAAATATAGCAGAGGGCTCCACTGGTCAATCTAATGCTGAGTTCAATCGATTTTTAGGAATCGCCTTACGGTCAAATATTGAAGTAGTAAGTTGTATCTATTTGGCAAAAAGAAGAAATATTATTTCAGAAGACGATTTCAATAAAATATATTCAAGTTGCGAAGAAATTCTTGTGATGATTAACGGACTTCGCAAAGCTCTAAAATCTTAACTATGCCACTTCCCGACTCCCCGATTTCCCCACTTCCCGACTTTCGGACTTCCGGACTTCTAGGTTTCCCAAAACAACTCGGTTACTACTTCCCGTCCGAATTCGCGACTCACACCGCCACTTGGTTAAGTTGGCCGCACAAAGAAGCTTCATGGCCCGGAAAGATGGATACTATTTTTCCAATTTATGCGCAGTTCATAAAGTTGGTAGCAGAAGGGGAAAAAGTGAACATCAATGTGGTCGATGAGAAGATGAAACAGTTCGCTATTTCTCATTTGGAAAAAGTAGGGGCAGATTTTACAAGCATCAATTTCTTCTTTCACCCAACCAATGATGCTTGGTGCCGCGATCATGGCCCAGCATTCTTGATTAACCCTATCGAGAAGAAAAAAATGATTGTCGATTGGGGCTACAATGCGTGGGGTGGTAAATACCCTCCGTTTGATTTGGATGATGTTATTCCCACGTTGATTGCAGATCATTATAAAATTCCTGTAGTACACCCTGGAATTGTAATGGAGGGTGGCTCTGTAGAATTTAATGGCAAAGGAACATTACTTACAACACGTGCTTGTTTGCTTAATCCGAATCGCAATCCTCAGCTAAATCAATCTCAAATAGAAGAATACTTGGTCAACTATTACGGTGTAGATCAAATTCTATGGTTGGGCGATGGAATCATTGGCGATGATACTGACGGCCACATTGATGACCTCACTCGTTTTGTAAATGCCGACACGGTTGTTACCATTGTGGAAGAGAACAAAAGCGATGAGAATTACGAAATTCTTCAAGACAATCTGAAGGACTTAAAAACACTAAGACTCGAAACTGGAAAGCAATTGAATATCATAGAGCTGCCCATGCCCGCTCCAGTTATCTTCGAAGATCAGCGTCTGCCTGCTTCTTATGCGAATTTCTATATCGCCAACAAATATGTGGTTGTCCCTACCTTCAGAGATAAAAATGACGATACGGCATTAGCTATTCTTCAGCAGTGTTTCCCAAACAGAAAAGTAGTTGGTTTGGATTCAACCGATATTATTTGGGGACTGGGATCGTTTCATTGTTTGAGCCAACAAGAGCCAGCGGTTTAATACATATCAAGGAATGATAAATGCATCCAAGGCCAGGTCGTGCTCATTCGCGTCATCAATTTTTTCTACTGCATGAAAAAACGAAAGCCCGATTTTTTTACTATCTGTTCGACATTGTTTTAAAAACCGATCATAATATCCCTTACCATAACCCACCCGATGGTTCTCCTTATCAAACGCTAGCAAGGGCACCAGCACTACGTCAATTTCTTTTGACTCGGTTAAATTTCCTTTAATGGGTTCGGATATTCCCCATTTGTTTTCCTCTAATATGCAGTCAGAATCCAAATAGTAATTGACTAATTGTTCGTCAACTATTTTTGGAATAGAAATCTTAATAGTGGGGTAATCACTTCTAAGTCGCTCAGCGATAAGCCAAGTGTTGGGTTCTTTGTTTTTTTTTATCGGGAGAAAAAGGTGAACAACCTTTACATTTGTTAGATCCAAACAATTGAAAAATTGATGGCAAATCCGTTGACTTAAATTGTCATATTCCGCTTCTGTAAGTTGTAATCGTTTCTCCAGATAAATTTTTCTAAGCTCCCGTTTCGTCATACATCAATACGTTAAACTGAAAATCAAACGGATCGAATTGTGCTAAGAGCTTATTTATGAATTGATTGTCTGGCTGATAAAAATTTAGAAAATTATCCGTTCTTTCTTGCAGACTTCCTTTAGGGAATAATGAGTTCTTCAACGCATCAACTTGACCTAATTTATCCGAGTGAAGTCTTTTTTCGGCCTTCAGTAATTTATGCTCAATCTTTTCGAGGCTGTTAGTTGCTTTTTTTAATTGGGCTGAAATCATGGGGGCTAGCGTTGAATCAATTTTAGATGCACGCTCTCCTATTGCATTAAAAATATCTTGAATTTCTTTCAACTCCTTTCCAACAGAAAGAGTATGGTGTGTGTTGTTTATAACCCAATGGTTGAACAAAAAATTCTTTTCTTCAAATAGATCCGAAAGTTGTAAGCCAGTTTTACTAAATTTTCTTACGGAAGGATAATCCATTACCATCGCAAAATTACGAGGAAGTAGAATAGGAAATGGTATACTGAAATGCTCAAACACTCCTTTTAGTTGAAGCCAATACACTAGTTCGGCTGGGCCACCAGTGTAAGCTAAATTAGGTAAAATTGTTTCTTGGTAAAGTGGCCGAAGAATAACGTTGGGGCTAAATTTCTCAGGAGTTGCTTCTATCATCTTTACAACTTCCTCTTCCGTAAATGTTAAGTCAGTATCTACCACTGAAAAACCAGAAACGGTTCTTTCTATTCTGCCCCTTAAGTTACTATCTAAAAAAAAATGATTGATTTCACGGGCATTTACTTGTGTGTGGTACCCAAGTTGATGCAATTGATGGTTTGTTAAATCGACTGCTTTCTTTGCAGCGTGATCAAATAAGTCGTCATGAATTGCATTTTTCAACAGCGTTTTTAGCTGATGGTCATCGGCATCCATCACAATTAATCCTTGAACGCCAAAAAGTGCGTTGATGTAATGACGAACGGCATTTGCGAGTGTACTGTTTTTTGAGTACGCTTGATTAAAGATAGAAACATCACCCGGAATTTCTTTCGCAAGCTTGGCTAAACTCTTCGTGTCAAATCTGCCCACCGCGCCTTTTTGATCGGTCTCCCAAATATGTTTATGGCCGTATAGATTAAAATATTTTATCTCTTCATAGTCATGATCTTCGCTGGCCATCCAATACACCGGAATAAAATCGTTTTCGGGATAGGCTTTCTTTAATTTTTTGCACGCATTGATTACCGTGACGATTTTGTAAATAAAATAAAGTGGACCAGTAAAAATATTGAGTTGATGCCCCGTGGTTATTGTAAATGTCGTTTTATTAGATAGGCTTTCAATGTTGCCGCTAACGGCTTCACTTATTTCAAGATCCTTATATTGTTTCTTTAGCACTTCTACCAACACTGACCGATTGGAGTCGGGAAAAGATGCTGACTTTTCTTTTAATTGGGCTTCGAAGTTTTCAATTAAAGGAAACCTATTGTAAAAGGGTTGCAGGGTGTTGGTATTGGAAATATAATCAAGGAAGAAGGGTGAAAGGGATTTAGTATCAGTAAGGGGTATCTTTTTACAATCCATGTTGGTTGTGGTTCACAAGTTGGCTAAATAAGTTAGTGAAACGTTTTATCAAACACATTAGTTATTTATCAATTCTAAATGATTTGTTAATTGCTGTATTCACGTTTGGTAAATTTTAGCCACGAATGCACGAATCGACTTTCACGGATATACATTCAACTCAATTATTCAAGGCCACTCTGTTTCTCAAACTAGGGTTGCACTACTTGCGCATGCAAATCAAACTCGGTAGCCTCCACTATTTTTGCAGTAACAAAATCACCTATGCGTAAATACTCTTTTTCTGATTGAATGATAACCTCGTTATCGACTTCGGGCGAATCATACTCCGTTCTGCCAATGAAGTTGCCCTCCTCTTTTCGATCAATCAAAACTTTAAAAGCCTTTCCTACTTTTTTCTGATTTAACTCAAGTGAAATCCCTTCCTGCAACTCCATAATGGTTGCCACTCTGTTTTGTTTTGTTTCTTCGGCTATGTCATCTGCAAATGAGTACGAATGGGTATTGTCTTCGTGTGAGTATGGAAACACACCTAGCCGGTCAAATCGGGAGGTTTCAATGAATTTGAGCATTTCTTCGAAGTGCGTTTCCGTTTCACCCGGGTGGCCGGCAATCAACGTGGTGCGCAGGGCAATGCTTGGTACTTTCGTGCGAATGATATCGATTAGTTCTTCGGTTTTTTCACGCGTTATTCCGCGTCTCATTATTTTGAGCATTTCTGTTGAACCATGTTGAAGCGGAATATCAAGATACTTGCAAATATTGCTTCGCTCGTTCATCACGTCTAACACATCCATTGGGAAACCTGCCGGAAAGGCATAATGCAGCCTGATCCACTCAATTCCTTCTACATCCGAAAGGGCGTTCAACAAATCGGCAAGGTTTCTTTTCTTGTACAGATCAAGGCCATAATAGGTTGAATCTTGTGCAATCAATAACAACTCCTTTACTCCCTTTTTCGCTAGGTTTTTGGCTTCTAAAACCAATTCTTCCATGGGCCTAGAAACATGCTTACCCCGCATCAGCGGAATAGCGCAGAATGAGCAAGGTCTATCGCACCCTTCCGAAATCTTCAAATAAGCAAAGTGGCTTGGATTGGTAAGTATCCTTTCGCCCACTAATTCTTGTTTGTAATTGGCATTCAGTTGTTTTAAAAGCCGAGAAAGATCGCGCGTTCCAAACCAAGCGTCTACCTGAGGGATCTCTATTTGCAAATCGGCTTTATAGCGCTCACTCAGGCATCCGGTCACGTACACTTTTTCTAGTAACCCTTCCTCTTTGGCGTCCACATAGCGTAAAATGGTATCAATCGATTCCTGCTTTGCATTATCAATAAATCCACAAGTATTGATCACGACAATGTTGGAATCGTTTTTTTCTGATTCGTGCGAAACAGCAATTCCGTTTCCCTTCAATTGTGTAAGCAACACCTCGGAATCCACCAAGTTTTTGGAGCAACCCAATGTTACAATGTTTACCTTCGTCTTTTTCTGGCCTTTCGTTTTCAAATTTCCGAAATATTGAACTGTAAAATTAACAAAAATACATGCCTGACGAATCTAATAGGAATACGGGCAACAACTATATTTGCTGATTAATAATTCACTGTGAAGTATTTTTTATTGATCCTTGTGCTTTTGGTACTAGCTGGTTGCTTCGATAAAGGTGACTGTCTGAAGACAAATACGGACAAAGTAAGGATTGTTTTTAGGAGTAAGACAGATGGAAAAAATCTTTCCCTGCGTCTTAATTCTGTTACAGCGCAAGGCTTTCCAACTGTTTTACTTTCCAACCAAGACGTTGCTGGAACATTCGAACTAAGAATTGACCCGAACAAGGCATTCACCAATTTCATATTCGATTACAAACTTGGGGATGTTTCCGATAAGGATACATTAAAGCTCACCTATCGCCCGTTGGCCAGAGTGCCCGCCTCCGACTGTGGAGCGTTCCTTTATTTTACCGACCTGAATTACACCAAAACTGGTTTCGATTCAATCCGAATTGTAAATCCTCAACTATTACCCGATGCCAATATTCTCAATGTGCAGATATTTCGTTAGCCTTGCCTTGGCGTTTGTGCTGAGCTCAGCCAGCTTTGCACAAAAGGAAAAGCAGCGCGCCCCTTCCGACACATTGATGTTTAAGTACTTGCCCACCGGCTTAAGAATTGGCACTGATGCGTTGGCCATTTTTTTGTCGCAAAGAGATCCAAAAGTTAAACTGTGGGAAGTAAATGCCGATCTTGACTTTGATAGATATTACTTAGCGGCCGAGTACGGCAGTTGGAGCAAGCAAATTACCATTGACAACGGGACTAAAATAAATAATGGTGATTACCAAAATAATGGAACCTATTACAGAATTGGCGCTGACATTAATTTCTTGCTGAAAGACCCCGATAAAAACATGTTTTTCATTGGTTTTAGGCTTGGCAAATCCAAGTTTGATCATACCTTGAACTATTCAATGGATTATACAGGCCCTTACGCTACTGGCCCAATTGCCAAAACGATTTCGGCCTCAGGTGTTACTGCGAGCTGGACGGAGATTACCACAGGCTTGCGCGTGAAAATTGTTTCTGGTTTTTGGATGGGCTGCACCGCCCGTTTAAAACTTTCCCCAAGTTATGAAAATAGCCCCAACCTAATACCTTATGATATACCCGGCTACGGCCTTTTCGAGCAGTCTCAGTATTGGGGTTTCAATTATCAACTCTTCTGGAGGTTTCCGGTGAGGAAGTTGAAGGCGAGGCCGAAAGAAGTAAATAAAAAGAGTTGATTACTTACCAAAAAGCGAATTCACAAACTCCGTTTTGTTAAACACTTGCAAGTCGTCAATCTTTTCGCCTACACCAATATACTTAACGGGTATTTTAAATTCATCTGAGATGCCTATCACCACACCGCCCTTTGCGGTGCCGTCAAGTTTGGTAATGGCCAAACAACTTACATCGGTAGCTTTGGTAAATTCACGCGCTTGTATAATGGCATTTTGCCCGGTGCTTCCGTCTAACACCAACAGTATATCGTGCGGGGCATCTGGGATTACCTTTTCGATGGTTCGTTTTATTTTGGAAAGCTCCTGCATCAAATTTACTTTGGTATGCAGGCGACCAGCAGTATCGATAATAACCACATCTACACCTTGCTTTACACCCTCCGTAACCGCTTCAAAGGCTACTGCCGAAGGATCGGTATTCATGCCTTTTGCCACCACAGGAATGCCCACACGCTCTCCCCAAATTTTTAGCTGATCAACTGCTGCAGCTCGAAACGTATCGGCTGCGCCTAGCAAAACTGTTTTTCCTCTTCTCTTAAATTGCGAAGATAGTTTGCCAATGGTGGTGGTTTTGCCAACGCCATTCACCCCTACCACCATAATTACGTAGGGCTTTTTATCGGAAGGCGTTTCAAAATCAGAAGATTCCAGATTGTTGCTCTCGGTAAGTAAGGAAGCGACTTCTTCTCGTAAAATACTGTCGAGTTCGGCTGTTCCTAAATATTTGTCCTTGGCAACTCGTTTCTGAATGCGATCAATAATTTTTAACGTAGTGTCGATTCCCACATCCGAAGAGACCAGGGCTTCTTCCAGATTGTCAAGCACCTCTTCATCAACAGTTGATTTCCCGATTACGGCTTTACCAAGTTTGCTGAAAAAGTTATCCTTGGTCTTTTCTAATCCTTTGTCTAAGGAATCTTTTTTTTCTTTAGAAAATAAGCTGCCAAGGAACGACATAAATTAGGAAATGAGAGGTGAGAAAATTAAAAAAGTCCCGGCAGGGACTTCTCTAAAAACAAAAACAAACAAATTTATTTTTTCGCAAGGGTATCTTTCACCAGATCCGTAGGTACAATTTCTTCACGGAATGTATACGCACCCGTTTTTTCGGACTTAACTGCCATAATTACTTTAGCGTATGTTTTTCCGTCTGTTTTCTTAAGTGTAGCAACAACTTTCTTTGCCATGGTTATTTAATTTCTTTGTGGACAGTTACTTTTTTCAAAATAGGATTGTATTTTTTTAATTCAATCCTCTCAGTGGTATTTTTTCTGTTTTTGGTAGTAATGTAGCGGCTCATGCCCGGACGCCCCGTTGCCTTGTGCTCAGTACACTCCAAAATAACCTGAATTCTATTTCCTTTCTTTGCCATTGCCTTATATTGTTAAGCTTTTCCAGTATACAAGCCTTTTTCTTTGGCTTCTTTCAACACCTGTGTAATCCCCTTTTTGTTGATGGTTTTGATTGCAGTAGTAGATACTTTCAACGTAATCCATTTATCTTCTTCAGGAACAAAGAACCTCTTTGTCTGAAGATTAGGATAAAACCTGCGCTTAGTTTTATTATTTGCGTGAGAAACATTGAAACCAGTTTTCGGACGCTTACCTGTTAATTCACAAACCCTTGCCATAATTAATGTCAGTTAAAAAATGCCTCTTTTGAAAAGGGATTGCAAATATCGGCAAATCAGACAGAATAATCCAAATTGAATTTGAAATATTGACCGTTAATTCTGGAAAGTTGGAAAACTAGCCTAAAACCCTAATTATTAGCTACCTAAAAAGCGTTTCAATTAAAGCGCGTGGATTCAGACCCTCAAAATCTTCAATTACAAAATCGGTTTCAACCAATTCTTCTTTGCTATGTGTAGTGGTGATGCCCACTACTTTGGCACCTGACGCCTTCCCCGCCTTCACACCTGATAGCGAATCTTCAAAAACAATACACTTTTCGGGAGCGAAGCCCAACCGCTCGGCAGCCTTTATGTAGATTTCCGGATTAGGCTTGCTATGCTCAATGTCAGAATCTTTTAAAATAGTCTCAAAATACTTTGCAATGTTAGTTTTTGAAAGCGTGAAATCAACGTTGCTTTGCGGTGCCGATGTGCCAATGGCCCGCGGAATTTTATGATAATCTAAAAGATCAAGAAACGAAATAAGACCCTTCACCGGTTTAATATCACCCTCAAAAAGCGTTCGGTAAATCGCTTCTTTTTCTTCGGCATACTGATACACTTTTTCTTCGGTCAATTTCCCGAAAAGGTTGGTGAGCCATTCCTTGTTTGTGCGCCCGTACACTTTGTTGAGCAATTGCTCATCCGTTAAATGATATCCATATCGACCGCAAAACTCATTAAGTGCTATTTTGTGGTAGGGGTTGCTATCGACCAGAACACCATCCATGTCGAAGATAAAAGCATTCGAATTCAAATTGCAAAAGGGTAATTAGTGAACAATAAACTTCTTGTAAATCTTTTGATCGTTGGTTGTAAAGGTAGCAATGTAAAGACCAGCAGCAAGATGGCTAACCGAATAGGAATTGATTTGATTTGCCACAACCGATAGGAGATCAGACAATTTTTGACCTTGCAATGAAATAAATTGAACGCTCATGGTTCTGTCAACTTGTATTTTTAATGATTCAGTTTGCAAAACAGGATTTGGGTAAAGGGAAATGACAGGTTCTGATGGAAGCGGTAGCGTGTCTTCATTTTTTAGAACCAATAACCCCCCGGTCGTATTACCCACAACGATGGACGGGTATTTTGTGAAAAACAGATTGGCGACCACAGGCCATACTCTTGCATTTAATTTGCGTTCACTCAAAAACCCTGAGTTGGGGTCAATAATTAATTGACTATTGGCGGTAACTGGAGCTGGCTGCGTTCTAAAGTTCTCTATACAACTTACAATGCCTCGTTGGTTGCCAATAATCAGCTCATCCTTACCATCGTTGTTTAAGTCTCCTGCCGACAAGGCTAAATTTTGGCGGTCCGTGCTGACTCCAAAACCAAGGTAGCTCGCATTTTTTAGCGCAAAGTTGAAACTACCCTTTGAACCAAAGTTGATCCAATATTCCACAGCTCCAGAAGATGTTCCGATTAAAAGATCGCTGCTTCCATCTTGTTCTACATCTATTACTAATACGTTTTCATTGAACTCAATATTTCGCTTAGTTGAGATCAAGGGCTGGCCCTTAATACCTAGACCAAGGGAATTTATATTCTCAAAATAAAAAAGGCTTGTGAGCCCATCTGCTTTATTGGTGGCGGTAAAAACGAAGTCGGTCTTTCCATCACCATTCATATCTGCGAACTGAGGTTTTAAGTTGTAAAACCCGTTGTGGGTAGTTGAAAAGTTGAGGTAATCGCGCGTGATGAGTTTAAAAGAAGGTTCACTCTTGGTGCCGTTATTTTCATAAAAGTGAAAAGATGTATTCGCCTCGTTTCCATAGGAACCGATAATCATATCCAAGTCATCATCATTATCCACATCAAAAAATGCTGGCACTGAACTGTCGCCTACGTCAATCATTTCGTCTTGCAGAAAATTGTTTTTCACGAAAGTGAAATTAGGTTGCTGATTGGTACCCGTATTTTGATAAAGCCAAACTGTTTTATCAAAGGTGGTGGCGAATGTGGTGCGCGAATAGATGTTCGAGGAAGCAATTAGATCGGGCACGCCATCAAACGTAACATCTTCATAAAAGCCTGCAGGGAAAACATCAAAATTGACAGGCGTTGTATTTGGAAACGAAGAAAAAGTGGTCATTTGCGCATCGGCCTTAGTTCCTTGGTTTGTTAACAAATACAGCTTGGTGCAGTTCTCTTCCGAGAATAAAAGCTCCTTGTCTCCATCATTATCTAAGTCAATTGTAAGAAGCGATTTGCCAGCGGCATGCGCAGTACGACCGCTTGAAGTGCAATTGGTGGCAGGCCCAAAAATAAATTTTGCACAGTCGCATTCTTCAAAATTCCCCCAATTTTGCGTGATCCGTTTCAGTTGCAATGAATCCTTTTTCCCCGTGTTTTCAACGCTAAAATTTTTGTGATATTCAAGTGAGCCAATGCCTACAAAACGAGCAACCAGAATATCTAAATCACCATCGCCATCAATGTCATCAATAACGGGTATGTCACTGTTATTTACCTGTAAGTTTATATTGCCACTAAACCCAACAGTAAGCAAAAAGAGGCCTTTATTGTAAGGGCGAAAACTCAACTTCTGGCCTGATTTTGTTGTATTGACAAACGCCTTTATTCCATTTGGATCGCTCGTAAAAACATCTTTTTTTCCATCGCCATTAAAATCTCTTAATAACATCCATTGATCCACGCCCGAGGGGAAAAGCGTCTCGTAAGCGGGCGCAAACTTATAATTTTTATCGTGCGCTAGGTAAGTAACTATTTTATTGGCCGTGCGCTCGTAAATCACGAGATCTTGCTGACCGTCTCCGTTGAGATCGATGGTGTTGATTTGGGCAGAATTTATACCACCTGCCCAAGCCATCGAAACAGCACTTCCATTTATTTCTACCGGAATTGCCTGATCAATAGTATAAGCGTACTGTGCAGCCAGCGGAAAGCAGACCACGTTGAGCACGCCCAACAGCACCACACATCTTACCATTTTGAATGCATAATTGGCCAAATCTTTTCCTAAATCAACGAATTAACAACACAACGAATTATCTTAGCGCAAGATAACCTTTATCAGATTCCCTTCATGATTGAAAATCTTCATTATCTCTTTTCAAAATGTGGTGCAGTAAGCACAGACACCCGTGCTATTGTGCCTGGCTCTATTTTCTTTGCGCTGAAAGGGCCTAAGTTTAATGCTAACGCTTTTGCGGAAGAGGCGCTGGCCAAAGGGGCCGCGTATGCTGTAATTGATGATACTAATTTTAAAAAGGACGAACGCTATATTTTAGTAGAAGACACCCTAAAGACCCTCCAAAAACTGGCTCGATACCATCGCGACAAGCTGGACATACCCGTTATTGGCCTTACTGGATCAAATGGTAAAACCACCAGCAAAGAACTATTGAATGCCGTACTGAGCAAGAGATACAAGACCTACGCCACCAAAGGAAATCTTAACAATCACATCGGTGTGCCGTTAACCCTACTTTCAATTGACTACACCATCGAAATAGCTATTATTGAAATGGGCGCTAACCACGTGGGCGATATTGAAGAACTCTGCAGTTATTGCGATCCTACCATCGGGTTTATCACCAATATTGGCAAAGCGCATATTGGTGAGTTTGGTGGTTTTCAAAATATCATAAAGGGAAAGACAGAGATTTACAAACACTTACTGGATAATTTCGGAGCGGTATTTATCAATTCTCAAAATCCAATTTTAGCACCTTTCGCTGCCGATTTTGACCACCCTTATTTTTATCCAGGCCCGCAAGATTTTTATCACTGCGAGTTCATCGATGCCAATCCCTTTGTGCGTGTAAGAGCTGAAAATGGAGAAGTGCTAACAACCCGCCTTACGGGAGCATATAACTTTGAAAATATTGCTGTGGCGCTGTGCCTTGGATTATTTTTTGGTGTTGACCCAACTATGGCAAATGAGGCAGTGCAGACTTATGAGCCTAGCAATATGCGCTCACAAATAATCAACAAGGGCAGCAATACGATCATTTTAGACGCCTACAATGCTAACCCTACTTCGATGGAAGCGGCCATTATTAACCTATCAAAAATAAACGCCAATAGAAAGGTGGCCATTTTGGGAGATATGTTTGAATTGGGTGATGATGCCGCGGCTGAACACAAGCGAATTGGTGAACTTTTGAAAGAACTAAACATAAACGAAGCGTATGTAGTAGGCGGTTTAATGAAGTCGGCACGAGAAGTAAACGCTGCCATTAAACACGTTGAAACTAAACAAGAACTCATCGAACTGTTGGCGAAACAACCTATTAGTGGTGCTACCATTTTAGTGAAAGCTTCGCGCGGAATTGGTTTAGAAACTATTGTTGACAGTTTATGAGGTTAGCTCTTCTATTGCAGCGTATTAGCGGAAGTGATGACCGATTCGACTTGGAGCACCGAGTTTTTAATACACTTACTTTCTCTACCACGTTTCTGTGCCTTTTGGCCGCCATAATAAATTCGCAGGTTGGATTTAGTTTAGTAGGTTCGATGCTGGCTCTCTTAGGAAGTTTTATTTCTTTTTTTCTTTTTTATCTCGCCCGCATAAAACATAGGTTTAATAACATTATGCTCTTTACGATGGTTGGCTTCGCCATGCTATTGATAGGTGTCGTTTTTCCATTCGATGGCGGATCTAAGGGTCCTCTGGCGTTTGTCTTTATTTCATTGGTTCATGTTTTTATTATTATCAGCAACAATAGAACACAAACAGCAGTATTTTTTTTAATGTTATTTACAATGACTTCCCTTTATGGATTAGAATACTATCAGCCAAAATGGATTAACAATAGTTATCCTGATTCACAAACCCGGTTATTAGACTTTATTTTCACTATGGGGTATTCTCTTTTTTTTATCCTCATAACCACACTAGTTTTTAAAAAAAGTTACAATAGGGAACGAAAAAGAGTAGTGAATCAAAATGAGGAATTGACTCAATTGAATCGAAAAATGGTGGAAAAGACAAAACAAATTGAAACACTTATGAAAGAACTAAGCCACCGTGTTAAAAACAACCTACAGGTGGTAACAAGTCTTTTAAACTTACAATCTAACAGAATTAAAGACCCTGAAGCTAGGGCGGCTCTTTTAGATGGCAGAAACCGACTGATATCTATGATTTTGTTGCATCAAAAATTGTATATTACTGATAAGCCCACGGTGGTTGAAATGAAAGAATATATTCATGATTTGGCATACGTACTGTTGGAGTCAAATAGACCAGACCGGGAACTATTGGTTTTAAATTTAGACGAGATCTCATTGAAAATCGAATCCGCAGTTCCCCTCGGTTTGATCTTGAATGAATTAATTACCAACTCTCTCAAATATGCTTTTGTAAATGAAAGTTCGAGTGATCGCATTGAAATTTCTTTTTTAAGACATGAAAAGAACTTGGTTCTTACCGTGAAAGACAACGGGGTGGGATTTACCCGAAAAAATAATTCTTCTTTTGGATTACAATTGGTAGATTCTTTAACTTCCCAATTGGAAGCAACATGTGAGATGATTTCAGCAAGTGGAATGACCACTATAATTACACTGACACAAAATGATTAGAGCAAATTTTAAAATATTAATTGTAGAAGACGAAGTTTTAGTCGCCATGGACATTAAAGAGATGCTGACTAGGCTTGGCTATCAAGTAATTGGACTGGCTGACAGACTTTCATCTGCTTTGTCATTGTTTACGCAACATGAGCCGGATCTCCTCCTGTGTGACGTAAAGATAAAGGGAGAGCGAACAGGCATAGAAGTGGTAAGCGAACTAAGGCTATTGCAAAAGCCTTTTGATGTAATTTATTTAACTGCCTATTCTGATGAGACAACTCTGTTGCAAGCATTTAGCACTGGGCCTAAATCTTATTTAATGAAACCTTTCACTGAAATTCAGTTAGAAGTTGCGGTAAATCAAGCTTTTCATCAATGGTCAAATGGATTGAATAGATTAGATGAATGCCCTTTCACTGAACGGGAGCTTGAGATACTTCTTTGTCTAGAACAAGGATTGCCCTCAAAAGTTATCGCAACAAAATTGTCGATCAGCCCTGACACCGTTAAAACCCACCGAAGAAATATGTTGACCAAAATTGGAGTCGAAAACTCGTTAAAACTCATTAACACGGCAATTGCCAAAGGTTGGATCCGAAAAAACTAATTTTAAAGTATATGGAACTGTCGGCCGTTTTAAAATTTCTTGCTTCACTTGCTAAGAACAATAATCGCGAATGGTTTGAAAAAAACAAGCCCGTCTATCTTCAAGCCAAAGCCAACTTCGATGAGTTTCTTGCTGCGTTTTTGAACGAGCTTGTTAAACAGGATGAAAGCCTAGCCACCCTAAATCCCAAAAAGCTAGGCTTTAGAATCTATCGCGATGTACGTTTCAGCAAAGATAAGAGCCCGTATAAAATAAATATGGGAGCCGGGTTTTCGCCTGGCGGTAAGATGGAACAAGAGCCCGGTTATTATTTACACTTGCAGCCTGGTAATAAAAGTTTTATTGCAGCCGGCATGTACATGCCTGAAGCGGAAAAGCTCGCAAAAATTAGGCAAGAGATTGATTATAATTCTGAAAAACTGTTAGAAATTCTAAATGCCAAAGCGTTTAAAAAACTCTTCCCATCGCTAGATGATTTTGATAAGCTAAAGACTGCCCCAAAGGGCTATGCGAAAGACCACCCGCAACTAGAATTGCTAAAGCACAAGAGCTTCATTGTTTCACATCCATTTACAGATGAGGAAGTAAAAGACAATAAGTTCTTGAAAGAATTAACCCGTGTAACAAAAACAGTAATGCCTTTTAAAGATTTTTTGGTGGAGGCGATAGAGTGAATCAAATCCCTAGCACCCCTTTCAACTTGGCATATCCCGTTTGACTCAACGGAATCTTGGTTCCATTTTTTAGCAATGCTAGATAGGAGTCTTTCGCCAATGGTTCAATGCGAGTTAACTCTTGTAGGTTCATAATACACGACCTGTGAACCCGCACAAACTGGGTGGAGTCCAACGCTTTTTCATAGAAACTCATGGTCTTCTTTTTCAAAAAGAAACCATCCGTGGTGTGTATTTTAACGTAGTCATCGTAGGCTTCAATAAAGTGAATTTGTTGAACAGGCACAATCACGATATTGTTTCCTTTCTTTACTACAATGCGTGAGTGTTCTTCGGGCTGGGTTGAAATCGATTCCGCCAATGGGGCTGTAACTTTATTGCCTCTGTTAGCCAACCACGAGTGCATCGCTTTGTCAAAACGTTCCTTGCTGAAGGGTTTTAAGAGGTAATCAATGGCATGGGCTTCAAATGCTTTAATGGCATACTCGTCAAACGCGGTGGTGAAAATAACAGCAGGCGGTTGCTCTATCAACTCCAGCATTTCAAACCCGTTTATTTTAGGCATTTGTATGTCCAGAAAAATTAAATCTGGTTGATGCTCAGAAATAGCTTTGACGCCTTCAAACCCATTGCTACACTCTTGTAAAATTTCGATTTCAGAATATCCCTGAAGGTACTCTCTTACAATCGAGCGAGCCAGCGGTTCATCATCAATAAGAATAGTTCTAATCATGCCAGTTGTGGAATTTTTAACGTGGTGATGAAGGTGTTTCCATCTTGTTTAATAGTTAACAAGCTACTTTGTCCATAAACTAAAAAGAGTCGTCTGTCAACAGATTGCAACCCAAAACCTGTTCCTTTTTTTGGCGAGGCAGTGGTTGGGTCGAACGGGTTTTTTACCTCCATGATTAAATAATTATTTTCCTTTCGTGCAGTTATGTCAATTTCGATATCGTCCAACGTATCGTACAACCCAAATTTAATCGCATTCTCCACGATGGGCTGAAGAAGTAACGATGGAAGGGCTAGCGAGAGGCTTTCGTCACTCGCGTGGATGGATGTCTCTAGCCGATGGCCGAACCGAACCTTTTCTATATCCAGGTACAATTGCAAGTGAGCAAGTTCTTCGGCTAGTGTGATTAACTGCTTATCATCTTTCTTCAACGTACCCCTAAGAAAGTCGCTTAACTGTTGAATCATGGCACGTGCTCTTTCGGGTTGCGAGCCAACCAACGCACTGATTGAATTTAAGCTGTTGAACAAAAAATGAGGCTGCAATTGTTGACGAAGATTTGCCAATTCAGCTTCGCGGGAAAGACGCTCGGCATCTTCTTTTCGGCTGATGCTTTCTTGCTGATCTCGAAAGTAACCCCAAAACCAAGTGATGATTGAAATCAAAAGAATCATCAATAGGTTATAAAAAAGTCTTATCGGATAGGAATTCGCAAAAAACACTTCATAATCTGTTGTTTTAATAAGTTCAACGATAAGCCATTCTTGCGCCATTACTCCAAGCCCAGCAAGTCCTAGCGGCTGAATCAATGCTTGGATTATTTTTTTTGTCGTTGGTAACCCTAGCCGAAGCGTTTTGTTCACAATAAAACTAGCAAGGGCAATCAACGTTTGCGTGGCAATTGCGTCAGTAACAGCTTCATTCCAGCGGAAGCCAAAACGCAAAATAGTGAGTGCCTGACATACGCCACAAAAAATCGCCCAAACTAGGTACGAGATGCCGACTTTTAGCGGAAATGGAATGGATTTGAACATCACGCAAATCTCAATTGAAGTGCTGCCGCTTTGTAATGCACAAAATTAATGTAGTTCTGAGCTTCGTTGGTTTCATGAACTAACGAGTACAATTCGGTGCCATCTGTAAAACTTGGCACCAAATTTAACTCTGCGATATTCACAAACTCCCATTTACAAAGTTGATTTGAATCGGCAAGTGATGTTGACTCTTCTGTTAGTCCATAAACCCTCGATTTTAACAACGCTTCTTCCTCGTTAGCAGCTTCAATCAACTTCAGTTGTTCGTCAAATTGAGTCTGATTTACCTCTTTTACAGAAACGATTTTGAAAACTATTTTTGCCAGGTACCAATTCATACCGCTTCGCTTGTTTGAGTGTTGGTAGTTTAATAACTTTTAATCTCCACTCCGCCCAGCAAACAAGTTCCGGTAATCCGAAGAAGTTTATTAGGATCGGAGAAATTTTTGCCCACGGCTCGCTTTTCGTCCACACCGCCAAGTATGCACACTACATCTGATTTAATGCCCCAGTGTGGAGGTACAATTATTACTGTGCCGCCCATTACATTGGTAATATCAATCGTGGCAGTGGCGGTCATGTCTGCTTGGCTTAAGTTGATTTCCGACCCTCCTAATATCGAAGTAATCTCGCCCCCTTTAAAATCTTTCGAAATCACGTTTTCTTTTGTGCCGCTTAACACCGAGGTTACTCTAATCACGTTGTCGTTGCTTTCGTGGGTCATTCCCCAATCTTTGTCTGCGCTCTTTTTTTTAGGCGATCGCAACAGTATCACCAACCCTATAGAAATAACAATGATGGGCCAATAATACGGGCGAAGATTGAAGTCAAAGAAAATGTCTTCGGCCAAAAAAGCACTGCCGATCAAAACCAGAATAATCCAACTTCCAGGTTTAAATGAGCGTCTCGCTCCAATAAATAATCCTACTGCAATCAAAATCATTTTCCAGCTAAACAGCCAGTAGGGTAGATCAAGCCCAGAACGTTCTGCCAATAGGAATCCTCCCACTATTACAAAGCCAAGTCCAACCCAAACGCGGCCAGCAGGCTCCTTCAACGATTTCTTTTCGATCGGTTCAAGATCATTTATCTTTTCCATAGTTGTATAAGTTTATGTTCAAAGCAACGCAAGCAAAGTAAAAAAAGCCATCCCTAAAAGGTAGGGCAAGGCCAAAAGTAGGTGAATGGCGGTGGGGCGTAGGCGAAACTATCTATTACCCGCTAGTTTGTTCATTTCTAGTAGGTTGTTTTCTGCAAAGTATTTTTATATTTACAAATTATACTTATAAAATGGCAACATTTACCAGCACCCTTCCCGATAATCTGCTTCGACAGTTGACTGAAAAAGCCAAAGCCCTCTCCATGCCAAAAAACAAATTGATAGAGATTGCACTGAAGCTTTACCTTCAACATCTTGAGAAGGCGGAGTATATCAAATCGTATCAGCAGGCATCAGACGACAAAGATATTTTGCTGATAGCCGAAGAGGGTATGGAAGATTATTTTACGCAAATAAAAAAATGAGGCAGGGGGAGATTTGGTATGCCGACCTTAACCCAACGAAAGGGAGCGAGCAGGCTGGTCTACGCCCAGTGGCGGTGGTGAGCGGAAACATGCTAAATCAACACCTCCCTATTGTTATTGTAATTCCTCTCACCACTAAAATTAAAGAGTACAAAGGGAATCCTATTCTAATGCCAACACAAGCCAACGGATTACCGAGCAAATCTGAGATGCTAGTATTTCATATACGATCGGTTTCGAAAGAACGATTGGTGAGAAAACTAGGTAGCATAGAAACTAGCGAACTTGACCGCGTAGTGAAGACGTTGAATGATATTTTAAAGTATTAAGGACGCAGTCATCAAGCTAACGAAACGATTGGTACGATAAACTACAACACAATTCGTTCTCCTTCGTTTACCCCCACCATTGACTCTCGAGTTATTTCCTTATTTTCGCAACCTAATTTGCCTTATTAAATTTATGAATTTCCAAAAGACGAATAACCTGGTAGGGTGGGTAGCCTTCGCCATCGCACTTATTACCTATTGGTTCACCTTTGAAGAAACTGCCAGCTATTGGGACTGCGGTGAGTTTATTGCCGTGGCATATAAATTGGAGGTTTCGCATCCGCCTGGCGCACCCTTGCAAATGTTGTTGGGCCGAATGTTTTCATTCCTAGCTTTTGGCGATGTTACCAAAGTAGCCTATTGGGTAAATTTCTTAAGTGTGGTGGGCAGTGCCTTCACCATCCTATTCTTGTTTTGGTCCATCACCCTTTTTGGACGCAAAATGCTGGGTGTAGCGAAAGTTCAAGACCTTAAAACAGACCAAATTTGGGTGTTAATGGGCGCTGGCTTAGTGGGCTCACTCGCCTATACATTTTCTGATTCCTTTTGGTTTTCCGCTGTGGAAGCCGAGGTGTATGCTATGTCGTCTTTCTTCACCGCATTTGTTGTGTGGGCTATTTTAAAGTGGGAAGTGATAGAGGATGAATCAGCCGCCAACCGATGGTTGATCTTTACGGCCTATATGATTGGCCTTTCCATTGGTATTCACTTATTGAATCTGGTGGCGTTGCCAGCTTTAGGCTTGATCTATTATTTCAAAAAATATAAGACCACCCAATGGGGCGTTATCGCAGCGCTTGCCATTAGCGTAGGGCTAGTATTGTTTATCAACGATTTTATTATTCCCGGTTTGCCTACCCTTGCGGGGAATTTTGAGGTAGTGTTTGTGAACACGCTTGGTTTACCTTTCGGCTCTGGTGCTATTACGTTTACTTTTTTGCTGATCGCTATTTTGGTTTGGAGTATTATGTACACCCAAAAGAAACAGAAAGTGCTGCTCAACACCTTTGTACTTTCAACCACGTTCATTTTGATCGGCTACTGTTCTTATGCTACTATCGTTATTCGCTCGAACTACTCAACGCCCATTAACGAAAACGCCCCTAAAGATGTAATGAGCTTTGTGAAGTATTTAAAGCGCGAGCAATACGGAAGCAGACCTTTATTGTTTGGTCCTTACTTTACAGCTAGGCCTATCGGTGTCAAATACGGAGCCAACGTTTATATTAAAGGCAAAGACAAATATGAAATTTCTGAACGGAAGTTTGAGTATGAATATGAACCAGGTGATGCCGTGTTGTTACCACGTGCGTGGAGTTCAGATTATGCTGACTCTTATCGTAGAATTATTGGGCTAAAAGAAGGCGAGAAACCCACTTACGGCCAAAACTTGTACTATATGTTTAAGCATCAAATAGGCACCATGTACATGCGCTATTTTATGTGGAACTATGCAGGTCGCCAAAGCGATGAACAAGGTGCCGATTGGCTCGGCCCCAACGAGTGGTTTAAAAAAGTTCCGTATGCGCTGGCCAGCAATAAGGCACGCAACAACTACTTTATGATTCCTTTTGTGTTGGGTTTGATAGGCATGTTCTATCAGTTTATGAAAGACACGAAGAATTTTTCGGTTGTTGCATTGTTGTTTGTAATGCTGGGCGTTGCCATTGTGGTTTATCTAAACTCGCCCCCTGATGAACCCCGCGAACGCGACTATATTTATGCGGGCTCCACCTACGCTTATGCCTTTTGGATTGGCTTTGCCGTGCTGGCTGTGGCTGAAGTTGTCAACAAGATCACCAAAAATCTGAAGACGGCTGCTGTGGTTGCTACACTGGTTTGTTTATCGGCTCCAGCCATAATGGCGTCTCAAAATTGGGACGACCACAACCGGTCAGACCGTTTTTTCTCTGTTGACTCTGGCAAAAACTATCTGGCTTCGTGTGCGCCCAATTCAATCCTCTTTACAGGTGGCGATAATGACACCTTCATGTTGTGGTATGCCCAAGAAGTGGAAGGATTCCGCACCGATGTGCGTGTAGTGGTGCTTAGCTACTATAATACCGATTGGTACATAGAACAAACAATGAGAAAAGCATATGAATCGGAGCCGCTTCCGTATACACTTACGCTAAAAGATTATCAGCAAGGTGGCCCGAATGATTACTTGCGTTACTCCGACTTAAAAATCAAGAGTATTGACTTAAAGCAATACATTGGGTTGTTAGGCAAAAACTATCAGCAACTTCGCTACGATGATTCCAACATTGTGCCTAGCAAATTACTTACGCTGGAAGTAAACAAGGAGGACGTGTTGAAAATGGGAATTATCCCGAAAGGGTATGATAGCTTGGCGGTGGATCAAATGCAGATAAGAATGACCAAAAGTGTGTTGGAGAAAAAAGACTTAGCGATACTTGATGTTATTGCCACCAATAATTGGGAACGCCCCATCTATTTCAACAACACCTCAAAGTCGCAAATCAATTTTGATATTGAGAAATACTTAGTGCAAGAAGGAAATGCCTATCGCTTGTTGCCTATGAAGCGACCTGCTTCTGACAAAGAAGATTTTGTGAATACGGAGGTGGCTTACAAAAACATGATCGAAAACTTTAGCTATCGCGGACTCGACAACGATAAACTTTACTTTACGGACGATTACAAAATGTTTGTGCTCAATCATCGGAGTAGCCTGAATGCATTGGCCGGAGCCCTGATAGATGAAGATTCTATCGAAAAAAATTCTAGAACCGAAACCATTACCATCGAGGGCACCAAAGAGAACAAATTGGAGAAGGCCAGAAAAGTGTTGTTGTTTTCGATAGAGAAAATGCCGGGCAAGGCAATTCCCTACGATGTGACTACACCTGCTACTATCGAGATGTTGTTTAAGGTGGGTGAGAAAGCGAAGGCAATTGAAGTGATAAACCAAATGGCCGCTAATGCCGATGAAATGGCAGGGTACCTGATAAAAGAAGGAGGTATAACACGCGACCTTCGAATAAATTTATACATACTCGGTGAGTTATACCGCATTCTTTACGCCAATGGCGAAGATGAATTGGGCAAGAAAATAGAAGCCATGTATGAAAAGCATTTCAATGCCCTGCAAGGAGCGAGGGGCTTTTAATAAGCCAGGGCGCTCACTTTTAATGTAAACAAAATAGCCCAAGCAACTGCTTGGGCTATTTTGTTGTTGAGCTAGAACGATAAACTAACTTCCACAAGCTTCACACGCATCTGGGTTATCCAGCGAGCAGGCCATATCAGATAGTTTTTGATCATAATCTGACAAAGAATTTTGCGCGTAAGCAATTGTCTGTTGCGCCTCAGCAACAACAGGTATCTGAATGGAAGGTATTTCAGGAGCAACTTCTGATTCAGCAGGTTGCTGCATAGCATTTTTATCAAGTGTAAACTTGATGGCGTCAGCGGCAGCAGTCGACCTCAAATAATACATACCCGTCTTCAACCCCTTTTTCCAGGCATAAAAATGCATGGAGGTAAGCTTGCCAAAGTTTGGATTCGTAATGTGGATATTCAAACTCTGTGATTGACAGATGAAGGCACCACGATCGGCAGACATATCAATGATCGCCTTTTGAGAAATTTCCCAAACAGTTTTGTAGATATCTTTTAAATGCTGTGGTATTTCGGGAATCGGTTGAACAGAGCCATTGGTTGAGATCAATTTCTGTCTCATGTTATCGCTCCATAGACCAAGGCTTATTAAATCCTTCATCAAATGTTTGTTAGCGATAATGAATTCGCCCGACAACGTTCTGCGAGTGTAGATGTTTGAAGTATAAGGTTCGAAACACTCGTTGTTACCTAAAATTTGTGATGTGGAAGCGGTAGGCATAGGTGCTAGCAACAATGAGTTCCTTACGCCATGTTGTTTAACTTCACGCTTCAACTTTTCCCAATCCCAACGACCGGAAGATGGAGTAACGCCCCACATATCAAATTGAAAAATACCTTTTGAAACAGGCGACCCCTTAAACGTCTCATACGGGCCATGTTCTTTTGAAAGCTCCATGGACGATTCCATCGCAGCGAAATAGATGGTTTCGAATATGTCTTTGTTTAATCCCCGCGCTTCTGGCGATTCAAACGGCATTCTGAGCAAAATAAAAGCATCGGCCAATCCTTGAACACCAATACCAATAGGGCGATGGCGCATATTGGAATAGCGTGCTTCTGGAATAGGATAGTAGTTTACGTCAATTACTTTATTAAGATTTCGAGTAACTACTTTGGTGATCTCATATAATTTTTGGTGGTCAAACTTGCCATCTTCAGTAACGAATTTTGGCAACGCCAAAGAAGCCAGATTACACACCGCTACCTCGTCTGGCGAGGTAAACTCCATGATCTCTGTGCAGAGATTACTTGACTTTATAGTGCCTAAGTTTTTTTGATTTGACTTCTTATTGGCAGCATCTTTATACAATATGTAAGGCGTGCCTGTTTCTATTTGAGCTTCGAGTATTTCAAACCAGATGTCTTGTGCTTTTACTTGTTTTCTGTATTTGCCTTCGCTTTCATATTTTTCATACAAACGTTCAAATTCTTCACCGTAGCAATCTGCTAAACCAGGTGCTTCGTTAGGGCAGAAGAGAGACCACATTTCGTTGTTCTCCACGCGCTTCATAAACAAGTCAGAAATCCAGATAGCATAGAAAAGGTCGCGTGCGCGCATTTCTTCTTTCCCATGATTTTTCTTCAAATCAAGGAATTCGAAAATATCAGCATGCCAAGGTTCTAAGTAGATAGCGAAACTTCCTTTGCGCTTTCCACCCCCTTGATCGACATAGCGGGCGGTCATATCAAAATTGCGGAGCATCGGCACAATGCCATTAGATGTTCCGCCTGTTCCCTTAATATAAGATCCTTTAGCCCTTACATTGTGTATGCTAAGACCAATTCCACCGGCTGATTGAGAAATTTTAGCGCAATTTTTTAGCGTATCGTAAATGCCATCAATACTATCATCCTTCATGGTCAATAAGAAACAGGAAGAAAGTTGTGGTTTGGGCGTGCCAGCATTGAATAGCGTAGGGGTGGCATGCGTAAACCATTTTTCGGAAAGTAGATTGTAGGTTTCAATGGCTGCGGGAATATCTTCACCATGAATGCCCACGGCCACTCTCATTAATAAATGTTGAGGACGTTCGACCACTTTACCGTCCACTTTCATTAAATAAGATCGCTCCAGTGTTTTGAATCCAAAATAATCGTAAGCAAAATCTCGATCATAGATAATTGCCTCATCTAATTCAGCGGCATTGTCTTTCACCACTTTCCAAGTTTCTTTGGAGATAAGAGGTGCGTTTTGGCCTGTTTTTGGATCCACATACGTGTAAAGCCTTTTCATTGTATTGCTGAAAGACTTACTGGTAACTTTATGGAGATTGGAAACCGCTATGCGAGCAGCGAGTTTTGCAAAGTCTGGATGTTTTGTGGTTAACGTTGCGGCTATTTCAGCGGCTAGGTTGTCAAGCTCAATGGTGGATACGCCATCATAAAGGCCGTTGATTACCTTCATCGCAACCTCTACTGGGTTTACGAATTTGGAATCTAGTCCGTAGCAGAGTTTTTCAACTCTGGCTGTGATCTTGTCGAACTTAACAGACTCTCGGTGTCCATCGCGTTTGATTACGAGCATGTGGGTAGGGTGTTTGGTGTTAAGAAAAAGTTTAAAAAATGTGATCGAATGTATTAAAAATCCTCGTTCAATGAAAATTTCGGAGTGATTTCTTTTTCCGTACTTTTCATTACTCCAGCTTTTTGGTACTCAGCAACTCTTTTCTCAAAAAAGTTCGTTTTGCCCCGCAAAGAAATCATTTCCATAAAATCAAAAGGATTAGTGGTGTTATACACTTTTGTACCAGTTAACTCATCTAATAATCGATCCGCCACAAACTCAATATATTGGCACATAAGGGCAGCATTCATTCCAATTAAATTAACAGGCAACGAGTCGGTCACAAATTCCTTTTCGATCTCTACCGCGTCTTTAATGATCCCCACTACCGTTTCAACCGGAAGTTTATTATTTATATGCTGAGTATATAAATGACAGGCAAAATCGCAATGTAATCCCTCATCTCGCGAGATCAATTCATTGGAGAAGGTGAGCCCTGGCATTAATCCTCTTTTCTTTAGCCAGAAAATGGAGCAAAAGGATCCTGAGAAGAAAATTCCCTCCACTGCTGCAAACGCTATTAAGCGCTCTTGAAAATTGCCGTTGTCTATCCAGCGAAGCGCCCACTCAGCCTTTTTCTTAACACAGTCCATCGTTTCAATGGCATGAAGAAGCTTATCCTTTTCTTGCGGGTTCTTTACGTAGGTATCTATTAATAAGGAGTAAGTTTCGGAATGCACATTTTCCATGGCAATTTGAAAGCCATAAAAGAACTTCGCTTCGGTGTATTGAACTTCACCCACAAAATGTTCCGCTAGATTCTCGTTTACGATGCCATCGCTGGCCGCGAAAAAAGCCAACACGTGAGTAATAAAATGACGCTCACCATCATTGAGATTTTCCCAATCCCTAAGATCTTGGCTTAAGTCTATTTCTTCAGCTGTCCAAAAACTTGCTTCGGCTTGTTTATAATACTTCCAGATGTCATGGTGGACAATCGGAAAAAGAACAAAACGGTCTTTGTTTTCTGTTAGAATCAACTCATTGGTAAGCATTTTATTCATAGTTACTCATTTAAAAAAATAACAATGATATAACCCGTTGGTTACGTCACTTTCGTTTTTCGTCAAAATTTACTGATATCTCGCGGCAAAAGAGGAAATACACATTCTACCTAGCAAGACAGCAAAGATTCTAAACAATGATCAAATTAAAAACTGGTAACATTGGTTCTAAACCTTACTCGTTTATGTACTTCGCTGTATAAGTAATTGGTAAATAGGCTTGTTGCTTTTGCTATCGAATGAAAAGCCTTAATTAAAAGAAATTAACTTTTTTTTCGCTTGATTATAGAACTCATTTTTTAAGCTTTTTTGAGGGTAGCCCGTTATCAGAGAAATTTCTTGAGACGTCCCGGAGTGAAATGATCATCCCATTTTCTCAGAAAACTTTGGAAGTTTGATCTGTAACCCTATCTTTGCACTCCATTTTAAAAAAGCTGAATCATGTACGCAATAGTTGACATCGCAGGGAAACAATACAAAGTAACTAAAGACCAGTACGTTTACGCGCCTAAATTGGACGCAGAAGAAGGTGCAACGCTTGAGTTTAAAAATGTTTTGTTGATCGATAATGACTCTTCAATAGCTATTGGAACGCCCACTATTGCGGGTGCAACTATTTCAGGAAAAGTATTAGAGCACGTAAAAGGTGATAAATTAGTGGTCTTTAAAAAGAAGAGACGTAAAGGCTATGCTAAAAGAAATGGCCACCGCCAGCAGTTTACCAAAGTAATGATCGAAGATATAGTTGGGTAAAAATTATAGTTAATCATCAAATTTTCAAATTAAGTTATGGCACATAAGAAAGGCGAAGGTAAAGTAAAGAATGGTCGCGAATCGGAAAGCAAAAGACTGGGAATAAAGGTATTTGGAGGGCAGAAAGTTATCGCTGGCAACATCATAGTACGCCAGCGTGGCACAAGGCACAACCCAGGTAAAAACGTAGGAATAGGTAAAGATCATACATTATTTGCATTGTCAAATGGTGTTGTTGTTTTCAAAAAGAAAAAAGCAAACAAGTCCTTTGTTTCTGTTGAAGCGGTAGCATAGCATCTGATAAATCATTTTTCGAAAAAGCTCCTCAGTAAAAACTGAGGAGCTTTTTTCATTTTTAAGCCAACCGTTCGTGAAAGAAGTAATGCTATTAAATAAAATAGCATTACCCTATAAAATTCATAGTCATTTTGCCCGCAAACGATAGCATATTCTGTTTCAAGCCATTTTGATAGGTATTTACCTTAATTCTTCTTCTAATTGACAGTTGGACAAAATAATATTTTTAACAATTTCTTATCACAACGTTATCAAATTAACAATTTCTCCTTACTTTGGCACTCTATTTTTAACCTAAACCTAAACGTATGAAGAAGATTTTACTAGTGTGCTTCTCATTCGCTCTTGTGTTCAACGTATGGGCGCAAGACCGGAATGTCTCGGGTAAAGTGACATCTGCAGAAGATGGATCAGCTTTGCCCGGTGTGAGTGTGTTGCTGAAAGGCACCACTGTTGGAACTGTGACCGATGCTGACGGAAATTACAAATTAACTGTTGCTGGTGGTGGCGGCACGTTGGTGTTCTCCTTTATTGGAATGTCCGGCTCAGAAGTTGCGATTGGCGAAAGATCAGTAGTCGATATCAGCCTTGGGCTAGATGTAAGACAACTTTCAGAAATTGTAGTAACAGCTCAGGGTATCGAGAGAGATCAGAAAACTCTTGGTTACGCGGCAACTACTATTTCGTCAGCGACTTTAGCAAACAAGCCTGAGACAGATGTTGGGCGTGCTTTACAAGGACGTTCCCCTGGAATTCAAATCCTTAACTCTTCTGGGTTAGCGGGTTCTGGCTCGAGAATTAATATTCGTGGTAACAGCTCTATTACTGGCGATACCCAACCATTGTGGGTTGTTAACGGTGTGCCGATTAATACCAGTCAAAATGATACCAATTCGGATTTTAGAGATGGACAGGTAGCACCGACTCGTTTTTTGGATATTGATCCAAACAATATCGAATCCATGACGATATTGAGAGGGTTGAATGCAACCACACTTTACGGTTCTCAGGGTAGAAATGGTGTTATCTTGGTAACTACAAAAACTGGCTCTTCTAAGGGTGCGCAAAACAAATTTGATGGCGCGGTGACTCAATCCGTTTTTGGAGTACAAGCGTTTGTGCCAGAATATCAAAATAAGTGGTCCAACGGTTTCGATGGAGCTTATGGTGAGTTCTTTAGTAACTGGGGTAGTTTATTTAATGGCAAGCCAACAGGCGTAAACCACCCATATTACGAGTGGAGAAACGTATTTCCTGATCGCCCTGAATTCGCAGTATTTGGATCAACGGTGCAACCAGGACAAACATTACCAGGTTATATTCCTGTAGCAGCGCCCAACAACGTAAAAGATTTCTTCAAAACTGGTATTTCTTCTACAACCTCTCTTTCATTGGGTGGTAGAAGTGAATTTGGAAGCACCAATTTCAGCTATAGCCATTTGGATGAAAGTGGTTTTATACAAAATAACAATTTGGTGAGAGATAACTTTTCTTTGGGTGGCACAGCCAATTTAACAAAGAAACTGACGCTGCAAAGCACGTTCAACTTTGTTAAAACGGACATGCAAACACCTCCAAGCGGAGCTGGTTCGGGATCGAACTCAAACGGTGGTCCTTCCATTTTTGCTGAGATATTCTATACGCCAAGAAATATCGATTTGACGAATTGGCCTTGGGAGAATCCTGTTGATAAATCAAGCGTTTATTACAGGAATAACAACAGTATTTCCAATCCTTATTGGTTATCGGCTAATACTCGCCAAACCAACGTAACGAATAGATTCTTTTCTTCTTCCAGCCTTAATTATAAAATTGCTGATTGGTTAAATGTTACCTATCGTTTAGGTTACGATACATATAGCGAACGTCAAACGTATTGGATCAACAAAGGAGGCGTAGGCTTTGATGCAAATTTACGCCCTGGTGCTTACCGTTCTCAAACGGGCGTTAATGGGGTTATTGATCACAGTTTCTTGGCCTCCTTTAATAAAGATTTCGGGCAAGATTTTAAACTCAACGGAGTTGTTGGCGCTAACCATAGAAGAAATACCTACACTCAGGAAGGTCTTGAGTCATTAGGTCAAGTAGTGTACGGCTTAATTGAACACAGAAACTTTACTACTACGCAGCCTAGGGATTTTAGAGGAGTAAACTTAAACTATCAAACTAATAATACGATCGCTGGGGTATTTTTTGATGGCACACTCGCATACAAGGAATATTTGTATGTAAACGTATCTGGCAGAAACGACTGGTCATCTACCCTACAAAAGGAAAACAGAGCTTTGTTTTATCCAGGAGGAAGTGTTTCGTTTATTCCTACTGCGGCCTTTCCAAGTTTTGGAGCGGGCGTACTTGATTTCTTGAAATTTAGAGTTGCCTATGGATCGTCAGCAAATTTTGGATCGCCATATAATACGGTTTCCAACCTTTCTCTTAATTCTCAAAGTCGTGTTGATGCAATTGGCAATGTGGTTACCTCAAGATTAAATTCACTGCTTGCAAATCCTGGTTTGAAGCCAGAATTACTTACAGAGACGGAGGTAGGTGTGGAAAGCAATTTGTTTGAAAACAGGATCAAAATAAACCTTTCGCTTTACAATAGATTAGCGAAGGATCAGATTATTGAAAGGCCACTTGATACTTCTACCGGCTTCTCAAGTACTTTTATCAATGCTGGTAGCATTTCTAATAAAGGTATTGAATTAAGTTTAACAATTACACCCGTTAGATCTGCTGACTTTTCTTGGGATATAACTACCAACTACACGAAAAATATCAGCAAGGTTGAATCGTTGCCTGAGGGCTCTAAGAAGATTTTGGTTAACGGCTATACCAACCTTGGCAACTTTGCCATAGAGGGCGAGGCATTAAATGTTATTCAAGCTTCTTATACCAGAAGGGCACCTGATGGGCAATTAATTGTGAACGATGCGGGTAACTGGGACATAGCAAGCGATATTGGTATTATCGGTAATCCTAATCCAAACTGGTTAGCGTCAGTGATTAACAGCGTAAGCTGGAAAGGTATTTCATTTGGTATGCAATGGGACTATGTTCAAGGTGGCCAAACCTTGTCTTATACAGCGGCTACCATGGTGGGTCGCGGTGTAGCGAAAGACCTTGAAGAATTTGATCCTACTCTTACTTTGGTGCTTCCTGGCGTATTGGAAAACAAGGATGCCAGCGGAAGTGTTACTGGGTATACACCTAATAATATTCCACTTACAACAGCGGGTGTGTTCTTCGGAAATACTATTATTGGTGGTGGTGCCTATGACCGCGGTATCTACGATGCTACCCGTATTCGATTCCGTGAAATTTCGTTAAGCTATAGCCTGCCGAAAGCGATCGTTTCAAAAATGAAATTGAAGGGTATTAACTTGTCTATTATAGGAAACAACCTTTGGTATAGAGCCATTAATGCGCCAAAATATGCCAAAGCAGATTTTGATAGAACGGCTTTTGGGTCAAACAACGGTGCCGGATTTGATTACCTAGGTGGTCCTTCTGCAGCGAGATATGGTGGAACTATAAAAGTTACATTCTAAACATGATTATTAAAATGAAAAATATATTTAAATCAATAACGATAATTTTGGTTTTCGTTTTCGCTTCCTGCGATTTGGATGGCGATTTGACAAACCCAAATCAGATCAGCGTGGCTGGTGCCGATGTGGATTTGATCATGAATGCAGTGCAGCTTAGTTTTGCTGACTTTTATAATAGCGCGTCTGCTAACGTAGATCAATTAGTACGCATGCAGGCAATGACGGGCGGATTTAGGTATCAGACTGCCATCCAGCCGGTAAGTGTAGATAATTTATGGACGCAGGCTTATCGAAACGTGTTGGTAAATGCAGAGGCACTAATTCCGTTGGCTCAGTCTAAAAATTTAACGACCCACGTGGCGGTTGCGAAAATTATAGAGGCTTATGTTTACTTGACATTGGTTGACGTTTTTGGAGATGTTCCTCAAGCAGAAGCTGTTTCCGGGGCCAGTGGTAATTTTAACCCGGTCGCGGATAAAGGAGATGTGGTCTATGCAAAGGCAATCAGTTTGTTGACTGAAGCGAGAACAGAGCTTGCAAAAACGGGAGCTGCCGCTGGCGCGGCCCTAGCAAGAGATATTTACTATTCTGGTAACCGCACACGTTGGGCTGCTCTAGCGAATACGTTGGAACTTAAGGCGTGGATGAATATCAGAACTGTTGCCGCGAGAAGGGGTGAGGCAGATGGTAAAATCACTGCGCTTTTGACGACTGATTTAATTGACACAGAGGCAGAGAACTTTACTTACAAGTATGGAACGGCTACTGTGCCTGCCGGATCAAGACATCCTCTTTATGACCAATATTATGGTCCATCAAGAGGCCAAGCTGGCGGCTATATCAACAATGGGTATCTGTATAAGTGTTTTGGTAAATGGGATGCAGCGGATCCTCTTAATTTTACTAAAGCCGTCCAAGATCCACGTTGGAGATATTACTTCTATCGTCAAATAGGAAGCAACGCTCAAGGTCTAGTGGTTGACCCCAAGTCATTGGGCTGCTCACCTGGTGCTGCTCCGGCAGTCTATCAAGCGGGTGGATTTGTTTTCTGCCAATTTGACCCAGGCTTTTATGGAAGAGATCATGGCGATGCCTCTGGAACGCCTCCAGATTCTCCGGTAATTACGTGCGCGGGCGCTTATCCTGCAGGCGGTAAAATTGATAATACTTCTACCGCTCAAACATCTTTTGCTACCGCGACAATTCGCGGAGATGGAGAGAACGGAGCGGGATTTCAACCCATTTGGATGTCGTTTTTTACCGACTATATTAAAGCTGAGATAAGGGCAAATGCGGGTGATAATGCGGGGGCTAAAACACTACTTGCTACTGCAATTGCAAACTCGGTTGCTCAAGTGAAGAAGTCGGCTAAAACAACGGCAAATCAATTGAGTGCTGGGCGTGAACCTTTGATTGCTCCTTACCAGGCTGCCGTGGCTACTAGTTTTGACAACGCTGCTAGAAAGCTGGATGTAATTGCCGATGAATATTATATTGCCCTATGGGGAAATGGAGTAGAGGCTTATAATCTTTATAGACGGACATTAGCTCCAAAAGGTCTGCAACCTACTATTGGTGACGGGGGGCCTTATTTCCGCTCGTTGGTGTACCCTGCGGTTTATGCAAACTTGAACTCTAATGCAGTGCAGAAAGATGTGACCAAGATTAATAAAGTATTCTGGGATGTTAATCCTGATAACGCGATAAATTAATTTAACTATGAGAAAAATATATAGTATTATGATGATTGCGCTGGTAGGCATAGCCCTTTCCTGCGCGGATGAAGCCCTAGATCCGTTGTTAACTAAAAATGTATCTAAAGGTAATTTGCTAGCACTTCGCGGAACCGCCTTGCAGAATGTATATTTTGCGGGCACACCCGCTGCGGAAGTTTTTCCGAGAATTATAAATGGCACTGAGACCTTTAAATTTGATGCTGAATATTTGTCGAGCGACTTTACCTCGCTTCAAAGTTTCGATATCTATGTAACAAAGCGAACAGGGTCTGGTGCCTCTCTTAAAACTGAGCGGATTTTGTTGACAAACATTCCCTTCTCAAGTTTTAAGCAAGATGGAACTTATCCGGGGCCATGGGTATCTGTTACTTTGAAGTTGACTGATATTCTTGCAAAGCTTGGATTAGATTACACCAAAGCTGCGGATGTTACTACGCTTCTTACTACCTATAAGTTTGGCATTAGCATAACCAGCGATTTGAATTTAACGGACGGATCTAAAGCCCCTGCAGCTAACTTAGTTGCTCCTGGCTTGTTTCAAAGTGACCAGTTCTATCCGGCTCAAATATTGACCTACACTGTCACGGACTATTGTGTGTATGATAATTCTACTTGGGCGGGTACTTATACCGCCAACGAGATTTATTCAAATAGTGCCTACGGTCCGTACAACGTGAAGTTTACGCAGGACGCAACGGATAAGAATAAGTTCTTCTTGAATAATTTTTGGGATGAAGGAAGTCCGGCTTACATAGTTTTTACACCATCTACTAGCCCAACTACTCAGATAGTTAAATTTCCTGATCAGACTAGCGACAGAGGAGCAATCAAAAGCACGACTGGCACTTACGATCAATGTACTAACACGCTTAAAATTCAAACTCAGTATGCTGGTTCAGACTGGCGTTACGAATTTGTTAAGCAATAAGTTTTTTGGTTAACGAAATGGAAAAGGCTCAGAGAAATCTGAGCCTTTTTTGTTATATCATTTCGACTACTTTTAGAGAGTTAGGTATTCTAGTCAGAATGGGTTCACTTTTCAGAAATTGTTACGATGTATTCCTCGTGGATCGGCTCACTTTTTCCATCTAAGCCTTCTACTATCACTCGGTATTTTGTTTGTAGATCGCCCGTTGTGAAAGCAACTACTGCATTCCCATCTTTATCGGTTTTAACTAAAGGATTCCAATAGATAAGGGAACTATTATTTCTGCTAGCGTGAAGCGAGGTGGGTGTAGTTTCGGGCAATTTGAATTTTTTCGAAGTAGAATAGCCGGGCACTTTTATAGTGGGTATACTGGCAGGTCTTGTTATTTCGGGGGCTTTGTTGGTATAGACAGAAAGCACGCCACTTGAACCTGCGCTGCCGTAAAGTGTGCTTGAACTGAGGCTAGTCTTTAATTCGATGGAAGCGACATCGTCAGGATTAATTGCAGACAATATGCTGGCAGGTGTGCCACCCGTGTAAACATCATTGACCAAAACGGCCACTTCTTTTACGTTGATAATAGAAGAGGTTGCTGCCCGTGTGGTATAGACCATCCATTCCGGGCCAGCACCTAGGTTATTTACTTCCCTTACAATCAGCCCTGGAAATTTACCTTGTATAGCATATAGTAAATTTGGATAATTGGTATTTATATCTTTCCGCTCAAGCACGTAATTCGATTTTCCATAAGGCCTTTTCTTTTCTATCGGTTCTTCCTTTCTGTCTTTAATAACTACTTCTTCCAGCAATTGGGCATCTTCTGAATCAAAGATTGATTTTCTGCGCATCACAGTGGCGGTAGCAATTACCTTTAAGCTGGGTATTTCAACCACCGTAGTGATGGCAGGCACATCTCTTTTTATTAGTTCTGCTTTGCCAAAAAGCTCACCTCGTTTGTTTGCGGAGCGAATAGAAAAATAGCAGGTGTCTGTGAACTGCAGGTCTTCTATTTTGAAAAAGCCATTGTCATCTGATTCAGAGAAATAGAAATTGTTAGGATTCATTTGAACTACACTTAGCGAAGCCTTTTCGGGTGCATAGCTATCATTAAAAAATCGACCAGTGTAACTAATTCCGCGTTCAATTGGATACGCGTATTTTTTTCGAGGTGTCAATCCTGTCATGTTTATTTTTGAGCCAGAGATGATCGAGCTTGTTTCCATAGGTGTAACCAAGCTCTCGTCAGTTACAGAAACAGAAAGATTTGCATTTTTATTTATTTCGTCTTTTATCTTTAAAATCAAGTATACTTTTTCGTTTGCGCCATAGGTGGTTTTTTCCGAATGAATTACCAGTTTATCATTACTGCTAGGTGGTTTTGACGCAGAAGTTTCAATGTTTTCCTTTAGCTTCAGAACAGGTACTGGCTTAGTAAAGAATTCGGAATCCTTAAAATTTCGATTCCAACTGGTGTAACTCCTTAACATATAGTTGCCCGTTTTCAATGAGTCTGGTAAGGTCAGCTCGCCTTGAAAATATCCGCTGTCGATCGCCATTATCTTGGAAAGGGCGATTGATTTATTTTCGGTTCGTATGAGCTCTACGTAGGCTGTTTTGCTCAAAGTATCAGCAGCTGTAGCATTGTAATTAACGTATCCTTTAAACCAAATTATTTCTCCGGGGTAGTAATAAGGCTTATCGGTATGAATGTAAATTTTTTCTAGCGGAACAACGGCTAGATTTGCCTTCGATTTAGATTCAATTTTGTTTGAAGGCAACGGAACATAGTCCAACGGCATTAAATGTGAAACTCTGTTTGCGCTCATATTTCCAGAAACAGAAACTTCTGAAGGGTTTAGCTCAACCCCATCCTTGGTCACAAGAATAAATGGCTTATTTGGCCAAACCCAACTGATAGGGTGTGTAATGTCTTTATAAACTTTTGTAAACGATTCCCCGGGTGTATAATGAATCTCCATTCTGCCTTTGAACGAGATTTTATAAATGTCTTTATATTGTGTGTTACTTACCATGGCGAGCGTATCGCAAGGAAGTAGTATTGTTTCGAGATTGGAAGAAAAGACAGGCGCGCGGTTAGTGGTAGAAACACCCTCTTTTTCTGTATATAATTCAAATCCTTCCGCGGTAATCTTTTTCTCTATAAGGGATTTGAATAAATGTTGTCTTGAGTTTAGGTAAGACTTTTGGCGATTCGATAGCCATTTTGCTTTCTCGTTTTTCTCGAAACTAACAAGTTCTTCAAAGCGAACATTGCCTTCAATCGAGTAGTCTGTTTTTGCAGATTCAAATTTGTTTAGTGCAAAGTGAATTCTATACCCAAGTGCCCTATTCTCAATCTCAATTGGCGAGCTTGAATTGGCAACAAATTTCTTTTCTGTGTCAGCGAAATCAATCGAATAGGGGTTAATAATAGTACATAAATCAGCAAATTTATCTTCACCTAGAAATATTTTTTCAAATCGCTTGAGCTTTTTTTCCCACTCTTTATCCTTGGTGGCTTTTACTTCTACAGCGTTTAGCTCAACTGCTATTGGTTTTAGTTTTAGCACGCCCATCGCAATGTTTCCGTCAACAATGCTAATTTTTTGTTTGTATGATTCATAGCCGACATAAGAAAAAACAATTTCATAAACGGCTGGAAAACTGATGTCTTTTATAGTGAATTCGCCTACCTGATTTGTTACCGAGCCGATGGTGGTGTTGTTCAAAAATACGTTCGCATAAATCAACGGTTCGTTCGTTGCAGCGTCAACTAACTTGCCGTTTATAACCGCTTTTTGGGCCATTAATAAGCTGGAACAGGCTAGAAGAAAAAGCAGTATGATTTGTTTAAAATCCAATATATTTCTCATGAGACTTACTTTATTGTTGTTTTTAGGAATTTGAAATGGAAACGTAGCGTGGTGGAGGCAATACTTTTGTTTTTCACTGGAATCCAGCTTTTGTTGGTTTTTATCAACAGGTCAAAAATCGCTGAATTCAATTCATAATTGATTCCTTTTACTATTTTGACTCCGGAAAATCCATTCTTAGAAACAAGCAGATCTATAATAATTTCTTCGGTCAGTTTATCGTTTTGGAACTCCTTAGGGAACTTAAAGTTGAGGGCAAGAAAAGACCCAAAGTTCATGTGGCTTGAATTATAATAAATCGGGCTTGGCAATAACGCTGACTCATTAAATAGAATGCGATAATCAAAGTTTTTATAAGAATATAGTGGTAATTCTCCAGTCGCTATATACGATTCGTTTAGTATTGTTAATCCACAATCCACCAGTTGATTTGATTCGCTTTTGACCGTTCTGGTTTTTTTAAGATTTAAGAAGTAGTATACAGCTTCATGTTCTTTGGTATTAGCATATAAGATTAGACTGTCGTTGGTTAACCGTCTTATGTTAAAATTTAGCTCCGGTAGGTGAAATAATTCTTCACTGAATACTTCTATTTCATTCCCATTCATTGAAAAGGGCATTGTTAATCCCCTATCGAAAGGCGCCTCAGATATTGTGATGGATCGATTGGTAAATTCAAAACGTAGGTACTCATACGAATCTCCAAAGGTGCAGCTTGTGGGATTTCCTGTTATATCTTCTACTTTTGTACAAATCCAATTATTAGTCAATAACTCATTCGTTTTTTGACCAAAAGCATGACAACAAGACGAAAGAACGAGAAAACTCAGTATTATTCTTTTGCACATAGACGCCTAACTATTTTTTAATTTCCAAGTGCATCCTCAAAGCCTTTTTCTTATAGATCACCGCTTCAGCGAAGCCCTCTGAAATTCCCTCCAATGAAAATGATCCTGATTCACTCGTTTGCGCTGAAAGATCAGTGTTATTGATGAAAATTGTAGCACCAGCTATCGGCCTTAATTTCTCACGGTTCAATATCGTTCCCCTGAGTTGCGAATAAACTGTTTTGTCCAGGTGTAAACAGAAAATTAAAGACAAAATAATCTTAAGCCGATTTATTTCCATAGCGCCAATCTCGATAGTATCTTATAAATTTGGAGTTTATTGCTAAGATTGCAAAACCACCGTTAACTTTTTTCGATTGACCACACGTTTCTCTTCAATTTGTCAGTTTATACAGAATACGTCCTCCGTTAATATTTTGTTTTCAAAACTTTTGTTGACTACATTTTTAATATTCGGTTTGGTAGTCTCCTGCATAGCTCAAACAATCCTTGAAAAACGATTAGACGGAAAAGAACAGGGCAAGGCACTGGTAACCTTTATCAATGAACTTGAAAAGAACGAAAAGGTCAGATTCTATTTTATCGAAGACTGGATTAGCGCGATCCAGATAGAGAATAGTTATTCGGACCAGACTTTAGCCAGTATGTTGGATGAATTGTTTTTAGGAACACCTTTGAGTTATATAATGATGAATCAAAACTCCATCGTTTTTGTAAAGGATGCCCGGCAGGATTTTAAAAGGAACACAATTATCAATAACGCGATTAATAATGGGAAGAAAGTTGAGAAATTGACATTGGGGAAAGCCAGCACTTTTTCGAAGAACCAGAAAATCAATTTGAAAGGCAATGTGGTTGACGAAAAATCTAAAACTCCTATTGTTGGAGCTGCTATCAGTTTTAATGATTCAGAATGGCAAACAACCACAGGTGAAAATGGGTTATTTCAAATTCAATTGCCAGCAGGAACGTATGTGTTAAGGGTGGTGTTTGCAAATTATGAAGAGCGAGTTTTAGAATTGTTTGCTAATGAAAGTGGTACTATCGAAATTTCTTTGGAAGACACGCCTACTCTTCTCAACGAAGTTACCGTTTCTAGCCGTGATGCTGAGATAACCACAAGCCAAATTAACGTAACTCAGTTAAGCATGAAGGAAATCAAGCGAGCACCGGCATTTATGGGCGAAGTTGATTTGATAAAACAAATTCAGTTGCTGCCGGGTGTCACCACTGTTGGTGAGGCTGCGTCTGGATTTAACGTAAGAGGAGGTGGTGTAGATCAAAATCTTATTTTGTATGATGGCTTGCCAGTTTTTAATAGCTCCCATGCACTTGGTTTTTTCTCAGCCTTTAACTCGGAGGCTGTGAAAGATGTCACGTTCTATCGGGGTGGTATTCCCTCGGAGTTTGGTGGTCGCGTTTCCTCGGTGTTAGATATTAAGTCAAAAGAGGGTGATTTTGATAAATGGAATGGGGGTGGAGGATTGGGCATTATTTCTAGTAATTTGCAATTAGGCGGACCAATTGTCAAAGATAAAACTTCATTATCCGCGTCAGCCAGATCAACTTATTCAGATTACTTTATAAATTCCATTAAAACAAATTATGCTGATCTAAGTAAAAGCTCGGTTTTATTTTATGATGCAACCGTTAAGGTAGCGCATAAATTTTCCGAGAAGACCAAACTAACGTTTTCAGGTTACATCAGTCAAGATCAATTTAGACTTCAGGGCGACTCGACCTATCGGTGGAATAATCTTCTCACTTCGTTAAAACTGGATCATGTATTTTCACCAAAGTTGAATTCGACTTTCATGGCTGGCTATGGTACCTACGGATATGAAGTTTTTGATGCTTCCGCTGCAAATGCTTTCAAGCTTTCCTATAAAATTACCTATCCCCAAGTAAAGGCTGATTTCCATTATCAGGTAGGCAGCAATAAACTTTCATTTGGAGGGCAAGCCAATTATTACGGCTTCGATCCTGGCACGCTGACTCCAAACGGGCCAAGTTCTAACGTGAAATTTGTAAAAATGCAAAGTCAGCAATCTGTAGAATCTGCAGTTTATACGAGTTATGGATTTTCAATTGGCGAGAATACTCAGATCGAAGCTGGCGCCCGCCTTTCTAGCTTTACTGCATTCGGTGCAGCAACAATTAACTTATATAAACAAGGATTACCTCTTGAGACCTTAAATCGAATCGATACCCTAAAGTTTAAATCGGGGGAAGCGATAAAAACGTATAACGGTGTTGAGCCGCGGTTGAGTTTTCGTTATTCGTTGACCCCATCATCTTCTATAAAAATCGGATATAACAGAATATTTCAATATCTAAATTTAGTTACCAATACTGCCGCAGTAACGCCAATTGATATTTGGCAGCCAAGCGGATATTACTTTAGGCCACAGAGAGCAGACCAGATTTCTTTAGGGTTTTTCAAAACCTTTAAAGAAAAAAAGTATGATTTTTTTGTTGAGGGTTACTATAAAGACCTATCAAATATTCTTGATTATAAAGATGGAGCTCAGTTAATTTTAAATACCCATTTAGAAACAGATTTACTTCAAGGAAATGGTAAAGCCTATGGTATAGAAACACAGATCGCCAAACAACAAGGCAGGTTAGTTGGTTCTTTTAGTTATACTTATTC
This sequence comes from Cyclobacteriaceae bacterium, assembly GCA_044349005.1. Lineage (GTDB taxonomy): Bacteria > Bacteroidota > Bacteroidia > Cytophagales > Cyclobacteriaceae > ELB16-189. The sequence goes on from JBIKRT010000004.1 coordinate 83,120, forward strand.
ACGTTCGTTGCTCACCACCAAAGGAAATACATTTTCTGAATCCATTAATAATGGGAATCCCTATCCTTCCAATTTCGATCAACCACACATCGTGAATCTGAATTGGAAATATGCTTTATCAAAACGGTTATTCTTCACAGGGAATTTTGTTTACCGAACCGGCAGACCGGTAACTACGCCTGTATCAGCTTTTTTGATAAATAACATTTCAGTTGCAAATTTTTCTGAACGGAATCAGTTCCGAATTCCTGACTACCATCGATTAGACTTAGCATTCGTTATAGAGGGAAGCCATAAGCGGAGAAAGTTTTGGGACGGCACATGGACTTTCTCGGTGTATAATATTTACGCGAGAAAGAATCCGTTCAGCGTGTACTTCAAAGAAGTCAATGGGTTTTTGTATCCATATCAACTTTCAATATTAGGCACAGCATTGCCTTCATTAAGCTATAGCTTTAAGTTTTAATTATGATTAGGTCAGGTTTCGCTTTTTTGTTTCTTTTAATAATTTTTTCCTGTGTTGATAGAATAGCGATACCTATTCCATCCGAGTTTGCCGATGACTTGGTCGTGGACGGTTTAATTACCGATGAACAAGGCCCTTACACAGTATACCTTTCGCGAGTGTCAAAAGTAGATGGCCAATCCAAAAAAGGTATTGCAGTTTCGGCAGTGAGGGTTGCTATTTCAGACAACTTTGGTAATTCAGAGATATTAACGGAAAACCCACTGGGTACTTATAAAACGAAGGTGGGAGGCATAAAAGGAGTGATTGGCAGGGAATACACAATTAAGATTGAGACTCGTGACGGAAAAGTTTACCAATCAAGTCCTGAAAAAATCAATCCCGTTAGCGATATTGATAATCTTTATTATCAATTAGAAACATCTAACCTCGGTGGCGTTCCAAAATATGGATACAGAATTTACATTGAATCGAAAGCGTTAACCAATTCAGAAAATTTAATGCGATGGAAACTGTCAGGTACTTATATCGTTGAAACCTTTCCCGAACTACACACAATTCGCTGCGGAGAATCTGTTTGCCCCGATCCGTTGCCTTGCAGTTCTTATGCATTGGATAATGGAGCGGTTGCGGTGGTGGTTGGTAAAAAATGTGAATGTTGTAGATGTTGGGTCACGGATCAGGAAGATAAGCCAAAGGTGGGAGATAATCAGTTTGTTTTAGCAGCGAAGTCATCAACTGTTGAAGTGGGCTTCGTACCAATTGATTATTATCGTTTTTTTGAAAAGTATCGGGTGGAAGTGAAACAAATGAGCATTTCACGTGCAGCTTATGATTTTTGGAGAGCAGTTCAACTTCAAAAGGAGGGCACAGGAAGTCTTTTTCAAAGTCCAGCAGGTCGAACCAAAGGAAATCTTTTTGAAAAAAGTGGAGCTAGCGTTCAGGGCATATTTTATGCAGCTGCTGTAAAAAGTAGGCAGTTGTATATTCGAAAACAGGATGTAACTGTTCAAATTTCAGTGCCCATAAATATTGCTGGGCCTGGCAAAATACCTGAGAGTTGTATCAACGCATTTGAATTCTCAACTAATCAACAACCCTCTGATTGGAAATGAAAAAAAATATACTTTTTTCTGTTTTAGCATTGATCTTTTTAGCCTTAAAGCCTGCGGATGATTTTTTGATTTTGAGTATTCAAAAATTTAATGATTATGCTAAAATTAATCCGATCGTAAAGGTACAACTTGTATTAAACCAGACTAAATACTCACCAGGAGACACAATTTTTTTTAAGTCGTTTTTTATCGGTTCTGACCATAAGCCAATAAGAGGAAAACAGATATTAGAAGCCGAACTGCGAGATGAGGACGATAACTTAGTCAATCAAATTAGTTTCAGAATAATAGACGGAATAGCGGAAAACCAAATGACCATACCTGAGAAGTTGGGGGCAGGAAACTACAAGCTTGTTTCTTATAGCCGATGGATGAAGAATTTTGACGAAAAATATTTTTTTTCGAAAGAGATTTCGATCGTTAATAAATTTCAAATAGAAAGCAGCAAAGAACTAAACAAGACGCCAATATTTTCTTTCTTCCCAGAGGGGGGCTCGCTGATAGCGGGATTATGGAATAAAATCTTACTAAAATCAAACGTAGCGGGCGAGATTAAAATCAAAGATAGTGCAGGTAAAATAGTTTTATCTTGCCAAACTGATAATTACGGTATTGCCACTACTAAGTTTTTTCCAATTCAAAACGAGATCTATTCCGCGGAGATTGGAACCAAATCTGTGCGTATTGACACCCCAGAAAAAGATGGCATAGGACTTGAACTTCTATCAAGTGAAACAAATGCGCAGTCAATTAATTTGAAAATAGCGGTCGCTAGCAACTCCAAATACAAGAACAAAGCAATTTATTTTCTTTCTACCGCAAAAAACAAAGTCATCTTTTCAAAATTAATTCAATTTACTGATCAGGATAGTATTAAACTTACTATTCCACAGAAGGTGATAGAGGACGGACTCAATCAGGCGTTCGTTTTAGATGCGCAAGGAAATGTCATTGCCGAGCGTATTTTTTGGCATAACCCCCCGAAAATACAAGTTTCTTTCAATTCTCAACGCTGGGGGATTCAACAGCGCTCTAATTGTACAATCGAACTTGGATTGTCAGACGAGAATGGGAACGGATTAACAGGTGAGGGGGTAATAGGCATTACAAATGCAAGTCTTTTTAATGAAACGATTCCTTCATTTGATAACGAAATTTATTTTTCTGATTTGCCTGAGCTAAGTCGAGAAATAACAGAAAGACAAATAAAAGCAGAGTCTTTGCCAGAGAAATTAAACGATTTGTTAATAGATTATAAATGGGATAGAATTCCTTGGAAAAGTATAATAAGTGAGCAATGGCAAAAACCCATTCATAAGTTTAGGTATTCACTTGATGTTAGTGGTAAGGCTCATTATAAAGGTTCGAATGAGCCCCTGCAGGATTCTACCAAACTCACTATTTACCTTCAAGATCATTTGATAGGTTATGATTTGTATATTAACAAAAACGGTTCATTTGAACTGCCCTCGATGTACGATTTTTGGGGCTTGGACCGACTATTTTATATAGCAGAAAAGGACGGGAAAGAAATAAAACGAGACATTGTGTTAACCATTGATGCAGAAAAGACGGCAGCGACAACATCTCGACTTTCAAAACCAAATGACAAACTGGATTCCTATGCGGATTTTAAATCGAAGAAAGAAATTATTGATAAGTCCTTCAACTATTATGCTATTCTTAAAAATCGACAAAAACAGTTTAATCCTAATCAAGAGATAGAAGATGAACTTGGAGGTGTAGATTGGCAGATAAAGACTGAAGATTATCTCGTTTTTTCAACAATGGAAGAATTAATCCATGAGTTGCTTTCCTTTATTAAATTCAGGAAGAAAGAGGAAAATAGTTCTATTAGAATGGTTTTGATTCAGGGGAATCAAAATAAATATGCAAATGCTGACCCTTTGTTTATTATCGATGGGGAAATGACAAAAGATATTTCGTATTTCCTTTCCTTTAAACCGAAAGATATTCTTACAATCAAGATAGTAAGGGATAACATCAAGCTTTCAAAACTTGGCACGATAGCAAAGAATGGCGTAATATTAGTTCAAACGAAAAAGGAGATAGTTGGAAAGCCCAAAGCTCAAAATCTTGCAATTGTTAGGGGCTTAAATTTTTATAAGCCCTCCGTTAAAAAGCAATATTCCAAAGAGAATAATCGCAGAGTTCCTGACTTTAGAGCCACAATGTATTGGAATCCGGAATTAAAATTTGATGAATCAGGAAAATCTAGCTTGAGTTTCTTTTCAAGCGATGACAATGGAGTTTTAAATATCTGCTTTTCCGGGATTACCAGAGAGGGGATGCCATTTTCTTCTAAAACACGAATTGAAGTAAGAGCCGAGTAAGACCGGCAGGTTACCTTATTATTCTCAGCAATGTGCTCAACCTACTCTTCAAGTTCCTCCTGTCTACGATAAAATCTAAGAAGCCGTGATCGAGTACAAATTCTGCACTTTGAAATCCAGTGGGTAAATCTTTACCAATTGTTTCTTTAATTACCCTAGGGCCGGCAAAACCAATCAACGCACCCGGTTCAGAAATATTAAAATCGCCAAGCATCGCGTAAGAGGCCGTTACGCCTCCGGTTGTTGGGTCAGTTAAAAGCGATATATAGGGAATGTTAGCTTCGCTCAACAAAGCCAGTTTTGCGGATGTCTTGGCCATCTGCATTAAGGAAAGGCCTGCTTCCATCATGCGTGCACCCCCCGATCTTGAAATCATCAAAAAGGGGGTACTCGTTTTTAAGCTGTGGTCTATTGCCCTAGCTATTTTTTCACCCACCACTGATCCCATCGAACCCCCAATGAAGTTAAAATCCATACACGCAATGGTTAGATCAAGATTATTCATTTTGCCGTAGGCACTTCTCACTGCGTCTTTGAGTTGAGTTTTTTCTTGACTCTCTTTTATTCTTTTCGGATAGGGTTTTGTATCGATAAATTTTAATGGATCGCCTGACATCATGTCGGCATCCAGCTCAGTAAATTCATTGTTATCAAAAAGAATCTCAAAATATTCGGCCGAACCAATGCGCACATGATGATCCTCTTCAGGCACAACATATGCATTGTTTTTTAGCTCACGTGTATGAACAATTTTGCCACCAGGCGACTTGAACCAAAGGCCATCGGGCACTTCACGCTTTGATTCGGTCGGGGTGAGAATACCTTTGTCTGTGCGCTTAAACCAAGGCATAATTTTTATTTTCGTTAAATAAAAAAACCGATCAGTATTTCTGATCGGTTGATAAAGTTATAAAAGTTAAGCTAAATCAATGCTCTTGTCCAGATACACATCTTGTATTGCATTCAGAATTTCAATTCCGTCTGCAAGTGGTTTTTGGAACGCCTTTCTTCCCGAAATAAGTCCCATTCCGCCAGCCCTTTTATTGATTACTGCCGTCTCAATCGCATCGGCTAAGTCAGAGGCTCCCTTTGATTCTCCTCCAGAGTTTATTAAACCAGCTCTGCCCATATAGCAATTGGCTACTTGGTAACGGCATAGGTCAATTGGGTGGTCTGTTGTCAACTCACTGTATATCCTTTCGTCCAATTTTCCATAGCTAGATCCGCCCGTATTCAACATTTTATATCCACCATTATTAGTGGCCAGCTTTTGCTTTATTATGTCAGCCTGAATGGTAACACCTAAATGGTTTGCCTGGCCGGTCAAGTCAGCTGAGGTATGGTAATCAACACCATCTTTTTTGAAGGCATTGTTCCTAGTGTAGCACCATAAAATAGTAGCCATACCCAGTTCATGTGCTCGTTCGAAGGCTAGAGAGACTTCTTGAATTTGGCGAGTTGCACCATCGGATCCAAAATAAATGGTGGCGCCTACTGCGCAGGCTCCAAGATTCCAGGCTTCATCCACAGAGCCGAACATGATTTCGTCTGCCTTGTTAGGGTAGGTTAAAAGTTCGTTGTGATTGATTTTTACAATGAATGGAATTTTATGAGCATATTTTCGCGACACAATCGCCAAGTTTCCGTAAGTGGTTGCAACAGCATTACAACCTCCTTCAATGGCCAACTTAACGATATTTTCAGGATCGAAATACATCGGGTTTTTCGCAAAGGATGCGCCAGCACTGTGTTCAATCCCCTGATCGATAGGAAGGATCGAAAGAAATCCAGTTTCAGCCAAACGTCCGTAATTAAATAATGCCCCCAAGCTCCTTAGTACTTGAGGATTTCTATTCGATTGAACAAAAATCCTGTCTATAAAGTCAGGAGTTGGAGTATGTAAAGTTTCTTTGGGGAAAGTCTTGCTTTTGTAATCTAACAAGTACTTGGCTTTGTCACCAAGAATTTCTGATACGTTTCTTTTTGCCATAATGATAGACGGTGAGGGGCAAATATAGGATTCCTTCCTATGCCGTCCAAGCAGCAGACTTTGTTTGTCTTTCAAATAAAAAAGGTCTTTTCCGTTTGAAAAAGACCTTTTAGCTAGAGAATGGCTAAGTTACTTAGCAGACAACTGAGTCAATTTTTCTTTTATCCTCGCTGATTTACCTTGACGACCTTTCAAGAAGTAAAGTTTTGCTCTTCTTACTTTACCGACTTTTAGTACTTCTATTTTGTCGATGCTCGGGCTTAGTATCGGAAATATCCTTTCAACACCTACTCCGTTTGATACTTTTCTTACCGAAAACGATTCTCCATTTGTGCTTTTGTTCTTTCGATACAAAACTACACCTTGAAACTGTTGAATTCTTTCTTTGTTCCCTTCGCTGATTTTTACGTGAACATTTATCGTATCGCCCGCTTTAAAGGAGGGATGTTTTTCTCTTGTTGCCGCAAGTTCTTGTTCTACTAGTTTTATTAAATCAGCCATGGGACTCGTTTTTTAAAATGGAGTGCAAATATAGACATGAATTACGAATTACAAATTACGAATTACGAATTTTAAATTCGGGCGCGGTTTCAAAAAGCAGATTTCAGATTTTGTAGTGATCGTCAGGCACGAGAACATTACATATAACCTCGGCATTTCAATTCTCATTGCCTTTCAAAAGATAAGGCCTTCTTTTTTGAGTTCTTTCAAGGGATTGAATACTTCTCCACTCGCGAATTCTTGATTCATGGCCTGAAAGAAGAACCTCAGGTACCCTCCAACCATTGTATTCCGCGGGCCTAGAATATACAGGTGGGGCAATTAAGCCATCCTGAAAAGAGTCTGACAAAGCAGATGTTTCGTCTGACAAAACACCTGGCAGCAGCCGAATGATTGAGTCTGCCAAAACGGCTGCCGCCAGTTCGCCCCCGGAAATAACAAAATCACCTATGCTAATTTCTTTTGTGATAAGGTGTTCGCGGATACGTTCATCCACTCCCTTATAATGCCCGCAAAGCATAATCAAATTCTGTTTGAGACTGAGTTGGTTAGCCACCGATTGAGTGAGTAGTTCTCCATCTGGGCTCATGTAAATTATTTCATCATACGTATTCTTACCTTTCAGTGAAGAGATGCATCGATCTATTGGCTCGATCATCATAACCATGCCTGCACCTCCGCCAAAAGCGTAGTCATCTACCGACTTTTGTTTATTGGTTGAATAGTTGCGAAGGTCATGCACATTAACTTTGACCAACCCCTTTTGCTGCGCTCTTTTTAATATTGAATCAGAGAAAGGGCTTTCAAGTAACTTAGGCAAGCATGTGATGATATCAATTTGCATAGATTAGATATCCAAATAACCTCCTGGCAAATCTACAAGCAGTTTGCGTTTTGATTTTAACACACTTGTTATGAAGGGCGCATTGATAGGAATAAGAATTTCCTTGCCAGAATTATTGACAACGACTATTAATTTGTTGAGCCCCGTCTGGATAATTTCTTTAATAATCCCAATTATGCCCGCGGTTTCATCGGTTACTTCAAAACCGATAATTTCATCATCGTAGAAATCGCCACGCTTGAGCTTTGGCCTTGCGCTCTTTAATAAATAAATGCTGGCGCCTTTTAGATTACTTGCAGCCTCTGGGGAATTTATGCCCTCCAATTTTAAAAAGGCTTTATCGCCTCTGTCAGATAGGTCTTCAATCGAATGGGGAATAAAAGCACCACCAACTTCGATATATAAGTCGTTTAAGTCAGTTACGTCAAAATCAGTATCCAGAATAGCGGTAACGCCCCCTTTTAGTCCATGGGTTTTTGAGACATATCCAATTTTGAAGTAGTTATTTTGATCCATAAAAAAGCCGCAAGGCTAAACGCAATGCGGCAATTTATTAATTTGTTTTTATAGTTAGCTTATGCTTCTGAAGCAGGTTCTTGCTCCGCTACAGCTTCTACTACTGGCGGGGCATTAAGCGCTTCAACTTTCTTGCGAATCGCCTCGGCTTTTGCCTCTCTTACTTTAGTTTCAGCTTCTTTACGTGCCTTGGCTGCTTGTTCTTTAGCTTTTGACAACGAATCTACTTTGTTTGAAATCTTAGCGTCTTTTGCTTTTTGCCATTCGGCTAATTTAGCATCGGCTTGTTCTTGCGTAATCGCACCTTTAATTACGCCAATCTGAAGATGTCTTTTCAGAGTAATACCTCTATAAGAAAGCATTTTTTTGACGGTTTCTGAAGGCAACGCGCCTTTCATAAGCCAATCAAATGCCTTTTGGTTATCAATATCAATTGTTGCGGGATTTGTTATCGGGTTGTAGGTGCCAATTTTTTCAATGAATTTTCCATCACGCGGAGCGCGCGCATCTGCTACAATCACATCATACAAAGCCAATTTTTTGCGGCCTCTTCTCGATAATCTAATTCTTACTGCCATTTTGTTGTGTTTTTAAGGTGTGGATCTCGTCCGATTTTTAAAAGGATGGCAAAGGTATGCGTTTTTCGCTTTTTAACAAGGTCCGGGGAAGAATAATAAAGCTTTTTTGGTCGGCATGGACAGATAGTTGAATAAACGGTTATTAGGTTTTTTAATATTAGCCTGCTTTTATACATTTGTTAGCATTCATAAAAATATGGACAAATACTCGTACCTCTCTAATGCTGATGTTAGTTACGTTGATCAGCTTTTTCAATCCTATAAATTAAACCCTTTGTCTGTAGACATTCAATGGCAAAAGTTTTTTGAAGGATATGAGTTTTCTTCACAACGATTTGGAGAAAATGGAAATGCCATTTCAACGGATGGAGGAAATATAAAGGAGACTTTCGTAAGAACCCTGATTTTTGCTTATCGCTCGTTTGGCCACTTAAAAGCCAATACAAATCCTGTGAGGGAAAGGAGAGATCATGGCGTTCAGTTGGATCACAAAACTTTCGGACTCACCGATGCCGATTTGGACGTAGAGTTTGACGTGGCTTCAGAAATAGGGATGCCGAAATCAAGCCTAAGAAAAATAATTGATCGCTTAAAAGTATTGTATTTAGGTTCAATTGGTTTTGAATATAATTTTATTAGGAACGATGAGGTAAGGTCTTGGTTCTTCCAAAAAATAGAAAAGGAATACTTCAATTATTCACCTGGTATTGACGAGAAAAAGGGCATACTATCAAAGTTAAATGAAGCAGTTGTTTTTGAGAATTTTCTTCATACAAAGTTTTTAGGCCAAAAGCGTTTTTCATTAGAAGGTGGTGAGAACACGATACCCGCCCTTCAAACTATTATCAATGCTTCAGCAGGGACGGGCGTGAAAGAAATAGTAATTGGGATGGCGCACCGGGGGCGATTAAATGTGCTTTCTAATATTTTGGGTAAAACATATGAACAGATTTTTACTGAGTTTGAAGGAAACGTAAATACCGAAGCACTGGAAGGAGATGGAGATGTAAAGTACCATTTAGGATATGCAAGTCATATCGACACGCCTTCTGGAAATAAAATATACTTGAAACTCACACCTAATCCCTCGCATTTGGAGGCCGTTAATCCTCTTGTTTTAGGTTATACCCGGGGCCAAATCGATGACGAATATAAAGGAGAGTTGAGCAAAGCCATGGCCATCTTAATTCATGGTGATGCAGCGGTTGCAGGCCAAGGAATTGTGTACGAAGGAGTTCAAATGTCGGGGTTGGAGGGCTACACAACAGGAGGTACAATTCACTTTGTCATCAACAATCAAATTGGTTTTACAACCGATTATGAAGATGCGCGAACTTCAATTTACTGCACTGACGTAGCCAAGATTATCGACTCGCCCGTGTTGCATGTAAACGGTGATGATGCCGAAGCAGTTAACTTCGTGTCGAAATTAGCAGTGGAGTATCGTCAAAAGTTTGGAAAGGACGTATTCATTGATATGCTTTGCTACCGCAGGCACGGGCACAATGAAAGCGATGAACCGAAGTTTACACAGCCAATTTTGTATAACTTAATCGCGAAGCATCCAAATCCTCGCGAAATTTATGTTAAGAAATTAATTGAGCGTGCGGATGTTGACGCGGCTATGGCCGATGAAATGGATAAAACGTTTCGTAATCAACTTCAAGAGAGGCTTACGGAAGTAAAGCAAAAGCCCCTGCCTTATGTGCCTCAAAAAATTGAAGAAGAATGGGAAAAAATGCACAGGGCGAAGCCAGAAGACTTTGATCAATCTCCTGAAACAGGCATTAGTGAGGTCACTTTCGAAAAGGTAGCAAAGGCGATAACTACTATTCCGGAAGGATTTAAACCCCTCAAGCAAATAGAAAAATTGTTAAAGGATAGAAAAGCAGCTTACTTTGAAACTAAGATATTGGGTTGGGCAGAAGCAGAACTTTTGGCCTATGGATCGTTGCTTTCCGAAAAAGTTCCTGTGAGGATGTCAGGGCAAGACGTAAAACGAGGAACATTTTCTCATCGCCATGCTTACTTTTTCGATTCAACCACCAACGAGCCTTATTGCGGTTTAGATCATATTGAGGCCGGACAATTGAAATTCCACATCTACAATTCATTGCTTTCGGAGTTTGGTGTGCTGGGTTTTGAATATGGTTACGCCATGTCTAATCCAAATGCCCTTGTTGTTTGGGAGGCTCAGTTTGGAGATTTTGTCAACGGAGCACAAGTAATGATTGACCAATTTATCTCTAGTGCAGAATCAAAATGGCAACGGATGAACGGACTGGTCATGTTATTGCCGCATGGATATGAGGGTCAGGGACCAGAGCACTCAAGCTGTCGCCCGGAAAGGTTTTTACAACTTTCTGCGGAGTACAATATGATAGTGGCTAACCCAACTACACCCGCTAATATCTTCCACTTGCTAAGAAGGCAAATGGCCTGGGGCTTCAGAAAGCCTTGTATTGTTTTTTCGCCTAAATCGTTGCTACGTCATCCGTTGGTTGTTTCTCCAGCGAAGGAGTTTATCAAAGGATCTTTCAAAGAGATAGTAGACGACAGCACTATTTCAACAAAAGAGGTTAAGAAAGTTGTTTTCTGTTCGGGTAAGGTTTACTATGATTTGTTGGAAGGCCAAACAAAGAAAAAGCAAAAAGACGTAGCCATTGTTAGGCTCGAACAGTTACATCCATTTCCTGAGAAACAGTTTAACTCAATCGTCAAGAAATACAAAGGAGCAAAATTGGCGTGGGTTCAAGAAGAGCCAGCTAACATGGGCTGTTGGTCGTACATAATGCGAGTTGCGCCAACTCAAAAGTTTGAGTTGATTTCGCGCAAAGCTTCGGCATCACCAGCTACGGGTTATTCTAAAGTTCATAAAGCAGAACAAGAACGTATTGTAAATCAAGCATTAGAGATTTAACTGGTTTAGATTTAATTTAATGGCACAACAAGTAAAAGTACCAACCGTTGGTGAATCGATTACCGAAGTAACCGTTGCTAACTGGCTTAAAAGCGATGGGGACGTGGTGAAAATGGACGAAGTTATTGCTGAGCTCGAATCGGACAAAGCAACCTTTGAATTAGCCGCGCCAGTAGCTGGGGCTTTAAAAATAGTAGGCAAGAAAGGTGACGTTTTAACAATAGGCCAATTGATTTGTGAAATCGAACCTTCTGCAACGAGTGCTATACCAACAAAAATTGAAACAACAACACCAATAACAAAACCAATGAGTGCAACAGGTGGAATAAAAGAAATGAAAGTGCCCCCAGTGGGCGAGTCAATTACTGAGGTAACCATTTCAACTTGGTTGAAAAAGGAAGGGGATTTTGTAAAGCTTGACGAGGTGATAGCCGAAGTTGAGTCGGACAAGGCAACGTTTGAACTTCCCGCAGAAGCAAATGGAATTTTGCGAATTGTAGCGCAGGAAAAGACAACCCTACCCATCGGAGGTTTGATTTGTAAAATTGAAGTTACGGAAGGCGCACCAGCGACATCACCGACTGTAGCCTCTGTTGCCGCTACGCCAGTCGCACCAGCGTCCGATAACAAATCGTATGCGGCAGGAACACCCTCGCCAGCGGCAGCAAAAATTTTGGACGAAAAAGGAATTCTTGCAACACAAGTTGACGGATCGGGAGTTGGAGGTAGAATAACTAAGGAAGATGCTGCCAAAGCGCAACCCGCTGCAAAGCCAGAGGCAAAATCAGCTGCAGCAAGCACACCACCCGTTATTGCAAGCGGGGGTCTAAGAACAGTTAGGAGAGAGAAAATGTCTTCTATACGTAAAACAATTGCTAGGCGATTAGTTGCCGTAAAAAACGAAACAGCTATGCTTACCACTTTCAATGAAGTGGACATGAAGCCGGTGATGGAATTGCGTTCTCGTTACAAAGATCAGTTTAAGGAAAAGTATGGCGTGGGGCTTGGATTTATGTCCTTCTTTACCAAGGCAGTTTGCGTGGCTCTGAAGGAATTCCCTGCTGTAAATGCATCGATTGATGGTGATGAAATTGTCTATCATGATTATTGCGATGTGTCCATCGCAGTATCAACTCCAAAAGGATTAGTTGTTCCTGTGATACGAAATGCGGAGGCCTTAAGTATGAACCAAGTGGAAGCTGAAATTGCTCGACTGGCTGGTCGCGGAAGAGAAGGTAAGCTTTCCATTGAGGAAATGACGGGCGGCACTTTCACCATTACCAACGGTGGCGTGTTCGGTTCGATGTTGTCAACACCTATTATTAACGCACCCCAATCTGCTATTTTAGGAATGCATAATATTGTGGAGCGGGCAGTAGTGGTAAAAGGTGAAATTGTAATCAGACCGATTATGTACGTTGCTCTTTCATATGATCATAGAATTGTGGATGGAAGAGAATCCGTTAGTTTCTTGGTGCGCGTGAAAGAAATGTTAGAAGACCCGGGAAGGTTGATTTTGGGGGTTTAAAATTTAAACGCATGAAAACAGTTAGAAAATTAAAGTTATTGATTGGTATTTCTTTTTTCGTTTCAATGCCTTTTTTTTCTAACTGCTTGGAACCCTGCCCAGAGCCTGTTGAACCCAGTCTCGGTGTGCGGTTCACTAATGTAAATTCTCCTGTTCTCTATCAAACCGCAACGGCAAAAGAAACAAAAAATGTTTTTAATAACTCAAACGGTTTTTTCTCTCTCGCGCTGTCGCTTAATCAAGATCAGTTAACCTACTTTTTTTCAAATGGTGTTAGAACGGACACCCTCACACTGTCATATAAACGGGATTTTAAATTTGAATCTGAGAGGTGTGGATTTGTATTGAATATTCTCGATCTAAAAGTTGCGAAACCTACAAGCTTCAAAAGGGTTCAAATTGAATACTACGGTAGTTTTAGCAACAACATTGATGTTCGTATCGATGACTAGATTAGCCCTCGTTTTTGCCCTTTTGCTAAGTTCTCTTGCAAATTGCTTTTCGCAGTCTAAGCCAAGGGATTTTTTCCTAGGTATTGATTTATTAAGATCATTGCCCATTTATTTTGATAAAGGTTTTACGTTTGAACCATCCTTAGTTTACGGAATAAAAAACGGTTTTACATTAGACGCGGCATTTGGAATCTCTGATATCTCCAAGAATGAAATTTTTGAGAATATTAAGTACAATTGCGCTGGAAATTACATTAGATTGGGAGTTAGAAAGGAACTAGGTAATCAAACAAATTTCGATGTAGGCTTAGCCGTAGGTTATAGTTATTATAAGGAGACGGGTAAAACTACTTTTGTAGGAAAGTACTTTGGTGATTATACTTATGAGGAGTCAACTAACGATAAAATTTTCTTTATAGAACCTTCTGTCGATTATAAGTTTCAGCTACTTCCTAAACTATTTCTTATTCCACAGCTGCGGGTACCAATTCCGTTAACTGTATTTGAAAAGAAAGATTTTAAATCGTATTCAGCTCCGGGTATAGGTTATCTTATACCTTCTCCAGAGTTTTTTTTCCAACGCATTGCTGTCAGATTACTTTATAAAATTCATTAACAACCCACATTATGCAATACAACGTTATCGTAATTGGTTCAGGCCCTGGAGGCTATGTGGCCGCTATCCGAAGTGCTCAACTTGGATTTAAAACCGCGATCATAGAAAAATATCCCACATTGGGCGGCACTTGCCTTAATGTTGGATGCATTCCTTCCAAGGCATTGTTAGATTCATCCGAGCATTTCCACAACGCCACCCATACTTTTAAGGAGCATGGCATTGATATTTCTGATCCTAAGGTGAATATGCCTCAGATGATTTCACGTAAGGCAGGTGTTGTTAAAGCCAACGTAGATGGCATTGCTTTCCTGATGAAGAAAAACAAAATAGATGTGCTTCAAGGTGTTGGCTCGTTTGTAGATAAAAACACAATCAAGATAACAGCCAGTGACGGCAAGGAAACTTCCATAACAGGCGATAAGATTATCATAGCTACAGGCTCTAAACCCACACCACTTCCGTTTGCCCCTTTTGATAAGAAGAGAATCATATCTAGCACCGAAGCACTCGAAATAAAGGAAGTTCCAAAAAGTATGATTATCGTGGGTGGAGGTGTGATTGGGATGGAACTGGGTTCAGTTTATGCGCGGATAGGTACTAAAGTTTCGGTGGTAGAGTTTATGGACAGTTTGATTCCTACTATGGACGGAACAATGGGCAAGGAACTTTTAAAATCGACCAAAAAGTTGGGCATGGATTTTTACCTAGGCCATAAAGTAACATCGGTAGTTAACACGGGCGATGAAGTTGTATTAAAAGCTGAACCAAAGAACGGTGGTGAAGCAATTGAATTAAAGGGAGATTATTGCTTAGTAAGTGTTGGAAGAAAGCCTTACACTGATGGATTAGGGTTGGATAAAGTAGGAATTGAATTGGATCGTGGGAAAATTGTTGTAGACGATCATCTTAAAACCAAGGCAGATAACATCTACGCTATTGGTGATGTAGTTCGTGGTGCAATGCTTGCCCATAAGGCAGAAGAAGAAGGGGTGATGGTGGCAGAGCAAATTGCAGGACAGAAACCACACATCAATTATTTACTAATTCCCGGAGTAGTTTATACGTGGCCGGAGGTGGCCAGCGTGGGCTATACCGAAGAGCAATTAAAGGCCGATGGGAAAGCTTATAAAGTTGGGAGCTTCCCTTATAAAGCATTAGGAAGGGCGCGCGCTAGTATGGATATGGACGGGCTGGTAAAAATTCTTGCCGATAAAAATACGGATGAAATTTTGGGAATTCATATCATCGGTGCCCGCGCGGCTGATATGATAGCCGCTGGTGTAGTGGCTATGGAATTCCGTGCGGCAGCGGAAGATGTGGCAAGAATGAGCCATGCACACCCTACTTACATGGAGGCGGTAAAAGAGGCCTGCTTAGCGGCAACCGCAAATAGACCTATTCATTTGTAGTTTTGAAAAATTGATTTTTTGAGAACGGTTGATATGAGAACCGATCTCAACAGCATCATGAGCAAGATGGGGAATAAAAATGGATTCAGTTCTTGCGGTCGGCCAATACATAAAAGTAAGATAGATATTATTGTAATGCAGTAAGTGAAAGTAAAATAGTGGGTGACAAATCTTTTTGATTTTCCGCCTACAATAAGAAACATAGCTCCAACTAAATGTAAAGGAAACGCCCATAGCAAGTTAAAATTTCTGGCGGCATCATGGTGATCGGTGAATGTCCAGAGCGAGGCTAGCAGAATACCAATTAAACCACAGATACCGAAAAGAATAGCATCAAACCATTTGCTTAATTTCTTTCTTTTCCAGTCGTGCCAACTGATTATCGCAGCAATCAAGAATAAAACACCAAAGGCAACCCAAGGGTGAACAAAACTGGTTGTTATTTCGACCGGTTTGGGAGTAAACACCACGTTGGTTTCAGAAGCTAAAGGCAGAAAAACCGAGTCGTTCTTAACTTTTGCTTTTGCCACGAAACTTTCAACATAATCGGGTAGAAATAGGTATTCGTAGGCAGACATTTTTCGATCAATGGGCGAACCCAAACAGATGTCTATACCCAAATCGCCCCAAGGCAAGGGATCTAAATATTCATTTGTTTTTTGCCGAAATGACTGCTCTGGTTTTAAGAAAGCACTATCCCATTTTAAATCGGAGCCAAGTTGTTCTGTAAGTACATCCCTAATTTTGGTGGCGCAGTTATTATGATAATAATCGTAGCGATAGGTTTGATTTTCAGGCCTTGAGTTCCAAACTAAGAAATCAAACAGCTTTTGCTTTTGGGCTGTGGTAAGATTAAGTGTTTGCTCATGAATATAGCGGTTGTAGAAAATATACGCATCTTTAAAATCTTTATAATACGATACACCCAGTTTATAGTATAAAAATCCCTTAGCAAAGTTGAGATAGAAATTTGGCTGATTAAAGTCGAAAACGCCATAGTTGAAGGCATAATCCATTCCGTTAAGGGAATCATAAACTCTAATTGCACTGTGGCCGAATGCGGCATACAACTCGTTAGGGTCGGGCCCTAGGGTGATTACTGATATGGTGGCCGAGGGCGATAAAATTGTATTCTGAGCTTTCGTACACAACGAAACAAGAAGACAAGCGAATAAGATAAATTTGCGCATACTTTGTTCTTGGAACTAATGCCTATTTTTACATCGGAAAGATAAAACATTCGCTTACCAAACGATAATTTTCCAGCATTCAGTTTATGAACCGCAACCTAAAAGACGGATTAAATTTCGTTAGTAAGCTAAACGTGAAGCGCGGCTTCAATGCGTTGCAATTAGTAAGCAGTTATTATCAATCTAAAGCCTTAGGTAAACCCCATCATCGCGGAATGCCCATGAGCATTTCAATAGAACCCACTACTTCCTGTAATTTGCGCTGCCCCGAATGCCCCAGTGGCCTTCGTTCTTTTACGCGACCAACAGGTATGCTCAAACAAGATTTGTTTACTCATCTAATCGATCAACTCGCACCCACTCTTCCTTATTTAATTTTCTACTTTCAAGGCGAGCCTTATCTCAATACAGGTTTTTTAAACATGGTGAAGTACGCTTCCGCGAAAGGGATTTATACTGCTACTTCAACTAACGGACATTACTTAACAGAAGAAGCCTCCAGAAAAACAATTCAATCACGCTTGGATCGGTTAATTATTTCAATTGATGGCACTACCCAAGAAACGTATGAATCCTACCGCGTTGGGGGCAAGCTGGAGAAAGTCATTGAAGGCACAAAAAACATCGTCCGGCTCAAAAAAGAATTGAAGTCGCAAACGCCACATGTTATCTTTCAATTTTTGGTCGTAAAGCAAAACGAACATCAAATTGATGAAGTAAAAAAACTAGCAGACGAACTTGGTGTGGATGAAGTCGCGCTCAAAACTGCACAAATTTATGATTACGAAAACGGTTCTGAGTTTATACCTTCTATTGATCAATATTCGCGATACCGCAAAAATGATAACGGCACTTATTCAATCAAAAATAAATTGCTAGACCATTGCTGGAAAATGTGGCATAGTTGCGTGATCACCTGGGATGGCAAAGTAGTGCCATGCTGTTTTGATAAAGATGCGCACTATGTGTTGGGTGATTTAACCAAAAATACATTTAAGGAAATTTGGGAAGGCGATAAATACAATCAATTCAGAGCGTCACTTTTGAGGTCAAGAAGCGAGATAGAAATGTGCAGAAATTGCACCGAAGGCACAAAAGTGTGGGCTTAATTTAGATTCCCTTTTCCTTTAGCTGCTGCTCGATTTTATCAAAATCAACTGCACCGCACTTGGCACAGCCAGTAGAACAGCCCGTATTAGTTTCAAAGGATTTGTAAATCATTCTTACTACAAAGAACACCGCTCCCGAAAAAAGTAAAATGATAACCGCTTGCTGTATCATGAGTCAAATTTAACTAAGTAAACCCAAAACAAACAATTATCAGAAAAGATTCAGCCGTTCGCCTGCGGACAGCTTGATACGGATGCGTACATCGGCTGGCAGCGACATATTTGTTTCCGCCCCATTTCAAGACGTTTTTTCAATGGCATCAATATTGGCTGTTAGCTTTCAACTATTTCAATACTGATTTAATCTAACCAGTTCATAAGCCTATATTTTTATGATAAAAAATTATCTGACCACGGCTTTTAGAAATCTTTGGAGATCAAAAACAAGCACGCTAATAAACCTCTCTGGGCTTACGCTTGGTGTGACCACCAGCTTGATTCTGTTCTTGTTAATTCGTCAACAATCGAGTTTTGATAACTTTCACGCCAACGGTGATCGCATTTATCGTGTGGTTTCAAGTTCGGACGGCAATCAAGAAAGGTTTTATTCAGTTGGCGTAGCTCCCGCCTTGCCCGATGCTTTTAGAAACGATTTTCCGGAAGCCGAACAAGTCGTGTTTACATCTTACCGAGGCAACGGTTCGCTCATATCAATTCCGCAATCAAAAGGTGAGTCAAAAAAATTTGAAGAGAAGAAAGGAGTGGTGTATACGCAGCCTAATTTCTTCAAAGTGTTTAATCGTAAAATTTTGATGGGCGATGTGGAGAAAGGATTAGATGAGCCTAACGAGGCAGTGCTGTCTGCGAAATCAGCGATCAAGTATTTTGGAAAAACCGATGCCATTGGCGAAGTACTAAATTTCGAGAGCAGAGATTTTAGAGTTACCGCAATTATTGACGATGCCCCCATAAATACCGATTTGCCTTTTGATGTGATTCTTTCTTTGGCAACAATAAAAAAGGAAAGAGATGAGGTGGGGTGGAAAGGTATATGGAGTGATGAACATTGCTACTTCCTATTAAAAAAAGATGCAAGCATTAAAGAGATTGAAAGGCGACTTCCTGAATTTGTTAAAAAGTATTATGGCGAAAACAAGGACAATGTAATCTACGAAATGCAACCATTATCAGATATTCATTTTGATGAACGCTATGGAAATTACAACTACAATACCATTAGCAAGCAAATGTTAGGTGCATTAACTGTAATTGCACTATTTCTCATTATCACAGCTTGCATCAATTTTATCAACCTAGTTACGGCAGAGTCTATCAAGCGCTCAAAGGAAGTAGGTATTCGTAAAACATTAGGTAGTTCACGCGGTCAATTGGTTGCGCAATTTTTAGGGGAGTCAAGTTTGGTAACACTTCTTGCCGTTTTCTTAGCGGTAGGAATTGCACAACTCGGCCTTAGTTTCCTTAACCCATTTTTAGAATTGAACTTATCACTCAATCTATTTCACGACAAAGGGCTCTGGATTTTTCTTGTTGGCGTTACCGCATTTGTAGGTATACTTTCAGGGCTATACCCATCGCTAGTCGTTTCTGGTTTCAAACCCGTATTTGCGATTAAGAACCAAACCAACGCTAAAAATTCTTCGGGCTATTTTCTACGCAGAGGGTTAGTGGTGTTACAATTTTTCATCTCACAATTTTTTATCATTGGAACTATCGTATTGGTTAGCCAAATGAATTATTTTAAGAATAAAGAGTTGGGTTTTAGAAAGGATGCGATCGTTACCATCCCTATCCCCGAAAATGAAGGCTCTGGCTTTAAAGGTGCATCAAGCAAAATGCGCACATTGCGAGACGAGATCATGCGACTGCAAGGAATTGAATTGGCGAGTTTGAGTAATACGCCACCGTCCTCAGGCAACGTTCAATCCACTGATTTTTCTATGGAAGGAAAAGAGGAACGATACGGCACTCAAATCAAAATAGCAGACGCTAATTATTTAGATTTATATGATTTGAAATTAATTGCTGGTAGTAATCTGCTGGACTTAGATACCGCTCGTGGTTTTCTGGCCAATGAAAAACTTGTAGCCATGGTGGGTTACACCAATCCTAAAGATATTGTTGGAAAGAACATTAACTTTAATGGAGCAATTCTACCTATTGTGGGAGTTATAAAAGATTTTCACACCATGTCATTACACGAGCCCATTGAAGCCACACTTTTGTACAACCGTATTCGCAGATATCAAACATTATCACTGAAAGTTAATCCTGTTGAGTTGAAGAAAACAATCCAACAAGTTCAACAAAAGTGGGAAGCTACCTATCCAAACTTCATTTTCTCCTACAAATTTTTGGATGAAGAGATCAAAGAATTTTATGATCGCGAACAAAAGATGTCTACTCTACTCGCTGTCTTCACATCCATTGCTATTTTTATAGGATGCTTGGGTTTATTTGGACTAGCTACGTTCATGGCTAATCAGAAGACAAAAGAAATAGGGGTGCGGAAAGTGCTGGGCGCATCTGTTCAAAACATCGTGTTGCTTTTCTCGAAAGAGTACGTGATACTTATCCTGATTGGCTTTGGCTTAGCTTCGCCAGTTTCTTGGTACGTTATGAACCAGTGGCTCAAAGACTTCGCCTATAAGATTACCCTGGGTCCAACAATTTTTATTGCCGGGCTTGGTGTTACATTTCTTATTGCACTGGCAACCGTTGGGTATAGATCATTTAAGGAGGCAACAGTCAATCCGGCAAAGTCTTTAAAATCTGAATAAGCAGTTTACGAAAACTAGATTAATCCTTCAAATAGAAAATGAAATCATATGTTTAAAAACTATTTCATCACAGCCATCAGAAATTTGGTGCGATCCAAAGGCAGTGCGTCCATCAATTTATTCGGCCTAACATTGGGCATCGCGTCAAGCCTTATTCTGTTTTTGATTGTAAGGCATCTTGATAACTTCGATCGGTTTCATTCCAATAGTGAAAGCATTTACCGCATTGCCACTGAATTTGACGACAATAATTCCGGTGGCAAAGAATATCAATCAGGTATTCCTGCGGTTTTACCTGACGCCTTTAGAATTGACTTTCCAGAAACGAAAGAAGTTACCCACATACAATATGATAATGGAGGAGTTATTTCCATACCAAAGCAAAAGGGCGATTATAAAAAGTATGAGGAGAGACATGGAATCGCATTTATAGAACCAAGCTTTTTCAACATTTTCGATCGAAAGGTTTTACTTGGCGATGCGGCCAAAGCATTGGATGAACCAAATGAAGCCATCATCTCAAAAAAATTAGCCCTAAAATATTTTGGTAAGGAGGATGCTGTTGGAGAGATTTTTAGGTATGAACTTAAAGACTATAAAGTAGGTGCGTTGATGGAAGACGCTCCAAACAACACCGATCTGCCCTTTGAAATAATGCTTTCTTATGTTACCATTAAAACTGAGCGCGAAAAGAATGGATGGCATAGTATATCGAGTGATGAACAATGTTACATCTTAGTAGAGGGCAACGACAACCTTCAAAAAATCAAAAGTCGTTTGCCCGAATTTGGAAAAAAATACCTAGCCGATGATGCAGAAGATGAGCGGTTTGTTGTTCAGCCGTTTGCAGAAATCCATTATGATGATCGATTCGGCAATTACAATTACAATACGGTAAGCAAAGGAATGCTTTCCGTGTTTGGGGTTATTGCCATTTTTTTAATCATCACTGCCTGCATCAACTTCATAAACCTATCAACTGCCGAGGCTATTAAGCGATCAAAAGAAGTGTCTATTCGCAAAACAATGGGCAGCACACGAAGCCAGTTGATTATTCAATTCTTAGGCGAGGCCTCATTGGTTTCATTTGCTGCTATGGTTCTCGGCTTAGGCGTGGCAGAAATGGGGTTGAGGTTTTTGAATCCTTTTTTGGATTTGAGCCTTCAACTAAACTTTTCTAACGATTGGGGTTTGTGGATATTCGTGATTAGTGTCTTTGTGCTTGTATCATTGCTTTCTGGTTTATACCCCTCGTTTGTTCTATCTGGTTTCGATCCCATTGCTGCCATGAAAAATAAGACAAGCAATAAAAACTCATCGGGCTTTATGTTACGCAGGGCATTGGTTGTATTGCAATTCTGCATCTCACAATTTTTTATCATAGGCACTATTGTATTGATAAGTCAGATGAATTACTTCCGTAACAAAGAATTGGGATTCGCAAAAGATGCGATTATTACTATTGGCTTGCCTAATACTAAAGCCGTTAAAACACTGCGCGATGAAATTAGCCGAATACCGGGTGTTGAAATGGCGAGTTTAAGCAATACACCTCCATCATCAGGTTCCGTAAGCGGCACAGGTTTTAAAACCGAAGATGGCAAAGAATACGGCACTCAAGTAAAAACTATTGACGACAAGTACATTCCCCTCTATCAGTTAACGATGGTCGCAGGAAAAAACGTTGCCGATCGTGACTCGGTTCAGGGCTGTATTGTGAATGAAAAACTAGCGAAAATGATTGGGTATAATAACCCAAGCGATTTGCTTGGAAAGCGCTTGGATTTTTGGAGCAAGAAGACGGAAGTAATTGGAGTGGTAAAGGACTTTCATACCGTTTCTCTCCACCAATCAATCGATGCAACTATTATGTTTAATCAGGTTAGCGGATACAGAAATTTATCGGTAAAAGTTAACCAAGCGAAATTTCAGGAAACAATAAAACAGATTCAACAAAAGTGGGATGCTGCTTATCCTGAGTTTCTTTTTGGTTATCAGTTTATGGACGAACAGATTAAAAACTTTTATGAACGCGAAGAAAAAATGTCGACTCTGCTAACTGTTTTTACTTCCATAGCAATATTTATAGGATGTCTTGGCTTATTTGGCTTAGCCACATTTATGGCAAACCAAAAAACGAAAGAGATTGGCGTACGTAAAGTATTAGGAGCGTCTGTTGAAAGTATTGTGTTTTCTTTTTCCAAAGAGTATGTGAAGCTAATTGTAATTGGTTTTCTCTTGGCCGCACCAGCAGCATGGTACGTAATGAATCAATGGCTTAATGGTTTTGCTTACAAGATTGAATTGGGGCCAACGATTTTTATTTCAGGCTTGAGCATTACCTTTTTTATTGCAGTATTTACTGTGGGTTACAGGTCTTATAAAGCAGCAACCGTGAACCCCGCGCAGTCATTGAAATCAGAATGATTCCAAACAAATGAATTTTAGGAATTTGAGTATCTTTGGCTATGGAAGAAAATAACAACATAATTAGTGACCCTGCCATAATGCTTGGAAAGCCTACAATAAAGGGTACTAGAATCACTGTTGAACATATTTTAAACACGCTTTCCGAAGGAGCTTCCTTTGCGGAAATAACTGACATGTACCCACATATTTCTGTGTCAGATATTAAAGCGGCCCTCCAATATGCTTCTTCTCTTGTAGCGCACGAGGAGATATTATCAATCAAATGATACTTGCGGACGAGAACATAGATAGAAGTATCATTGAGGCGTTGAGAACAAATGGATTTGAGGTTTACTCAATTAAGGAAAGCCGACCTGGTATGACTGATGAAATGATTGTAGATTTTGCTAAGGATATGCCTTGGCTCATTTTGACGAATGACAAGGATTTCGGGAATTGGGTATTTGCTCATGGCAGAAAAAACATAAGCGTGGTTTTGCTTAGGTATAAATTCTCACAGCGACTAGAAATGATCGACACTGTGGCAAAACTTTTTAGAGCGCATGAAAATTTTTTGCTAAAGCGATTTACTACCGTTACCGTGAATAAGATCAGAACAACTCTTCTCAATTAGGAGCAACTAAAAAGCGGCTACCATTTTTCTTTGATTATGTCCAGCATTTCTTTGTGTACATCACACGCTGCGCATAACTCTCCCCCAAAAAGGAAGTTGCCACCTCCGTTAAAGTCGGTAACCTTACCACCTGCTTGCTGAACTAGCAATGCACCCGCGGCCACGTCCCACGCATTAAGATTGTATTCAAAAAAACCTTCCATGCGGCCGCAAGCAACGTATGCTAAGTCAATGGCAGCGCTGCCCAATCTCCGGATGCCGTGTGTTTTTTCGAGAAATAGTTTAATTATTTCCAGGTAGGCATCTCGCTTATCAAAATGGTAATAGGGAAACCCGGTGGCGAGCAAACTTTCGTTTAGGTTACGAGCCTTCGATACGTGAATTTCTTGGTTGTTGCAATAAGAAGGATTCCCTTTTGAAGTATGATACGCATCGCCACGAGTGATGTCGTGTACCACGCCAGCCACAATTTCATTGTGGTTGAGCAGGCCAATGCTGATAGAAAAAATAGGAAGACCGTGTGTGAAATTAGTTGTACCGTCTAACGGATCGATGATCCACCGATAATCATTCGTCCCATCGACAGAAGAACCTTCTTCGCCAAGAATTCCAGACCCTGGCAAAATCTTGTTTAAAGCAGCCACAATTTTTTTTTCGGATTCCTTATCCACATAAGAAACCAAATTCGTAAATACGTCACCTTTCAATTCAATGCGGTTCTTATCAAAGTTTTTAGATTCCGTTTGAATAAAGTATCCCACTTCGCGGCAAAGATCAACTACGTTGTTTTCGATTTCTTGTAAATTCATTCGCAGACTGGTTTATGAGTTTCGAGCCGCCAGCCACGAGAAACGCCTCGAACCTTAAAGCTCATAGCTTAAATATCCAACAATTATTCCTTTTTGCCTTCAATCACAATTACAATTTCGCCCTTCACATCTTTTGCTTTAAAATGTGCCAGCACAAATGACACACTTCCCGTAACGGTTTCTTCATACACTTTGGTGAGCTCGCGCGAAACCGAAACATTTCTGTCGGGGCCGAAGAACTCCAAAATTTGCTCTAATGCCTTAACCAACCGATGGGGGGACTCATAAAGTAGGATAGTGCGTTCCTCTTCCGCTAGCTTTTTAATGGCGGTTTGCCTGCCCTTTTTGTGGGGCAAAAAACCTTCGAAAACAAATCGATCTGTCGGGAAACCCGACTTCACAAGTGCCGGAACAAAAGCGGTAGCACCCGGTAGGCATTCTACTTTTAAGCCAGCGTTTAAAGACTCGCGTACAAGAAGAAATCCTGGATCAGAGATTCCCGGAGTCCCGGCATCGCTTATAAGTGCCATTACTTCGCCCGCCAGCATTCGTTTAACTAGCCCGTCTTGTGTTTGATGCTCATTAAAAATATGAAAGCTTTGCAGCGGTTTACTTATTTCATAATGTTTTAACAGAATCCCTGACTTCCGAGTGTCTTCCGCTAAAATAGTGTCTACCGATTTGAGGATTTCCAACGCGCGCAATGTGATATCTCCCAGGTTGCCGATCGGTGTGGGGACTAAATAGAGTGAGGGGTTTTCCATTTTCATTCAAAGTTCAAGATTCAAAATGGAAGCTCCCAATGTTGAACATTGAATTTTGATTCCATTAATTTAATGAATCAATCATCTTAGCCAACGCATAATCTTTTTCAGTAACCACATTCCCGGCATCGTGTGTTGAAAGCTCGATGCTCACCGAATTATAGACGTTGCTCCAAAACGGATGGTGGTTCATCTTCTCCGCTTCTAAAGCCACCTTGGTAATAAAACCAAACGCTTCTGTAAAATCTTTAAACTTGAAGGTCTTCTTTAGTTTATTGTCTTCTTCTATCCACATACAAAAAATAGTTATTTGTTAAAGATAGCATTTGCGTGGCGGCCCTGCCAAAAATCAAAGAGAAACGATGCCTTCTATTTCCGATATCTTCTTATAAACGTCAATAACCGCCTGACTGGAAGGCATCATCATTTGAAGTGTTACGCTGGTGTAGTTTCCATTTTTAGATGCCTTCTCTTTGGCTGTATGCAAAGGAAAGAGTTGCTTCAGTTCAGCTTCTTTTCCTTTCGGAACAATGAATTTAAAAACGTATAGCGAAGGCCATGCATAATGTTGGTCTAATTTTTCTTGAAATGATAAATACCAATCTTCGTTCATGTTAAAGAAAAAAGCCCCATTTAAGGGGCGATCATATTACCTTTTAACCCAAAAAACCTCCAAGGTCGTAATCTGTTGAAATATAAGACGTTGGAGGTTTTTTGAAAGTCTACTAATAAAATTTATAACGCTTGTCCTTTATCTCCGCGGCATCTTTGAATGCTTCAGAAACATTGTAAGCTACTCGACCATTCATGGCTTGAAGAGCTTGATTTTTGAACGTAGCATATTCTTGCATGCCCGGGGCCACCGTTTTATTTTTCATCTCAATGATAAAGACGCCATTTTCTCCAGCAAAAGGCTTCGTAGTTTTTCCTCCTTCCAATGAGAAAGCTGCACCCACTGCAGTTGGATCGAAGCCAATTGTGCCTAACGCATTTCCATTTAACTTCAAATCATTCACCGTATTTACTGTGGCATCGCTGCCAAACGCCTTTGCGATTTCTTCTAACGAACCTTTTTGAGCCGCTAATTTTTCAATGATCGCTTTGCCTTTTAGTTCATTTTTCACCATGGGCGTTATTTCATCTTTAATTTTCTCCAATGGCTTAAAGCCAGCGTCTGTTTCACCTGTCATTACGGCTACCACGTAATTATTTTCAAGGTCAAATACAGTTGAAACTTTTCCATTTTTTGCATCGCGGAACAGCCAAGTAACCATTTGGCGGGCTTCGCCCAAGTTGTTTACTCTTCTCTCGGTGGTGCTTACTTCATTCGCATCGTACACAATTAAACCTTCTTTCGTTGCTTTTTCCTTGAATGCGTCAACTCCTGAAAGGCCACTGGCAAAAGTGTCTGCTTTTCTAAACGCTTCGTTTTGCGTAGCTTCACTCGGTGTGATTTCGCGCTCAATGGTAGCTATTGTATAGGCCGTATTATTTTTAACTTCTGTTACGCTAATAATGTGGTATCCAAAAGTAGTTTCAGTTAACTCTGGCAGTAGACCTGTTTTTTTCGCTTTAAAAACAGCATCTTCAAATGGTTTTACCATTTGACCAGAAGTAAAATAGCCTAGGTCTCCGCCTTTTGAAGCGGTACCGTCAGTTCCAAATTCGCGCGCTTTAGCAGCGAAGTCAGCACCGCCCTTTATCTCTTTCAAAATCTTGGTAGCCTTTTCTTTTGCTTTGGCTTTTTCTTCCGGTGTGTCTTTGTCCCATTTAATTAGGATGTGGCTCGCTTTAGCAGTGCCTATGGTATCCTCACCTACGGCTACAACTTTAACTAGTTTATAATTGCTGCCGTCCATCAGTGGCCCCAAAATCGTACCTGCAATTAAATTTTCTTTTTGACTGGCTAAGAAAGTTGGCAACTTCGAAGGAGCTACTTTTTCAAAAGCGTTCTTTCCATCGCTGTTGTTGGTGGCGTAAGCCGAATCTTCAGTCGTTGTAGCAAATGATACTTTAAGTCTTTCCAATTCCTGACGGATGGCCAACGAATCTTCCGCTGTGGCAACTAAAGGTATGGTTACATAGCTCATGTTGCGGCTAAGATCTACTTTGTATTTTTTCTTATTTTTTTCGTAGTAGCCTTTCAAATCACCATCTGTAACTTTTATGGTTGAATCGCTCACCGAGAAGAAAGGCACATACAAATACTTCACCTCAGCAACATCATTTTGATTGTGATAGTCGCGTTCGCCTTCTGCTTCAGTTACATAATTGGTTTTAACGATTAGGTTTTCGTACTTCAAACGCTCGCGGCCCGGCACAAGGCTTTGCTTGAAAAGATTCCATCGAACCCTTGCCTCTGAATTTGCCGGCTGTGCATCCAATGATTGCAGGTAGCTGATTAATTTACTTCGATCGAATTTGCCGAGTGAATCCAGGAATGATTGCTTAATGTTTTCGTCAATATTCTTTCCTTGGATCACATCCCAGATCTCGTCCGTGGTTACTTGTACGCCTACTTTTTCATATTGTGTGGTGATGGCATATTTGGCGATCAAAAGATCCCAAGCTTGTTGGCGCAGGGTAGGCTGCTCACGCTCGCCAGGTTGGCGGCCAAAGTTGAGAATGTAGTTGTTTTCCCTGTCCTGCAGAACGGCCTGATATTCTTCTAGTGAAATGCTATTACCGGCAATAACGCCAATTTCTTTGTCGCTACCTCCAAAAATGGAGCGCGGGCCACTGCCGAATAAATCGCTACCTACAATGAAGGCAATCATGGCGAGGGCAATAAAACCCACTACCCATTTGGTCATTTTTTCCCTCAGCGTGCTTATCAATGCCATAAAAACCGAAAATTAAATGTTAAAAAAAATTAAAGAGCCGCAAATTTAACCCGTTCTGTCAATTCAGCAAAGGTTAAAAAAATCATCCGTGGAAGTTTACTGATTCTGTGGCAGAATTGCCCTTTTTTCCATCCTCCACGGTAAGTGTAACGGTTTGAATACGGTTATCCAGCGTGGTAAGGATGGAAAAGGTGTAACCGGGTATTTTGATTTCCTCCCCTTGATCGGGAAAATCTTCTGTAAATGAAAGAATAAGGCCGCCCAGCGTTTCATAATCGCCCTCTGGCAAAGACCAACCATATGTTTCATTCAGGTAATCAATTTCGTGCCGGGCGCTCAGTTGATATGTTTTGTCATCCAGTTTCTGCTCCACCAACGTGTCTTCGTCATGCTCGTCTTCAATATCTCCAAAAATTTCTTCGATCACATCTTCCATGCTCACCAGGCCCGAAACTCCACCAAATTCATCCACAACGGCCGCTAGGCTTTTACGCTCTTTTATCAATTGAACCATCAACGCATTAGCAAGCATGGTTTCGGGCACAATTCTAATGGGCGTTAGAATTTCTTCAATTGTTTGGGGTTTGCCAAAAAGGGCAGCGGAATGACAATAGCCAATAATGTCATCAATTTTTTCTTTGTAGATCAATATTTTAGAATGGCCACTCTCTAAAAATGCTTCTTTTAGTTTTTCGATGCCGTCCTGAATGTCGATCGCGGCTATCTCGGTTCTTGGGATCATGCAATCGCGGATGCGAACGGTTTTGAACTCTAGCGCATTATGGAATATCTTTCTATCAAGCTTTATTTCTTCGTCATCGTGCTTTACGTTCAAAGAATTTTTCAAATAATTATTCAGATCAGTTAATCCGAAAACGGGCCTCTCTTCCGAATACTCTAGGCGCAAAACGTAGATGATTACAAACTTTGACAGTGACACGATTGGAAACATGATCACCCAAATAGGAAAATAAAGTAGCTGAAACGGAACTGCCAAGGCCGCCAACATGAGATTGGGATTGATTAGAAATAGACTCTTAGGAAGAAACTCAGCCGTGAACAAAATGACCATGGTAGATCCAAAAGTTTGAATCAATAGAACAGAAAGCTCATTGTTTAGGCTGGCAGGTAAAGTTTCCTTTAGCATGGGCTCGAACATTTCGGTGGTGTAAATGCCAAAAAGAACCAATGCCAGCGTATTGCCAATTAGGGTGGTGCCGATAAAACCCGAAGGTTTCTTGATAAACCGCGACATGATAGTGGCCCAGGTGACTCCTTTTTTAGCTTTAAGTTCTATTTGTAGCCGATTTGCCGAAAGAAATGCTATCTCAATGCCGGAAAAGAAAAACGAAAATACGAGTGAAATAAGAATGGCTGGAATCAGATGAGTGTCCATGGAAGAAGTTATTTTTTCTTACGATAAACA
Source organism: Cyclobacteriaceae bacterium (assembly GCA_044349005.1). Lineage (GTDB taxonomy): Bacteria > Bacteroidota > Bacteroidia > Cytophagales > Cyclobacteriaceae > ELB16-189. The sequence continues at coordinate 112,394 of JBIKRT010000004.1, forward strand.
AATAAGAAAAACAGTCCTGTGGAAAGCATAATCGACCAATACGCAAAACTGATACCTCGCGTCATAATCTCATAGATGCCAATAATTACGAAGACCACCGCCAAGGAAAGAATGATGATATCAACCAATTTCATAATTGCCAAATAGCTCCGTTTCTATTAAGCCGAAAACAAGAACTTATGGCAAAGGTACAATTTTGTGAGATTGCGTTGATCGGAAATTTTCAAGGCCACAGTGATAAGCCCGAATTACAATTTATTCAATATCAATTTCGCCCGTGAGATTTTTGATCGAATAGTCAGACATATCCTGCTTCGCCTCCAAGCCCGTGCCCGTTAGGATTCTTGTTGATTCTTTGATAGTGACAAACTTATCTGTAAAAATTGATTTTAGTTCTGGTTTCCAAAAGAGTTCTTCGGTAGTTAGTTGCTCGTTTTTCTCTATGTTTGTCACCTCTACTTTTCCTCTTGCTCTCCATTTTTTTTCTTCTTTGAAATAATATGCAGTATTGGCTTTTAAAGTGGAGGCCAGATTGCCAGCCTCGTCATACGATTCTAAATACATTCCTTCAGGCAACTCAAGGTCGCCATTTTGAAACTCAAGGATTTTTTTCGCTTTCATTTTGCTTTTCATCTGATCTTTTTCAGTTGAAAGCACCTCAATGTCTTCTGCTTCTCTAAGCGCACCTTTGTATTCGACTGGTTTTGGAGGATCGGGTCGTTTGCATCCCTCCATTAAGAAAGAAGAGCTAAGTAAGAGAAGGAGGGAAGGAAAATAGATTTTAATCATCTTTTTTATCTTTTTGATTCAATATTGATGCCAATCAATTTACGCTCGTTTTTAGGTTGAAAGAAAGAATAGAATTCAATCCAATCAAAACAAGATCGGGAACAAAGTTGACCTCATTAATCTGACTTTCAAAAAAATGAGCATCGCCCCCGCAAATGACAATGTTGCAAGAAGGATGTTTATTGGAAATTTTTGCAATAAATCCCTGTATCTCGGCAAGAATCCCATTCATCACTCCGCTTTGCATACACGTTTCGGTGCTGTTGCCAATTAATTTTGCTGAAATGTTTGGCTGGACTGTTGGTAATTTGGCCGTAAAATGATGCATCGCCTGAAAACGCATACTTACACCTGGTGAAATGACGCCACCAAGATAATTTCCATGTTCATCTACCAATTCATAGTTAATACAACTGCCCAAATCAATTACCAGACTTGTTTGATGGGGATAGATCGCCCAAGCGCCACATGCCGCGGCCAACCGATCGGCACCCAATGTTTTAGGAGTAGCGTAAAGATTTCTGATAGGAAGTGGTGTCGCACTTGAAACCAATACAACTTTAGCGAGATTAAGTTCGCCAATCAATGCTTTGGAATCGCCATTGACCGAGCTGACTAGCACGGCCTCAATATTTTTATTTTCTACGAATGAAGTTAACTCATCCGGAGTTGAAAAAGAGTTTTGATGGAGCAAGACGTCATTATCAAAGAATGCCGCTTTGATTCTGGTGTTTCCCCAATCAATAACTAGATTCATCTCACAAATGAAAAAGTCCTTCGTTGAGCAAGTTCAACGACTTTTCTTTTTGGGCTGTATCTACCAAGATGGAAATATTATTGTGGCTTCCTCCATAAGATACCATTCTGATTTTTATTTCTGCCAACGCGTCAAAAACATCTCTCAAAACAGCTTTCTTTTCCGATAGGCCATTGCCTACAACGCAAATGATAGTTTGATTCTTTTCAATTTCGATCGTACCAAATTTTTCTAGCTCTTCCTGTATTTCCGCAAGATACTTATCATCATCTATCGTCAATGAAACCGCTACTTCAGAAGTAGAGATCATGTCTATTGACGTTTTATTTTTTTCAAATACTTCGAATACTTTTCGCAGGAAACCATATGCCAGAAGCATGCGCGATGACTTGATGTTGATCACCGTAATGTTGTCTTTTGCAGCAATGGCTTTGAATTCGCCTTTGGTGCCTTTGTTACTAATTACGGTGCCGAGTGCTTTTTCATCCATCGTATTTTTTAGGATTACGGGCACTCCATATTTTTGTGCAGGCACAATGGTGGATGGGTGGAGGATCTTAGCACCAAAATAAGCAAGCTCAGATGCTTCATCGAAGGTAAGTTCAGCAATGGGCAGTGTTTTTTTAACTACACGCGGATCATTATTGTGCATACCATCAATATCCGTCCAGATTTGAATTTCATCCGCGCGCACAGCTGCGCCAATAAGAGAAGCGGTGTAGTCGCTTCCGCCTCTTTTTAAATTGTCTATTTCGTTCCTATGATTGCGACAGATATAACCCTGTGTTACAAAAATGTCAACATTGCCTAGTGCGTGAATGAGCGGTGTTATACGCTCGCTTATTTTTTCTAATTCAGGCTCCTGATTTTCATCGATCGACATAAAGTGCAGGGCAGGCAAAAGCCTAGCTCCAACCTTTTGTTCTTGAAGGTGATGGTAGAATAACTCGGTCGAGATTAATTCTCCTTGAGCCAGCAGTTCGCGGTAGCTTCTATCATCAAAACGGCCAGCGGCTAACAATCGGAACAAGCTAAAGTACCGACTCACTATTTCTTGCCCAATGGCTTTATACGGAGCGGTGCTATATAGTTCAGAAACAAATGTCAAGTAGTGTTTTTCCAAACCGGCAATCTCGTCAACCGCCTTACTGTTTTCTCTGGCCAACAAGAAGTCGCCCATCTTTACCAACGCATTGGTAGTGCCGCTCAAGGCCGATAAAACAACAATTTTTTTACCGGGCATGCTTTGAACAAGCGTGGCAATTTTTCTCATGCGCTCGGGCTTACCTACCGATGTGCCTCCAAATTTTACTACTAGCATACTACTTTATTTTTTGAGGCTGCAAAGATAGAGAGGAAATTGAAAATCATTTATAAAAAAAGCCCCGCTAAGTTTTTAGCGAGGCCTTTAAAAAGATACCTATTGCTAGTTTATTTTTTTACCTCTTCGTACTCCACATCTTGCGCATCGGCACTAGAATTTCCTCCGGCTGAAGGCTCATTAGGAGGCGCTCCTGCTCCAGGATTAGCTCCTGGTTGCGCTCCTGCACCCGCATACATTTCTTGAGAAGCTGCTTGCCATGCTGCATTTAATGCGTTCATAGCATTGTCAATACCTGCAAGGTCTTGTGCCTTATGCGCTTCTTTTAGTTTTTCGAAGTTGCTTGTAATGGCACTCTTATTTCCATCCGATAACTTGTCGCCAAATTCTTTCAACTGTTTCTCAGTTTGAAAGATCAGAGAGTCAGCCTGATTGATTTTCTCAATTTTCTCTTTCTCTTTCTTATCTTCTTCTGCATGAGCTTGAGCTTCTTGCTTCATCTTTTGGATTTCCGCATCGGTCAACCCAGAAGAAGCCTCAATTCTTATTTTCTGCTCTTTGTTTGTGCCTTTGTCCTTAGCCGACACATGAAGAATACCATTCGCATCGATATCAAATGTAACCTCGATCTGAGGCATACCGCGTTGTGCAGGAGGAATTCCATCCAAGTGGAATCTACCAATCGTACGATTATCTTTTGCTAACGGTCTTTCACCCTGCAACACATGTATTTCTACAGAAGGCTGATTGTCAGAAGCGGTTGAGAATGTTTCTGATTTTTTTGATGGAATAGTAGTGTTAGATTCAATTAAACGGGTCATCACACCGCCCATGGTTTCAATCCCTAATGAAAGTGGAGTAACATCCAACAATAATACATCTTTTACCTCACCAGTTAATACACCACCTTGAATGGCTGCACCAATGGCAACTACTTCATCCGGGTTGACACCTTTAGATGGTTTCTTGCCAAAGAATTTTTCAACCTCTTCTACAATGCGTGGGATGCGAGTCGAACCGCCTACTAGTATAACTTCATCAATTTGAGAGACGGAATACCCTGAATCTTCAATCGCCTTCTTGCAAGGATCAAGCGTTCTTCTTATTAGATCATCTGACAACTGCTCGAATTTGGCTCTTGTTAATTTCTTTACTAAGTGCTCAGGCACTCCATCCACCGAAGTGATATAGGGCAAATTGATTTCTGTTTCCTGCGATGAAGACAATTCGATTTTGGCTTTTTCGGAGGCTTCTTTTAAGCGCTGAAGAGCCATTGGGTCTTTGCGCAAGTCAATGTTTTTATCAGACTTAAATTCGTCCGCCAACCAATTCATAATGCGCATGTCAAAGTCATCACCACCCAAGTGCACATCTCCGTTAGTGGATTTTACTTCGAATACACCATCGCCTAACTCAAGAATGGAAATATCAAATGTACCACCACCAAGGTCGTACACGGCAATTTTCATATCTTTGTTTTTCTTATCTAGGCCGTATGCCAAAGCAGCAGCAGTTGGCTCATTGATGATACGTTTTACATCCAAACCAGCTATTTGACCAGCCTCTTTAGTAGCCTGGCGTTCTGCGTCATTAAAATAAGCGGGTACAGTAATAACAGCCTCTGTAATGGTTGTGCCCAAATAATCTTCGGCTGTGGTTTTCATCTTTTGCAAGATCATGGCAGAAATTTCCTGAGGGGTATAAAGTCTGTCACCAATACGCACACGCACTGTGTCATTGTTACCTTTTTCTACTTGGTAGCTCACCATCTTCATTTCACCGGTGGTGTCGTTGAAGTTTTTGCCCATGAAGCGTTTTATAGACTGCACCGTGTTTTTTGGGTTGGTTATGGACTGACGTTTTGCAGGGTCACCCACTTTACGCTCGCCCTTGCCATTGTCCAAAAAGCCCACAATTGAAGGTGTAGTTCTGCGCCCTTCACTGTTGGCAATTACGATAGGCTCATTTCCTTCCATTACAGCCACGCACGAGTTGGTGGTTCCTAAGTCAATTCCAATTATTTTTCCCATATTTTCTGTGTTTAGCGATCTTTGAATGATGCTCCCTTCTCAATGGTTGTGCCAAGTGAGTTTTTGGAAAGATTTGTGCCACAATGGCAGGAAAGAGGTTAGGAGCTTCGATCAGCTTGCGACCTCCTAACTGAAAATACTTTTCAAATCAACAGCAAAACCCTTAATCACTGTTGATTCCAATTGCCCTTTATGTAGTTTTTGGAAGAGCCGGAACATTCCATTTTCGTTAAGGAAATGTTCTACTGTTTGGAGCTCTGGGTCGATGATCAAATATTCCGCCACACCGTGGGCGGCATAATCAATGAATTTCTCATTTCGATCATATTTCTCGGTCGAGGGCGAAACAATTTCAACAATAAAATCGGGGGCAGGAAAAAGCATCTGATCATCGGTAAATTTGCTTGACTTCTCTTTATTGAAAAAAACGATGTCTGGTTCGTAATCGTTTCTCGTGAGTTCAATCATTACTTTTTCCGAACCTACTTCCCCCAGTTGATTATCCTCAACATATTGATTTAATCGGCTTAATAATTTTGCTAATACTCTCCAATGCCTTCTTTTGGCAGGACTATGATAGACTATCTCCCCATTAATAAACTCAGCGGTGACATTTTCATGGATCAGATTACGAAATTCCGCTCTTTTCTTGGTTTCGCCATCTAATATAGTGCGCACCTCTTTCATCAACAGTACAATATCTGGATGCTGCTGCATTTGGACAAGTAGTTCTTCGCGAGTACTCATAATTGACACAAATTAATAAAAGTTTTGATAATCAATTCCGGTTTTTGAAACCCCGTCCAAACACCACGTTTTCTTAATTACCTTTGCGCCACTTTTTATTATGACATTAGAACAAGAAATAGCCAAACGCAGAACCTTCGGCATTGTAAGTCACCCCGATGCAGGCAAAACCACGCTTACCGAAAAACTGCTCCTCTTTGGAGGCGCTATTCAGAAAGCGGGGGCCGTAAAATCGAGCAAAATCAAAGACCATGCGCGAAGCGACTGGATGGAAATTGAAAAACAACGCGGTATTTCAGTGGCCACTTCGGTAATGGGGTTCAATTATAAAGACATAAAAATCAATTTACTAGATACCCCCGGTCACAAAGATTTTGCCGAAGATACCTACCGCACTCTCACTGCAGTGGATAGTGTAATTATGGTGGTAGATTGTGTGAAGGGTGTAGAATCACAAACCGAAAAACTGATGGAGGTGTGCCGCATGCGCAACACCCCGGTAATTTGCTTTATTAATAAGCTGGATCGCGAAGGCCAGGATCCTTTCGATCTATTGGATGAAATTGAAGCCAAATTGGCAATAAAAGTGCGGCCATTAAGCTGGCCCATTAACATGGGAAAAGGCTTTAAGGGCGTTTATAGTTTGTATGAGAAAAGCCTTAAGCTTTTTACGCCTAGTAAAACAACGATTGCTGAATCAGTTGAGATCAGTGACATAAACGATCCAGAAGTTGAAAGGTTGGTGGGTGAAAATAATGCCAAACAGCTTCGCGCGGATGTGGAATTAATTGAAGGCGTTTATCCTGATTTTGATGTAAATAATTATTTGCAAGGCAAAGTAGCGCCTGTGTTTTTTGGAAGTGCCGTCAATAATTTTGGCGTGAAAGAGCTGTTAGATACGTTTATTGAAATCGCACCACCACCGATTGATAGAGAAACGAGCGTTCGAGAAATAAAACCAGAAGAGACCAAGTTTTCAGGGTTTATTTTTAAGATCCATGCCAACATGGATCCGAAACATAGAAACCGCATTGCTTTTTTAAGGGTGTGCTCTGGCAAGTTTGAACGTGGCACTAACTACTATCATGTGCGACAAAACAAAGAGATTCGATTCTCTAACGCTACTGCTTTTATGGCACAAGATCGTGAAACGGTGGATGAAGCTTGGCCTGGCGATATAGTAGGACTTTATGACACAGGGAATTTAAAAATTGGCGACACCTTGACCAACGGTGAGAAGCTTATGTACACAGGCATTCCTAGCTTTTCCCCAGAGATATTCAAGGAGGTGATCAATAAAGACGCCATGAAAACAAAGCAGTTAGAAAAGGGCTTGCTTCAACTGATGGAAGAGGGCGTAGCACAATTGTTCACCTACGATCTGGGTAAGCGAAAAGTGGTGGGCGTAGTAGGAGCGCTTCAATTTGAAGTAATCCAGTTTCGCTTAAAAAACGAATACAATGCCACTGCCGAGTTTATGCATCAAGGGATTTACAAAGCATGCTGGATTAGCAGTAAGGATGAACGCAAATTAGCGGAGTTTATCGACAGCAAACAACGTCACATTGCGCGCGATAAAGACAATAAACTAGTTTTTATGGCAGAGTCAAGAGCCTGGTTGCAAATGGTTCAAGACAATTTTCCGGATATCTCTTTTCATTTCACCTCTGAGTTTAAAGCTTAAAATTAAAAGGCCATGGAGCATTCTTCGGTAGGCAGGTATACAAATTTGTTTCGCTTTGTATCCAATTGGCAAGCACATTTTATACAAAAGCTGAACAAAGAATATAAACCGATCGAAGTGACTACTCGCGGAAACAGAATTACTTTCTCTGTGCCCACGTGGTCGCTTTACATGGTGTTTAAAGAAATATTTATGTCTGATTTTTATCGGATTGATGAACTGGTAAAGTTGCTCCCAGCAAACCCAACAATAATAGACATTGGAGGAAATGCCGGATATTTCAATATGATGTTGTTCTCGCAAATCAAGGATGCTAAGGTTTTTGCGTATGAACCCATCATAGAAAACTGCAGCCTCTTTCGTGAAAACGTAAGGAGAAATACAATAACCAAAGACAAAATTGTAGTACACAACATGGCGGTGACCGGCTCGCCTGTGGAAGAAGTTACGATTTACAAAGAAGTAGAAAACGAAAATTCGGTTACTGCCTCTATCTATACCGATTTTGCTGATCACAACCACAGCGTTATCAAAGTAAAAGCCATCACACTGCAACAAATTATTGAATTGAATAATATTGAGTCGATTGAATTATTAAAGCTTGACTGCGAGGGCAGCGAGTATCCAATTATCTACGAAACACCAAAATACATTTGGGATAAAGTGAAAATGGTTTTCATGGAAGATCACCCCCTTGACAAAGACAAGCGAAATCACCAAAGTGCTTTAGCATTCATAGAGGCACTTGGTTTTACTTGTTCATCACTTCCGGCAGACAATGGTTGTTTCGGAGTGTTAGCGGTGAGGCGTTAATTATTGGATGAATAACTCCTCAAACTTAAAAGTGAGTCCAGGCAATAGACCACTAGTTACTTCACCTTCTTCAGCAAGATAGAGTGCTGGGTTTTCGCTCGTTCCAAAGTCATAAATTTCAATCGTGCGATTGGCAGGATCTATAATCCAATATTCCTTCACACCAAATTTTTCATACAATCTTTTCTTTTGGTTCCTGTCTTTAAAGCTATTGGAAGGCGAAATTATTTCAACGGCAAGATCGGGCGCACCTCTCAACCCTTTTTCAAATAAACGTGCTCTGTTTTCTTTCAACAGGTATAGCAAATCAGGCTGGAAAACATTTTTATTGTCGAGGTAAACATCGAACGGAGAATAGGCTGCAAAACCATCTGTTTCCCTTGCATAGGCTTTCAAAACATCATTTAGATTGCTCGATACTACTTGGTGAATCAAATTCGGTGCTGGGCTCATAAAAACTTCTCCATTAATTAACTCGCAGGGCAGGTTGCTTTCTTCCAATTGAAGAAATTCCGCCACTGTCCAATCCTTACTTTTATCTATTATTGCTGTTTGCATAGTTAAAGTTATCAAATTTTTCCCAAGTTTATGAAATGCTAAACGTTTTATACGAAGATAATCACCTGCTTATTGTCAACAAACCTTGTGGTGTTTTGGTGCAAGGGGATGAGACAGGCGACAAACCACTTGTTGAAATTGGGAAAGATTATATCAAAGAAAAATATCACAAGCCTGGCGAAGTATTTCTCGGTGTTGTGCATCGGCTTGATAGACCTGTTAGTGGCGTAGTTGTTTTCGCTCGGACATCAAAAGCACTGGAACGGATGAACGAGCTATTCCGCAATAAAGAAACGAAGAAAACGTATTTGGCCATTGTTTCTTCACGCCCTCCAAAAAATGAAGACACGCTTATTCATTGGTTGGAAAAAGACGAAAAGAAAAACAAGACAACTGCATACATTCGCGAAAGCCCAAAGGGCCAACGATCAGAATTGAGTTATAAATTAGTTGCGCAGGCTGCTGGCAAATTTTTATTGGAAGTAAATCCGATAACGGGGCGGCCACATCAAATACGAGTTCAGCTAGCGACCATAGGTTGTGCTATCCTAGGAGATCTAAAATATGGAGCCGCGGCCTCGCTGCCCGATGCCAGCATTGCCTTGCATGCGCGTCAATTAGAATTTGTTCACCCTGTTAAAAAGGAAAGAACCCAAATTGTGGCTGAGGTTCCTTCTACCAATCATTGGAAAATATTTCCTTTTCTTTTTAAGGATTGACATAAAAACTAATCCTTATCTTGCTCCTCAATTGTCAACTCAATGAGCTGGATCAATAAGTTAAAATCACGATGGAGCGTAGGTTCTGCCTGGCAAGTGGTAGTTATATTGCTGGTTTTTGCCTGCACGGGCTTTACAGTGTTTTTTCTAAAGAGGCCGTTGTTCGCTTATCTGTTTAATGGCGCGCCCCGTCCGATTTGGGCGTCAGTTTTCGATTATATTTTGGTACTTCCATTTTACAATGTTCTTTTGCTTCTCTATGGATTTATCTTCGGGCAGTTTCGTTTTTTTTGGGATTTTGAGAAAAAATTTTTCAGTCGATTAGGGTCAATTTTTAAATCAAAATAAAATTTATGAAAAAGTTAATGTGTGTTTTTTCAATTGTGGTTCTGGCGTCTTGTTCGTCTAATAAGTACGCGGCTCACTTTACCCATTACGATAGAAATGAAAGTTTTGCAGTTAATAGAGTCAGAGAACAAACGGGTGCTTTGCCTAAGATTGAACCCGAGATGTTGACTGCAAGCATAGAGACTAAACCAGTTATCGCGGAACCAGCCATTCAACAAGCAAAGCGGAAATTTGCAAGCATGACTAAACAAGAACGCAGACAAGTTAGGGCTGAGTTAAAAAGGGAGATTAAAAGCATCGCCAAACTGAAATCGGTGAAAGACGCAAAAGTTGTAAATGTATCGGGTGGGTGGGATCATGACTTAAAACTCGCTGCTATCTTCGGAGCTGTGGGCTTGGTAGCCCTGCTTATTGGGGGAAATGTATTTGGAGTAATTGGGGCTATTTCACTTATCATAGGCGTAGTTTTTTTTGTCAAATGGTTGATTAGGCAATAGCCATTATCTCTTATTTTTTTTAAAGACTTCCCACAAAGAGGTCTTTATTTTTTTTATAAAAGTTTTTATAATTGCACCCACAAAAAAGGCGGGTTAAGTCTTATCCGCTGAATTAAAATTAATTAACGGCATAGACAATAGGGCTAAACAGTCGGGAAACTTATGGATATACGAATTGAGAACCTTACAAAACAGTATGGGTCGCAACGCGCGGTGGACAACCTGTCCATACAAGTGCGCACGGGTGAAATTGTCGGCTTTCTTGGTCCGAATGGAGCAGGTAAAAGCACTACCATGAAGATGATCACAGGATACCTGGGGATTGGCGAAGGGAGAATTTTTATTGGCGATAAATCGGTAAACGAACATGGAGATGAGCTGAAGAAGCATATTGGCTACCTTCCTGAAAACAATCCGCTTTATTTGGATATGCCCGTTGTCGATTACTTGCAATTCTGTGCAGCGCTACAGGGAGTTGCGGCATCTTCCATTGACCAACGCATTAGAAGCATGGTAAAAAAATGTGGGCTTAATGCAGAGAAACATAAAAAGATTGGCGAGCTCTCTAAAGGGTATAGACAGCGTGTGGGCTTGGCGCAAGCGATGATTCACGATCCGGAAATCTTAATTTTGGATGAGCCTACTACCGGCCTTGACCCCAACCAAATTGTGGAGATACGAAAGCTGATTCGTGATCTTGGCAAAGAGAAAACCGTTATACTAAGCACTCATATTTTGCCCGAAGTGGAGGCCACTTGCGACCGCATTTTAATTATTAACAAAGGAAAGATTGTGGCTGATGGCACGGCCGAAAATCTGCGAAAGCAATCCGCGGGTCAAGAAATAGTAAAAATAAAAATAGAGGATGCAACGGCCGAGGCCATCCAACATGAACTGCGAAGAATTAAGACTGTTGATTTGGTGGAGCTTGTCGACAAAAATGAAAACCGTTTTGAAGTGCAAAGCCAATCAGGCTCTTCCTCAAAAAGAGCCATATTTAATTTATGTGTAGAAAAAGGTTGGGTGTTGACCGAACTGATTCCGTTAGAAACACGCTTAGAAGATATCTTTAGAAACTTAACTGTAAATTAATATGCACGTGATTTGGATACTAGCGAAGCGCGAATTGCTTTCCTTTTTTGATTCGCTGATTGCTTACATTATGCTGGTTTTATTTTTAGGTTTCAGCGGCTTTTTTACTTGGCTTTTTGGTTCAGATATTTTTTTTGCCGGGCAGGCCAGCCTAGAAGTATTTTTCAACATTGCCTTCTGGACACTTTTCTTTTTCATCCCCGCGCTTACCATGCGCCTGCTAGCAGAAGAAAAGAAAACAGGCACCATAGAACTATTGCTTACAAAAGCGGTAACAGATCGTGAAATTGTAGTTGGAAAATTTCTTTCCACATTTCTTTTAGTAGGCATTGCCTTGATCTGTACATTGCCCTACGTAATTACAGTAGCAAATATTGGTATGCTTGATGTTGGGCAGGCGGTGTGCGGTTATGTCGGTCTTTTGCTCATGAGTTCAGCATATATAAGTATTGGCTTATATGCAAGCAGTATTACAAGCAATCAAATTGTGGCTTTTCTTTTGGCACTTACCATTGGGCTATTTTTTCATTTGCTTTTTGGAATATTGGCAAGCAACTTTTCGGGAATAGTAGGCCAGGTATTCAACACGTTAAGCTTATCCAATCATTTTGAAAGTATGTCGAGAGGTGTGGTTGATACGCGCGATCTCATTTACTTTTTCTCGATCATTTTGATTGGTCTTTTCTTAAGTGAACTTTCTTTGACCAAACGTAACACTCAATAAATCTATGAAGCAGAAGCTTTATATAACTACCACATTAATAATCGCAATACTTTTTGTGATTAACCTATTGTCGAATGAATTTCATCTTCGTTTTGATTTAACAGACGATAAACAATATACGTTAAGTCAAGCCACCAAGGACATTGTTAAAAACTTGGAAGAGCCTGTAACCATTAAGGCCTATTTCTCAAAAGATCTTCCACCCAATGTAATTCAAACACGTACCGATTTTCAAGAATTATTAGTGGAATATAGCAACCTTGCGGGAGGCCAGCTTCAATATGAATTCATTAATCCAAATGAAAAGGAATCAACAGAGAAGGAGGCTACTCAAAATGGCATCAATCCTGTTCTAATTAATGTTCGTGAGAAAGATCAAGTAAAACAGCAAAAGGCGTTTCTGGGGGCAACGGTGGCGCTGGGCGATAAGCAAGAAGTGATACCGTTCTTGCAGCCAGGCTCTGCTATGGAATACGCGTTAACAACGGCAATTAAGAAATTGACAGTAGTTGAAAAACCAAAAATAGGATTTTTGCAAGGTCATGGCGAACCCGCATTAAATGAGCTTTCGCAATTGAATGACCAACTTTCTATACTATATCAAGCAGAAGAAGTTCGGCTGACCGACTCCACCGATATTCCAGCTGTTGTGAAAACGTTGGTCATCGTTCGCCCTATGGATACTATTCCTCCTTCCCATCTGCAAAAGTTAGATGCATTTCTTTCGCGCGGAGGTAGACTGGCAGTGGCCATGAACCGCGTAAATGGCGATCTAAGAAATTCATTTGGCATGGCGGTAACAACGGGGCTTGAATCGTGGCTTCAGCAGATGGGGGTTACCGTTGACGATAACTTTGTAGTCGATGCCAAGTGCGGATCCGTTACGCTTCAACAGCAAACCTCTTTTGGTACCATTCAACAACAAATACAGTTTCCTTACTTGCCGCTAGTTGGCAAGTTTTCCGATCACCCAGTGGGCAAAGGCTTAGAAAATGTATTGTTTGAGTTTGCCAGCACTATCTCGTTTACGGGCGATAGCACGAGACGATTCACCCCCATTGCCTATACATCCGACAAATCGAACGCGTTAAAAGCACCTCAATATTTTGATATTCAAAAGCGTTGGACGGAGGCGGATTTGCCGTTACGAAATCTTGTGATGGCAGCCGCTGTGGAAGGCAAGCTGAAAGGCGCAGAGTCCAGAATGGTAATCATTACCGATGGTGATTTTGTTGTTAATGGCGCTGGGCAGCAACCGCGAAGGGTGCAGCCTGACAACGTTAATTTGTTATCTAACTCGATCGATTGGCTATCGGATGACACGGGCTTGATAAGTTTACGTACCAAAGGCGTTACATCACGACCATTAGATCAATTAGAGGATTCAACAAAAACAATTCTAAAGTACACTAATTTTCTATTGCCTATTTTGCTCGTGGTGGGCTATGGCTTAGTAAGAATGCAACAAAACAGAATGACCCGTTTTAGAAGAATGAGTGAAAACTATGAAGAAGCTTAATTCAAAAATCCTAGTAATCGTTTTAATTGCGTTAGTATCTATTTTGGTGTTGTCGAGGCTGTTTAGAGCGCCTAGCTTGGAGAGTAACTTACGGAAGGATCTCATTTCGCTCGATACCGCGGCCGTGGACGAGATTAAAATATTTACTCAAAAGGAAGAGGGAGAGATTAAGTTATCCCGCCAAGGAGCGGATTGGAAGGTGGCCAACGGGCAGCTTCAAAACGAGACCGACCGAGGTTTGGTCAACTCTTTTTTAGGCTCCATAAAATCGCTTAAGCCATTGCGCTTGGCAACACGCAAGAAGGAAAAGTGGGAAGAGTTTAATGTGGGTGACAAAGGTATACACGCTACTGTTTACAGTGCTGGCAAAAAACTGGCCGATATTATTATTGGGAAAACAGGTTTTTCGCAAGGCGGTAGTTACACTTACGTGAGAATAAGCGATGAGAACGAGACCTATGCAGTGGAAGGTTTCTTGGAGTCATCGTTCAACCGCAGTTATAATGATTGGAGGAACAAAACAATCCTTAAATTAAAAAAGGACGATATCACCAAGATTACCTATCAATACCCTGCCGATTCTGGTTTTGTTGTAGAGAAGCGCGACTCGGTTTGGTATGCGGCAAATGCCGTTGCGGACAAAAATAAAGTGGACATACTTTTAAATCAATTGACCTTTAAAAACCTAACTGAATTTCAAACTGGTTTTGCTTCTTCTGATGTGCCCACGATTTCCGTTAAAATTGATGGAAAGGCAGGCACGCTGATTACGGTAAAAGGCTGGAAGATAACAGACCAGCAATGGGTAATCAATTCAACGTTGCAAAAGGATGTTTACTTTTCTGCACCGGTTGCAAGTATTTTTTCCGATCTATTGATCGCGAAAGATAAGTTGATAGCAGCTGGAAAGTAGCAACTGTAGGTTCCTTCTCCGAACTTCATTCGTAGCCTCGCATTTTGTCACCCGTTAAGTAATTAGTCGTCCCTTAAAAACTCAATTTTAGGATTAGAAGATTTTGGATTTGTGATTTTGTGGTTTTAACGAGCGAAAAAAGGCAATTAAAAAGTTGGGCTAAAAAGACAAGTGGATTTACTTTCC
>JBIKRT010000105.1:0-13036 GCA_044349005.1 Cyclobacteriaceae bacterium
AGCATCAACCTTATTGCTGACAAGTTGCTCTCCAGCAGAGCTTGATTCCTCTTCAGGCTGACGCGCTAATTTTAACAAATTATCGCATCAAAGTCACCAACTATTTTTCAGTACATTACCAAAAAATGGCCCCTTAGAATTATCCTATACTCGACCTGCGCATGTACTATTGGCTCTGTTGTTGGCTCAATAACTGTTTTCAACAAAACGACTTCTATTGGTGTTGCCATATTTTTATTTTCTGCTTGGATAGGTGTTATGGCGGCCTTTTTAAAGAAAGATCAGCTAGCGATAAAAGATAAACGAAATCAAAAAAAGAGAAGCCAAGTTTCCTAAACCTCCGCGATTTTCAGCGGAGCCTTTGTTTGCCCAACAATTATGTAACAATCGATCCATAGGGTCATCTTAGAATCATTCAATCCCACTCCTGCCCCTCTTTTTATCGCTGTGAATTTTCTTTTGATCGAGTCGTTTTTGAATGGCACCTTTCGATGGCTTCGTGGCTTTACGTTTCTTCTTTTCTAGGAAAGCCCTCTTCAGCAACTCGTCTAACTTAAGCAAGGCGTCATCTTTGTTCTGAAGTTGGGATCTCTTTTCTTGTGATACGATTAACAAAACGCCATCAGCGGTAAGACGAGAAGAAAGTTTCTGCAAAAGCAATTCCCTTTGTTCTTGGGAAATCAAAACAGACTCCTTTACATTCCATCGCAACGATACTTTCGTATTTACCTTGTTTACATTTTGGCCTCCAGGGCCGCTGCTTCGCGAAGTCGAGAATTCAATTTCATTCAATAAATCAAACGCTTTCAGGTTCTTACTTATTTCCACGCTTAATAAATTAAAGTGCTATATCTTGTTTGTTTTTTAGTCGTACTCCCGGCAGTATGAGCCCCACAAATGATGACGTCAAACTCCTGTACGTTGGGGTATTTAATTTCCTTTTATCCAGCCCCCATCAACTGCCAAGGATTGACCCGTGATGTAGCTGGCTCTTTCACTAACCAAGAAAGCGGCTGCAGCGGCAAACTCTTCTACTGAACCAAAACGCTTCATCGGAATGGCCTCCATTACTTTACTTAAGTTTGGATTCACTTCCATCAAGTGCTTGAGGCGGTTTGTTTCGGTGTAACCGGGCATTATGTTATTCACTGTAATGCCTTTAGACGCCACTTCGTTTGAAAGGCTTTTTACAAGCCCTACCAAACTCGTGCGCACCGAATTGGACGACATTAAATTATCAACGGGCTGCTTGACGGTAATGGAGGTTATGGTGAGTATTCTTCCCCACCCATTTTCTTTCATACTCGGAAGCACTTGTTGAATAATATCCACCGCACTCAGGAAAAGCAAATTGTAAAGATGCTTCCAGTCATCTAAGTTAAACTGATCTATTCCGCCAGCAGCAGGTCCCCCAGTGTTGGTGATTAAAATATCAATGCGTCCAAAGGCTTTTAAACTTTCTGTAGCAAGTTGTTTGCGTTGCTCTTCGCTTGTCAAGTCGCAGAGAAAAGAAGCTACCTTAGCCGAGGCAATTGAATTGATCTCTATTGCTGTTTTTGCCAAGGCTTCCGAATCAGTACCACAGATAATAACTTTTGCTCCTTCTCTGGCCAATTCGATCGCCACTGCTTTTCCCAGGCCTTTGCTCGAAGCCAATACCAAGGCTACTTTATCTTTTAATCCTAAGTCCATGTTACTTTCTCAGATAATCATCGGAGTTATTAATCCAATCCTGACGGGGTGGCGCGAAGGTGTCTGTTTCAATTACCTTTCCAATCATAAGTGCTTTGTGCGGCCTGTTACCTGGGATAATGATGGAATCGCCAGCATGCAAGTCAATGTGCTGATCCTCGTTGTTATCAAACCAAAAACGCAATGTACCTTCTATCACTTCTGTTATTTGCTCGATTTCGTGTTGATGCCAGGGCACTATAAAACCATCTTCAAATTCCATTTTCGCGATCATCATCTTCTCACCATAGATAAACTTGCGTTTCATTTTTGGATTTACCTGCTCTTGCACAACCTCGTTCCAGTATATTTTTTTCATTTCGATAGGGTTTAATTTACGGCCATTAGCCAATTTCTTTTATCTTCAATTCTTCCCGAGCGAAGCCCATTTATCTCATTATACAACATGGAACTAATCACTCGCTTTTCAGGCAATTTCATCGTTACATCTCCATGCACAATTTCCGATATCTGCGAAACCACGGCAGCAGTCCCTGAGCCAAAAGCCTCCTGTAATTCGCCTTTATGAAAAGCATCTATAATTTCATCGATAAAGATATCACGCACTTCTACTTCTACGCCTTGTTCTGTTAAGATATCGATAAAGTAAGTACGTGTGGTACCTTTTAATACTGCACCCGAGAGTTTAGGTGTTAGTACCTTATTCTTTACCACAAAGAACAGATTCATCATCCCTGCCTCTTGCACTTTTTTGAACTCAGGGCTTTCGAGCCAAATAATTTGGTCAAAGCCTTTTTTCTTTGCCAACTGACTTGCCATCAGCGAGCCAGCATAGTTTCCTCCTGTTTTTGCTTCGCCTGTCCCCCCCGGGACGGCACGAATCAATTTCTGCTCAGTTACTAACTTAATGGGAGTAGTGAAGTAGGGTTGAACCGGCCCTGTATAAATGTAAAATGTATAGGTGTCGGAAGGTGTAACTGCTAATGAACTTTCAGTAGCAAACATAGTAGGTCGAACATACAGGGCACTTCCCTCGGCTTTTGGAACCCAGCCTGCATCCATCGCGATGATTGCCTTTAGGGCGTTGATAAAAATATCATAGGGAACTGTTGGCATACACATACGTTCAGCGGACAGATTAAACCGTTCGATGTTCAGCTCGGGGCGGAGTAATTTGGGTCTTCCATCAGCGCCCATCGTTGCTTTCATCCCTTCGAAAATACATTGGCAGTACTGCAGCGCTTTTGACTGCGGATCAAGAGTAAATCCTTGGTAAGGTATAATACGAAAATCGCCCCATTGCCCATTAGCATAGTCCATTACAAACATATGATCAGAGGTGTACTTCCCAAAAGGAATGTTGGAAAAGTCAATTGAAGGCAACTTAGATTGATTGGTCTTAATAATTTTCATTTCCATACTTAAGCAGCAGAAAATTTGACTTTCTAAATGAATGTGTGCGATTAATTTAGTGTTAACACGACAACCGAAAAAGGAGGCAGCTTCGCTTTAATTCCATTTCCTGTGAGCGATGCACCGGTATAATTCTTAGGAACAATTTTAACAGGATTTTCAAACGTATTATAATCTTGCAATTTTTCGGAAGTCAATATTCTACCTGTTAAATTTTTAGACCCTGGTTTTGTTTGCTCAATAGCAATGCTAACGTCTTGACTTTCTTTCGCATTAATATTAACCAAGGTAATATGAATAGCTCCATTCGCATCTATTGAGGCGGAAGCTGATACATTTTTCAGTTTATCCTTTCCAAAGCTATAGTCATTTGATTGCAGTTGCAAAGGCAATAGAGTAGCATACTGATGAACATTGTACATTTCCATTACGTGATAAGTGGGCGTTAAAATCATCTTTTCCTCTTTGGTAAGTATTACGGCTTGCAGCACGTTGATGGTTTGCGCTAAATTTGCCATACGCACGCGGTCGGCATGGTTTTGAAAAATGTTCAGTGTAACTCCAGCAATCATCGCATCGCGCATGGTATTCTGTTGAAACAAAAAACCAGGGTTGGTACCCTGCTCCACATCATACCAGCCGCCCCACTCATCTACAACCAAAGCGATCTTTTTACCCGGATCATATTTATCCATAATAGCAGTATGTTTTTGGATTAATTCTTCCATCTGCAAAGCACGTTGCATGGTAACGAAGTACTCCTCTTCGGTAAAGCCAGTAGCGGAACTTTTTTTATTCCAATCAATAACGGAATAATGATGAAGTGCTACTCCTTCGAGCATGTTATGAGGAATGTCACGCATCAATACTTCTGTCCAATTGTAGTCCGAAGAATTAGCACCAGAGGCAATCCTGAAAATTTTGTCTGCATTATCCCAGCCGGTCATAAAGGTTGCATACTGCCTGTAAATGTCTGCGTAATGCTCAGGCCTCATGTTGCCACCACAGCCCCAGGCTTCATTGCCAACACCCCAATATTTCACCTTCCAGGGTTTTTCCCTGCCGTTTTCCTTTCGCCATAACGACATGGGACTTACCCCACCGAAGGTGGTGTACTGAATCCATTCGGCCACCTCTTGCACGGTTCCACTTCCCACGTTGGCAGATAAGTATGGTTCTGTACCTAACAATTCACACATGTTCAGAAAATTGTGCGTGCCATAGCTGTTGTCCTCTGTTACTCCACCCCACCACGTATTTACGATGGTAGGTCGTTTCTCCTTCGGCCCTACTCCATCCTTCCAGTGATAGGTATCCGCAAAGCAGCCACCCGGCCATCTTAAATTTGGGATCTTCAATTTCTTCAGCGCATCCACTACATCAAGCCGAACGCCCTGGTTATTCTTTATCGAGGTGTTGTTTTCCCCGACATAAAAGCCGCCATAAATACAGCGACCCAGGTGCTCTGAAAAGTGGCCATAGATATGTTTATTTATTTGCGTAACTCCTTTATTGGCACTAATAACAATTGTGTTTTGTCCAAAAGAAATTGTCGAGTAAAAAATAAAAAGAAAGGGTGTATAAAGCTTTTTCATTGCCGTTGATTTTTGGAAAGAATGGTTCTCTAAAGATACAAGCCAGGTTGAAATAATCTAATTGCGGAAGTCTTTTCCTGATATTCTATGTGTAAATTTTCACAAAATAATTTTGAATTAGCACCATTTTGATATTGTATTGTGCATAAATGCACAATTTCATGATCGAGCACGAGCATAAAATGTTAGAAATGCAGCTTAAATCATTTGCCGCAAAGAAATTGTTAGGCCATGCGATTGCCGAAACATTGCTCAGGTTCAATTCTATGTGAAAGAGCTTTGTGGTAAGATTGAGCAGTACGAAAGAAATTTTAATGTCCCTGGCTGGGCCTACACCTTGTTATCACAATACAATTTGGTTCAAAACAAGATGATCAGTACCAAGTATAGACTAGCCTATCGGTGACTGAATATATGAAATTTATCCCCTCCCCTACACCAGTAAAATACGATTTTCAATACAGCGCCACCATTAACAAATCGGGTCGTATGCAGTATCATAAGATTAAACCAGGGGTGAGCAAACTCAGAATCGATCGTGCTGAATTCATTTAAGCCTATAACGATTCGCAAATCATCGCCCTGCGCCCAGTTCAATTACCTGGACAAGTCATGGCCTTTCAATTAGAGTTTTACATTTAGTTTTTTTTTCAAATCTTTTTTTACGGATCGAATCTGCAATTTCCTAACTTGTTTCGATGAGTTTAGAAAAGTCAATCCTTGTAGTTGGAAGCTCAAACACAGATATGGTGATAAAGGCTGGTCACTTTCCGTTACCGGGTGAGACCATTCTTGGTGGGAATTTTTTTATGTTTCCAGGAGGCAAAGGCGCCAACCAAGCAGTGGCAGCAGCCAGGCTGGGTGGAAAGGTTACCCTTGTTGCCAAAACCGGGAATGATATTTTTGGCAAGCAGGCCGTGCAACAATTTAGAAAAGAAGGAATCAATACCGAGTTTATCGTTTCAGACCAAAATTATCCTTCGGGCGTTGCGCTGATAACAATAGACCAAAAAGGGGAAAATACGATTGTAGTCGCTCAAGGCGCAAATGGAGCACTATCGTCAAAAGATGTTCAACAGGCAGAAAAGGAAATTGAAGATACGGAGTTGGTTTTAATTCAACTTGAAATTCCAATGGAGGCAGTTGAACATGCCGTTGCGCTCGCTGCAACGCATAAGAAAAAAGTGATTCTAAACCCCGCTCCTGCGCAAAAATTATCAGACGATTTACTGAAACAGCTATTCATTTTAACACCGAATGAATCGGAAGCTGAAATACTCTTGGGTATGAAAATCGATTCGATTGAATCTATTGAGCTAGCAGCAAAAAAGTTATTTGAAAAAGGAGTTGCCAATGTGGTGATTACACTAGGGGCAGATGGAGCCTATTTGTACAATAAGGATGGCGGAAAACATATTTCAACCGCCAAAGTTATTCCTATTGATACCACTGCCGCTGGTGACGTTTTTAATGGAGCTCTTGCCGTTGCCATAGCTGAAAACAAATCATTAACAGGTGCCATCGCATTTGCGAATACGGCAGCGGCCATATCCATAACCCGGATGGGAGCACAAGCATCTGCACCCTATCGGAATGAATTACCAATTTCCTAAACCACTATTAAATGAAACTTTTAAAGCTGATTACCACCTCACTTTTATTCCTAGTTGTTATAGGCAACTCCTCAGCTCAGGAATTAAAAAATGTAAAACTCAAAGACGAATTGACAATCAGTAAAGCAACCTTGAAAGATAAGATCAAGGGCGGATGGGCAGGTCAAACGATTGGAGTAACCTTTGGGGGGCCGATTGAGTTCCGCTTTTGTGGAACCATGGTTCAGGACTATCAGAAAATAAAATGGTATGACGGCTATCTTAAAGAGACCATGGTAAACAACCCGGGGCTTTATGATGACCTTTATATGGATCTCACCTTCGTGGATATTTTTGAAAAGAAAGGATTGAATGCGCCTATTGAAGAGTTTGCTAAGGCCTACGCAAATGCCGGATATATGCTCTGGCATGCTAATCAGGTTGGCCGATACAACCTACTGCATGGAATTTCTGCTCCTCAATCTGGTCATTGGCTAAACAATCCACATGCAGATTGTATCGATTACCAAATTGAATCCGATTTCGCAGGCCTTATGTGCCCTGGGATGCCAAACACCGCTTCCGAAATTAGTGATAAGATTGGCCACATCATGAATTATGGCGATGGCTGGTATGGAGGAGTATATGTGGGCGCCATGTATACCTTGGCTTTCACATCAACCGACATCCAATACGTGGTGAAAGAAGCGCTCAAAACCATTCCTAAAGAAAGCAGGTTTTACAAAGTGATAAGTGATGTAATTCACTGGCATAAAATGTATCCCAATGATTGGAAAGAAAGTTGGTTTCAGATTGAAAAAAAATGGACTGAAGATATTGGCTGTCCCGATGGAGTTTACGTTCCATTCAATATCGATGCAACGGTTAACGCTGCCTATGTAGTACTCGGTCTTTTATATGGCAATGGCGATTTCACCAAAACTATGGAGATATCCACACGAGCCGGGCAGGATGCCGATTGCAATCCCTCGTCAGCTGGCGGGATTCTGGGAACCATGCTTGGTTATGACAAGATACCCTCTTATTGGAAAATGGGCCTTGCCGAAGCGGAACCTATTCCCTTTAAATACACAACACTTTCACTGAACAATGTTTACGACATTGGGTTGAGCCATGCCCAGCAAGTGATCCAACTTAATGGAGGAAAAGTAGTTGGCGATAATGTTACAATAAAAATACAACAGCCAAAATCGGTTAGGTTTGAAGAGAGTTTTATTGGCCATTATCCAGTTGAGAAGAAATGGCTTGGCAAAAAGTTTAACGATGAAATTACTTTCGAGTTTGAAGGAACAGGATTTGTGGTACGCGCTGAAACTGCGAAGTGGAACTCAGAAGATAACTATGTAGCTAAAACAGAAATGTATATTGACGGTAAGCTTGCCGAGGAAGTGGAGTTGCCAGCCAACTTCACAACAAGAAGACACGAACCCTTTTGGAAATATCAGCTGCCAAAGCAAAAGCATTCTGTTAGACTTCGAATATTAAATCCCAACGAAAAAAATTCAATCACGCTAAACGAAGTGATCGTTTATTCTGAGAAGTCTTTGTCAATACAACGATAAGTCATATGTTCATTCTGGAAAGTTATTCGCTTGCCGTTTTCTTTTGTGTCATAACGATGCTTTGCTGGGGATCTTGGGCAAACACGCAGAAACTTGCGGAAAAGTCGTGGCGTTTTGAGTTGTTCTATTGGGATTATGTGATTGGCATTTTTATCCTGTCCGTTTTATTTGCCTTTACCTTAGGCAGTGTCGGTGAGCAAGGACGAGGCTTTGTTGACGATTTAAGGCAAGCCAGCAATTCAAGTTTGCGTGCCGCCTTTGTCGGGGGAATTATTTTCAACCTTGCCAATATCTTATTAATTGCGGCAATCTCAATTGCGGGCATGTCAGTGGCGTTTCCGGTAGGGATTGGTATTGCGCTGATTTTAGGAGTAATCGATAACTATTTGAAAATCCCAAGTGGCGATCCTACATTAATCTTTACAGGAGTTAGTCTTATTGCGATTGGAATCTTAGTGAACGCGATGGCCTATAAAAAGCTCAGTGTAGGCAATCACAAAGTTCCCACCAAAGGGTTGGTCTTTGCCATCATTGCAGGAGTGCTAATGTCTCAGTTTTATGGCTTTGTAGTAAGTGATATGACGCAAAATTTTGCCGCGCCCGAAATCGGCAAACTTACCCCCTACTCTTCAATTGTTGTTTTCTCTTTAGGGATTTTGATTAGCAACTTCGTATTCAATACTATTTTGATGAGAAACCCCATTCAAGGTAAAAGCGTGTCGTATGCAGATTATTTTAATGGAAACTTTCGAAGTCACCTTACCGGGTTAGCCGGGGGAATGATTTGGTGCATCGGGATGTCATTTAGCATTATCGCATCGGATAAGGCTGGACCTGCCATCTCCTATGGATTAGGGCAAGGAGCCGTTTTGGTAGCTGCGATTTGGGGAGTTTTTATCTGGAAAGAATTTGATACTGCACCCAAAGGCACAAAGCCACTTTTGTACGCTATGTTTGTTTTCTTTTTCATTGGCTTAAGTCTTTTGATTTATTCAAAAATGGCCTAGCCTTTCACAAGCTAAATGCATAACACTTATGAGGATTTCTAAGCTCTCCCTCCTATTGCTGCTTGTATGTATTGCTTGCAGCAAGCAGAAATCTATCCAAGACGAGATAAAAAGTAGTGATCAAAATTCCGTATTAAAAAGAATCATTTTTGATACCGACATCGCGGGGGATTATGATGATGTGGGCGCTATGGCGCTTCTGCATGCCTTTGCTGATAATGGCGAAATCAAAATTCTTGCGACAATTTCAAGCAACGCATTTCAAACAACAGCACCCACCATTAGCGTTCTCAATACCTACTTTGGCCGAGCGGAAGTGCCTGTAGGAGTTACCAAAAGGAATTCACCCAATATGGACTGCCAGCAAAAGTGGGCCGAAGCATTAGTTGAAAAATATCCTCACGCCATTAAGTCAAATGATGAAGCTATGGAGGCTGTTAAACTTTACCGAAGAATTCTATCCAATGAAACGGACCAGTCGGTAACAATCGTAACTGTCGGTTTTTTTACCAACCTAGCGGATCTACTCGAATCGAAGCCTGATGAATTCTCTGAGTTAACTGGGAAGGAATTAGTGGCTAAAAAAGTCAAACTATTAGTATCAATGGAATGTGGGTTGGTAGATGGCAAGAACACTTGGCGAGAATACAATGTGCATGTGGATGCAGCGGCATCTCAAAAAGTATTTACAGAATGGAATACCCCTCTCATACTGAGTCCGTTCGAACTTGGCGAAAAAATACTTACTGGCATTCGGCTTATTAACAATGATGCGATTCAAAACAGCCCAGTGAAAGAAGCTTATAGAATAACACTCGATGCCGACAAAAATTCCGTTGGGCGAATGAGCTGGGATCAAACTGCCGTGTTGGTAGCAGCGCGTGGCATTGAGCCTTATTTCAATAGCGAGAAATTAAATTTCAAAATTGAGATCGATGGAACCAATGTCTTAATACCGGGTGAAAAATTTAATTATTTATCGCTTAAACAAACCCCACAACAAATTCAACTATTGATCGAAGACCTCATGATGCACGAACTCAACGACAAGTAATGTTTACTTGATCGTATTGAACGGACAACCTAAAAAGGATACTCAACTGCATCTCCTCGCCTTTTCCCAAATCGCGCTTTGATTTCCTTTCAGATAGCGAAAAAGACCCGCGTATGCGGCACCATTCATCATAGCAAATTGAAAAGGAATGCTAATTAAGCTGGGGATCTTATCACGTTTTAAATAAAACAATCCAAGCCCGGCCAACCCATAGGCGATGGTTTGTGTAAGAAAGAAGACTCTAAACAAAGCGTCTCCGCTAAAAGCTAAAAAGGCAGACAAAGAAAAGATAATGGGCAATAAAAATGGCACAATGGCCCAACGAAGTAATCGATGAGATAAGAATTGAAAACTTCGCAGGCCAAAATTGGAAGGTTTTAACAAATAAGAAAATTTTTTGATTGCTTGGAAACCACCCGCGCAAATTCGGACTTTTCTTTTCCACTCTTCGCTAAAATTAGCTGACGACCCTTCCTGCGCAATCGCTTCTGGCTCATAAACTACTTTGTAGCCACTGGCTGCAATTTCCATCGACAAAACAAAGTCTTCAATAATCGTATCGGTTGCCACTTCAGTGTATAGTGATCTCCTAAACGAGAATAATTCGCCCGCTGCACCTACCGTAGTATTTAACTTACTATCCATTCGCTTCAGTAGACTTTCATACTTCCAATAAAGCCCTTCGCCTTTACCACTGGTGTGACCTTTAGAAACAACTCTTTTTTCGCCAGCAACAGCACCCACTTTTGGATCTTGGTAGTGCTTGACGATATTTCTTAAAGCCATTTCATTTAGCATACAATTGGCATCAGTAAGTACTACAATTTCAGAGGTTACTTTTTTCATAGCCCTGTTTACTGCTGCAAGCTTTCCAGCTCTCGATGGTCGGTGCATCACCTTTACCAGCGGGTAGTCGCTGAACATTTCATTGGAACCATCGGTACTTCCGTCAGTTACAAATAGAATTGTTAATTGGTCGGCAGGATAGCTAAGCGAATAACTGTTTTTTAATTTTGCCAATAAAATTTCCTTTTCGTTATAGGCCGCTATCAGAAGAGTTACAGTAGGCGCATTAGATTGAGTCATGATTTTTTGTTTTTAAATTGAAGTAAACACCAAACCAAAAGTCCATAACCTACATAGGCGTATAAAACGATGCATGTAAGAAAAACGGTAATTTGACTTAACGTTGCAGGGGTAATGATCTGTTTCATGGGCTGTTTTTATCTTCAAACGTAGCCGTTTACCAGCTCGAGGGATTTGGTTTTTCGATCAATAACTAAAAACCTTCGACTAAACCTTATGTCAACTTCGAAGTTTGGTTCAACTTTGTACCCGAATCAAATGGACTATGGATCAAACATCAACTGAATTGACTGAACGCAAAAAATTGCTAGAGATTTCCACCAAGATTGCGAGCACGCTCGATGAAACTCAGGTTATGCAATTGCTGGCTCACGGGCTAACCTCACTGCTTCGATATGATACTATGGCCATCTATAACGCGAACCATGAAAACCAGTTACTTGTTCCAATCTCGATAGAAGGAGCACATTGGAACGAAATAAGCACTGACAAATGGGCAATACCTTTTGGCTCGGGCATACTAGGTTCAGTTATGACAACCCAGCAAGGTGAGTTAGTCAACAATTCCCATTTAGATAGTCGTAGTATCTACCCGCCCGAGGTAAAAATCAACGAAGAACATATTATAGCTATCCCTTTGCGGTTGGGCAATAACTGCTGGGGGGCATTTGCAGTGAATAGAATGTCGACCCATAAATTCACAGAAGAAGAATTTGAAACTGCGCAGTTTCTTGCTTCGTATGCCTCCCTCGCACTAAATAACATAAAGCTCATAAATGAAATCAAGGACACGCAAGCATTAAAACAAGTTATTTTTGATACCATTTCTGATTCTATTATCACGGTAAACGAGCGGGGCAAAATCATTTTTTGCAATGAAGCGACAGAAAAAGTTTTTGGCTACGCTACCCACGAACTTCTTAACGACACACTGCAAAAAATTATCCCGGCCTCCTTGCGCAGTCAGCACAGCGATGGCTTTCGGAATTATCTAGATACAGGAGAGAAAAAATTAGCATCTTGGTCAGCCATTGAGTTGCCTGGTCAATATAAGAGTGGAAAGATAATTCCAATAGAGGTAAGCTTTGGTGAAACAAAAGTAAATGGGCAGAAGGTATTTAGCGCAGTAATCCGTGATATATCGGAGCGAAAAAAGAATGAAGAGTTAATTAAATCTACTAAAACCAGGCTTGAAAATTTGATCAAAACGCTTCAAGCTGGCATTTTGGTGGAAGATGAAAACCGAAAGATTGTTTTAACAAATCAGAGTTTTTGCGACTTATTCAACATTACTGCCCCACCAGAAGTATTGGGGGGGGGTAGATTGTTCGGATGCAGCCGAGCAAAGTAAAGCGTTATTTTCCGATTCAGAAAAATTTGTAGCTAGAATCACTCAACTTCTGGCCGATAGGCGAATCGTATCGAACGAAGAAATAACAATGGCAAATGGAAAAACAGTTGCCCGCGACTACGTACCTCTATTTGTAGACGAGGTTTACAAAGGCCATATGTGGTTATACAGAGATATCACCTATTCAAAAAACATAGAGCAAGATCTTATCTTAGCCAAGGAACTGGCCGAAGAATCTGTAAAGGCAAAACAAAATTTCCTCGCCACCATGAGTCACGAATTGCGCACTCCAATAAATGGTGTTTTGGGCCTAACGAATCTTATTGCTGCATCTGCTCAAACTAAAGAAAACCAAGAGTACCTAAAAGGTGTGAAGAGTAGTGGTGAACATCTGCTTGCCATTATCAATGACATTCTCGATTTGGCAAAGATAGAGGCTGGCAAAATGAAGCTGCAACGTGTTGATTTTGATTCTACAGAAATTCTTGAATCAATAAGTAGTCACTCCTTAAAAAGCCCAATGGGATTAGTTTTTAAATAAAATCGATCGAATTGAGTTGAAACAATCTGCAAGAAAGTCGGGTTTTATCTTTAAAACCTTGCAGATTTTTTATGCTTACAAAACCAGCTTCTACATCTCAACTTAGTTTTTACAGCACCTTT
>JBIKRT010000106.1:0-13010 GCA_044349005.1 Cyclobacteriaceae bacterium
TATAAGCATCAACCTTATTGCTGACAAGTTGCTCTCCAGCAGAGCTTGATTCCTCTTCAGGCTGACGCGCTAATTTTAACAAATTATCGCATCAAAGTCACCAACTATTTTTCAGTACATTACCTCTTTTTCATTTATTTGTCTTATCTACGCAGTTAACCTTAATATAAAAATTGAGAAACTGACCAAAGAGTCAATCGAATTAAAAAAGCTACTGGAAGATTGCCATAAAGGCACTAGCAACTAACTTTTTTTAGATCGCGGTGTAAAACGCTCTACCGTGTTCTCAATCGGTTTTACGGTTTTCAAATATTGAAAGATAGCGGCAAGATCTTCTTTGTTCATCTTGCTATACATCGTCCAGGGCATAATGCTATTGAATTCGCCATTTGGAACTACGGGTGCAACATATCCGCTATCAGAATAGGCTTTAAAACGTTGAACAAACTGTTCTTCCGTCCAACTGCCAATACCGGTTTTATCGGGAGTAATGTTTGTCGAACGGACAGTCGATCCATTGGGGAACGCAAACTCGCGGCCACCGCTAAAACAAAGTTCTTTAATAATCTGCCCTTTGTCCGCTTTGGTATGGCATTCGGCACAACCGGCAGCATTAATTAGATAAGCGCCAGAAGCCAATACATCAGAGGAGGCTGGGCGTGTTTGATGTTGTGGCTTTGCCGGGATAGTATTGATAATAAAATTCATCGGAAAATCAGACACGGATTCTGCTACGGCATTTTCAATTGGGGCGAGTGAGCGAACGTAGGCGATAATCGCATAGATATCTTCTTTATCCATTCTCCCATAATAAAGATAAGGCATTAACGGAAACATAGCCCTTCCCTCTTTAGTAACTCCCGTGGCAATTACCCTAAACAACTCACCATCGGTATATCGACTTATACCAAACGGAGTAATATTTTTAGAATGATAAACTCCCGGCAATCCCATCTTTTGGTCAAACCGTTCACCTCCTTTTCCGAGCGTTCCTTCGGTCAAAGGTCCTGAGAATTTAGACCAATCGCGGGTCGAATGACAGTCCATACAAACGGCAACTGAGTTTGCCAGATACTTACCGCGTTCAATGCGCGCTGGCGTGTATTCAATAGTAAGGTTTTCAGCATCGCCTACGTTTGGCAATGCAATTTTTACATAGCTTAAGAGGCCCGCAACAATAACAAGCACAAAGGCAAAGGCATATAGAACATACTTTGCAATCTTCATCTAATTTGGGGTTTAGGGTAGCAAGCAAAAATACTTTTTTTTCCAAAAAAAGGGACGACTTCGCGAGACAAAAAAAAGGGATTCCACCTGAGTGAACTCCCTTTTAACAAAAGTAATCTAACGTGGCTTTAAACCTCTACAGCCTTGCTTGCTTTTCTGTAGGTATAGGAGTGGTAAATGTGTCTTCGCCCAAAACGATCGGGCGTATCGGAGTTAACAAATTTATTGTAAATGCTATTCGGTACGCCAAAGTATTCATAGCTGCTGCCGTCCGCAAAGTTAATCTGAAGCGTTTGTGACTTGTATTTAAAGTCAGCAATCTTCGATGCCGTAATAACTTCGGTATATTGTTCTAGCTGTTGGGCATGCGTTTCGGGCGCGATGCTGACCAACAAATGATACGATTCAATAAATGCTTTGCTTTTCTCTTCGGCTTCCAGTTTTGCACCTTCATTGTCCTGAATTTTATCTGGATGCCAATCCTTCATAAAATTCCTATAAATGGTCTTTAATTCCTTCAGATCAGCCTCTTTTGTTACACCAAGAAGTTTTCTGGCTTCGATTATTTTTTTCATTCGGGTGCAAAAGTACGCTTTTTTATGTGAATGGGGTGTGAAGTTTTAGCAATGGCAATGTAAAAGCCAGACCTAAAAGGCCCTGAAAGGATTAAAAATAGACTACTTAAAACAACTTCAGTTGAAAATTCTCCTCTCGCCTTCGCGGACGAAATGAAATCTCGCCAAAATTTGAAATAGAAATTCCTAACAATCTTACTTTTTTATCCAATAAATCGGTTGACACAAGCAACTCCTTGGCTGCTGATTCAATCCTATCTAAATCATCAATAGCCTCGTCAAAAGAATGACTGCGTGTGATTTGTTTGAAATCGTGATATTTGATTTTTAGCGTCACAGTTCGGCCTTTTAGCTGGTTACGCGTCAACCGATCTTGTACAACAAGCGCAATCTTTTCAAGTTGAGCGATCATTTCATCTGCGGTGGTGAGGTCAAAAGCAAACGTATCCTCTGCGCCTACCGATTTAGCTTCTCTATCGGTGCGCACTTGCCGATCGTCAATACCACGCACAATGTTGTAGAAGAATCGCCCGATCTTGCCAAAGTATTTTACCAACTCCGCTTCCGTTAACTTCTTCAGATCGGCACCGGTATGCAATCCCTTTGCTTTCATCTTTTCTGCAGTAACCTTCCCCACTCCAAAAAATTTCTCCACAGGCAGACTTTCCATGAAGGCCGTGAGGCGCGATGGCCCAATGAAGGTTAATCCATCGGGCTTGTTCATATCCGAGGCTACCTTAGCGGCAAACTTATTGACTGATACTCCTGCAGAGGCTGTCAGCTGCAATTCATCTTTTATAGCTTTCCTTATGAGCTTTGCGATTTCGATAGCCGAACCGATGTTTTGTTTGTCGTGCGTAACATCCAAATATGCTTCATCCAATGAAAGCGGTTCTATTAAATCGGTGTAGCGTTGAAAGATCTCACGTATCTGCCTCGATACCTGTTTATACGCTTCGAAGCGAGGATATACAAAAATGGCATGTTTACAGAGTTGCAACGCTTTTTTAGAAGACATCGCTGAGCGTATACCAAACTTGCGTGCTTCATAGCTGGCGGTAGCAACCACGCCACCTCTGCCTTGCGGAGAACCACCTACTACAATTGGCTTTCCGCGGTAAGCGGGGTTATCGCGTTGCTCTACCGAAGCATAGAACGCATCCATATCAATGTGAATGATTTTACGAATGGGCTTTGCCTCGGAAGCTTCCATGACAAGCAAAGTTAAACTACAAAAAGTGATTATTTATGGCGGCAGCCGGGCTTTCGCTACTCGCCAACCAACGCGCAACCCATGTCGGGCTCAAACAGGCCGCTCAATCCCTGCCGCAGTGCATACCAAACCGAAAGTTTAGCTCTTGATCAATAGGACGATGTTAACCAACCGAAAAATCTAATTCAAGCTCGACTTATCAGGATACTTAGCCGTAAATTGACGGTAGAAATTTTGTATCGCAAGCAAGTCTTTTTGGTAGTCGCCCGTGGGGTAAAACAAATCCCCAAAGCCAGCTACTTTCTTTCCGTAATCTAGGTATCCCAGCACAATTGGCACGCCCGCACCTATGGCCGTATGATAAAATCCTGACTTCCATTCTTTCACATAACTGCGTGTGCCCTCGGCCGGAATCAACAAAATAAGCTCATCGTTTTTCCGTAGGCTATTAATCATAGCATCTACCATGTTACTATGCTTGGACCGATCAACCGGAATACCACCCGTGGCACGCATCAATATTCCTAAGGGGAAATTAAAGAGACTCTTCTTCGCCAAAAACCGAATTCTCATTCCGCAGGAATACAATATGGCCATCGCTATTGGGTAATCCCAATTGCTGGTGTGGGGTGCTGCCACCAATACGCACTTCTTAATGGACGGATCTAGCTGACTCCCTACAGTCCAGCCAATTAATTTCAAGTAAAGTCTACAAATCCATTTCATCCGTACGCAGTTTTACGCAT
Source organism: Cyclobacteriaceae bacterium (assembly GCA_044349005.1). Classification (GTDB taxonomy): domain Bacteria; phylum Bacteroidota; class Bacteroidia; order Cytophagales; family Cyclobacteriaceae; genus ELB16-189. The sequence continues at coordinate 3,762 of JBIKRT010000106.1, forward strand.
ACAAGTAACTAAATTAATTAGCTTAGTACAACCGAATATCATACAACCCTAAATTGAAGCAATGAAGTACAAGAAGGGATTGAAAAATATTTTGTCCGCGATTAATGAGGTAAGGAGTTAATCAAACTGGTTTCTCCTTACTCTCTTTCTCTTCCTTTTTTGGCTCAAGCACAACAGGAGGCTGTTCCCCAATCTTCACTTTTTGAATTCCGAATAAACGATACGCCAGTAACTTACCAGCGTCTTTTTGTTCGTTCTTTTCAATTCGCAATAACCCCGATTGTAGTACTTGATCCCCCAATTGAACTTTATAGTTTATGGCAATGGCTTCTCCCTGTGGTGCGAATGACAAAGAAGCAACGGGTGAATCTGCATCGTCCGTAAAATTGATGGTGCTATTCTTAAGTTCATCTAGAATATTTTGTTCTTCGGAACTTAACTGACCTTCCACGTTCAATCGGAAACTCATTTTAAGTTTGCTAAATGCTACGAGCTTAGGATATAGTTTATAAAACTGTTGTGTGTATTCTCTTTTACTGTCTCCGCTGCTCGCTTCTGCCAAGCCTTCATACACCCGTGCCATAAGCAGCGTTTGATATGGGTCATCACGATCGGGATCGTTTACTACTTGATTGAAATATTCGATCGCTTCCTTCTCCTTTCCTTCAGCTAAATAAAGTTTCCCCAAAAAATACCGAAAGTATTTTTTTACCCGTGGTCGCTTATCGGTCTCTAATCTCTTTTTATAGATATCAATAAAATATTCGTTGCCAAAACCATCAATAATAGACCAAACTTCGTCAAAGGCAATTAGATTCTCAGGTGAAAAAATGGAATACAGCACTTGCTCCCGTTCGGGATTTCCAGCAACCAACGAAGCTAGTACAGTTTTATGATGCCGGATCGACAACGTGTATTTAATCCAACGATACCAATTAACCGGATTCAACCAAAAATACCACTCGTTGTGTTCAAACATAAACTCACGTTTAAACTGCACTTGGTTTAGATAGTTGAGAGAAGCTACGGCCAAATTATACTGCTCTTGCCCCCAGGTGGTGCCAATGTGCAACTCTTGAAATCTTGCGGCTTTGTTGATGCGTTCTTGGCTTTCGGCCGTAAGGCCTTCGTAATGCTGCGCCCGCGATAACCCAATACAGTGCCAGCCGAACCCGGGAGTACTACCTTGCTTTTGCAGCACATCATTAAGCAATGAGTCAGCCTGCTCTGGGTGGCCACGATAAGTTGCGAGAGTTCCGCGCATGTAGTAATATTCCTTTGTGGTTTTTTCAGGACTACTTTCTCTGTCTGCAGCTTCGCGAAAGAAAAGTTCTGCATCTTCAAACTCGCCCATTGCTAGTTTAAATTCGGCATAATTGTTACTTGAATAGGCTCCGTTTTGAATAAGCATGTCGTAATAATAATTTGCTGAATCAATATCCAACAAGTAATCATGAATCATAGCCTTGTAATGAACAGTGCTCAAGTATTGCCGATTCAAAAACTTCGGATCGTATAATCCATTATTAAGCGGAAAGTCATTGCGGAGCTTCATCAGCGCAGAATCCAAGCAACGATTTGCTGCCGTTACGTTCGCCATCACCGTATTCTTCAGGAATGAATACTTTTTGGAAGTATATACTCGGTTGCGATGAAAAAGCCACGCCATGGTGTTGTAGGAATCACTGTTTATTTCTAGCTGAAAATTCCGGTCTCGAATATGCCTGAGTACTTCCATGGCGTTATCTTGATCCTCCACATTTTGATAACAGCGGCTCAAGAAATAGGTGATCAGTCCGTAATCAAACTGATAACGATAATTGGCAGCGTATGTCTCATAATTGTTAGTGCGTATTCGTAGTAAAAGGTCATAATCATGTTCTATTTTATCAAGGGCTTTTTGCAACGGCTCACTGGCTTTATTAAAGCCCAATTCATCATTGGCTCTAAAGAATAAATAGGCACCTTCGAGCATGTAACCTAGGTAGTAGGTACTGTCCTTACGAATAAAACTTCTGCCCTTTTCATAGGTCTTGATGTCTTCAAAAGAACCCTCGCGATCTTTATCCATTTGTTGACGGATGCTATTTTGAGCGGAGACCGAAGTGGGAGTTAAAAATAAATACAATAACCACAGGGAGCACAGTGAAACACGGAGAAACTCTGCCCAAATTTTGTGAGCGCTGCGGTAAACAATGTCAATAGCCATTTACAACTCGTTTAATTCCATCCTTCATTTTCAACACGTTAAAATTCAAAAGCAATCCAATTCTAGTTTTATTTATTCTCAAATAAGTGAGGATTTGAGCCATATGAATATCATTGAGTGCCTCAACAGCCTTTGTTTCAATGATGATTCGACTCTCAACCAATAAATCAATTTTATATCCGCAGTCTAGTTTTACACCTTCATAAATGAGGGGCAAAGGTTTCTCTTTCTCTACAAACAGTCCACTTTTTATCATTTCATAATAGTGGCATTCTTTGTATGCTGATTCGAGAAGGCCAGGGCCTAAGGTTTTGTGAACCTTGATCGCAGCATCAATTATTCTACTTGTAAGATCGTTGTCTTCCATTTATACACTCCCTGTGAAACTCCGTGTCCTCTGTGGTTAAAACTTCTTGGAAGATATCCCCATCTTAGCAAGCACATTCACTTCTTTATCTACAATCTGCTGGAGCGCGGTGTTGGATGCTTCTCTATTTCTAAATATCAATCGATGGTGCAATACAGGCTGCGCAAGGGCGCGGATGTCATCTTCAATAACATAGTCTCGTTGGTTTACCAGGGCCCATGCTTTCAAACATTTTATAAAGATAATTCCACCGCGAGTAGAAGAACCCAATGCAATTTCAGCATGATTGCGAGTAGCTTGGACAATCCTAACAATTCCCTTTATAATTTCAGGATGGATGTAAACATTTTCTGCTTCTTGCTGCAAGTTGATCACATCATTATATGCCAGCACTTGCTTCACTGTATTTTTCGAATTGCCAATTGATAAATAGTTAGAGTAAATATCAAATTCAACTTCCTGAGAAACATAGCCAAATGATATTTTCATATAGAAACGATCTAACTGAGCTGCAGGTAATGGATAGGTACCTTCCATTTCAATCGGATTCTGTGTGGCGATTGTAAAGAAAAACTTATCCAATTGGAAAGTAGTATCTCCAGATGAAATTTGATTTTCTGCCATACACTCCAACAATGCGCTCTGCACTTTTGGAGAAGCCCTGTTTATTTCATCAGCTAGCAATACGTGTGTAAACAAGGGACCTTTCTTAAAGACAAAATCTTTTTTCGCTTCATCGAAGATGTGTGACCCTATTAAATCCATTGGAAGTAAGTCGGGTGTAAACTGAATGCGTTTGAAAGCCACACCTCCGTTCGATGAATGAAAGTCGATTGTGCCTTCGGAAATGGATTGGGCAAGTGTTTTTGCCAACACCGTTTTACCAGCACCTGGATTATCCTCCAACAGTATATGACCGCGAGCCAATAAGGCAGTTACGACATATTTTACTTCTTGCGATTTACCGCGAATAATAGTTTCAATGTTATCCGTTAGTGATTTTAGTTTTATAGCGCTACTCATAGTGATTGGTTATCTTGATTTGGTGTTTGAAAAAAACGACTGGCGCGGAAAATATTAAAATAATTTCCAATTCTTTTAACGATTCCTATTTTACTTCGTATCGATGCTCCGATTGATTTAGCAAAATTGTTTATCAATTGCTGATCTCCCTCACGTACTGTTCCATTTGAATATTTTAAACGTAAATACATTCTCATAAACTCTTCAAAATTTGAAGCCAACGCTGGATCCACTTTTGAGGTGGCATAATCTAACGGTGTTTCAGCCTCACGTTCAATGCCCGCCATGTGAAACCGATACAATGCCGCCTTGTATACTTGATCTGCTTTTGAAAGCGTATTAGCTGCAAAAGAAACTTTTAGTAATCGGTAGATCAGGTATAACAAAGGGAGTAGCAGAATAATGGCTAGCAAACCAATTGCAGTTTTTGCTGCCATCAATAACGCCTCTAGTACGGTGATCGATTTTTCATTTCTCTTTATCTTCTTTTTCGCACTATCTTTCTTTTGCTTATCCTTTTCTTTTGGTTGAATGTGAATTTCATCTGCAATGATGGGAGACGGAAAATTTTGCACTTGCTGTTCAATGGCAACGCCTGCCTTTGGAGTGGGTATTTGTTTTGTGTCGTCTTTATAAGAGACAATAATCAACGAGTCGCCTGGTTGAATGGCTGCGAATGTAGTATCCCGTTTGTCGTACATAACCCTGCAAAGCGAAGCATCAATTGATCGGGTAAACGTTTTATTTAGTTCATGCACGGTATTAAAATAGATCAATCTGTTAAATGATACGTCTAATTTCTTTGCCTTGGTATCTGCTGTTTCTGTTTTTACACTTAACACCAACCAAGGGTCGGGTGGCGGCAAAGGTGGCGTACCATCGGGCTTTGGCGCGCTTTGCTGATCTTCATTGCCAATGGTCATGTCAAAATCTAACCACCCATATTCTGGAAAATAGACTTGTGTCCATGCATGTGCCTGACTGGCGTAAAACCAGTACCAGCCTTTGTTTTTATCACTTCGGTTTACAGTGGCAAAGCCGGTCGTGAAGCGAGACGGAACGCCCAATGCCCGTAACATAAATAATGAAGCACCTGCATAATAGGTACAATAACCAGCGTGTGTCTTAAACAAAAAATTGTAGAGCATTTTAGAGCTGGGAATATTTGGATCATCGACAGCGCCCGCCTTTAATGTATATCTAAAGATTCGTTTACCATTCTCATTGCGTTTCAAAAAGAAATCACGAACGGCAATCACTTTGTCAACCGGCTTAGCATTTTTTGAAACAAGACTCTCAGCCAATTTTGTTATCGAATCATAAATACCTTTGGAGGGTGTCTGTGTATAGTAATCCATGAATTCCTTATCGACTTTGTTATAGTTGATAACGGATCTAAGCTCATCATGCCGTTGATCTTGCAAAGGCACCAATGACGGACTGGCAGAAATATTGTACACAAAGTAGGCATTGTTCAACTCGGATGCGTAAGAGTATGTTTTGTATGCCGACAGAAATGTTTTCTGGAAATCCTTTTCCACCGGAATGGTCTGTATTGAAAAAGCACTGGCTGGCGCTAACACTGAATGTTTCCAAGTGTTTTCAGAAAGGTATACTTGAGCCTCCACAATTTTATGAAGCTTGTCGCCTTTTGCTTTGCGAAAAATCGTGGTGTCCGTGTACGAATAATACATAGGCAAACCAACGGGGTCTACCTTTATCTCATCAAATGAAGGAACATTGATATCTCTCGTAAAGGTTTCCTTTACGGGATCATATTTGGTTAAATAGTGGTAAACAAAATAAAGAGGTGCGGGACTTCCATCCGGAAAATAGTTATCCAGCTTACTACAAAACATGAGTTTATCCGATTGGCTCATCTTTGAGTTTACCTTCATGGTATCTTTTAAACGATAGCCATCATCTGTTTTATCCATCAATCCATCGCGGTCGTCATAGTTATCTTTGTCTTTGTTCGAGCCATCTTTATTCCCTTTCGCTCCGCGTGCGGCCAATTCCTTTTCAACCGCCTTCAAATCACTTTTAAATAAACTCTCCGTTATTATAAAAGCCATTAAAATGAGAAGTGCGAATAGCACAACACGAACCAGCAGTTTACCCGAACGTTTCCCATCCAATTCAATCCTATCAATAAGTATGGGCGACAAGAAAAACATGTACAAACCATAGATTACCACTGGGGCAATATGAGCTAAGATATAGTTGAGACTTACATCGATGGTATCGGAAATGGAAACCAATGTAGCAATCAATAAAACGGAGAAAAGGATAATGTATGACCATCGGATCTTAATCAGTAAAAAACCAAACAGCCAACCAAAAAGAAAAAGTGTGGAATACAATTGAAATTTGGCAGTGGTGTAAAATACATCAAACTCACCAGGCAAACGGCTGATTATTTTTTCAAAAATCCAATAAACAATCGCCAGCAATAAAAAAGTAATGACCCATCTCGCACCGAAATAATAAAGTGAATAAGCGATCAACAGACCCAATCCAAAATAGACGGTTTGACTTACGATTCCAATATTTAGAGCAGTGTAAGAAAAATTTAGAAAGCGTAAGGTAATATAACCAATAACCACGGTGGGCACTATCACCAGTATCCAACGAATGAATAGTTGTTTAAACCGATCTGCGAATATCGTCTGTTTCATTTTTGCAACTCAAGTGTACTGGTTAACCAACTATTGCCTCGCTGTTTAATCGTAGTTTCAATGGCTTTTTCATTTCTAATTAATTCTTTTCGCAAAGAGGATAAGAACCAAGGTTTCCTCAACGCGTCAGTTGGCTGCTTCTCGGGCTTAAAGAAAATATCTTTTAATGAAACAGCAAATGGAGAGGGTATAGCATCGGACAATTTTACTACTAACAACGGAACGTTGGCAGGAATTATTTTAATGAGCGATTCTATTTCGCGGGACGGGGTAAGAGAAGAAACGCAAACAAACGCTGCCTTTTCTGGTTTGATAAATGCTACTGGATTTAAGTTAGTCTGCCAAGCTGCGGCTGTGATCTGAAAGAGTTCGATGTGCTTTTCATTATTGCCTGAGAGCCTAGGCACTTCTTGATCTTGCGGAATCCGAACATCATATTCGTTGCGCTGCAACGCTTCAAATAAATTTCTTACCTGATCTTTATATACATTTAACAACTCCGTTTCAAAAATACCCCCCTGCATTTTTAATCCATGAAAAAAACTTACGTACAAATAAATGTGAGAGGCGTAAGGATCTTTCGTTTCGGGTATGCGTACTACCAGTTGGCCGCTCTTGGCATAAATTTTCCATACAATGCGTTGGATGTTATCGCCAGCCTCAAACTCTTTATAGTTTACGTGCTCACCTTCCATCCTTTTAGGAATGTCGATGCGTTGCAACTGCTCTTCCGTAGAATTGGGATTAGCCTTTACCGATTTCGGTTCGAGTTGCCTTGGTAGCGTAAATAATTGTTGGTTGTAAGGCGCTGAGCAAGGCAACGAGACTAAGCCAAACATATCAGTAAACGAAATCAAGACTTTTTCTACATCATAAATCCCCCGATCGTGCAGCAGCGTTTGCCCGGTTCCCTTGATCCCTAGCCTCCACCAATGTTTTGGTTTTGGAATAGTAGAATCCAACACAATTCCATCACTCATTTTCTTTTCTGAAAAAAGCAGCCTTGCCTGCACGGAACCTAGCAATGGTCTGACCACATTACCCAGAATCGAGATACCAAGTTCAACCCACCCGGCTTGCGCTTTTTGACCATCTCCAAATTTTACCTGAATAGCAACTGCCTTATTCTTTAACGAATTTAGAAAAAACAGCCAAACGGCAAGCGTGCTAAAAAGGCTAATCGCAAAAAGGCCAATCACAGTAAACTCCACTAAACGCATGAACTGATTCATAACCAGCCATAAATTGGAGTCGTCCTGCCCGTACTCAGTTCTAAGCCAACGGCTTACCAGCCAAATGGCAGTAATTGAAAGAAGTAATTGCCAACGAACCCCCACCCAATGAGAACGGTAGGCGGAGGTTTTGATAACTGAGGATATTGAAATGGAACTCATAAAAAACTCGGTATGCAAGAAAGGAATTTTTTTGCAATGTTTATAAGGAAAGATAGATGTGCCTATTCATATGAACGCACTAACAAAGTGATGAGGGTAGCTCAATGGGTTAGACCGATCAATTGTTATCAAATTATTAAATTTCCAAGTAACTAAAAATTTCTTCAACCAATTTCTTGGATTTTTATTTTCAATTTCTCAACTTAGATACAAGATGAGGGCAGAATTTTCGGCAGAAAATTCATCTCTAAATTGTTGTTTATTTTATCTCCAAAATTTATTTTATGAAAAAAAATAGTTTGTTTTTTTTGGGTTTTTTTTTCTTGTTTTTATGGTGTCGGTACGTTATCTTTTTGTCAACAGCAAAAATCAACTGCCACTTTTGAAACTCAGAACGTAGTTACCGAGCAGTCGCAATTTTTGTATTATTCCGAGGCTGTTAAAGTGAACTCGGATATATTTGATCATACCAAGTTAGCAGCTACCAAGTATTCAACGCGCCTCAATGGGTCGCCTAACGAACGTCTTGGGTTAGCAAAGTCGTTGAGTGTGAAGCCGGGGGATGTTGTGGACTTAGAAGTGTATGCGAAATATTTAGATGCAAATTCTGCCAGTTGGACTTCTACTTTACAAAGCTTGATTACCTCAATAGTGAATGGCACTGCACTACCCGGCACTTTTGTGGATGGGGGTGCGTTGGGCAGCACCGGTGGGGTTACACCTCAGTTTTCTACCCTGCTCAATAAATCAAGCCAGACAGGCACAGCACCCAAGGCATTTCTTAATTTTTTGGTATTTGACCTTAATTACAAACTTCTCACGGGAGGTTTTGTAAGGATTACGGCCTCCTCCAGAGAATATGGTCAAAAAGGGCCGCATGATCGCTTAGCCAGGCAATTACAGATCACTCAGGCCGGTTACGTGTACATTTATTTAAGTAATGATAATCTAGCACTTGGAGGTAGCGCGGTAGAGGTTTATTTTGATGATATGGCCGTGACACTCACCCCAGCAAAACACATACTTGACGAAACAGGAAAGTATTTTTTAACGGAAGATAATAAATCAATAACACAAGAAAACTAAACCAACTATGAAGACCAAAACAACTACATTATTTACAGATGTCTATAGGAAGGGAGCTTTGTCGGCACTCTTGCTTCATATGTTGTTTGCATTTTTGTCAACAATAGAATCTTATGGCCAAGTTAAAATTTCCGCCATGCCCGAAACCAAGGAAGACCCTGCCGGGGGCTGGATACCCGTGGTGCTGAGCAACAAGAACTACAAGTACAACCCGGGCTCATACGTGCAGCAGCGAACGATCGAAAATATTCGTAGCCTTTCGCCCACCAACCTGCCGGCTGACTATGTGTACTATGTTACCGACCTTGGCAAGGAAGGTTTTTTCAGGTACGATGCAAGCGATGTTGATAAGCCGAATGATAATCCACCCACGAAAGCTAGTGTAGATGATGGGGCTACCGTGCTGGTCACTAAAAACAACTTAAGGTTTAAGCGGATCATAGAAAACAATACAGTAAACGCGAAATGGTTTGAAATGGGCAATGACCCCTC
>JBIKRT010000037.1:0-40103 GCA_044349005.1 Cyclobacteriaceae bacterium
TTAAAGATAAAACCCGACTTTCTTGCAGATTGTTTCAACTCAATTCGATCGATTTTATTCAAAAACTAATCCCATTGGGCTTTTTAAGGAGTGACTAGTTAAAGATAACTACTCAGTGAATTCATTCACATTAACTTTTCATTAAGGTTGAATGTAATAAATGGTAACTTTAAGTTGCGCTTATTAAGTATGCTTTTAAAAAGAACTGTTTTTTATTATGGGCTTGCCCTAGCTCTGTTGGTATTCATAATGAAGTTATTAGAATACAAGTACTTCATGCGCGATCTTTCCGCTGAATTTTATATTACAGTAATCGCGCTTTTTTTTACTGGCCTTGGTGTTTGGATGGGCTTAAAATTAACCCGAAAGCCCGGTGTGGTAATCCAAGCCAGAACCCAGGAATTGATACCACCACAAAAATTTGATTTGAGTAAAAGGGAATATGAAGTGCTACAACTTATCAATCAAGGACTATCGAATCAAGAAATAGCAGAAAAACTATTTGTTTCTCTTAACACCGTAAAAACACATACGTCTAATTTATTTGTAAAGCTAGATGTTAAAAGGCGCACGCAGGCCATTCAACGCGCCAAGGAAATAGGACTCATCGCCTAGTTCTTTTGGGCGATTTCTTCGACTTTCAATTAATTCATACTTTCGGGTGAGGTAAGAATTTTCTATTTCCCTGTATTTCGAGCAAAAAATAAAAACTATGCGAAAAATTGTATTGACTTATGGATTGATTTCGGGAACCATTGTAAGCGCCATGATGGTGATTACCATGCCCCTTCATGAGAGTGGAGCATTGAAAATAGAACGTGGCGAAATAATTGGCTACACCACCATGGTGGTTGCCTTGTCGGTTATTTTCTTTGGTATAAAATCCTGTCGGGATAACCACCTGAACGGGAGCATTACTTTTGGAAAGGCAGCCTCCGTTGGTTTACTAATTACCTTGATTGCCTCCATTATGTACGCAACAAGTTGGGAAATTACGTTAAAGACAATGAAGGGAGATTTTGTTAAGCAAATGACTGAAAAGGCAATTGAAAAGGCAAAAGCAAATGGCGATGATGAAAAAGCCATCGCGGATGTACAAAAGCAAATGGACGGCTTTGCAGCGATGTATAAAAACCCTATTATTCGTTTTGCTATAACGCTTATGGAAATTGCGCCCGTGGGTATCTTAATTTCTCTTTTAAGTGCCGCTATTCTTCGAAGAAAGGAGTTCCTTCCAACAACCAATATCGAGTAACCCATAATGATTTAACTATGCAATCAAAAGCCAAAACAGTAGATGAATACATCGAAGAACTTCCAACCGATCGCAAGCCAGTAATTTCAGCACTTCGCAAAGCGATCAAGAAAAATATCCCGAAAGGATTTGAAGAAGCAATGAGTTATGGAATGATTGGTTATGTGGTACCTCATAAATTGTATGCTGCAGGCTACCATTGCGACCCTAAATTACCGTTGCCATTTATTAATATAGCATCGCAAAAAAATCATATTGCCGTTTACCATATGGGTTTGTACCGCGGCAAATTAGTTGATTGGTTTCAAGACCAGTGGAACGAAATCTCAAAGAAGAAATTAGACATTGGCAAAGCGTGTATCCGCTTTAAAAAACCAGAAGATGTGCCAGTTGAATTGATCGGAGAATTAGTTACAAAAATTACTCCTCAACAATGGATAGAGTTGTATGAACAGTTTAAAGATGAAAACGTAAAAAAATAAATTGTTAACCTATGAAACGCGTAACAGGCATTGGTGGAATCTTTTTTAAGTCAGACGATCCTAAAAAAATTAAGGAATGGTACGGCAAACATTTGGGGTTGCCCGTGGATGATTACGGAGCTTCTTTCCCTTGGTTAGAAGTTGATAAAAAGGACGCGACAACACCAGCACTTACCCAGTGGAGTCCATTTTCAGCGAGTTCCACTTACTTTGAACCAAGCCAAAAACAATTCATGTTTAATTACCGAGTGGAAAACCTTGTTGAATTACTGAAGGTGCTGAAAGAAGAGGGAGTAGAAATAGTAGGGGAAATGCAAGAATTTAGTTACGGTAAATTTGGATGGATCATGGATCCTGACGGTAATAAAATTGAATTATGGGAGCCAAAGGATGACGGTTTTTAGTTTAATAAACGGTTTGTATCGAAAAAGCGTAAATTCGACTTCTATACATCATTGACCATTTTTGTTAACTTCGTGTCATGATAAAAGTGTTAGATGGTGATGAACTGAAAAAGCTTGATCAACAAACCGTCCAACAAGAATCAATTTCCTCTATTGATTTAATGGAGAGAGCAGCGGATGCGTTTGTTCGGTGGTTTGTTCAGCGTTTTAACGCAACTCATAAAGTTGGTATTATTTGTGGTACAGGAAATAATGGGGGCGATGGATTGGCCATCGCAAGGCTACTGAAAAACTGGAATTATCCAGTTAAAGTATGGGTAATTTCTGCCGGAAAGGAAAGCGATGATTTCCTAAAAAACAAAGAAAGACTAGCCGAAGAAATCAATGAGATAGATAGCTCAACAGACCTTGCTTTTTTTGATGATCGGCATATCTTAATCGATGCAATTTTTGGTATCGGCTTATCCCGCCAAATAGAAGGTCTTCACGCCTTGGTTATTGATGCCGTCAATAAAGCAAATTCAATTCGGATAGCGATTGATGTTCCTTCTGGCTTGCATCTGGAAAGACATTCGTATGGTTGCGTTATCAGGGCGCATTATACACTCACGTTTCAGGTTCCTAAGCTTGCGTTTTTCTTCCCAGAAAATTTTCGCTTTGTGGGCGACTGGCATTTGCTAGATATTGGGTTAAGTAAGAAAGCACTAAAAGAGAGTCAGCCATCTGCTTATTATGTCACCCGAGCAGACATCAAAGAAAAGCTGAAAATCCGATCCAAATTTGACCATAAAGGCAAAAACGGAAAAGCGTTGTTAGTGGCAGGGAGTTATGGAAAAATGGGCGCGTGTGTGCTGGCAGCCCGAGCTGCCTTACGTTCTGGGGGAGGTTTATTGACCGTTCACGTTCCGAGCGAGGGGTATTCAATTATTCAAACAGCTGTGCCTGAAGCGATGGCGTCGATTGATTCAAATGCCTATTCATTTTCAGATCCGTTAGACGTAGCTGGTGTAAGTGGCATTGGGGTCGGTTCAGGTATAGGGCAATCAAAAGAAACGGTAAACGCATTTTCAAAGCTATTGAACAGATCAAAGCCGATGGTGATTGATGCCGATGCACTTAATATCATGGGCGTTTATCAGGAGCTGTTGTTGACGGTTACTGCGGGTAGTATTTTGACCCCGCACCCCAAAGAATTTGAACGAATAGTAGATACATGGGCCAATGACTTTGAACGGCTTGAAAAGCAAAGGAAGTTATCAATAGACCTAAAATCAGTAGTTATTTTGAAAGGAGCCTATACTTCTGTCACCTCACCAGAAGGGTTGGTTTATTTTAATTCGACTGGAAACCCTGGCATGGCAACAGGTGGCACAGGCGATGTGCTGACGGGTGTTCTTACTGCCCTTTTAGCCCAGGGATATTCTGCGATTGATGCTGCCTTAATTGGCGTGTATGTGCATGGATTGGCGGGAGATATAGGAGCGAGAGAGAAAGGGATGGATTCTTTAATTGCTTCCGATTTAGTAGATTGCCTGGCGGATGCTTTTCTCAAAGTCAGATCGTAAATAAAGAGAAATGATCTTTTTTTGGAACAACAATAAACTATTGGCGTACTTATTGCATCTAATGGGTAATTTATTTGGAAAAAAGACCAACCATGAACTGTAATAGTTCGTATTAAGACGATAAGATGAAGCTCGCGAGATTAATAGTACTAGTTTTTTCAGCGATTGCCCTTTCAAAGGCAAGCTTTGGGCAGGTTGCGGGCGAGCATTTTCCTTCTATTTTCCTTTCTGATCCTGTGAAATCAGTTCAGATTTACCCTAATCCAGCCACTGAATTTGTTGTTGTTAAGTTGGAGTTGCCAGTCGCTAAGAGATTGACATTAGATCTGTACAACATCATAGGAAGCACCTTAGAGATTGAAGCGGAAGTAATAGACGACTTTGAAATTCGTGTTAAAACCAAAGATTTACCAGTAGGATACTATATGATTGTTTTGCGCGAAGGCAATTCGGCCACAAAAGCCACTTTCAAGTTTTTGAAACGATAGGCATTTTTAGATTCAATCGCTTTTTCTTTCCTTTCTAACAATTGTTTTAATTTCTTACTTTTCTGATCCTTAACCGGACCTGTGGATCAATACATCATTACAATCGATATTGGCACTACTAGCACCAAAGCCTTTGCTTTTCTGCCAGACGGGTTTGTGCTAGCCAGTTTTCACAGAACATATCCTACTTCTTTCTCTCATTTGGCAGCGGAACAAAATCCGGAAGAGATTTTCGAAGCAGTGAAAGAATGTGTTTTTCGAATTTTAAGTCAAGTTATTGATAATAAGCTGGTTGCAATTTCATTTAGTAGTGCCATGCATAGCTTTATGGCAGTTGATGCTGATGGGAAACCTACCACACCATTATTCATTTGGGCCGACAATAGAAGTGAACATCAGGCGAGCAAGTTAAAAGCGAGCCCTTTTGGGGATAAAATTTACCAGCTCGGTGGCACTCCTATCCACCCAATGGCCCCCATTTGCAAGTTGCTATGGCTAAGGGAGGAAGAGCGTGACATTTTCAAAAAGGCTGCAAAGTTTGTTTCAATTAAAGAATACGTTCTCTTCAAACTGACGGGTGAGTTTGCCGTAGATTATTCCATTGTATCGGCAACGGGTTTATTTGATACAAAGGAGCTACAGTGGAATGCGGAAGCACTGGATTTTTGTGGAATAACAGCCACTCAACTTTCTACTCCTTACCCACCTGAGCAAGCGTTTTCTCTAAATGCCGCCACAGCGAAGGTTTTTGATGTTGACGTTCCTTTAATTATTGGTGCTTCCGATGGCTGCCTTGCCAATTTGGGAAGTAACGCAACTGAAGTCGGAAGCATGGCTATTACTATTGGAACCAGCGGTGCAGTGAGAATGGCTTCCTCTAAGTTTAAAACGGATGCATTGCAGCGAACATTTTGCTATTACCTATCGGTAGACACGTTTATTGTTGGCGGTGCAACCAACAACGGTGCGGTTTTATTGAATTGGTTTTCCGAGTATATTCAGAACAACAAGCAAACAGCCGAAGCTTTTGTGAACGACTGCTTTTCTGTGCATAGCTCAGAGGGATTGATTTTCCTGCCTTACGTGAACGGTGAAAGGGCTCCTGTGTACGATCCGGACGCCAGAGGTGCTTATGTGGGTATTGCTATTCATCACACGCAAGCGCATTTCAAGAGAGCCATGTTAGAAGGTATTTGCTTCGCCATCAAAAGCATTGTTAACTCCGTGGAGGCGGTGGTTATGCCGTCCACAAACATATCTGTTAGCGGGGGCTTTATTCAATCCGATAAATGGGTACAGCTTTTATGTGATATTTTAGGTAAACCCCTTTATATAGACATAAGTGTCGATGCGTCTTCGGTGGGTGCCGCCATGTTGGGGTTTAAGGCATTGGGTATCGAACGTCAATTTCCAAAAAAGGCACCGACTGCATTCTATCCTGACAAGAATAAAACTACCTATTTCGAAAAGAAGTATGAGTTATTTGCTTCTTTGTATTCCGCTCTAAAAAGTGAGTTCGTAAAAATGAAAGCGTTGTAAAGTATGCCCTTATTTATTGTGTTATGTAATGTGCTCATTCTGCTTGCACTCATTTATTTCAAGTTTCCACCCGTGCTTGCTTTATTACTTGTAGCGCTTGCTGCCGGTTTAATGCAAGGCATGCCATTGAATGACTTGTTTCATGCTATTGAGCAAGGCGTTGGCAGCACACTGGCCAGTATTGCTATGATCATTGTGTTGGGCGCTATGTTTGGCAAATTGATAGAAGTAAGTGGCGCAGCGCAGCGAATTACGGAGGTACTTATTAGGAGTTTTGGCATCAAAAATATTCAATGGGCAATGATGTTGACGGGGTTTATAGTCGGGCTTCCCCTTTTTTATAATGCTGGCTTCGTAATTTTAATTCCGCTCGTTTTTTCGGTAGCAGTTTCTGCCAACTTGCCGTTGTTGTATGTGGGCATACCCATGGCCGCATCTCTTTCAGTAACGCACGGTTTCTTGCCGCCACATCCGGGCCCGATGACGATCGCGCCAATATTTCACGCAGATGTGGGCAAAACACTTTTGTATGGCTTGCTGATTTCCGTCCCCACAGTGATTGTTGCAGGGCCAATTTTTTCAAAAACATTGAAGAAAATCAACGTGGTGATTGCTCCCACCTTTATCCCCTCCAAAAAGCTCACTCATGTTGAAATGCCTTCGGCAATTGAGAGTTTCACAATTGCTTTGTTGCCAGTTCTTTTAATAGGAGGGGTCTCGTTGACGAAGAGTGTAACGGGAAAGGAAAATGATTTTTTTCGATTTTTGGGTGAACCGCTAGTGGCGCTCTTTATTAGCTTATTAATTGGTTCTTATTTTCTTGGCATAAAGAGGGGCATGAATCGCGCCCGTATTGCTGAAGTGCTTGTTCAATCTGTTTCTGGAGTGGCAATGATTATCTTAATAACAGGTAGTGGAGGCGCTTTTAAACAAGTACTGGTAAATGGCGGTGTGAGCAACTACATCACTGCCCTTGTTGCTGGTATTTCTTTATCTCCTTTGTTTTTGGCCTGGTCAATTGCCGCGCTGCTGCGCGTAGCGATTGGTTCTGCTACTGTAGCTGCGCTTACAGCTTCCGGCATTGTTGCCCCACTGGCTGCGCAAACGGGTGTGAGTGCCGAACTTATGGTACTCGCTGTAGGTGCAGGCAGCCTGATGTTCTCACATGTAAACGATACAGGGTTTTGGATGTTCAAAGAGTATTTTAATCTTACCATAAGCCAAACATTCGCTTCTTGGTCAATAATGGAAACCATCATTTCGGTAATTGGCCTGATAGGAGTGCTGATAATTAATACTTTTATTTGAGTTTGAAAACAAACTATCCATACTAAGAATATGCAAGTCGGATTGATCGGTCTCGGAAAAATGGGCTACAACCTCGCCCTCAATTTCAAACGCCACGGCCATGAGGTTGTTGCTTTTGATGTGAACAAAGCAGCGCTGGATAAGATTGCGATGGAAGGCGTAGTAGCGGTGCCCTCGCTGGTGGAGTTGGTAGTTGCATTGAAACAGACGCGTGTTATTTGGATGATGGTACCCGCGGGGAATGCATTGGATGTGATCATCGCAGACCTAAAGCACCAGTTGAATGAAGGTGATATTTTGATTGATGGTGGAAATTCTTTTTACAAGGATTCGGTGGCCAGAGCCAGAGATTTAGAAGGAAATGGAATTCACTTACTCGATTGCGGCACCAGTGGGGGCGTGAATGGTGCATTGCATGGAGTGTGCACCATGATTGGTGGAAAGAAGGAAGTATTTAATCAGTGTGAAGGGCTATTTAAATCCATTTCTGTAGAAGATGGCTACCTCTACTGCGGCAAAAGTGGCAGCGGACATTTTACTAAGATGGTGCATAACGGCATAGAATATGGGATGATGCAGGCCATTGCGGAAGGTATGGAATTGCTGCATAGGCACGATGGAGAGATGGATTTAGCCGCGGTGTCAAACGTGTGGAACCACGGCTCTGTGGTGCGCAGTTGGTTGATGGAACTCACTCAACGTGCGCTGGAGCGAGATAAGAATTTGGAATCCATCAAAGGAGTGATGCACTCCTCGGGCGAAGGCAGGTGGACGGTAGAAACTGCTTTAGAGATGGGCGTGCCCGCGCCTGTTATCACCATGTCACTGTTGATGCGTTATCGTTCGCAAGTGGAAAATACTTTCTCGGGAAAAGTGGTGGCCGCTCTGCGCAATGAGTTTGGTGGACATGCGGTGGAGAAAGCCTGAAATGTTAATTCTTCAATTGAATTTGCAATCCCCAAACTCAGCATTTAAGGACAAGTTATTTTAGGAAGAGCGACTATTGGTATGAATTATACAACTATGCCTATGCTTTTGATTTACATGGATTAATTTATCAAAATCATTGCTCTGCTTTTGATTTCCGTAGACACACTTTTTATAAACCTGACCAACTAATTAATTTTCTTTACCATTTTTTGTAAAAGTGTGACAATACTTTTTTAAAAAATGAGTAATAAAATTAAAAACATAGGCAAGAAATTCAATTTATTGCCTAACAAAATAAAAAGCATAGGCATATAAATTATTTTCTTGCCTAATAAAATTAAAAACATAGGCATTAAAATTAAAGTCCTGACTATACTTTTTTTATCCTTGCCTACCGAAAATGCATTTCTGCTTGAAGTTGCACTTTTTGTATAACGATAAACAGATAACGTGCCCTTGGCGACTTTTTATTAGCGTGAAAAAAATACACTCTGAGGTATAACAATCTAGAAAATAACCTCGTTGTAAGGTAGTATAAGTAATTTCTATTCTTCAACTTAACCTTTTACAACTATGAGTTTAAAACCAAAACTAGAGCTGTCCAAGAAAACAGATGTTGAACTGGACAACTACACACAAGACAAAGTAACCCGTATAACGGGCAACGCATACTTTCCATCGGCTCAAGCAACCATTGCGCTTGTGGCACTGGCACTGGTAAAGTATGCTACTGCGTTGGGCATACAAAACGGCACGAAGGCCGATACGGCCACTAAAAACAATTTACGGGCAGAAGTAGAAAAACTGCTTACCAAAACCGCCACCCTGTGCGCGTTAGATGCCGATGACAACGATGCCTTGTTTCTCACCTCGGGCTTTGCCGTGGCAGAAACGAGAACGCCTGTGGGCGAACAGCCCAAGCCCACCCAATTTCAGGTGGAGCTAAGCGTAAACGAGGGCGAGGCAACCGCCAGCATGGAGCCGTTCCCGAAAGCTCGCGGCTTCTCGTTTGCTTGGACCAAAGACCCCTTAACGGCCACCAGCAATTGGACGGTGATACCCTGGCCCAAACGCAGCTATACTTTTCAAGGGCTGCCAAGTGGCGCTAAAGTATGGATTAAAGGCGGTGCAGTAAGCCCCGATGGAACTATCAATTATAGTGACCCAGTGGGGCGGATAATTCAGTAGCATACGTCATCGCGAGGTACGAAGCGATCTCAGCGAGGTTAAACTAAAAAGCCTCCCGAAAAAGGAGGCTTTTTTTATAACGTATTGCCCGAAACCTTTCCAACAATTTATCTTATCACCACCAGTTTTTCGGTTTTGCTGATTTTGTTGGTTTGAAAGGAAACAATGTACACGCCAGGCGGTAGACCAGAAGTATCATAGGTAAGCGAATGGTCTCCCATTTTTGTTCTTGATTAACTACTTTACTAGTACTAAGCGTTTTGTTTCGCTTCTATTACTCGTAGTAAATTTATAAATATAAACACCCGAAGGCAGGTTACTGGCATCATACGCAAACTCAAACGAACCCGCTTCTTGGTAGGCATCTATTGGCGTGGCCACTATTGTGCCTGTGATGCTGATCAAATCAAGCCGCACTTGGGTAGCTTCATCTATGTAATAGCGGAAAGAAACTTTGCCTGTGCTGGGGTTGGGAAAGGCGGTAGTTTCTTCTTGGCTATTTTTTTCGTCTTCTTCTTGTTTTCTCTGTTCTTCTTGCGCTAACCTTGCAGCAGGAGATAAATTTTTTGCTTTGTATTGGCTGCTGGCTGTTGAACAAAAAGACTTCACGTACAGCGCAGACACGGGTGAGGTAGGTTGATCGTTGTAAAGAGCCGTAATTGGCACAGTTTGCAAAGTTATGCCCGGTTTTAAAACACTATTGGCATTAGCGGTTATATTGTTTCCCGCTCTGAGAATAATGCTTACCCCCTGGGTGGTTGATTGAGTCCCGTTCACGGTAATGTCCCTTAACACGGTATACGTGTCATTCTGGGTATAATTTCTGGTATCAAAAGTTAGATCATAATAATCTGGCCACCCAATAAAATTCCAGGTGGTCTCCGTTGGGTACGTCAATACTTCCCAGTGCCGTATCACTTTCCCATTGGCATTTGGTAAAAATTCATAAAATATCTGAAGCCTGAGCGAAACTGTTGGCACTACCAAGCTACTGGCACCTACATTAATTCTGTGCAGGCTCTCAATCGGTACAAAGTCAGTTGAAAATTCATTAACGTTGCCGGTTGGTTTCATATTATCGGGAGTCGGAATCGAATAGGTTTTGGGAATGGTGGGATAGTTATAAACCAAGGCTGCCAAGATTTTGGTTTTGGCTAGGTTGATGGGCACGGCTGGGTTGAAATAATACTTTAGCGAGTTGGCCTGATACGCCCGCGCAGTAGAGTACCACCGCACCTTGGGTTTTTCGAACACAGCAAACGTGCCCAAGGCTTCATTGTATAGTGGGTACTTGCTATCGGGAACTTGAGTTGGGTTGTTAGTAAACTTGCTGCCAGGGGTGGCGAATTCAATATCAGCATTTGCAATTGACGTCTGAAATAAGACTGAACCCCTCAAGGCTAACTCCGCTTCAATCACGCTCACGGATGGGGTGTTGGTATTTGGGGTGATAAGACCTGCCAAAAAAGACGTAACCGCGGCCACAGGCCCCAGGGCTTTAAGGATACCTGAAACACCTCCGAATGCTTGAAGTTCTTTGCCAACTCTCAAAAAATTTTTTGTCGCGTTTGCAACTTCTGCTGAAATAGCCAGTTTTTCATCCGCACTCTTGCCAGCATTATTCAATATATCGGCCAGTGCTTTTCTGCCATCCACCCCAATTACAGGTAAGCCAGTGGAAGGTTTTAAATACAGGTCAGCTAACTTGCCAATATTGCTATAGGTAAGCATACCCCCCTTTACAGAGAAACTGGGGTCCGCAAAAACAGAAGTCAAAAAATCACGACCATTTTGTAGTGGCGGCTGGCCTGAATTATCCAAAGGAGTATTTGTGCCTATAAGCCTTCCTTCCAATTGAATGTCGCCAGTATTTCGAGTGCCAAAACTCATATATATTACTGAAGGGTAGTTGCAAATACACGGGTCATAATTTACCCTAAAATCTGAGGAGAAAAACTGGCCACCCACGGTGGCTGGCGAACCTTGTACAATGCGAGAGACTTGTGTTTCGGTGTTCAATGGCAAAATAGAACTTCCATATTTTGAAAAAAGACCATTGTAATACAATCCAGTCGCTTTCTTAACATCCAGTTGGGTGTACATGCCTTGGTTAGCTCCAATATTATTGATGCCTGCAAAAACGCGTAGTAAGCTTGTGTACTTATTATACATAATAAAATACGGACCTACTCTATTTTCGTTTGTTGATAGCTGCGTAACCCCATCCATTTTATAACCGTTTCCCTTGTGTATCAACTCCCATCCATCTTCTGGGTAGAAATCCAGTTTTTCAGATGATCTTTCGCTAAATGGGATTGCATAGTAATTGAGGTAAGACAAATATTCGAAATCGGTAAGGTAGGGATTAACCATTTGGGAATTGGGGCCCGTGTAACCACCCAAAGGATGATAGACTTGCAACAGTGGGCTTTTCCAATCAAAAAGGTTTGTCATGGTAGGTCTTTCTAGATTAATTGGATTTGACGGATTAGTAGAAATAATACCATTGCACGGAGGTGAGTTTAAATCATTATTCTCCTCAATACACTGGGCGATGCATTGTGTTGCAAGCAAGCACAGTAAAATTGACTTTATACATTTTATATATTTTTTCATAAGCTATTTTATTCGTTTACCAACAAATTTTTTACTGATTCTATTTTCATTAGTAGAAGATATTATTCTTGTGTAAAGGATGGTAATGGAATTGCGGTCAAGGCTGTCCAGCCTTGCTACACCGACTGGGGCTAAACAAGGGCTACCCCCTCCTGGGAATGAAAAACCAAGCTGTGTATAACCAGGCTGCTCCAAGAAATTGAAAATATCGCACCCACCGGTAAGATTATCTATTCTTAGGTCATTCCCTAAGTCAGGTCGCACTAAGTTGGGGGCGCATATTTCAAAGGTTACATCGCGTATCTCGTTTGGGGCATCTTCATCGGCACCTCTAAAAGTGCCGTTGATCCTTGATGAGCAGCCAAAATCTACTGTTGTATAGAAACTTCTCCGTTTAAAGTCCACGCCATCATCATCCGGGAAGCAGTTGCTGTTGGGTGTTTTGGTCACTTTAAGTGATACCTCAAGATTTTGCCCACGCGGAAATTTTTCCCTATAAAAAGATCTGGTAGTGATCGTCTCAGCCCCAAGCGTCCATTCATATACGGCATTTTTTTCAGCAGCCAAAAAAGTTACCCCATAAGCAGCAACTGTATCAGCATCAACATTTTTCCATCCTTCCAAAATAGGGTTTCCAAATGTTTCGTAGATAAAAAAATCGGCTGAAATTGGTCTTTCTTTCTCGCAAGGGTCAGGCTTTGGGTCATCCCCGCAACCTTGGAGCGCGATTGTGAAAAAAATAATCAATCCTGTGGCAGTGAAAATTAGTCGGCTCCTTTTCATTTTCTTCTTTTGATAAAGACAAATTCATAATTTGAATCAACATAGCTCGGATCGTTCGGCCTCAGATTTTGCCTATTTAAAAGCTCAAAACCTTTGTCTTTCATGTGCTTTAAAAGCATAAACTGGATAGAAATTACCGCACCGTAGCTTCCATAACTTCCCCATTTTAGTTTTTTTAATTCTTTAAAATCCTCTATAACACCATTGTCATAGTAAATATCAAAATAATTGCTGCCGTTCATTTTGGCGAAAGCATACCCTGTCGAATCGGTTGGCTTATTTTTTTCTCTAAAATCCTGCGAGTATGTTTGAGCATAACAATACCAGCCAGGAGAAACGATAAAAAAAAGCACAACCAATAATCTACCAAATCTCATATTATTTCCTTTCCTTCAATTCTTTTATTTCCTTCTTCATCTCAATCAAATGCAAGGTCAGTTCCTCTACCTTTTTAAGCAAAATGATATTCATTTCGTTTAGGCTCATGCCGTCTTTGGCTATGTCGGCTGCGGTGGGCACTTCGGGCAGGTGGTGGTTTTCTTTCACGTATTTTTCGGTTTCCTCTAGGGAGGGCAGTTTGTAGGAGGGGTCAAATACATAGTCGGGGAAGGTGGTGGTGCCATCCACAAATACCTTTACTTCGCCAGTGGCAGCAATTTTACCTGCCACGGCTAGTTTATAGGAGCCTGGGGTAGTAGTGCCAATGCCTACGGAGCCGTTTTGAGAAATTCTCATGTGTTCCGTATTACCCAAACCAAAACCCAACTCATTTGAACCAGCATCTGTGTTTGTCTCTGAAGCACCAAAATCTATATAACAACTATTTACAGCATCGTCAATATTTCTTTGAAGTCTTAAACCATTTCCCCACCAAGCGTTATCGGTAGTACTATATTTTCTTAATTTTAAATCTAGGCTTTGCTGATTCGCAGCGTTGGTACTAAAACGGGTAATTAAAACTTCAGAGTTTAGGTCAGCTCCAATAGGGGTGCTTGATAGGACTTGTAGTTTTGCAGAAGGAGAAGTAGTGCCAACGCCTACATTGCCGTTGTTCTTGATAATCAATTTGGTGGAGGAAGCCGTTGATCCGGCCGTTTGAGTTTCGAACAAGAGAGCCTCTCCGTCTGCTCCACACCCGTCCATTTGAGAGACTATCCGGCTAGTGGGATAACTTTTATTGCCACCATTCCAGAATTCAATTGCGGTTCGTTGATTACAAGCCCATGCTGTATTCCTTAATTTTAATATTGCCAAATCTGAATTAATACCGGATACATCTAGCCTGCTTGTTGGAGTCGCGATGCCAATGCCCACATTGCCATCCCATTTAATCCTCATTCTTTCAAACATCGTTGCCGAATTATTTTGTTTGGTTCCGAAAACCAAATCGCCACCAATAAAGCCATTGGCCCAAGTAGTGTATTCCGATGCGATCACGGCAAGTTGTTCATTTGCTAGTTGCGATAAGCCAAATTGAATCTCAAAACGCCTTCCGAACGCACTTCCAAAGCCATTTGATAAACGTATTACTGATTTGGTGTTGCTGCCCAACGTGGTTTGGTTTTCGTTGGCAGAAATTGATAGAGGATAAGAAGGGTTGGTAAGTCCAATACCAACATTTCCAGTTGATTTATAAACATTGGCCCCACTGGTTGTCCACTGGGCAAAAGAAATAGCTGGGGCAAATAGGATTAGTAAAAGGTATAATTTTTTCATGGGATGTTTGTTTGAGTAAACAAATCTACCTAGAGGGGGAGTTAAATTCCATTCTTTTTTATAAAAAATAGTACATCAATAAAATGCCATTGGTTGAGTTTCTAACTGTTAATTTACTCTTTGGAAATGCAGAAGAAGAAGAAGAAGAAGAAGAAGAAGCGTTTGAAAAAGTTTCGTTTTGAAACCTAAACCTTACATGGGGCGTGAGGCGTAACAAAAGAATAATGTGGTATTGGGAGTGGAGCGATCTAATCTGCCAGTGTATTTTAAAATCCGCACCACTATTTCGTAGCGGTGCTCTCTAAACCTTGGCAGCAAATTCGTCTAAAGAATGTTAAAAAGTCACTTTTACTACCACCTCTTCCTTTCCCCTTCTAACTTACCAGATAGTGGCACTGCAATAGCGGGGCGGTCTGCTAGGTGGCGCTATTGGCGGATCGATAGCGGCAGCGCCTTCTGCAAGCCTACTGTTTACAGGATTGAACTAACGAATGGATCTTTAGTAGATGTTGGCTTTAAAAAATAATCCTACTCTTTAAGTAACTTATCCGAAACTAATCCCTTCTTTAAAGAGGTTTTTGACAAGGATACTATTTCTGCAGAATATTTTTGCGGTTTTATCAGGGAGTTTACTACATAAAATTAGTTATCAATCACGATTGGAAAATCTTGGCCACGTGAAAATGTATAGGGATACTGTGGCTTGCCTTTCAGTTTGCGTGTCATATCGGGTGCCTGATCTTCTAGGTATGATTTTAATTCATAGACAGTAACCTTGCCATCTTTGGGCGAGCCATCCGCATCACCCTGTAAAGCCTTTAGGAGCAGGTACGTAAATAAGCCATGGCCGAGCTCGCTAAACTCTGTAGCGAACTGCTCGCTGCCTGTAGATGCCATAACGTGAATGCCTGCACTGCGAGCAAGTTGTTCTATCGCTTTTTCTTCGGCAGCCCCTCGGTTGGCTAGCAACTCTACCGAGCCACCACTTTGGCAAGCATCCATCACGATTAATTGTTTAAGTGCTTTAATGTTCTTGAATTTTTCTTGCAGCACACTCGCTTCTAGCGCATCCCTCTGCAGTGAGGCATGGTCATACAAGCGCAAACTTTCTGTTGGTATAAAGTAAAATTGATTCTCCACCATACTTCCGTGCCCGGCATAATAGAAGATAAAAACATCTTCCTGCGTAACTTTTTCCGAAAGGTCATCAAGTGCACGTAGAATGTTTGCCCGTGAGGCGTCTGTATCATACAACGAAATTATTTCTACTTGCTTAAACAACTTCCCTTTCTCATCCATGATTTTACCGAATGACTCTGCATCTGGTTTAGCATAATTGAGTGCCAGCCGTGGATTCTTATATTGATTGATGCCCACTGCCAATACATAGCAGCGGCTTGATTTTGAAATTTGTTCTGAAAAAATTTCCGCTGACTGAATATCTGACCCTATTTTATCTTTATTATTGGCAGAAGCTGAAAACACATTGTTGCCGCCAACCATTGAAACAAGATGATGATAAACCGTGGATTGGTCTTTTCCCGAAGGGAATCTAAGCAATGACTTGTCGAGGGCAACAGACTTACCATTGTGAAACACTTTTAAATTTTCTACTCCTGCACCGTTGTCAATCATTTTTATAAAAACGTCTGCTTTAGTTGGGTCACTGGACGGCAAAGCCGCAACTTTAATAGAGGGAGGTGGAGATTTTTGGAGCTTGCCTTGTAGACTCTTTCCATCATTTCCACCTCTACTTTGAAAGATCTTCGGCAATAAATCTGGGCGATAAAATTCGTCAAAGAACTGATCTACCGAGTACGTTTTAAGGCCGTCTACAAAATGAATAAACTCACGTGCTTTTTGTGTTCCGTTAAAATAGCCATCTGGGCTTTTTACCATCCAATCTTTCTCACCCACGTGTATATGTTCGAAAAATTCCTTACCCGAACTCAAATCCCAAAACTTGGTGATGCCATCTACGCTGTGGCTAATGAGCATTTTTTCATCAGTCGTTAACTGCAAACTACACACTTCGCTTTGGTGACCCACAAATGTTTTTGTTGTTTTGCCAGTAGCCACATCCCACAAACGGATAATCCTATCAGCCCCCGCACTAAAAACCGCTTTTTCCGAGCTATTAAATATGGCAGCATACACACTTCCTTTGTGTTCGCTGAATTTACGCTCGGCCAAACCCGTTGCGATATCCCATATGCGCACGGTGCCATCCCAACTGGCACTCATTAGTTTCTTACCGTCTTCGGTTAGCCGAATGCTTGAGACCGTTTCTGCGTGACCTACAAACTCACGTACAATTTTCTGCGTATCAAGTTCACGAAGTTGCAGTCCATCGGGCAGTGAGGCAGTTACAAGGTATAGATCATTACGACTGAAAATGGCGTTGTACACAGATCCAGTTGGTGTATCAAAATAATAAAGCTGATCGCCCGTTACGGTGTCGTGAATTTTCATTGCACCTTCCCAACTCGTGCTCACTATCTTGCTATCATCACTGCTAAAGTTTACATCAAACACTGGCTCTCTATACGATTTTAGTACCCGAATAGAGTCTCCGCTTTTAGCGTCCCAAATGATCACCCTGCCATCTGCTCCCCCCGTTACTAGCTTTTTTCCATCGCGACTGTATTGATAGCATAGCACCGCTTTTTGGTGGCCTACATACTCCATCTCGGTTTTTCCGGAGGAGATGTTCCATTGCTTGGCCTTCACTCCAAATTTGCCTTTCAAAAGTGTTTTGTTATCGCGGCTCAGTAATAAACCATTTTTAAACCGAATATATTTTGCAATGTTAGCATCCCAATAAGAATTAGGATCGTATGCTATCCCGCCTTTGTCTACTTGATTTACGAAACCGGTGAGCTCAGCTACTTTCTTATGCTTGGCGATGTCCCAGATCTGCACCCTATTGTTATCGGTTGCCGTTAACACTTTTTTCCCATCGCCAGAAAAAATAGCTTCATTGATTTTCGCTTCCATGTTATTGCTGTTGATGGTTTGCAAAGAATCGCCTCTTTCGGTATTATAAATAGTAAAGTCTTTTTCTGTGGCAACTAACAATTGCTTTCCATCGCGGCTTAACTTTACTGAGATCAAATTGTCTACTTTCTTTCGATAGCGAATGACGACTTCCCCATTCGTAAGATCATAGCGTGCCACTTCACCTCGATTGGTTGCTTTAATCAAGTACCGACTATCGGGTGAAAATTCCACATCAGTATAGCATCCCCCACATGAAGAATACTCAGAAAAATTAAATGTAAATGCTTTTTGCCAAGAAGAGGTTTTATAGACTGTTGCAACGCTGTTGTCGTCACCAATGGCCAGCCATAATCCGTTTGCACTAATCGCTAAATGGATCAGTCCACCAGAGCCTGCATACCCATCCGCGGTAAATTCCGCCATCTTCTTCTTAGAGGGAAACTCCCACACATTTGCTTTACCGCCAAAGCCAACGGTGACAAAGAATTTTCCTTTCGGATCGAACGCCACATCAGTTACGCGCTCGTTATCTGGCTGAACCAGTAGAATCTCGTTTCCGTTTTTAACGTCCCATATCCGT
The DNA here is from genome assembly GCA_044349005.1 of Cyclobacteriaceae bacterium. GTDB lineage: Bacteria > Bacteroidota > Bacteroidia > Cytophagales > Cyclobacteriaceae > ELB16-189. Next base: position 17,855 of record JBIKRT010000037.1, read on the forward strand.
GCGGATTTATCGCTACTGCCAGAAATAAGATACTTTCCATCACTACTGAAATCAATGCTAATGACGGAACCCGTGTGCCCCAAAATGCTTTTTATCTCACGGCCTGAGCTGAGTTCCCAAAGCTTTATCGATTTATCGCGACTGCCTGTGGCTGCGTAGCTGCTATCGGGACTTATGGCTACTGAAAGAACAGCTAATTCGTGTCCTTTTTGTACTACAGTTTTTATCGACTGTGCGCTGAGTAGTGAATAGCGGATTAACAGAAACCCGATGAGGAATTGATATTTCATAAACGAAAGTTACAAAAAACCAGCTCTAGATTTTTGAAGTTTTGAAAATTGCTTTTCGGAATTTGATGGAATTCGGTTACAAACAGTTAAAAGCGAAACTGCAAGTGCTATTTGTTGTGATAAACCGTAATAAGAAGTGAACTAAAATATTACTTGCAACGTAACTTCATCTTTTCCTCTTCTAACCCTTACTGGAACGGTCTGTCCTTTTTCAAACTTACCTAACGCTTCCATATAGGCAGATATATCTTTTATTTTTAATTCTCCCATTTGAATGATTAGGTCGCCTGTGATTATACCAGCTTTTTGAGCAGGCTTTCCCTCGCTAACACCGTCTACTTTTAACCCCTCTTCTTGCGAACTGTAACTTGGCATTACTCCCATAGTCACTTTGAATGATCGGGCAGCACCCATTGATTTATTTTTGGTGCTGAGAAAAGTAAGTTTTGGTTTACCTTCTAGCTGTGAAATAACTTTAATAATAAGATCCAGTACCTCTTTTTCACCTGTAACGTTAATCTTATCTGCATCATCAGAAGGTTTATGGTAGTCGGAGTGTGAGCCCGTGAAGAAATGAAGAGCAGGAATACTTTTTAAATAAAACGATGCATGGTCGCTAGGCCCCATGCCCGAGGAATCTGTTTTTATTTTCAGCTTATCGCTGGAAAGCTTTTGTAAAAGAGGTTCCCATTCTCCACTTGTGCCCGTACCACTGATTGATAAACCTTTGCCAACAGGGTCAAGCCTGCCAATCATGTCCATATTTATCATGTAAGTAACTTTTGAAAGATCAATGGTGGGATGTTCTGTAAAGTACTTGGAGCCTAGTAAGCCCAGCTCCTCTCCACTAAAACAAATAAACAAAAAGTTATTCTTTTCTTTCTTTTTGTTGGTTTTGTAATAGCGTGCCAACTCAATAACTCCTGCTGTTCCGGAAGCGTTATCATCTGCACCATTGTGGATTTTATTAGCCGGGTTGGCATCTAATGAACTGCCATCATTGCCAAGCCCAAGGTGATCGTAATGTCCACCAATAACAATTGTAGTTGGGGCCCCGTTATCTATAAACCCGATCACATTAGCGGATGTTCCTTCTTTACCCGTATTGTGCACGCCTGCTTTAAATGGAAATGGTTGCGAAAAAGTGTTGTCATTGCCCAGTGGTAAAAGTCCGATGGCTTTGAACTCTTTTTCAATATAGGCCGCTGCTTTGTTTCCGCCCTCCGCTCCAGTCCCCCGGCCTTCTAGCTTATCATCGGATAAAATTGAAATATGTTTTTTGAGATTTCCTTCTTCTATTTGGGCGGGGATGGGTTCACAACGCGCAAAAAGAGCAATCAATACAAGCAATTCTATTCTCATCGTTTTGTTTGTTTTTACTTAATCAACCTTTTGTCTATCGGAAAGTTTTTAATGCTCTTGACTATTTTGACAAATTTGAAATTAAGATGCTGCGGGTTAATAAGAATATTTCTATCGTACGAAATTACCGAAGGAACTGACAGTGCAAGAGATTCATTTTTTATTAACCATCGCATTCCTAATGTTTGAGTAGGAGCATGATTATTTTCATCGTTCCATCCGTTCGGTAATTGGCTATCTTTAAGGTAAGTGATCATTTCATCAGGAAGTTCTATTTCAAGTAAAATAAATGCGGGGGGCTTTATTCCAGGCTTTGTTGAAAAGCTTTCAATCTTCTCAAGGAGGGCCAACGATTTGTTTTCTGCTGTATACAGAATCAAGTTATCCCCTTTCAAGTTCCATCTCCCAGAAACCAAGTTACTGCCCATACCAGAGATATCCTCTCCGTACTTTAATTTCTGGATACGAAATACCCTCATCCAACAACACTGTATTCGATACGCAAAAGTTCATCGTTAACCTGATCCGCCCCCAGACCCGTGGTGATCAGATCAATTGGTTTTTTATTGCCAAGCGATGAGATATTAGCATTTAGCCAGTTTTGAAAAGATTGTTCATCATTATCAAAAGCAATCATCCCATTTTTATACAACTCGGCAAGCCGAAGCGTATTCTCAGATGCACTAACAGAAATCTTTGAGTTAGGCCGCTGACGTTGGTAAGTCCGTGTTGTTACACCCGCCACTTGTGCGAACTGGTCATTGGTAAATCTGAATTTCTTTCCTACTTTCAACAAAGTCTCTTTCATCAAAGGTTCTCGTCTCATCTCTGCGATAAACTCTTGCCGATTCTTTATTTTCTTGATTTTTGAAGACCTGTCAAACTCTGCAATTGCTAACATATGCATTATTGTATTTTGTCATTCCAATGTACGACATTTTGTATTTAAAACCCAAATCATTAAACCTAAAAAAAAGTACTTTGTAACACTTATTAATGATACGAGTTTTGAAACTCTTTCAACTTAACCTAATCAAATGAAAAAATAGTCTCAGCAGCCTTTCGTTTGATGGTACAGACTAGTTAGTGTTTAATCAGAAAAGGTATTGTTGAGAGAATATCTAGACTTGTTATAGATATTCCACTACTTGTTATCGACATTTATTTCAGGGCTTTTTGACGGGATTAGTAATTAAATGATTTTAACTCATTGAAACTTCCATCGCACATCAACAGGTTTTTTGCTGGATGCGGAGTTTTTTTTCGTGTATTTTAAATATCCCTTTAATGATTTAATAATTCATTTAGACCAATCATTGTTTGCTTTTCATCGTCCCACAATTTAAGGCGTAGGCAAGAGATCACGACTTTCAACCGAAAGGACGTGGTGACAGCCGTGTTCAGTTCTGGCATACTGGCCATCGCTTCCTCCAGTCGATAAAACGGAATGCGAGAATTAAGGTGATGTACATGATGAAGACCGATATTGCCAGTGAACCACTGCATTACCGGATTCATGATTAAGTAACTCGTTGAATAGAGGGCGGCATAGTCGTATTTCCAATCATGGAGTACTTTAAATGACGCGCCTGGGAAGTTATGTTGCACATAGAATAAATAAGAACCCATAGCGCAGGCTATAAAATGAGGCCCCACCAAAGTTAACAACAAAGCCAGCCAACCGCCCTTCAATAGAAGAAATACGCCAATTACGAAATGAATAAAAAGTGCGAGACCGCAATCCCAATGTCGTTTGCTACTTTTGACGAATGAACTGACACAAAACGAATAGGTAAAGATGGTAAGGTAACCAAATAGAATATTCAATGGGTGTCGCAAAGCAAGGTATATGAATTGTTGTTTTTTGCACAGGCCAAGAAACTGATGCTTCGTGATGGTAGGAAAAGAACCGATATCACTTACATGAAGCTTAGAATTGTGGTTATGGTGAAAGTCATGAGAACGTTTCCAGATGCTGGAAGGTGCTAGTATATAAATGCCAAAGAGACCCATTATACTATCTGCAATTTTTGAATTCGATAGAATGGCAAAATGCTGATGGTCGTGATAGATAACAAACATGCGCACTAGCAGAAGGCCAGAAAGGATACAGCAACCAATTCTTCCTACGATCGAGATATTCCAATAGGTGCCTGCTAACGCAAGAATTAGAAGTAATAATGTTGATAAAGTAAACCACCAACTTTTTTTACGATCTTCTTTCGCAAAGACTTTTGAGGCTTGAATTAGTTCTTTTCCTGTTCGCATTCTTACTTTGTCAAAGCTTGGTCTCTTGTATATTTCCACCTTCTATGAGACCATAACCATGTTTCAGGCATTTTGTTAATCTCACGTTCTAGTCTTCTAATATATAACTCGGTTATTTCATTTTCTGCGCAGTCTCTTGGATTTTCAAATAGTAATTCTGGGAAAATTTCATAATAGCCTCTTCTTACCCTCACAATGTTTACAAACACAACAGGGTAATTAAATTTTTTTGCCAATTTCTCTGCTCCGGTAAACAGTGGCGTATCTTGATTTAAGAAAGTGGTCCAATAAGCCTGTTGCGGAAAAGGAGTTTGATCGGCAATAAAGGCATAAGTGCCTGGGTTGCTTTTGTTGGCTATTATGTCCCGTAATGTATTTTCAACTTTAATTAAACGTGTGCCAAACATTGTTCGCGATTTAACCATAAGCTTTTCAAAATAGGTATTGGAAAGTGCCTTATACACAACGTAGAGTTGATGCTTAGTCGATAGTGTGAAAGACGAACCGGCCCATTCCCAATTTCCATAGTGACCCATTAGAAGTATCACACTCTTATTTTGATCTCTGAGCTGGTTGAGTAATTCTGCGTTGTGAAACTTACAGTGTTTCAAGGCATCCGCTTTGCTCATCGTAATTTTCTTGAAGGTTTCTAAAGTCAGATCGCAGAGATATTGATAGTATTTTTTGCTCAACTCCAATATCTCCTTTTCGGATTTTTCAGGAAACGAGTTGGTTAAATTTTCTATTACTACTTTTTTTCGATAGCCAATAACATGAAACACAAGAAAACAAAAGAAATCGGAAACACCATAAAGCGCCCAAAACGGGAGATACGAAAGAAGGTAGATAAAAGGTAAAGCGAGGTAATAAGGTATCATTATCTCAGCAAGTTAATTATTAATCCAAAAAGGAAAAATGACGCGAATCGCCAAGCACAGTTAGCTTACAAATAGAGTTGCCCTTTCCAAATCTTCTGGGGTATCGATGCCCATGGTTTCGATGTTGGTTTCCACCACCTTTATTTTCAGTCCATTTTCGAGCCAGCGCAATTGTTCTAACGACTCGGCTCTTTCAAGTGATGAGATGGGAAGTGTTGTTATCTTTTCTAAAATATCGGTACGATATGCATACATGCCAATGTGCTTAAAGTACACATGATGTGCGAGCCACTGATCTTGAGCAAGGCCACGTAGGTAAGGAATGGCGGCCCTGCTAAAATAGATGGCTTCGAGGTGAGTATTAAAAACAACTCGCACGTTGTTTGGATTTACAAGTTGCTCGAACGAGTCAATTTTTTTTATCAAAGTAGCAAGCTCAGTTTTGCCGTCCAGCACAGACGCAAGCAGATCGATTTGCTCTGGCGCGATAAATGGCTCGTCTCCTTGAATATTAATGACGTAGTCAAACGATTCATTTAAAATGGATTTTACTTCTTGACAACGATCCGTTCCGCTGGGATGCTTTTCGGAGGTTATGCAGACTTCACCGCCAAATGATTTTACATGATCACTAATTAGCTCATGATCGGTAGCCACAATTAATCTACTCAGAAAGGTTGACTTTCTTGCTTGCTCGTAGACCCGTTGTATCATCGACTTGTTGCCTATAAGCGCAAGTGGTTTTCCGGGGAAACGTGTAGACGCGTACCGCGCGGGTATAACTCCAAGTATTTTCGTCATGCCTGAATTCTTTTTACTTTTAGCGTTAACCCTTCAGTGCTTATCACCTCAATGGCTTCGCCTTTCTCAATAAAATCACCTTGTGTAAACGCGTCATAAATTTGATGTTCTATCTCTACTTTCCCGCTTGGGCGGAGAATAGTGTGGGCAATACCCCGTTTGCCGAGGAAAGAATTTTCTTGGGTGTTAACGGAATATCCTTTTGAGCTGCTTTGTGTATCAGTAAGTGCCATTCTCCGAAAAGCTTTGCTATTGCTCAGCTTTGCACTTCCAAAAAACAACAGAAGTACTCCACCGCTAAGCCCGCCAAGGGTGGCTAGCGAAGCCATCAATAAATTATGCAGCGGCACGTATTCAAAATTGAAGTTATCGTTATTGAGCATGATAAGTACGAGCGAAGAAACGGTGAGAACAATGCCAGCTACGCCTGCAACGCCAAAGCCTGGAATGATAAAAATCTCAGCCATCAATAAACCAATTCCTAAAAAAAGAGCAATAATCTCCCAATACGCGGCTAATCCGCTCAAATAATAAGGCACCAAATAGAGAACTAACGCGACAACAGCGGCCAACGCAGGAAAGCCGATGCCCGGTGCTTGCAATTCAAAATAGATTCCGCCAATAATGATGAGGATTAAGACACCACTAATGAACGGGTTTAGAAAAAATGCCACGATCTTTTCCACGTTACTCAATTCAAAGTCGATACGTTGATAGTTCATCACATTATTTCTTTTTAATATTTCTTCAATGCTCTCCACTTTTGCTTCGCAGTAATTATTAGCAATAGCTTCCGCGGTGGTGAAGGTGATCACTTTGCCAGCTTGTTTTATGCTGTCAATCACAATTTTTTCATCTACCATTCCCTCGGCAATGCGTGGGTTTCTGCCGTTTTCTTCGGCAGTGGCCCTCATTATGGACCGCATATAGGATTGATATTTGTCGGGCGCTGCATTGCCGGTGCCACCTTCCACTACGGTGGCAGCACCAATGCTCGCTGCGGGCGACATGTAAATACTATCACAGGCAATAGAGATGAGCGCTCCCGCGGAAGCGGCATCAGAATTAACGAACACCCAAATGGGCTTCTTAAAAGCCATGATTTTATCTACAATGTCTTTCGCATCAGTAAGTACGCCTCCATAGGTGTCCATTTCGATAATTACATAATCGGCTTCTATTTTTTTTGCGTTTTCAAGGGCGAGTGTAACATACCGCGTCATGCGCGCATCAATCTCTGCTTTTATCTCCATCACCGTCACAATTGGTTTATCTTTTTGGCAGTAAACCGAAATACTCGTCATTAGAAGAAAGATGGCTACACTAATTCTGCGCATTGTTAATTGTTATTTATAAAATTGATGGTAAAAATAACAGTTTAAAAACAGATATTTTTCCTTATTGGAAGTCGTAAGTAATTGGTAACTTTTCGCCCTCATTAAAAAGTATGCTTAAAATCATTCTATTAACACTATTCTCCTTTGCACCGGCTGACTCGCTGAGAACGGAAACGGTGAATGGTAAGTTATTTATCGTTCATCAGGTAAGTTCTGGCGAAACCTTGTATGCAATTGCCAAGCGATATAAAACTTCGGTAGATGTGATTAAAAGGGCGAACGAAAACATAGAAGCAGGTATAAAGGAGAGCCAACTGCTTAGAATTCCCTATGAAAAGAAAGAAAAAAAGCCTGTTTCCGTAGACGCGAAAGAAAAGAAGCCAGACCAGAAAACGCATACGGTAGCATCGAAGGAAACGCTTTCTTCTATTGCCAAACAATACAAATTGAGTGTTAAACAACTGAAGGAATTGAATTCATTGGAAACTGATCAGGTAAAAATTGGTCAGCAATTAATTGTAAGTGGGTCTAAACCCACTATTGCGGAGAAAAAGGAAATAGTGGAGAAAAAGGAGACAAAGAGAGAAGTAAAGGAAGAAAACGTGGAGAAAAAGGAAGCTCCAAAAGTGGAAAAACCCGTGGTTGTAGAAAAGAAACTGCCGAAGGAGGTCGCAAAACCGCTGGAGAAGAAAGAGGAAGTTATTACCATTTCTGAAAATGTGGCCGATTCGGACGAGAAAAAAGAAACGGGTACTGCGGAGATAATGGAAGGCACAGAAGGCACCCGGAAATACTTGGCATTTCATCGCACCATTAAAGTGGGCTCCATTGTGAAAGTAAAAAACGTGGCAACCAGCAAGGAAGTATTTGTAAGAATTTCAGGCAATATGCCAGCTGGCGTAGATGAAAAGGTAGTTATTAAAATTTCAAAGGCTGCTTTTGAGCGGCTGGGTGGAACAGATAACAGCCTTGAGGCCGAAGTCAGCTATTATAAATAAATGAGGCTTTGTTTTTTAGGGATTTGGATTAGTCCATAATTCTTGATTAAATGATTAGAGCAAAATACCTATTCTTGGTTGTTTTATTTGCACTCACATCTTGCGGTGCTTTTTTGCAAAATCAAGGAACAAAGAATTTTAAGGACCCTATCGTTAAGACAGAATACTTCAAATCGCTGAATAAGCACCAGCAGGATTTTGTTTACTTAAAATCAATTTGCGAAAAACATTTCCCTTTGGTTGAAAGCTATTTTCCTGCAAAGGAACGATTGCCGCTAGAAGTGGAAATTTTGGAAAAATTGAGTCAGCGTGGAATAACGGATTTAGAGTTTCAGTTGCTGTTAAAAAAATACCTCTCGCATTTTGATAACCAGCATACTCGTATCGGTTTAACAATTTACGGAATATACCCCTTCATACCAGTTAATAAAGATTCATCTTGGTATATTTTGAATCTGGCAAAAGGTCAGAATAGAGATCTGCTGGGAAAAAGAATTACTTTCATAAATGACATAAACGTTAATGTATACGAAAAAAAGTTGTTTGAATTTATTTCTGCTGAGAATATTACCTCAAAAAGAAAGGAGATCACTGACTTGTGGAATCGCCCTGCTCCCCATGAATTTTTGGCGGGACGGCCACTTGACAGTATAAAAATCACTGTGGATGGCGGCAAGGAAACCTGGGTAAAAAAGGTAACTACTGGAATGCTGGAATGGATGTTAAACGAACCTGATTTTAAGCGACACCCAATAACAAAGCCACGGAATAGAATTTACGATTATCAATTGATCGATTCTTTGGGGATAACCTATTTTCAGTTTCATGAGTGCTATGATAAAATTGAAATCAGAGAAGGGATAAAATTGTATGTTAAGCCGTGGATAAGGCCATTGGCTAATCTTTATGTAACAATTCAAACAAATCGAAAAAGACCTCCCGGTAGATTAAAAAAATACTTTGATCCAGAGAGACCAATTTTTAGCGAGTATGTTAAGCAAATGATTTCTGAATCGAATAGAAAAGGAATTAAAAAATTGATAATTGATTTACGGGGCAATAATGGTGGAAGTGAAAATATTTGCCTCCAACTATTGTATCATCTAACCGAGAGAGAAGACTTAAGGGATTTTTCTGAATTCGTAAAGAACGATGATTTTTATAAGCACTATTTCAAAAATGAATACAAAGAGAAATTGATTTGGTATCAGAATAGATACAAACGCGAACCAGCAAAAGATTCCCTTTTCTTTACCGGTTTTGCCAATTCAAACAAACAACTTTTTGATAGGATCGAAGACAAAAAGTCACCCTATCATATCGTAAAAGATAGACCCGTTTTTAAAGGGGAGATTGTGATACTTGCCGACCACACTACCCACAGTGCAGGCGCCTTATTTGCTGCCTTATTGCAAGACAATAAAATAGGGACCTTGATAGGCACAGAGGTAGCTAACAACCCAACTGGGCCAACAAGTTGGACGCCCTTTGTTTTACCGAATTCTAGGTTGTATGCCTCCATACCGAGCCATTACTTAGAAAGACCCGATCCTTCGAAAGGGAAGAACTTCGTCCCAGATTTTTGGCTTGAAAAAGAAGTTCTAGATTTTCGTAGCGGAAAGGATCCTCTTTTTGAGAAAGCCGTTGAACTGTTAGACAAATGAAGTTCGCCTTATTGCTGGCGTTGTTACCAAGCTGTTTTTCAGTTGGGCAGAATTTAGTTGCCAACGCTGGCTTCGAAGAATTTTATAACTGTCCTGGTTCTTTTACCATCAACCCGTTAAGTCGCGAAATTGCTCCCGGATGGAGTTCGCCAACTGCTGGCACGCCCGATTTGTTTAATGAATGCAGCAAAGGTGCTGCCAACGCTTCACATAACTGGGCAGGCGTTTCTAGTTACCATGCTGGTAAGGGGTATGTGGGCATTTATGTTTGGATGAAGGGACAAAGAAGCTATCGGGAATACATTCAAGCAAGATTGAAATACCCTCTTATTGAAGGCAGGAAGTATCAACTGGAATTTAGTTTTAAGTTCTCTTCTTATTCGCGATACAGCATCGACCGTATCGGAGCGCTGTTGCTCGATACAGCCTACCATAGTGATAAAGACACCCCAATTCCTATTTCGCCAACAATATCCAAGTTATATGATTCCGCCTTTCGCAGAGCCACTGGCCTTTGGGAAAAGGTTTCAAGCCAATTTATAGCCAGAGGGAATGAACGGTATTTGATTGTCGGTAATTTTGCCAACAATCAATCGACCAAAAGTTTCCACGTAAATTTTGAACCCGTTCTAGAGCCCATGCTGGCCAATGCCTGTTATTATTATATTGATGATGTAAGTGTGGCCGATGTCGATTCCATAAAAGCACTGCCCAAGGTTTTAGTTGCTGATAAAAATGTGAAACTCAATGAAACGTATGTGTTGCAAAACATTCAATTTGAGTACAACAAAGCAACGTTGCAATCAACTTCATTTACTGAACTTGAAAAACTGGTGTCCGTTTTAAAAGAAAATTCGGGCTGGAAAGTTACCCTAGCCGGGCATACTGATGACGTAGGATCGCTTGATTTTAACCAACAACTTTCGGAAGCGCGAGCCATCAGTGTGGCTGATTTTTTGATTACCCGCGGAATTGACAAAAGCAGAATAACCTCAGTTGGCTTCGGCAAACAAATGCCTTTAGAACCAGAGAATACCGAAGTCGCAAAAGCCAAGAACAGGCGGGTAGAGTATACTTTTTCAATGCCTGCCCATGCGATTAAATAAACTACTTGAACTCAAACCTTTTTTGGACGACAAGGTGGAAAAATACAATCAACCGGGTTTTATTGAAAACGACCCGATTTGCATTCCGCATACGTACAAAAAAAAGCAAGATATTGAGATTGCAGGTTTTCTTGCTGCTACCCTGGCGTGGGGCCAGCGAGTTACTGTTGTGAACAAAACAAAGCAGCTTCTTGGCTGTATGGACAATAGTCCGCATGATTTTTTGTTGAACTACAAAATCGGTGATCTAAAACCTTTCGCCAAGTTTAAGCATAGAACCTTTAACGGCAGCGATGCCACCTATTTTATTGAGTCGCTGGCTAACATCTATCACCGCTATTCTTCGCTTGAAGAAACTTTTGTGGTAAGTGACAAGGCCGAGACCGTTGAGCAAGCACTGGTGCATTTTCATTCTGATTTTTTTGGACTTAGCTACCCCAAACGCACCTTGAAACACGTAGCCACACCAGCGCGAAAGTCTGCCTGCAAACGTATTAACATGTATTTGCGTTGGATGGTGCGCACCGATGCTAACGGGGTAGACTTTGGCATCTGGAAAAATATAAAGAGCGCACAATTAATTTGTCCCTTAGACGTGCATGTGGAACGGGTAGCGCGTAAACTAAAACTAATAAAGCGCAAACAAATAGACTGGCAGACGGCTCTTGAGCTTACAAGCAACCTAAAGCTGCTCGATCCAGATGATCCGGTTAAGTATGATTTCGCTTTGTTTGGCTTGGGGGTGGAGGAAAAATTCTGAATTAACGCTTTATCTTAATCATTTACCGATATCCCCAACTCCTTCAACTGCTCACTCGAAATAGTAGAAGGGCTGTCAATCATTACATCGCGGCCCGCATTGTTTTTAGGAAAGGCAATGAAATCGCGGATTGAGTCGGCACCACCAAAGAGCGAGCAAAGCCTGTCGAACCCAAAGGCAATACCACCGTGAGGAGGTGCGCCAAATTCAAATGCTTCCATTAAGAAACCAAATTGCTTTTTCGCTTCCTCTTCGCTAAAGCCAAGGTGCGTAAACATGAGCGATTGTGTAGGTCTGTCATGAATACGAATAGAGCCACCGCCTACTTCGGTGCCGTTAATCACCAAATCATACGCATTGGCTCTCACACTGCCAGGTGCAGTTTCAAGCAAGTGCATGTCTTCCCTTTTCGGGGAGGTGAACGGGTGGTGCATCGCGTGAAAACGTTGTGTCTCTTCGTTCCATTCAAGTAACGGAAAGTCGAGTACCCAGAGTGTTGAAAATTTGTTTTTATCGCGCAAGCCAAGCTGTGTGCCCATTAGCAGGCGAAGTTCTCCCAGCGCTTTTCTTGTTTTTTCTTTTTCTCCTGCCAAGATTAGTAACAGGTCGCCTGGCTCGGCATTAAATTTTTGAGCTATATGAGCCAGCTCAATCTCATCAAAGAACTTATCTACCGATGACTTATATGTTCCATTGGCTTCACAACGAATATAAATCAACCCCTTTGCCCCGATTTGTGGTTTCTTTACAAAATCCGTTAGCTCGTCCAACTGTTTGCGTGTGTAGCCGGCACAACCTTTCGCGCAAATACCTACTACTAACTCGGCATCGTCAAATACAATAAAACCTTTGCCTTTAGTTACATCGTTGACCTCAACAAACTTCATCTCAAAGCGAGTGTCAGGCTTGTCTGAACCATAGTGAGTCATGGCATCATTGTAGGTCATGCGTGGCACAGCGGGTATGTCAATGCCTTTCACGGTTTTGAATAAGTGGCGCACCAAACCTTCAAAGGTTGATAGTATGTCCTCTTGTGTGATGAATGACATCTCGCAGTCTATCTGTGTAAACTCAGGCTGGCGATCGGCACGCAAGTCTTCATCGCGGAAGCATTTTACAATTTGATAGTAGCGGTCGAAGCCCGAAACCATGAGCAGTTGCTTAAACGTTTGAGGCGATTGTGGCAAGGCATAGAACTCTCCGTTGTGCATACGTGAGGGTACCACAAAATCGCGCGCACCTTCTGGCGTTGATTTGATGAGCACGGGTGTTTCTACTTCTATAAAATTTAAGCCGTCTAAATAAATGCGGGTTTGTTGACCCATTTTATGGCGAAGTTGTAAGCTTTCGCGAACTGGGTTTCTTCTCAAATCCAAGTAGCGATATTTCATTCGCAGGTCATCGCCACCATCGGTGTTGTCTTCTATGGTAAAAGGGGGAGTTTTAGATTCATTGAGAATTTCTAGCGCGGTGATCTTTATCTCTATTTCACCAGTAGGCATTTTGTCGTTTTTTGAAACTCTTTCAGAAACAACTCCAGAAACCGAAACCACATATTCCCTTCCCAGTTTTCGCGCTACTGCTAAAAGGTGCGCATCCGATTTACCTTCTTCCAAAAACAACTGAGTTACTCCATAGCGGTCGCGCAAGTCGATCCAAAGTAAACTACCTTTATCGCGCGTGCGCTGCACCCATCCCGTAAGGGTAACTTGTTTATTCACTTCACTAATTCGCAATTCGCCACACGTATGAGTCCGCAACATGGATTTTTTAGATTAAATTTGAGGCGCAAATTTAGCAATCTATCCTCACTTTATGAATTGCAATTGAATATCCCCATTTTTGAGCGCGAAATTGGTGACTGGCTGGGTAGATACGATTTATTAGTTTTGACCGTTTAACAGTGTGACTTATGATACGTGATGAATTGAATCTTACCTCTTTGAATGACCAACAGATGATCATGTTGCGGTTGTTAAAAAAACCTTTGCCACAAGAGGATTTTTTGGAGATGCAGCGATTGGCTGTGAAATTGTTAGCTAAACAATTGGATCGAACCATTGAAGATTGGGAATTGCAGAACGGTATGGTGGAAGAAGATTATGAAAAATTAAGCCGAGGTCATTTTCGAGTATCCTCTATCGAGGGGCCTTTATGAAGGTTGTTATCGATTCGAACGTGTTGTTGGTCGCCATCGGAAAAAGGAGTAAACATAGATTAATCTGGAACGCATTTATAGAGGGTAAATACCAGCTTATTATTTCTGAAGGAATAATTCATGAGTATGAGGAAATCCTTCGTCAGTATTCGGCCCCTGGCGCAGCAGAGCTCGTTTTGGAAACATTTTTAGAATCTCCAGATACCATTTTTACGCGCATCTATTATTCTCGGAACGCGATAACAAAAGATCCCGACGATAACAAGTTTTTTGACGTGGCGGCAGCCGCCAACGCTGATTATTTGGTGACAAATGACGCGCATTTTAAAGAAGCTGAATTGCTCTCGTTTCCTAAAGTCGCTATTGTATCGGCAGATAAATTTATCGCTATTTTAGAGAAATTGTTGCATGGTTGACTTTTTTAAAATTACACATTAAAATCTCCGCTAAACTATGAACAAACTTAGATCTCGCACAAAACTCTCCAACGGTTTTAAAACTCGTGAACCCTCAGGTATGATAAAAACCATGCTGATTTTCGCGGTATTTTCAATGGCATTTAGTTCTTCTAAATTGATAAAAACCAAGATAAATAAGGAAATCACTGTCAGTATACCAGAAGAATTGAAACCCATGACCAACGAGGATATTGCCCAGCGCTATCCTTCGGTGAGAGCGCCTTTAGGGGCATATACAAATGCCGACAGGTTGGTTGATTTTAGCGTGAACATCTCCGCAACTCAATGGCCTGACTCCAATATTGAAATGGCGCAGAAATTCTTTAAATCAGGTATTACTAATTTGTATGATCGGGTTGAGTTTATTGAGGAAGGCACAAAACAGTTGGGCAAAAAGAAGTTTATATTTTTTGAACTTGAATCGCGCGTGAATGGCAATAAACGGCAACTGGGCGAGCAGCAGACCATCCAACGATACATTTATGTTCAATACCTTGTGGAGGCAAAACGCACATTGGTTTTTACATTCAGTTGCCCAAAAGAGTTAAAGGCTGACTGGCAGAAGACAGCGAAAGAAGTAATGAAGAGTATTTCTGTTAAATGATTGGAAATTTCAAGTTCAAAATTCAAAATCAGCCGAGTGTGGCAATATCAAATCTAAGACCTTGAGTATTGAATTGTATACCCCCGATTATTTCATGCGCGAAGCGCTTAAAGAAGCGCGTATTGCGCTAGACGCGGGCGAAGTGCCAGTCGGTGCCGTAGTGGTGGCGGGCAACAAAATTATAGCGAAAGCACACAACCAAACCGAAATGCTTACCGATGCCACCGCCCATGCCGAAATGCTGGCAATTACATCGGCAGCCAATTACTTGGGATCAAAATACTTGAATGAATGCACCTTGTATGTTACCCTTGAACCGTGTGTGATGTGCGCAGGCGCGCTGCATTGGACGCAACTCCAAAAACTGGTGTTTGGTGCCGAGGACAAGCAAAGAGGTTATTCGCTTCTGGAAAGAAATATCTTACACCCAAAAACGGAGGTAGTCAGGAATGTGCAAGCAACAGCCAGCAAAGAACTAATTGACGAGTTTTTTAGAAGACTGAGAGGAAGATAGGCCGTAGTAAATGGTCTATCGACAGTCCACTATTGACTATCGCTGAAACTCAAAGTATCTTTCGACCAACAACCATTAAAGAATAACGAAATCATGAGCATGGAATTAAAAGGAAAGGTGATTCAAATATTGCCTTTAGTAACTGGCGAAGGCAAAAAAGGTCAGTGGAAAAAACAGGAATTTGTAGTGGAAACTCAGGCACAATATCCTAAAAAGGTATGCCTTTCTCTTTGGGGCGAAAAAGTAGATCAATATTCGTTGGCCGTTGGCGATATGGTAAACGCATCGGTTGATCTGGAAAGCCGCGAATACAATGGAAGGTGGTTTACCGAAGCGCGCGCTTGGAAGGTAGATAAGAGTGGCAATTCGGGCTCTTCTTCTGCACCAACCGCACCTCCGATAGGCGAGGAGCCTTATAATAGTTCCACAAGTTCAACCGATGATTTGCCGTTTTAGTCAATCAATAGCTATCTATCTCGCCAAGATTTCTTTAGTTTAGAAATCTTGGTTTTTTCTTTTGCTATTGACAGCACGTTTTTCCCAGTTGGAGAAATTCAAGCGCCTAAACCGCCAAAAAATTACTCTACAATTTCTCGACTGCACTGGTAGCAGCGCATTGCGGGTACGCGAGCCATTGCTTATCAAAAAAGGCTTAGTTTCAACGGCTTCTCTTAAAAAAAACAGGTCAATATGTTTTTGAAGTTTACTGTTCGTACTTTTCTGAATAATATTTTAGTTTATGGACAAGAGGCACGAAAAAACTTCGCTCGATTTACAGCGATTGATGCAAGCAGCCAACCTAAAAACAAAGGAAGATTTTGAACGCTTTGCTAGTCAAATGGTTGGGAAAACCATTCCCGGCTTTGATAAAGAAGCCCTTGGCACCGAGGAGCAAGCCCAAGACTTGGTTTACCAAGCATTGGAAGAAGAGAATTTGATAGCTGCAGAAAGGCTGATTTTCAATGCCCTTGCACTTGATGCTGATTGTGTAGAGGCATTTGAGTACTTGGGTGATATGTGCGAGGGACCACTGCAATCGCTTATGTTTTATAGGCAGGGCTGCGAGGCTGCTCGAAAAAAATTGGGTGTTGATTTTTTTAAAAAGAATAAAGGTTTTTTTTGGGGTCTCCACGAAACGAGGCCGTATATGCGCTGCTTAAAAAATTGTGCCGAGTGCCTATACCTACTTGAAGAAAAGGAGGCTTCTTTGGATATTTATCTTGAGCTTCTGCAGCTCAATCCCAACGATAACCAAGGCAACCGAGACCATGCAGGTCTGTGTTGTTTGGAACTAGGAAAGCTTCACCAATTTGAGGCCCTGAACCAACAATTTGACGAAGACGCTACTGCTTTTCATTATTTTAATTACGCCTTGTATCAATTTATTAAAACGGGCGACAGCCTCGAGAGCCGTAACGCCTTGGCCGAAGCGCGCGACCATAATAAGCACGTACTGCAACTCATGCTCTCTAAAAAAGACCTGCCCGAACTGCCCGATCATTATGGATTTGGCGATAAAAACGAAGCTGTTTTTTATTGCATCTTCGCCAAAATTATTTGGCACAACACCCAGGGGGCAATGGTCTGGCTAGATAAGGTGTACAATAAGCGATGATCGAGGACTGCTGAATTATTGTCAACAAAAAAGCCTGACCGATTATCGATCAGGCTTTTTTGTTTGAAATTACCTTAGAACTAGCTTACGTGTAACTTCTTTCTTGATTCGTCTACGCGTTTACCGTTTTTGTGCTCACCCAAAATGATCACATCTTTAGTAGTTTCATATTGTTTTACGGCTTGCATCATCGCTTGCGGAGTGTCGCGAATAATAATTGTGCCCGATTTTGCTCCTTTATTGCGGATTTCGATATAAAAGCCGTCTTTCTTCTTTTTCGGTAAAATAGGTGGTCTTCCCATAATAATGTAATTGTTTTTAAAAATTCAACTCTGCTAGACTAGACTTCAACCCCTTTTTTAGATGTATAGTTCAGTGGTAAAACTGACAATTGACTAGAATTGGGCTTTTTTTATTTAAAGTGACGGCAAAGGTACGATTTTATTTTGGATTTTAGACGATAAATCGTAACTCTTAGCCCTTAATGTGACGATAGATAATTGGGGACAGCCACCCCAGGTTTTAGCAATGGATCTGGGACAAGATCTTTCTTTTCAATCTGTAAAGGCAATACGCCAGCCCAAACATCCAAAGCATAATCTTCCTCATCATCTTTTGGGGGTCCAGTTCTTATCTTGGCGGAAGCTTCCGAAATAGAAAAACGCAGCACCATCGTAGCCTTCCATTCCCCTGCTGTTGGTTTTCGGACATCGGCCCAACGGCCTGGGCAAATTTTTTCGGTGAAGACTTCCAGGGCTTTGTACAATTCTTCTTGATCGGTTACTAACTCGGCTTTACTAAAAATTACCACCGATCTGTAATTTACCGAATGGTGGAAAGCGGATCGTGCTAATACAATCCCGTCCATCAGGGTAGCGCTGATACTTACCGGCAGCGAATGGCTAGCCAACTCACGCATGTAATGGCTACCAACAGAGCCATGCAAATAAAGTTGATTACCAATTCTGCAAAATCCTGTAGGGATTTGAAATGGTTGGCCATGTAGACTGAAAGCCAAATTGCAAAACAACGCTTCGTCTAAAATAGAGTAGATCGTTTCTTTGTCGTATGAACCGCGCTTTGCCAAGCGGGTGATTTCCGTTTTATCGGTGATTGAGAATATTGTACTCATTTGTTGTAGTTATTTGTTGTTGATTGATTTTTGTTCAAAGGGCGAACCTCCAACAACGATCAACCAACAACCCTTTTTTTATCAAAAGTCTCACGTCTCACATCTTATGTCTCACGTCTCACTTCTAAAGTCTAATCAGATAATTCCATCCATGAACATCTACCTCAATACCTAAACGAATGTTGTTGAGGCGGGTTTTTACGCGCTGCTGAAAGCTTGATGCATCGGCAACTGGTAAGTGGTAGTCGGTGCCATGAATGTTTATTGTTGCGATAGGAGATACCACTGCTGCAGTGCCAGCACCAAAAGCCTCCGTGATGGTGCCTTGTTTAAATGCTTCTTCAATTTCAGCTACACTCACTTTCCGTTCTTCTACTTCCATGTCTAAACCTGGCGCAAGTGTAAGAATGGAATCGCGTGTAACGCCATCTAATAAAGCCGTTGTTAATTTAGGTGTGATTAACTTTCCGTTGATAACAAACATCACGTTCATTACACCTGCCTCGTCAATGTATTTGTGTTCTTTGGCGTCTGTCCAAAGCACTTGGTCAAAGCCTTGTTGCCTTGCTAATTGAGTAGGGTAGAATGCACCACCATAGTTACCTGCGCATTTTGCGAAGCCTGTTCCGCCTTCCGCAGCGCGAACATAAGTGTCTTCCACTTTTAACCGCGTTGGCTTGCTAAAGTATGCTGCGCATGGGCTGGTGAGAATGATAAACTTATACTGGTCGGCAATTTTCACGCCTATTTTTGGTTCGCAAGCAAATACAAAAGGGCGCAAGTACAATGAAGCACCTTCGCTTGTTGGAATCCAAGCTTTATCAAACTCGACAATTGCGTGTAAACATTGAATAAAAAATTCATTAGGTATTTCAGGCATGCACATCCGCGCAAGTGATTTATTCAAGCGCTTGGCATGTTTGTCAGGGCGGTAAATACAAATATCACCCTCCTTGTTTTTGAACGCTTTCATTCCTTCAAATACAGATTGCCCGTAATGAAGGGAAAGCATGGCGGGCGAAAGCATCATGTCACCAAAAGGCTTGATAGCAGGTTCTCCCCATTTTCCATTATCGTATTCAACCACAAGCATGTGGTCAGAAATATATTTCCCGAATTCCAGGTTGTTGAAATCTGTTTCTGCCAAGCGGCTGTGCTTTACTTTTTCTACTGCAATGGTTTCTGTGGTTGTCATAATCGTGCTATTTGTTCTGGTAAATATAGGTTAAAATTAATTTTACAGTTAAGACAAAACACTTAATACTTCCTTTGCGATCTCAATGTCATTGCTGTCTGTTTGCCAATTTGATATCGCTGCTCTGATGGCAGGAGTACCTTTGTAAATAGTTTGTGTAAAGAATACTCTACCGTCATCGCGTATCTTCGCTAAGAAGGCCTGAATTTTTTCGAGCGTTAGGTCGGCTGACTTTAGGGTGAAGCACACCACATTCATTTTTACAGGTGCCAGCAACGTGTACTTGCTAGACGTTTCAATCCAATCGCCAAGTTGTTTTGCGCAAGCGCAGTTGCGTTCTATGATTTCTGCGTAACCTTCTTTACCATACGCCATCAACGTCATCCACGATGGCAATGCTCTAAATCGCCTGGAATTTTCTGGTGTGTAGTGAAAGAAGTCAGGGCTCTTTTCTGGGTCACCTAGGTAGGCAGCGCTGTTTTGGAATACTTTCAGCTGAAGTTTTTTATGACGTGTAAATTGCATGGCGGCATCGTAAGGAACGTTAAGCCATTTGTGTGCATCGATGGTGATGCTATCAGCATAGTTTACTCCATCCATCAGGTGTGCATATTTTGTGGAAACAGCAGCAAAGCCACCAAATGCAGCGTCCACGTGCATCCAGAACTTATACTTTTCTCTTAGCTTGCCAATAGTAACTAGATCATCGAAGTCTACCGTATTCACTGTGCCCGCATTCGCGATTATAATTAGGGGATTTACTTGTTGGCTGGAATTTTCTTCAAGAAAAGCCTCCAGTTTGTCAATATCAATTGCTTCGCGATGTGGAAGTGTGTCGATGCGCACCACAGCTTTTCGACCAATGCCGAGCATGGCTGCCGACTTCACCGCGCTTGAATGAATGGTGGCACTGACTATTTTTAAGTTGGGAATGGAGGCAGTACCTTCTTCACTTGCATCCACTCCGATTTGCTCGCCAGCCCATTGCCGAGCGATGGCCAGGCTTGTCATGTTTGATACCGTAGCGCCAGTAACAAAGCTTCCAAAGTAGTGTTCATCCAATCCAAAAAGTTGTTTGAAAAAGTGAATGGTTTGCTTCTCAATTTGTGGCGCGATTGAATCATTACTTCCGCACGCATTTTGATCATACGCACTTACCAGCCAATCGCCCGAAATAGCTGCCGGAGTTGAGCCGCCTGTAACAAAACCAAAATAACGAGGCCCCGCGCTGTTTGTAAGCATGGGCGCATATTCTGCATCGAACTGGTGTAGTGCCTTTAAAGCGCCTATACCTTTTTCAGGGAGATCTTTTAACGCTATGTTTGGAATCAACCGTCCGGGGGCAAGCTCATGCAATTTATCAAGATGCGCGCTTGCAATTTTTCGAGTGGCCTCGAGAATCTCGTGGAGACTATTGTTGTCGTTGCTTAGTTGGGTATTCATTACTTTTATCTTGTGTATAGAATATATGTCAATGTATTTCCACTATTGACCATCGACCAATTTCAATTCCATTTTTATATCACTTCTCTTATAAGGGCCGTCAAGAGGAACTTCTACAAAACCGAGCTTTCGATACAATGCAATTGCAGGAATTAGTTTTGTGCTTGAATAAAGTAGTATACTTAAAGCACCCATTGCTTTGCATTTCGCAATGGCTGCTTCTGCCAGCGTTTGGCCTATTTTTTTACCTTGGACCTTTTCATCTACAGCCATTTTCGTGAATTCAAATACTCCGGGCTTAACAAATTTTAATGCTACCGTTCCAACAATGCCATCGCTCTCTTTAGCCATCAAAATAAATCCGCCATGCGAAATGATATGTTCGCTTGGCTTTTGTAACACATCAAAATCGATGGGCTCCATCCAAAAATATTTCTCTATCCAAGCACGGTTAAGTGCTTCGAAGTAAGGCTGGTGTTCTGGCTGATAATCGACTACTGTGATCATACTTTACTGGTTTTTAAGGATGCGGTCTCTTTTTTCGTTTGCTTGGCATTGTACCCTCTGTTCACCAAATATATACCTGCGATGGTAATAACTATGGAAAGGCCAATTTTGAAATTCAATTTCTCGCTCAACATCAGCCAACCTAGAATTACCGCCACAATTGGGTTGATATATGCATATAATGAAACAATGGTCATGGGCAGCTTTTTTATCGCATAGCTATAGCAGGCGTAACCGGCCACTGAACCTATCAAAATGAGGTACGTCAAAGAAACCAGCACTTCGTTGGACCATTGTACTGTGTTATAACTATCTAATATCAGGCTAACTGGGACTAAAAAAACAGCTCCAAAAAACATTTGAAGCCCTGCATTCAAAAACGGATTTGAGTTTTGGTTTTTCTTTTTTATCCACACCGTGCCTAATGCCCAGCTTATGTTGGCTAAGAAAATGGCGATGATTGCGAATGTATAGTTGCTGGTAGAAAATTCACTTAGATGTTCTCCAAAAATTAATACAATACCACCTAGACCTGCTAGCAAACCCAGACCGATCAACAGATTTGGTTTTTCATTTCGGTTAAGGCCAAAGTTGATTAAGATTGTCCAAATTGGCATGACCGAACAGATGATTGCCGCCAGCCCGCTGGATACGTAAGTTTCGGCCCAACCCACCACGCTAAGGCCAAGCGTGATCATGAAGAAACCCCCGATTGCTTGATTTATTAAATTGTCTTTTTTCGGAAAAGGTACTTTAGCTACAAAAAGCATGAATGCGATTAGGATTGGGCCTGCGAAAATGAACCTTAATAGGGAAAATAGGAATGGAGGAAATTGGGTCACGCCCACTCTCAACGCCAAATACGTAGTGCCCCAAACAATACAGACCGCAGCCAATGCCAGATAAGCAATCAGTAAACTATTCTTTTTTTGAACCATGGTGCAAATTTTCTGATTAATACGAAAAGAAAACAGTTTCAGTTTTCGCTATTTTGACCAGATCAATTTTGCCTTAATCGCTTATTTTTGGAGTTTTTTTCCTGAGTTCCTCGGTTTTTTCTGCAACGAGTGAAAAGCTTTGAATGCAGGTTAAAAATGGGTTTTTTCTTTGGTTGGTGGGTGTCCCAATGTAGCTTTGAGGGTGTTTGTTAGAAAGAAGC
>JBIKRT010000162.1:0-3567 GCA_044349005.1 Cyclobacteriaceae bacterium
ACCTTGCGATCACCCCCAATTACAGACTGATTCACTACGAGGGGATGGATTGACCATCCTCCGTTTTGAATAATATCTGTTTGGAAAATCTGACAAAATAACTGTCCGGCTAAACTGGACCACCTCATGGTCTTATTAAAGGAAGTTGACAAAATTGATTTTAAAAAAATTAGTGACCAACTGAAATATAAATATGACATCAACATAACTAAAGAAGAAGTTGACAGCGTTAGAGGAGTTGCTGTTTTAAACTTAACAACTCTCAGATCGCAATAATGTTAATGGACATTCCTATTCCAGGAGACGAACTTGAATTCCCATCGCAGATATCTTATTTGTGGCCGGAAGCAAAAGACTTGACGCCTACACATAAGGGACATATTATTATTTCCGTTTCGTCAACAACCGACAACAAATTGAATATGTTTAAGAACTTTACAAAAGTCGCAAGCACGGTTTTAACAAATACTAATTCACTTGGAATCTATTTAGGTAATCAAACTTTGGTCTTGCCGACAGACTTCTACGTAGGCGGAGCAAAATCAATGACGGACGAGGAGTTGCCTCTGTTAAATTGGATCTACTTTGGACTGAGAAAAGAAAATGGAAAAAATAGCGGCTACACTTTCGGACTTAAAGAGTTTGGTTATGACGAATTAGAGATATTGAATTCGAGTAATCCGATTGAGGAGATTCAAAGTATGTTGTTCAATATAAGTCACTACATTATTCAAGGTAATGTAGAACTAAATGATGGTGAGACAATTGGACTAACAGAGGATCAAAAAATCAAGATTGAAAAATCGCAAGGAGTACAAGTTGAGGGGACAACCTTAAAGTTGTTGTACTAATAATTACTGCGCCCAACACTGTGCTTATGCAATAGCGGGGTGACGTGTTGGCAAGTTCGTTTTGTTTTCTTAAATTTATTCGCGCTTGTGGGACAGGGCGTAGTTTCAAAATCCCGCTACTGGCATAAGCACAAATCGTTGGCGGTCATGCCGTGGGACGAGAAAGCATTAGCAACATGGGACAGACAAGAATAATGTTTATTGAGAACAAGGACGGAGAAAGTAACTTGACTGGGGACGCAAGGATTGGACTGGTGACATTTTCTAAGACTGGAAAATCAATTCACTACAATGGACAGACATTTGAACGAATGAGGGGATTCAAAGCCAATTATCGTGACATTGAGACAGGTGACCCGTACTGGATTTCTGGGTGCAAAGAAAATGGTGAGGATAGATTATATGGAGAAAGACTTCCAATTCTTATTGACGAGGACGTAAGAGAAGAATATTGGACAAAAATTAGAAAGCAGCCCGAGAACAAACATCTGACAAGAATAAATTGAGTGACAACGGAAAATCTTGAGAAATTGAAACGGAGGATTTATATCCTAACTCTTTTATTGCTAACAGCCTTTATTTGGGCACATATCTACAGTGCCGGACTGTTACCTTACGATGAAAATTTTGGAGTGCTCATAATGATATTCCTATTCTCAATTGCGTTACTTGTTATCGGCATCATCTTGATAATTCGGAAAACCAAATTGATACGACAAAATTTAATGCCGACAGTTTTATTTCTCATCATTAACTCACCGTTGACAATTTTTATGGTTGTCATGGAATATGAGTTCATTTTCGGGACTCGTCTAGATGGCGGCTGACGATGGCACGAACCGCCAACAAAATGTTTGCGCAATGGTGGGGTTCAGTGTAAGTTATAAGTTATATCTTCGTTCAACGTTTGGTCACGTGGGACAATTAAGTGTTTCAAAGTCCCACCACTGCGCAAACACAAACGTTGTGGGCAATGGCTGGTTAGTGCTAACGAAGAAAAATTTAGGTAAATAATAAACATTTGACACAGCTGAACAATGAAGAACTTCATCTTAATAGCATTACTTTTTAATTTGCATCTTGGGACATACGGCCAAGACATATTCAAAGCAATTGAGAGCAGGAACCACCAAGAATTGGAGAATCTTTTAATTGCGAAAACTCCAACCGAAGTGTTCAACGACAAGGGATTGACACCTATCTGGTTGGCTGTTTTCAAAAACGACACGACTAGCTTAAAGTTACTTATTAAATACAAGGCCGACATCAATTTCCTAGAGAAGGGCGGGATGCATCCAATAATGATTGGTTGTCTTGCTAACTCGTTTGAGAGTGTAAGCATCTTAATTGATAACGGTGTTGACGTCAATTGGAAATCCAAAGCTTCCAGAAACCAACAGCCAATTAGATTTGCATCACAAGGTGGTTCATTAAAACTGGTAAAGCTATTGCTCGCAAAAGGCGCTGACATGGACGCATCCCCAGACGACAAGGCTACACCACTATTAGCATCTTTGCACGCAATGAAGTTCGATATTGCTGAGTTTTACTTTACAAGTGGAGCAAACGTAAATGTCATTGGACGAGATGGCGAGTGCGTAATTCATGAAGCTATTAAAACGAAAAACCCAAAAATGGTAAAACTGGCTTTAATATATAAGGCACCATTGGACATTAAAGACCCGTCTGGAAAGACGACTCTACAATTAGCAAAGCAAACTGGTAACAGTGAAATAAAGAACATGATAAAAGACGCGGTTGACTCAAAGTGAGACGAGGCCACTGCCCACAACAAAATGCTTCTGCAATAGCGCGGTGACGTGTAAGCTATAAGTGTTATCTTCGTTCCACGTTTGGTGTCGGGGACAGGACGCGGCTTCGGAAGCGCGCTACTGCAGAAGCACAAACGTTGGCTGACATTTTATCTTGGAACATATGAGACAATTATCGATAGTTCTGCTACTTCTCCTGACGATTTCATGCACTAAGACTAAGCAAGCGGACAACTTTGACGCTGACTTCAAACTAGACGTTGACTCAATTTTCGTAGCATCATTTTCAACAACCGGACTTACTAAAATCGAAATGCCTTTGAGCTTTCTCGAGACTGATGACCAAAAGTTTTTTCGTGCTGAATCAATAATCTTTTATGAATTTCGGACAAAGAAAATTTCGGACACTGTAGTTTTGAAGATCATCCTTGCAAAACCAGCATATGTAGCTGTGTTTGAGGGCGAACTGAAGATCGTTTTTCTAGTAACCTTCGATAAGAACGGACATATAATTGATCGTGTCAGAGTTGGAAAAACTCAGGGTGCTGCGGAGTATTATTCCATTGAGACTTCAAAGATTGAGGACAACTTTGTAAAACGAAAATCGGACGAAAGCACTTACGAGGAAGATAGTATTAGCGGAGGAAGTCGAGTTCACAAAATAAAAAACGAAATTTTCGAAATAACGAGTGACGGAAGAATAAAACGACAGCCAACAAAAGCTTTATGAAATTGCGGGGTGAAGTGTTGCAGAAAGTTTTATCTTCGTTATTAGGTTTTGCATTGTGGGACAAAGCGCAGGTTTTAAGCCCGCAACTTCATAAAGCTAACCGTTAGGTGCAATTGAACGGAGCCTTTTACAGCGTTCATCTTTTTACAAAGTCTTGTTTTCCATAGACTTCTCCTGAGCAACAAGTCTATAGCGAAACTAGTACGTTATCGTT
>JBIKRT010000038.1:0-39810 GCA_044349005.1 Cyclobacteriaceae bacterium
CGCTTTTTTTGTCTTTTCCATAAACAAAAAAAGTTTAGTGAAACCACTTTCACTAAACTCCTTGTAACTATATGATTGTCAATGCCCCCAACGGGGTGTCACCAACTATTTTTCAGTAATATGCCATCTACTTCGTCAGTCGCTTTTTTGAGCATCGCCAGCAACTCTTCTCGGTCCATATTTTTATCAATGGCGGACAGGTTAAGCAGTCCTTGTATTCGGGCAACTGGCCCTCTGATCTCATGTGAATTTAGAAATCCGTATTCTATCAATTTTTGATTTTGAAGTTCAATTTTTTCAGTTCTCTGCAACACGAGTTTTTCTAAGTTTAAATTTAGTTCGGCATATTTCCGATTAGTCTCTTCCAGCAGAATCTGTTGTGTTTCTAGTTCATTTTTTAGCCTATTCAGTTTGTTGTAGGCTGCTTGTTTACTCCGTAATCCCCGAAAGAAAAAATAGGCGGCCGTGATTGCAAACAGAAAACCGATGACGAAAAGCGCTATGATGGTTTGGGATTTTTTTAGAAGCGCCTCTTTAGTTAAGGCCTCTTGGCGCAAGCTTTTATTATCGGCAATCTCTTCTTCAGTTTTGTATTGAAGCATGAGCCGGCTAAACGCATCTTTTCGATGTAAATTCGATATACTATCGCGAATCGATAAAGCTTTCTTATAGTTTGAATAGGCACCTTTAAAGTTGCCAGTTGCCGAGTCCAATCGTGCGAAAGCCTCAAAGGTCTGACTTACAAATACAGTAAATCTAGACTTTTCCGAGATCTCCTTTGCCTTCAAAAGATCTGCTTTCGCGCCTGCATTGTCTTTTATGGCTATTCTAATTGAGCCACGTAGTATAAGGGACTCTGTTAACGCTACCTTATCGGTATTTTGCTCATAATAACGAAGTACTTTTTCTGCATAAGGCATTGCTTCTTTAAATTTTTTCTGTTTAAGGAGTATTTGACCGATGCCAAGGTATAATCCCCAAGTAAGGTCACTTTTTTCATTTTTTTTTAAAATAGAAAGAGCATAATTGTAATGATACATGGCAGAATCAAACATCTTTTTTTCGAAATAAACCGTTCCCAAATTTTTATAAGATCGGGCGAGATCAACCAACTTATTCTGGCTTTTGTACCAATCGATATTTCGTTTGTAAAAAAGAATAGCCTCCTCAGTATTTCCAATATCTTCATTTACAAGTGCAAGGTCATTCTCTATCGCGGCTTGAAGTTCTTTGAAATTTTGTTTTTCACTTATTTTGTAACCTTTTACAAGAGATTGAAATGCTGATTCATAACTACCCATAGCCCAATAACAAACACCTATCACCTTAAAAGCCCACGCTTTGCCGAATGGATAATTGAGGCTATCAGCAATCACGAGTGCTTGTTGACCGATTGCTATCCCTTCTATTGGGTTGCTATTCCAATTGAGATATGCTTTCGCAATCAATTTGTTAACGGAAGCTGTATCATTTTTTTCTTTGAATTTATACGATTTAGCAGGTTGGCAAATGCTACTTGTAAAAAAGGTAGCACCGAGAAGAATGGACAACAGAAGTATGCCAACGAAATGCCTCATGCTAGAAAGATACTATTTTGGATTTCAGGAAAATTGAACAAACTTAGCTGTTAAAGATAAGAACATTTTTGAACTAAAAAGCTCATTGATGATCTACTTCTTGTTCAAATGCAGCTGAATAAGTTGAGATTTAGCGTGTCGTGGGATAGTTACTTTCCGTAGATCTCGTTCAGTATTCCCGCCAGGCGGATTCCTGCTTTTAAAATACGTTCTCTTACCAGTGAAAAATTCTTGTACGGATACTTAAAAGATAAATTGCCGTCACCGATCGCATACACCGCTTTTCGTAAACCTATTGATTCGTTTGCCCAATCGCGTACGCTCGCTTTTTGATACCTAGCGATTTCAATGGCATCGGGCTCATTAAGCGATTGAGCGAGCTCGGTGTAGCTAAGTCGTGTGTCATCAATCATGTCGCTATCCCAAACACGGTGGAGGTTCGATTCATTTCTAAACCATTTTACTTTTACTTTATTACCACCTTGGTCATCGCAACAACCAACGTGCAATGGCTGGTGAATATCTCCCACCAAATGCACCAGCATTTTTATATGCTCACTTTCCTGTTTTGATGTTAGCGTATGTGTTTTAAGTTCTTTCACAATTCGTTCGATGGTCATTATTACATCGCCATTCGGATTCTTGATGGACTGGTCATAGGTCTGCCCATCTGGAATCGTTACCCAATGCCAATCGGAGGTATAATTGTAGGTCGAATCTGATTTGATCTCGTCCATCCAGGTGCTCACCATGGCGAGCGATTCTTGTTGGAGTATTTTCTTTACTTTTTTCTTTGCTTTTGCATTTAGATAATGTTCGGCAATCCAGCCAGTTGCGCGATGACCAGTGACACCCCAAGCGAATGACGGAACTGTGATGATTGTAAATACCAAACAAGCAACTAATTTTTTTATGCGTAATTTTGATTGTATTTCTGCAATATCTGATTAATTGAATCATTTGCCATTTCTTATCCAGTTAATTAAAGTTTAAATTTGATAGCCGTTTATGGAAAAGACATTAAAACTCTCTGCGATTTTGATAGCTAATCAGCTAGATATCAAGGCAATTAAGTCTTTTTTTGACATTAAGCCATTTGCCGATACCTCCACCGAATTGTTGTATAGTTTTGGCAACGATCGCTACCATTACTACTTCAATTATGGGGTGGTTGTGTTTGCTGGGTATTCGGAGGAGGAGATCACTTTAGCTGTAAAGTCAGTGCAAAATTATATGCGCAATCCTGTACTATCTTGGTTGCGTGACGATCATGAAATTAGCGTGGTACCGAATAGCGAAATGGCGTTTGAGTTTGATCAGTTGATTGTGGACCATCTTGATCCGAAAGTGGTGCGGATTGCCATGTTTAACTTGGCCCAGTCTGTGGCATTAGATCAATATCATGCCGTTTCCGAGAATTTGTTGACAGAAATCAAAGGGTTTACACGCGACCTTGAACATACTGGCAAGCTGAATATCAGTAGAAAAAACATGC
Source organism: Cyclobacteriaceae bacterium (assembly GCA_044349005.1). Classification (GTDB taxonomy): domain Bacteria; phylum Bacteroidota; class Bacteroidia; order Cytophagales; family Cyclobacteriaceae; genus ELB16-189. Next base: position 3,073 of record JBIKRT010000038.1, read on the forward strand.
TTAAATTTATAGGCAAGGCATTAAACACCCAAAATGACATTGCTGACAATATTTATATTTTTGACGCCCCAGAACTCGTTTGGGATGACGAATACCTCGACTCGCTGCACAAGGGCCTCATGAAACACTTTGACTTGCGCGTGCGTTTTAGTGAAATTGAATATACGTTGCGTATCATTGAAGATAACCTTAGTGTATTTAGAGAAATCAGCCAGCATCGCGAAAGCAATATTTTGGAATGGATTGTAATTTTGTTGATTTTGGTAGAGGTGCTTAACCTATTGATAACAAAGCTATTTTAATGATTTCTGAGATTCCCAATCGGCCCGCTATCTTTTTAAATTTTGATATTAAGGCCCAGCCTGATGAAGTTACGTGTGGGCCAACTTGCCTTCATGCCCTCTATGAATACTACCACGACCCGATTACGTTAAAGCAGGTAATTGAGGAGGTGAAGCCACTGAAATCGGGGGGCACTTTAGCCGTTATGCTGGGCAATCATGCATTGAAGAAAGGCTACCGAGCATTCATCTACACCTATAATCTTCATGTTTTTGATCCTACTTGGTTTGCCGTTCCAAAGAAAATGGCCGATAACCTGAAACGGCAGATGAAATACAAATTGAATAGCAGGAAGCTGCAAGCTGCATCTAAGGCATATATTAAATTTGTGGAGTCGGGAGGGGAAATCTTCCAAAGTGAGCTGAACGAAGAACTAATTCGGGGCTATTTGAAAAGGTCAGTTCCTATACTTACCGGGCTAAGCGCAACCTATCTTTATGGAACACCCAGAGAAGTACCCGCTACTAATAAGTACGATAGCGTTAAAGGCGAACCCGCTGGCCACTTTGTTGTAATAAACGGTTATGATGAAACATCAAATCAGGTATACGTGGCCGATCCACTTAACCCAAATCCATTGAAGAGCCAGTATTATAGCGTAAATTTTAATCGGCTCATCAATAGTATCATGTTGGGTATCGTTACCTATGATGCAAATTTATTAGTGATAGAACCTAAAAAGTAATTAGTAAAAAGAACTTCTGTTTAAAAAGCGAAACGAAATCGATCAAACTAAATTGGCTAATCGAACACAAATCAACTTACGAATGTTTCAATGCCTAAATTAATTGTTGTAGAAAAACCAGAAAGCTGGAAATTCAATTTGGAAGATGTTGAGGTAGTTAGTCCAGACAAGTATCTTTCTGATGAGTCGTATCAATCGGCAAAGAGGTTAAAAGTAATCAACCTATGCAAATCGTATCACTACCAAAGCGAAGGGTATTATGTATCGTTGCTAGCCGAAGCCCGCGGGCACAAAGTGTTGCCCGGTGTTTCTACCATTCAAGATTTTAGATTCCCTTCCATACTTCGTGAAGACTCGTTGGATTTTGATGAATTGATTCAAAACACGTTTAAGAACGATCCCTACGACCGCGTTGAGTTCAGCATTTACTTTGGTTCTACACAAGCAGAACACCTTAATAAATTGGGCCTTCAATTATTTCAATTGGTGCAGGCACCTTCCATTCGTGCCTCTTTCTCTAAAAAGAATAAATGGTTGTTGCACAGTATTAAACCGATGAGCTTAAGCGAGGTTTCTCAAGCAGATAAGCCGTTGTTGATTGCATCACTGGAAAAATACCTGCTGAGGAAGCGTGACATTCGTCCTGATAAGAAAAAGTACGATCTGGCGATTTTGGTGAACCCCGAAGATAAAAATCCACCTAGCGATGACAGGGCATTAAAACGCTTTTATAAAGCTGCGCTGGAAGCTGGATTTAACACAGAGTTTATTACCAAAAATGACTTTCATCAGATAATACAGTACGATGCCTTGTTTATCCGTGAGACGACCAATGTAAATCACCACACTTTTCGATTTGCAAAAAAGGCAGAGTCATTGGGTTTAGCAGTAATGGACGATGCCGAATCCATTTTAAAGTGTACTAATAAAGTGTATTTGCACGAGCTGTTAAATGCGCATAAAATACTTACTCCAAAGTCGCATGTAATTACCGAGGAGAGCTGTCAGTCTTTGCCCTCAAAAATGGGCTTTCCGTTTATTTTAAAGCAACCTGATGGCGCGTTTTCTAAGGGTGTATTCAAAATCAATAACCTGGAAGAATTTAAAAAGATCCGTGAAAGCATGTTTGAGAAATCAGACCTGCTGATTGCGCAGGAGTTTCTCCCAACCACATTTGATTGGAGAGTAGGTGTGGTAAATGATCAGGTGATTTATGTATGTAAATACTTTATGGCCACCGAGCATTGGCAAATTGTAAATTGGAATGCCAACAAGCGCGCTTCCCGCGATGGCGAGGTTGAGTCGATACCTGTGGACCAAGCACCTGCGGAGCTTTTAAAGACCGCTTTAAAGGCTACATCACTAATCGGAACAAGCCTTTACGGAGTTGATATGAAAGAAATTGACGGAAGATTTTACGTGATTGAGATCAATGATAATCCTAACATTGATGCAGGCGTGGAAGATAAAATATTGAAAGAACGTCTTTATTCTATCATAATGGAGGTATTTTTAAACAAAATAAAAACAGAAAAATGACACAGTTATCGCGGCTTCATCTTTTTCAAGCATTTGGTATTGAATTGGAATACATGATTGTGGACAAGGACACGCTGGTGGTAAAACCCATAACCGATGAATTGTTGAAGCATGAGTTAGGATCTTATGGGAGCGACTTTGAAAATGGTGTGGTCACATGGTCTAATGAACTTGTTCTTCATGTGGTAGAATTAAAATCAACAAAACCAGAGTCCAATTTCAATGCCATTGAAAACGCTTTTGCAGACGATGTAAAGCGCATCAACAGTATCCTCGACAAATGGAACGCCATGCTTTTGCCTACCTCTGCGCATCCGTTTATGAATCCACTCACAGAAACTAAACTTTGGCCGCACGATAGCAACGATGTGTATGAAATCTACAACTCGATATTTGATTGTAAAGGCCATGGTTGGAGTAACGTGCAAAGCACTCATCTCAATTTACCATTTTACGATGACGAAGAGTTCGCTAAACTTCATGCCGCGATTAGACTGATACTTCCCATTCTACCCGCCCTGTGCGCTAGTTCCCCAGTTATTGAAGGAAAAGTAACAGGTTTTCTTGATACGCGATTAAATTTTTACAAAACCAATCAAAGTCGAATACCCTCCATCACTGGCAAGGTTATCCCAGAGGCTATTTTCTCGAAGCGTAACTATCTCAATACCGTGTATGAAAAAATAAAAACGGACATTGCACCATTTGATCCGCAAAATATTCTTAACCCTGTTTGGGTGAACAGTCGTGGGGCAATACCACGTTTCGACAGGGGATCGATCGAAATAAGAATAATGGATATCCAAGAATGCCCGGCTGCCGACATGGCTATAATTGAATTGGTAATAGAGACGATAAAGGCTTTTGTGAGTGAAAAATTTATGCCCATCGAAGAGCAAATAAAAGAACACACTGAAATGCTGGCGGGTATTTTGGATGATGTAATTGCGGAGGGGCAACGAGCTATGATTTATTCCTCGCAATATTTGTCCGCTTTTGGTATTCGCGAGTTTTCTTCTGCAAAGGATGTTTGGATGACAATCTTGAATAGACTTTTGAGGGGGGGGCATCCGGCATTGGAAAAATGGAAACCCGAACTTGACATCATTTTCAATGAGGGAACGCTTTCAGACCGCATTCTCCGGGAGTTAAATGGCGATTCCAGTCACGAGGCGATCGTAATGGTTTACAAGAAACTAGGCTGGTGCTTGAGCCAAAATCGGATGTTTGTACCGAATTAATAGTAAACGGAGTAGTTTCGCCAATAACAATTAATTTTTATCTTTCTTTCACTTTTTAAGAAAGAAAATGAACCGTATTCTTACGTGGATTAGGGCTTTTTTCGGCTTCTCACGGGCGGAGGCAAATGGTTTTTTGATACTTCTACCTCTGTGTGTTTTGCTCGTTTTCATAGAGCCAATTTATCAAGCTTGGTTTACAAGCCAACCCCAGTTCATTAGTCATGATAAGGCACTACTCGATAGCATAACTTCTCAATGGGAATTCAGTAGCGATTCCGATAGTGTTAATACTTTAAAACCTGAACGAAGATTATTTAAATTCGATCCTAATACCGTTAAAATGGACGAACTAATGGAATTGGGTTTTGAAAAAGCGGTAGTAAGTCGTATTGTTAATTATAGAAGTAAGGGAGGTAAGTTCAAAACCAAAACCGATCTCAAAAAAATCTATGGAATTGACACTGCGTTGGTAACTAGCCTTTATGCTTTTATTACGTTGCCCGAAACAAATAGCGTTGCTAAGCTGACGCCCGAAACTCAATATGCTAAACCAGATAGAAAAAGTGCATTTGTGCCAACTTATTTTGATATCAATTTAGCAGATACTACCCAACTAATCCAATTGAAGGGAATAGGAAGCAAATTGGCTCAACGGATAGTAAAGTACCGGGAGAAACTGGGTGGTTTTGTTTTGGAAAGCCAGTTAGCCGAAGTATTTGGTTTAGATTCGTTGGCCATTCAAGAATTGAATAAAAGTACGTTTGTCGCTCCATCTTTTGTGCCTCGTCAAATCAATATTAATAAAGCTACTGAGAAGCAATTGACATCACTGCCTTACATCAAGTTTCCAATCGCTAAAGCAATTGTCGCTTACCGTTATCAACATAATAACTTTACTTCTATTGATGAGCTAAGGAGTATTACTATTTTAGATGAAACTCTTTTTCAAAAAATTAAACCTTATCTTACCATTAAGGATTAATCTATGGAGTCGTCTAACTCAAATAAAAAGCTCTTAACTACTTACCTACGAAGGCTTACCAATCTTTCAGGCAAGAACAGAGCATTATTTTTACCTCGCCTTTTGGGCGATCAATTCATTGATGTTCACTCCTTCAATCAACTAAATCGTGAGAAGTCATTCGCTATCATAGAAGCCCTTATTGCCCGAAAGAACAAACGCATTTGTGCTGTTCTGGATTCACGATTTTCACCCGTTAACGAGGTTTCAAAAAAGCTGAAGCGACTGCAACGGCTAGATAAATTTATTTTTGAAGAGAGAGGATCCAGGGATTTGCATGTGGGTTGGCCCTTCGTGAGAGGCAAATTTAATGATGGAAGTTGTATACGTTGCCCAATATTATTTTTTCCGGTCGAATTAATTGTGGAAGATAATAATTGGATTTTAAAGCAGAGAGAAGGTGAGATTGTTTTTAACAAATCATTTTTACTTGCCTACTCTTTTTATAACAAAGTAAAATTAGCTGACTCGTTAATTGAGCAAGACGTTGAATCGGTAGATCCAGATAGCACAGTTTTTCGAACAGCACTTTATAAGATGCTTCAGGAGGCGCAACTAGAAATCAATTTTAATCCTGATAATTTTCGCGATGAGCTAATTTCTTTTGAATCCTTTCAGAAGCAAGAAGTTGAGTCTACGTTTAATGATGGTGAACTAAAACTTTTCCCGGAGTCTGTGCTTGGTATTTTCCCACAAGCGGGTTCGTACCTAGTTCCAGATTATCATAAGTTGATAGAAAATGAAGCGAGCTTCGATTTGGAAGAATTCTTTTTTAAGCGATCTAGTAAACAGGAATTGAATTCACATTCTAATTTCATAAATAAGATTAAAGAAGAGAAAGTGTACCCCGCTTTTCCCATGGATATATGGCAAGAGAATGCACTTAAGGCCGTTAAGTTTGGAAACTCTATTGTAGTAGAAGGCCCCCCAGGCACTGGCAAATCTCACCTCATTTGCAATCTGGTGGCAGACGCTATTGCAAATAAACAACGTGTGCTTGTGGTGTGTCAAAAGCGAGTGGCGTTAGATGTAGTAAGCAATAGACTTCATGAAAAAGGCCTTTCTCCTTTTCTCGCGCTAGTCCACGATTTCAAGGAAGACAGGAAAGATGTTTATGATAGACTTAGAAATCAAATTGAAAACATCGAAGAATTCAAACAGAAAAATAACAGTATAGATGCCATCCAACTAGAGCGAAAGTTTTACATATTGAGCAGGCGGATAGATCAACTTACTGAAGAGTTAGATGAATTTAGAACTGCATTATTTACACGAGTTGAGTGTGGCCTGAGTGCCAGAGAATTATATCTACAATCAAGTTTTACTGAGCCCTACGTAAATTTAAAGCAAGACTTTTTTAATTATCGATTCGATGAGTTAGATCCTTTTCTAGATAAATTGAAAATATACGCTCATTATGCGGATCGATTTTTGGATGAGTACTATGAGTGGAAGGAAAGAAAGTCGTTTAGTCAGTTTACTCAGAATGATTTCGAAACGATAAAGCTTTACTTAGCCGAAATCCCGAAAACACTGTTGGCCGTTGAGACGATGTTGAAAGAAGTACTCAATACTGAAATTAGTTGGGATACCGTGGTGGAGTTTGCCAATCATTCAGCAGCGGCTAACGAGCTTTTAGAACTGATTAGTTCTGCTCACCATTATCAGTTGTTCAAGCAGATTGCGGATGAATCGGATGAAGAAGTTAACGCCTTGTGGCTTTCAAACATGGAACGGGTAGTCTCGGATTGTTTCAATGATGTTGGCCCTGAGATAACTGTTGATACGGCAAACCTAGGTCACTTTCAGCAAGTGCTTCATGAGAGCCAGAAGTCACGGAAAAGTATTTTTGGACTTATAAGATGGGAGTTGTTTTCTAAACAAAAAGTACTGATGGCTCGCGTGTTAATAGCTAACAAAGTTAAAAATGACAAGGCTGGATTATCGGTGATGGAAAGGAAGCTAGACAAGCGCTTGAATTTAGAACATAACTTATCCAAGCTGAAGTCAAAAGCGTGGCTTACCGATATTCCCGAAACGTATTCTTTGACCGACTACCGCCATTGGTTTCAGTTGCAACAACGAATCATTCATGCAAAAAGAATAGTTGGCTCCATACGTTCACTCTCTACATTTATTAGTCCGAAGCACCTCTCACACCAAGAGTTTACTTCGAGAATTAAATCTTTATTTGGCGAAGCAGATAGGCTTTTTGTTAAGAAGGCCATGTGGTCAATTTATCTAACTGAATATCAAATTCAATTGTTTGCTGAAAGTTCCTTAACCCAACATTTCGAGCGGATCTTAAAAAGAGATTTCAATAGTTTAGTTGAATTCGACACACAGCAGCAAGCACTTTCGCAAACTGAGTTGGGCGTTATTAAAAGGTTACATGGAGGAAGTAAATCATGGAATTTTGAACACTTAAGAAGCATTTTACTAAATAGCCTGAGCCTCCATTGGATCGAATATTTAGAAGTAAAGTATCCGATACTCAAAGATGTCTCATCCGGTAAGATTCAATTATTCGAAAACGAATTGCGGAATACGTTATCTGAAAAGTTAAAAATTAGCAATGAAATCCTGCTATTGAGAGCGCGTGAAAATGTGATCGAAGAGTTAGAATTCAATCGCTTAAATAATAGGATTACCTATCGAGATGTGTTACATCAAACAACAAAGAAGAAGAAAATTTGGCCTTTACGAAAGTTGATAGACGAGCACTCGGATGAGTTGTTTAAACTTCTTCCGTGCTGGTTGGCCTCACCGGAAACTGTTTCCGCCATTTTTCCAATGGAGGAAATATTTGATTTGGTTATTTTTGATGAAGCATCTCAGTGTTTTGTTGAACGGGGAATTCCGGCCATGTACAGAGGCAAACAATTAGTTATAGCGGGTGATTCGCAACAGCTTAAGCCCTCCGATCTGTATCAGGCTCGTTGGCAGCAAGAAGAAGAGTTACAACCTGATCTTGAAATCGATTCATTATTGGATTTAGCTAAACGTTATTTATTGCAAACAGACTTAAGGCATCATTACAGAAGCCAGTCACCTGCCCTTATGGAGTTTTCCAATCAGCATTTTTATAGAGGGAAGCTAACACTTTTGCCAGACCGTGTGGTAGCCAATGACAAAAGATCACCCATCGAATATCACCTAGTAAATGGAGAATGGATTGACCAGACAAATCAAATCGAGGCCAACTATGTTGTTTCATTGTTGAATTCGCTAGCTAAAGATGAACCTCAATTGTCGGTAGGGGTAATTACATTTAATGCACCACAACAAAATTTAATTCAAGATTTGTTTGAAAGTAATTACGCGGAAACAAAGGTGATAAACGCGGCAAGAATTTTCATTAAGAATATTGAGAACGTGCAAGGCGATGAGAGTGATGTGATCATTTTCTCTATTGGGTATGCAGCAAATAAATATGGAAAAGTGGCTATGCAGTTTGGTAGCCTCAGTCAGCAAGGTGGTGAGAACAGACTTAATGTGGCGATTACCCGTGCGAAAAAGAGAATTATAATTGTGGCAAGCATTTTACCGGATCAGCTCCATGTTCAGGACACGGCCAACGAAGGGCCAACACTTTTTAAATCTTATTTGAAATATGCGTATGAGGTTTCTAAAGGGATGCCTTCAATTGTTGGCAGTGGGTTCATAAATGATAAGTTGTCGCTGAAGAAAGTAATTACCGACTGGTGCGCTGTGCATAATCCGCAAGTAAATTTAACATCCATCCATACTGCAGACATTGCGATCAAACTCAACGATCTATTCGAAGGGCTGCTATTTACAGATGACGAACAGTATAGCCACGGTTTGAGTGCAAAGGACAGGCATGCTTTATTACCTACCGTTATGGAAACTAAAAATTGGAAATTCACTCATCTTTATAGTCGTAACTATTGGCTTGATAAGGAAACTTTTTTTAATGAAACTGGTAAGTTTATTACCAATTCTTAGTTCGTCATTTTCTATAGTCCAATGCAGGCTTTCTTGCGCCAATCAACGATTCGTATTTAAAGTCGCTGCCTGTTCTTGCTTTAAGTTCTTTCCATGCGCTTTCGATAACCTGGGGCGAATCGTATAATTCGATGGCGGTGGCCGCTAATGTTTTGGCCGCCACCATCATCCCTTTAAAGCCAATCGAGGTACCACCCGCTGCTACCGCTTGCCAACTATGGGCAGCAGTGCCTGGCACCCACGTGGCTATTCTTAGGCCAGCGGTTGGTACTACCCAGCTAATATCCGATACATCGGTTGAACCGCCACTTTCACTTTCGCCTAATGCGGCAATTTGATTGGAGGTTTCTAGAGAAGGAAATTCACCCGTAAATGTCTTTTGAATTTTTGTACCAAACTCTTTTTCTTCGGGCGTATAGGAAAAACCTCCAACCAGCCTAAGATTGGCGTCCATAATTTTGGCGAGTGACTCACTTGGCATTAAGTTGTAAACACCACCTGTTACTTCATAGGTCATTTTGGTATCAGTGCCTAGTGCTGCGCCTTCTGCAGCCCTTACAACTCGTTCCCATGTTTCTTTCACTTCTGTTCTTTTTGGATGCCGAACATAATAATATACTTCCGCGAAAGCGGGAACTACATTTGGCGCTTCGCCACCACGGGTAATTACATAATGAATTCGGGTAGCGTCCGAAACATGTTCTCTCATCATATTCACCATATTATCCATGGCTTCTACGGCATCAAGCGCTGATCTTCCTCGTTCGGGCGATGCGGCAGCATGGGAGGCTACACCATAAAATCTAAACTTACCTGATTTATTGGATAATGAATTGCCCCAACCCGCAGAGTTACCTGAGCCAGGATGCCAGTGCAAAACAATATCTACATCGTTAAACAAACCATCTCGCACCATGTACACTTTACCAGAGCCGCCTTCTTCAGCGGGTGTTCCGTAAAACCGAATGGTTCCTGTTTTCTTATTTGCTATAAGCCAGTTCTTAACTGCAATAGCCGAAGCGGACGAAGCAACCCCAAATAAATGATGTCCACAAGCATGTCCTGCTTTTTGGTTGGGGATGGGTTTTAATTCTGGCGTAGCTTCTTGCGATACTCCAGGCAATGCATCAAATTCGCCAAGGATACCAATAACTGGCTTCCCTTGTCCGAACGTAGCGGTAAAAGCGGTTGGCATTCCGGCAACGCCAGCCTCTATTTTAAAACCTTCATCAGCTAATGTTTTTTGTAGCAGAGCTGAACTTTGTGTTTCTTGAAATCCTACCTCGGCAAACTCCCATATTTTTTTTGCCGTGCCAGCGTATTTATCATATTTTAAATCGATGGAGTTAAGCGCTTGCTGTTTTGTTTGTTGAGCATTTGCAACAAATGTGACCAGCAGCACGAGTGGGGTAAAAAATAATTTCATGGCTTAGATAAATTAAGAATTCTAAATTGGTCTTAAGAAATTGAATTTCCTAAAATCCTAAATAAATATTGAACTTGCAATTTGAAATCTATTCTACCACTCTACCTTGTTCGCTTTCTTTGCCGGAGTCGTTAGTTTTTTTGGGATTTCACTTTTCATGGATGTGATTAGTGAATTGATCTTTGTGTTGGTAGTTTGTTTGTGCTTTTCCCACAACTTTTGCCATCCTATGGCTTCTTTGTCTTCCAATGGTTTTATTTTGCCTGTTTTTGCCATTTTGTAATTGCGGTCTTCTTTATAGTAATGATAGACAAAGTCAGAAAACGAATAACGAAATTTAGCATCTTTTGTATCGATCGCTAGTTTGCATGAAATTAAACCTACCATTTTTCGTAGCAATCCACTTTGCGCGAATACCTGAAATTCGTATTGGCCATTAATGCTTGATTGAATGGAGTCTCCTGTAAGGAGGGTGAATTTTTCTTCGGCACGGTTAAGTGATTTTAACCAAGTGATACTATTTGAATACAGTTTTCCGTTGGGGAAACTATCGGCAAGAACTACTTCAGAAAAAAAAACCTTTCCTGATTCTTCAGTTGGTAAACTCTGTGCTCCACCGAAGGTGGGTGAAACAAAAGAGATTATCAACAGAACAAACCAGGAAAGATTTTTTGATTTTTGCATTAAGCAAATTTAGCAATCAATACTTGTAAACGAATGCCACGCCCAATGTTTGTTGCCCGGTTACGGCTTTTCCTTCAGAATCCTCATAATAAGCTTTGCCAGCTTCATCAATTCTTAGTTCGGGTTTTACTATCAAATGAGCATCGGCCAACGTAATGGGTAGCGTAAGTGTCAAGGAAGAGTTGGTTGTGCCAATGTAGCGAACATAGTTTTTATCCTCAAATGATTCATAACGCGCGCCAATTCCTACTATATCGCTGATAGCATAGTTTGAATAGATTGCATAACCACCCCATGAAGGGCTAGTTGAGCCATACGTTGCAATGATGTCTGCTTTATCAGCGGCACCTGATGCATTGAAGGTATAGAAACCATAAGCAGCATTTAAGCCTAAATAAAACTTGGGCGTAACTTGGTAGCCTGTTGTTAGATCAAATAAGTCACGTGTATAATTTTCCAGGTAAGGTTTGCTGCTTCCCAAAGCTGTGGTAGTCAAGTAAGTGTCATCGCCAAACCCACCGATGTAGTTTAAGTATATATTGAACCCATCAACTGGTTTGAAATACAATTGACTTACAAATGATTTTTGAGTGTTGTTATCTACCAAATTGTCCCAGTTGTTTACCAAGCCGCCCATCAATGTAACCTTGTCACTAAAAGCATAGGTCGCTTTCATACCCACATGGTAGAAAGGGCCGTTATTGAAAAGATTTGATAAAGAATAATGATAGTTTACAGGAGCATCGATTACTTCGTAACCAATATGAGTTCCAAATTGACCAACCGTAAAGCTTAATTTATCGGTGGCCTTGTAAGTGAAATAAGCCTGTTTAATGGCAGCCGATGTTCCATATAATTGGCCAATGTAATTTGTACCCGGCCTCCAAAGATTGGTAGTTCCTGTAGTGTTACCAAAGTTTCCTAACTCGGCATTTGGACCAAAAGTAAGATCCACAACCACATCCGATTTTTTGTCAGAATAAGAAAACTTCGTTTGTACTAAACCTAGCGCAAATTGTTTGTCTAATCGATCAAAAGCTCTTCCGGCAGGAAAACCACCATTCAAAGTCGTACTTCCAAGTAAATTTTTTGATTGAGGCGAGTTAAATGCCGTCAAAATGTAAGAATCAATGTATCCAGACATTACAATTTTTGGTTTCTCTTCGGCTGCTGGCGCAGCATCTTGAGCAAATGTGTTGATTGCAATAAAAGAAAGTGCTAATAAGTATATTCTTGTTTTAAGCGTTTTCATATTTTTGATTAATGTTTTATGGTGAAACAGAAAGCTGAAGCAATCCCAGTTTGGTATCTCACACCTTCTGGGATGCTTTAGTGATTATTTAAGACGACAATCCTTCTCCGTGTTGCGCTAAATCCGAACCTATCTCTTGTTCTTCTGCACTTACTTTTAGCGGTGAAATCAAATCAGTGATTTTGAGAAGCAACAGCGAGCCGAAGAAGGCGAATGCAACCACCACTACAAGTGCTATTAAATGTGCCTTGAATAGGGTAGTCTCCCCAAAAAATAGACCGTTGCCTGTAGTGTTCGCGCTATTTACAGCTGTGTTGGCAAGAAAAGCGGTCATTAACATACCCACAGCTCCACCCACACCATGGCAAGGGAACACATCTAACGTATCTTCCAACGCGGTTTTAGATTTCCAATGTACTACCACGTTGCTCACCAACGCAGCTACCGTACCAATGAAAATGGCAGAAGGAATAGTAACAAAACCTGCTGCAGGTGTGATGGCTACCAAACCCACTACTGCGCCAATACAAAAGCCTAAAGCAGAAGGTTTTTTGCCTCTGGCCGCATCAAATAACACCCAGCATAAACCCGCAGCAGCAGAAGCTGTGTTGGTAGTAGCAAAAGCAGTTGCCGCAAGCACACCCGCAGACAAAGCACTACCCGCGTTAAAACCAAACCAACCGAACCAAAGCAAACCTGTACCAAGTAGAACAAATGGAATATTAGCTGGAGCAATAGATTTCTTTACTTCCGATTTATTTCTCAAATAGATGGAAGCCGCGAGCGCAGCAAAACCCGCAGACATATGTACTACCGTTCCACCCGCAAAGTCAAGCACTCCTAGCTTAAAAAGGAATCCATCTGGATGCCATGTCCAATGGGCCAAAGGCGCATAAATCAGCAAAGAGAATAAGATTAGGAAAAGAACATAAGATTTAAAGTTGATCCTTTCAGCGAAAGTACCAGTAATAAGCGCTGGGGTGATGATAGCGAACTTAAGTTGGAAAAACGCGAATAAGACAAGAGGTATGGTAGGTGCTAAAGACCAAGGCTTTCCATCCAACACATCTTTAAACATAAAGAAAGTAGTAGGATTGCCTACCACGCCTCCAACAGTATCGCCAAAAGCCAGACTGAAACCAACCACAATCCAGATGATACTAATCACACCCATGGCAATAAAGCTTTGTAGCATGGTAGAAATGATATTCTTGGTATCGATCATACCTCCGTAGAAATAGGCTAAACCAGGCGTCATCAATAAAACGAGGGCAGTTGCGGTAAGCATCCAGGCCACATCTCCGGAATTTATTCCCTCTGTAACAAGGGTAGTCGGAACGGCCGGCAGAAAGACTCCGAGTAGGCTTACGGCAAACAGAAGGATTAAAGGAAGTACTGATTTTTTCATAGTTTGAAGTTTAGGTTAAAGATTAGACATGAATTCATCGGGTTTTAACAAAAGTCATAACATTGGCTTAATTTTTAACCTAAATCTTCGGAAAAATTACCGAATCCGATTGAAATCGTTGTTTTTTTATGTGTTTTTTAAAATTTTATACTGTTTTTGTAAGGAATACGGTATTTTATTGAGCGCAACTTGGAACAATGCAGAATTTTAATGACGGCTGCCGGATATTTTTATACACTTAATGGTCGTGGTAAACCTTTCAAAATTTTCTCTGAATTGATGTTATCGATACCTTGCGCCAACCCGGTTTGACCGCTATTTTCAAAAGGTATTGATAAATAGACTTCAACCTATACGATCGGGAAGGGATTTTTTTTAGCTTTGCACGCTTAATTCTTGGTTTCGTAGTTCAACGGATAGAATAGAAGTTTCCTAAACTTTTGATCCCAGTTCGATTCTGGGCGAGACTACACTAAGTTCAACGGATTGCCTAACTTAGAAAATAAAAATCGGGTGGCAAGGTTACCGACAATTACCAAAACAGGAAGTCGAATACCCAAGAACGAAAAGGCGCAAGTTTCTAAAACTAGGCGTCAACTTTCTTCGTATTAAAGTGCAGCTTTGGCGCGAACAGTCCTTGCCATTGGATTTTTAATAATAACAGGTATATTTGATCATGATCGACCGAATAATAAAGGGTGTTAAAGCCGAACTTTTGTTGGTTTTCATTTTCCTGATACTTTCGGGCTTGACATATTTAATTACAATGCTCTGATAAACTTTTCCTTGGGTGTGTTTTGCCTAATCAAAATGTAATGTTATAAGCCAATATAGCAATCCCCTATATTTTTCTCCTGAGGAGCATACTCTTATTATTATCGAATTGATTTCTTTATTTGTGATTACCTCGTATTTTGGGGAATGTTTTGCTTGCTTGTCTTTAAATCGAATTATTAACGCTTCACGATGAAAAAAAATCTACTCCTTGTCTGCTGTTTGCTGATTGTATTTTCAATTCAGGCGCAGAAAAATAAACCCCAAATTACAACTCAACCTAAATTTGATGCCGATCAATTGAAAGGCATCAAGTGGCGCAACATCGGCCCAGGCAGAGGAGGGCGGGCAAATGCCATTGCGGGCCATCCCACCAATGAGAGCGTCTACTTTGTAGGATACACCGGGGGCGGTGAATGGAAGACAGAAGATGCCGGATTGGTTTGGAAAAATGTTTCCGATGGATTCTTTAAAGTGGGTTCTATTGGCGACATCGCCATTAGCGAAAGCGACCCTAATGTGATTTATGTCGGCTCTGGCGAACACGCAGTCCGTGGTGTGATGACTTCCTATGGCGATGGCGTTTATAAATCTACCGATGGCGGAAAATCATGGAAAAATACGGGGCTCGAAAAAACAAGACATATTTCTGATGTGGTAATTCATCCAAACAATTCAGACGTAGTTCTTGTGGCCGCCCAAGGTACCGTTCATGGCCCGAACCCCGATCGCGGAGTTTATAAATCAGTAGATGGCGGAGTTACCTGGAAGCGTACGTTGTTTATTGACGATAATACCGGCATCAGTAGTTTGAGCATGGATATGACTAACCCAAGGATCTTGTATGCAGCAAGCTGGCCCCACAGGCGTTATCCGTGGAAGATAGAGAGCGGAACTTCTTCTGCTATTTGGAAATCAGTAGATGGGGGCGATACATGGAATAAAATTGTAGAAGGTCTCCCTAAAGAAATGGGAAAGATTGGTGTGTCTGTTTCGCGCGCTAACCCTAATCGCGTGTACGCAATTATAGAAGCCGAGAAGTCAAAGGCCGGCTTGTACCGATCTGATGATGGTGGAAAGAAATGGGCGCTCCAAACGAGTGATCAAAACATTACTGCGCGCTCGTGGTACTATATGGAAGTTTTTGCCGATCCGTTAAATGAGGACATCGTTTTTGTGTTAAATGCACCGGTGATGCGATCTATTGATGGCGGTAAAACTTTTCAGAATGTGCCAGTTGGGCATGGCGACACGCACGATTTGTGGATCAACCCCAAGAAGAATGCAAATCTTGCTTTGGCAGATGATGGGGGTGGAGAGATTTCTTTTAATACTGGCAAGACATGGTCTACATTAGGAAATCAGATGACATCGCAATTCTATCGAGTAAATGTTGACAAACGCTTTCCTTATTGGGTGTATGGTGGTCAGCAAGACAATACGTCTGTCATGATAAAGAGCCGAAACAATAGTTTTGGAATAACTGTAAAAGACTGGGTGAACGGCCCTGGTTGCGAAAGTGCTTACATTGCTTTCGATGATCCGAACAACCCGCAGTTGTTCTATGGAGGGTGTTACCAAGGTATTATTGATGTGTTGGACATCAAGACGAATGAAACGAAAGATTTACAAGAGTATCCAGCCACTAACTTAGCATATGCACCCAAGAAAATGAAGTATCGGTTTAATTGGAATGCCCCTTTGATCAATTCGCCTCACGATGCTAAGACGCTCTATCATGCCGCGAACGTTTTGTTTAAATCCACTAACGGTGGAATCAATTGGCAAGTAATTAGCCCTGACTTAACCCGAAACGATACTACCAAGCAAGATATTAGTGGTGGGCCATTAACTAATGAAGGCGCGGGAGGTGAAAATTATAACACCATCTATTATGTCGCTGAATCATCGCAAGAAGCAGGCGTAATTTATACGGGCAGCGATTGTGGTTTGGTTCATATTACAAAAGATGGTGGCAAAAATTGGACGAATATCACGCCTAAAGAATTGCAAGAGGGCATGATTCATTCCATAGAAGTATCTCCCAACGATAAGGCAACTGTGTATATCTCGGCCTCACGATATAAGTTCAATGATTATTCGAACTATACGTTTAAGTCAACTGATTATGGGAAGACGTGGATGAAGATAGGATTGGGTGTTGAAGCGGACGACTTTATTAAAGTGATCCGTGAAGACAAGAAAGTAAAAGACCTTTTATACGCTGGCGCGGAAAGGGGATTTTATTTATCTTTTAATGGTGGAGCGAATTGGAATAAAATGCAATTGAATTTACCCGTGGTTCCCGTGACGGACTTAATTCTGCATGACAATGATTTAGTGGCCGCCACGGCTGGCCGGGCCTTTTGGATCTTAGATGACCTCAGCGCCATTCAGCAATCAAAGGGGCAATTTAGTTCATTGGTTAAGTTATACTCACCCAAGGCAACAGTACGACTGACAAGTGCTGCCCCTTCGTGGATGGAAGTGCCGCCAGGAACTGGCCAAAATCCGATGAATGGTGTGATACTTAGTTATTACCTAAAAGAGAAAGCAGACACCAACAAAGTTGTGTTGGAGATCTTGGATTTTAATAGAACAGTATTAAGAAAGTATTCCAACAAAAAAGACGAGAGCGTAAAGCCAACATCTGGTGGTGCACCGCCAGCACAGTTAATTCCCGCTGAGTTGGGGATAAATCGCTTTGCTTGGGATTTTTGCACAGATGCGCTGCCAGAGGTTCCTGGAGTGTTTGTGTATGGAGACTTAAGCGGCCATCGCGTTGCCCCGGGGCGTTACAAAGCGCGGATTAAGTTTAAAGGTGAAACGTCTGAAACCGAATTTGATTTGTTAGGTGATCCAAACTTGAAAGTGACCAACGAAGATTGGATCGCGCAACAGCAAATAATTCAGCAAGCTGAAGAGGGATTAAAAGAAGTTCATAATTCGGTAAACAATATGCGGAAAGTAAAGAAGCAAGTGGAGGGCTATAATGAACTGTTGAAGAATGACACTAATGCAAAAGATATTGTGAATGCAGGAAAAGAAATTTTGAAGAAACTTGAAAAGTGGGAGAGTAATTTGATCGAGCCTCGGTCTAAGAATGGGCAGGATGTGATCAACTTTCAAAACAAGTTAAATTCGGAATTTCTTCAGATTCGTTCCGTGGCTGACGCGCATGATCCACGCATAACCCAAGGTGCTAAAGAGCGTTTCGCTGATGTGCAAACGGAATGGGCAAAGCATAAACGAACCATGCAAGAGATTGTGACGAAAGATATTACCGATTACAATAAGCTATTTAAAGATAAAAACCTTCCAGCATTAATAACTGAGATCAAAGAAATAGTGATTAACAATTGAAAAAAATAAAGAAATCTGGTTAGCGTTATTTGGCAACCAAAAATCAATTAATCAACGCGCGAAACAAAATTATTTAGCACCCGTTTTGTTGGTTTAAATAGAAAAGTAATAAACTCATAATCTACTGTTTAGTCTATGAAAATTTGTTCAACAATTATCATTGCTCTTTTGCCGTTACAGTTTGCCGTTGCACAAAGTAATTATAGGGTAAAAGTCGATCTCACCAAAACAAACAATGACAAGCTCAATATAGAAATATATACGCCAAAAGTTCCCAACGATCAGATAGCTTTTCATGTTCCTAAAATTGTGCCAGGCACTTATTCTATTAGCAACTTCGGGTCTTTTGTGTCAAACTTTAAAGCCTTTGATAAACAGGGAGGTGTATTGGCAGTTGAACATCCTGATCCAAATACATGGAATATTAGCGGAGCAAAAAAGTTAGGTAAAGTTACCTATGACGTAGATGATACTTGGGATACGGCTGAGATAAAAGAGGACGTGTTTGAGCCAGGAGGCACCAGTTTTGAAAAGGATTCTGCATTTGTGTTAAATACATTTGGATTGATTGGTTATTTGCAAGGCATGGAAAATAAGCCGTTTAGAGTGGAGGTAAAACATGCTAATGGATTTTACGGATCTACTTCTTTACAACCATCAAAAAATAGCACTGCAGATGTAGATGTTTTTGAAACGAACAACTATCAGACTCTTACTGATGCACCCATACTCTACTGCAAGCCTGACACAGCGTGGATTAAAGTTGCAAACGCTTCGGTCCTAGTGTCAGTTTATTCCGCTAGTGGCAAAGCATCAGCAAAATTGTTAGTAGACGATGTGAAGCCGATTTTGCAAGCCCATGCAACGTATTTGGGCGGAAAGTTACCGGTCACTAAATATGCATTTTTGGTGTACCTTTCCGATAAAAAGAATCTTACGCGGTATGGGGCACTGGAGCACACTCAATCCTGTCTCACTTTTATGCCCGATAGTTTTTCACCCGAGGAACTGTCAAGTCAATTTAGGGACATTGCTTCTCATGAGTTTTTACATATCATCACACCGCTCGGAATACATAGCACTGAAATCGGAGATTTTGATTTTATCGATGCTAAAATGTCGAAACACCTTTGGCTGTACGAAGGCCTCACGGAGTATGCTGCGCATCATTCGCAGGTGAGATCTGACGCGATCTCGCTTGACGAATACTTGAAGCGGCAAGCAGGCAAAATCAAAAATTCAAGAAAGTTTTTTAATGATTCGTTGGCATTTACCGCGTTGTCTTTGGGTGCGTTAGATAAATACAAAGACCAATATCAAAACGTATATGAAAAGGGGGCGTTGATCGGATTATGCTTGGATGTAAAGCTACTCAGCCTGTCGCAAGGAAAATATGGGACACGCGAACTGGTGGCCGACCTTGCCAAGAAATACGGTGCGAAGAAATCCTTTAAGGACGAAGAGTTGTTTGATAAGATAACCGAACTAACTTATCCGGCCGTCAGGGGTTTCTTTAAAGACTTTGTAGAGGCAGGGAAGCCACTTCCATTGTCTGAGACATTTGAGGCACTTGGCATACAGTATAATCCTTCGGCAACTAGAAAAGCTACCGAAACAAGCATGGGTTTTGGGGCTGGTTTGGCACCGGATAGAAAGCAGCTGATAATTGCTAATTTAGATCAGGCAACTCAATTAGGAAAACGATTAGCCTTTCAGGTAGGAGATACTTTTGTGTCTATGAACGACCAACCCTTTAACTTGGAGACATACCAAGCATGTTTTGGTCAATACATAGCTTCTGCGAAGGTGGGAGATAAAGTGAAGTTCGTTGTGAAAAGAAAGAATGCGGAGGGCGAGGAAATGGAAGTTAGCTTGGAAGCGGACCTAAGAGAAGAGACGGAGAATTACATTTTTATAGAGGCCAACAAAGAGTTAAATACAAGCCAAGAGCGAATGAGAGCTGCATGGCTTGCTAAATAATTTTTCGTCAATAGGAAGTGCTATTAAACCAGCACAAGGAGGGTTCAATGCTAAGTTGAATCCTCTTGTTATTTTGGCGTTGCAATCACTCAGCACTCCAACTAAACTTTTGTAATAAGACAAAAACGAAAAAAGTGTGAATACGGAGTTGACTAAAAAAACTTTCATGACAATTGCTGTGCGAATGGAATGGAAGCTTTGCGAAGCTACATTTTTCTTTGCTAACTTTTTAAGTTGAAACTGTAATCAATCTAGTAATTCGCTTATTGGTTGCCCCGTGCAACCATTCGGGAACTTTATTTTAAGCAAGACAGAGAGAGTAGGTGCAATATCCGTAATTGTGTGGTAGTTGCTCGTGCTGCCTTTCTTGATGCCAAAGCCAAAAAATACCACAGGCACATGGGTATCATAAGTATATGCGGAACCGTGAGTGCTTCCTGTAGTTCCACCCCAGGTCATCCATCCTGGCTCTAAGACAAACGCAATATCGCCACTTCGTTTTGAATTAAACCCGCGCGTCACCATGCCTTTTATTCCTTTTTCCTCGTAGTTACTTTGGCGCAATGTTGCCTCCGAATACACTTGAGCCACACCAGGGATGGCCAACAAATATTTTGAAATCATCTCTGTTGCAATTAGTAGATCTAAGCCAGCCGTTTTAGGTTCATTGCCAAATGCATCTTGGTTAATGAATACTTGATCGTTACCGATTTTATCGATGATCTTTTTACCCGGAAATTGTTTTTGCAGAAACTCGTTTAGCCCAGCTTCAACAGTAGCAAGCTTAAAATAGTCTGCAGGAATTGAATTGTCTTTTAAATACTGAGCGTTTTCTGCTACTGCATGATCCGCAGTTAAGAATACCGTATACTGTCCCGAACCTACTGCCTTATCTAACTTCTTGAGTAAATCATCCAAATTTTTATCAAGGCGTAGGTAGGCATCTTCTAATTCAATAGAGTTAGGTCCCATCGCATGACCAATTAAATCAGGACAGGAATAAGAAATTGCCAGGAAATCGGTAACGTCATCTTTCCCAAGCGATTCCCCATCAATAGAAGCCTTCGCTACTTCGGTGAGTAAGTCGTCTCCGAAAGGAGTTGCGCAAATCAAATCGAAATTTCCATTTGCCGCGCGCAGCGTTTTTAAATCATAAGGGAATACGGGTTTCTCTTTTCCTTTTAACTTACCTTCATAAGGCGAATCATCTGGCCCACTCTCAGTATATTGATTAATCGGAAATGTTGTTTTCCACTCGCGCGATAAGTATTGATCAGCAAGGTTCTGCGCATTAAAAGTATTCATCCATTCTGGCAACGCTACACGGTAGTAATCGCTTGTGATAAATTTTCCACTTTTTCCATCGTACCAATATACACCATCGGGCAGATGACCTCCTGGTAAAACAGCTCCCCGATCTTTAATAGAAAGGCTTATCACTTTGCCCTTCTGCTGTGTCGACAATTTTAACTCATCCGTGATAGTGGTGGTCAATAAACGACTTGGTGCTACGTCTCCATTTCCTTCTTCACTGCCCACCGGTTTGTATTTACTATCTTCTACGCAGTTAACGGTTTTCTTTGATTGTTTGTCAAACCAATCATTACCAATAATTCCGTGGATAGCCGGTGTTGATCCAGAATAGATGGATGCGTGACCAGGCCCAGTATAGGTGGGTACATAGTTGTAATGAGCATTCTTTAGCAGGAAGCCATCATTCATCAGTCTTTTAAATCCACCTTCCCCAAATTTAGGCGCAAACCGATACAGGTATTCTTGTCGCATTTGATCTACCACAATACCAACTACCAACTTTGGTTTTTCTTTTTGCTGAGCTACTAAGCTGGTGATGGAAAAGAAGAAGGCTAAAGCAAATACGATTCGTTTCATATCAAAAATTTTGTGAATTTATAGAAATTAAATTGAAGACTCAGATTATGCTTTTGTGAATATTTGATGGCTTTTTTATCAATTTTCTTCGCAATAAATTTTTTCGTAATCGTTGGTTTCGTAAGCCTGTTTTCTCACTAGTTTGCCTTTAGAGTTATAATAAATTACCACGTGAATGTCGGCTTCCGGTATAAATTTTTCAGTGAAATAAAGTGGTTCTTCTTGTGAGCCAAGATTAATAATATCGTTGTAATTACATGCGAGGATGATTCCATTATAGTTATCAATGATTCCATAATGCTCATCTTGATGCACAATTGCCACCTTTTCTTTTTCTGTGTTTGTTACGAAACGCACGTCTTTGAATCGACTTGAAGTTATTTTCCTTTCGGCAATGGAATACAACGCCCACTGCATATTTTTCTTTACCAGAGCAACGGAGTCATTCCAATAACTTATTTCATCAAATTCAAAACTGCTTTCATCTTTCAATTGCCGCGAAACAAAACCATAGAATCCATTTTTATAGGCAATTAATTTTCCCATCGAGTAATGAGTAATGTTGCGCTCATAAATTGGTTTTACTAGTTCCCCGGTAGTTAACGAGTATAACCCAAATTTCTTATCTTTTAATAATGAGACGTGGTTTTTTCCATTTAAAACAATAGCATTGT
Organism: Cyclobacteriaceae bacterium; assembly: GCA_044349005.1. Classification (GTDB taxonomy): domain Bacteria; phylum Bacteroidota; class Bacteroidia; order Cytophagales; family Cyclobacteriaceae; genus ELB16-189. The sequence continues at coordinate 25,321 of JBIKRT010000038.1, forward strand.
ATTCGATAGGCAAAAGAATTTTCCCTTTTGAATCTACTAACCCTTTCTTGTTTTCATCCTCTATCAAAAAAGTATTGTATCCCAGATATTCAATTTGAGAGGCCTTCATGGAGAAAAATTTTTTACCTGAAGAGATTTCAACAATCATTTTTTTCTTCTTATCCGCAGCATAGAAGTATTGAGTACTATCTGGAGATTTGATAAACCTTATTTCTGAGTCAACATCTAATTTGATCGACTTAGTAAAGCTAAGATAAACGGTAAGTGAATCTTGTTTGCGGACGAAAGCCAGTTTATTGGCAAACCAAATGCTATCAAGATTTGAATCAACTTCTCTTTTGTTTTTCCCGTCATATAGAATAAGATTATTCTTTTCTCGTAATTTAATCCAGCTATTATAAAACGCTACTGAAACATATTCCTTTTTGTCTATGTCTTTACTAATGCCAGTTGCTCGTATTTTATTATTTCTTTCTTGAAGAAAACCATAGGGAGTTTGAGAAATAATTTGGCGATCAAGCGGAACTGCATATTCAAGTTTGCTTGTTAGCACTCCTTGTAATGAACCGTTTCTAACTTGATAGTAACCCTGTCCCAATGTACGAACCTCATCAAATACGAGCGTCTCTTTGAAAGTAATATTGTCCGCGAGTTGTGCTACCTCTGATATAGTTTTTAATACCTTTTTTCCATCCCTTACAAATAGTATCAAATCGTCTTCGGCATAGATATCATCGAAGGTGGCATCGCAGAGAAGCCTTCCACTGAACGTGAATAAACTCCATTGACCTTTTTGTTTAGTTGCTGCGAAATGCGATGCAATAACTTTGGCGTCTTGAACACATTCGTTTCCAATTTTGAAGCCTGACTTATGAGTTAACTGCCAGCATTCCTGTGTTTTTATTTTCAAAAACCCAAAACCTAGATCCTCTACTTTATCTGCATTTTTGTTTAGAATAACTTTACCAGTCCGCGCCATAACTCCACTTGAAGTAATAAGATAGTCGGAGGAAACATTTCCACACAAATACGATTCATCTATTGATTCGAAACGAGGGGATAAAGTTTCGGTTCCCAGTTGGTCGATGAATCCAAATTTACCATCTTTAAAAATAGGTATCCAGAAATGCTTATTAAGGTTGGCAACGGATTTTAAGGAATCATTTAAATAGCCACCATTGTCAATAAGATGGAAGAGTATAGCAGTAGCCTTTTTGGCATAATAGCTGTTAGGATAATCCTTCAAAAAGGATTCAATTGACGCCACGGTTCCTGATGCCGTGCTAATCTCAAAAATATTTTTTTCAACGTCTATTTCATACTCTGTATTGGGATAATCTTGTAGAAATGAAGTGTAGTTAATCAGTTTACCATCCTTAGTTTTTTCAGTGAAGAGAAGCCTTTCATACAATTTTTTAGCTTCCACTGATTGCGCGGAAGTTGGATACTTTTCGAGGTACTCTTTAAACCCAATAGAACTGTTTATTTTTACAGCTTCGTTAAAAGAAATAGCATCGCGCAACTCAATCGCTTTTTGCCGTTGGTTAGCTCGAACAAATTGTTTCAAAAAGGAAGTATAGGCCAGCTCTGTATTTATTTCTGATGCACGGATAAACGCTGCACTATCAATTTTTTTTCTGAGGGATTGAAGAATTGCGCTGTCAATTGGAAAATGCCGAAGCCGCTCGCGCTCCTTTTTTGAAATTTTTTCGTAGTCGCTTCGGCTTTCGTTCAAATAATAGTCGGCTGAATCAATGCTGAATTTAGGAAAGCCGTTCGTTAAATATAGACCTGAAAGCACGTACTTAGCTTCTGGATTAATTGCATCCTTTTGAAGCGATTTTTTTAGCAGTTGTTCTGCCTTAACCCAATTTTTTTTGTCGATTTTACCAATTGCTTGGCGAGAGAGATTTAATTGGGGAAGTTGACAAATGCCGACATTTGTCAACAAGCCTACTAACAAACAGCTAATGAGTATTCTCACTGAATCCTTCCTTAAATCATGCAAGTTATATCTTGTTGGCTGATCAAAGTACTTTAACTGATTGATTTTTAGAATAACCTATATTATCGATCATTTTCTCTTGTTGAAGTGATTGGCGGTAACAGCAAAGGTCTGATAATGTTACCAGCCGAATCAATTTCTTAACATGTTTATTTTTAGTTGTTTTTGAACATAGCGCCTTTACTCATGTTGTAAAAACAAATTAAAATAATATAAACTATGAAAAAACTATTTGTTATCGCTCTTGCGTTTGCAGCCACATCCGCTGCATTTGGTCAATCTAAAGATGTCGTAGATATCGCTATCGGATCGAAAGATCACACGACCTTAGTGGCTGCTGTGAAGGCTGCTGATTTGGTCACTACGCTTAAATCAAAAGGACCGTTTACCGTGTTCGCTCCAACAAATGCTGCTTTTGACAAATTGCCTGCTGGAACAGTGGCAAATTTGTTGAAACCAGAAAACAAAGCTCAGTTAGTTAAGATCCTAACTTATCATGTAGTAAGTGGCAATTTAGATGCTGCTGCTGTAACCGCTGCTATAAAAGCCGGAAATGGGAAGGCTGGTTTGACAACAGTAAGTGGTGGTAAACTAACAGGTTCAATGGAAGGTGGAAAAGTAAAGTTAACCGATGAAGCAGGAAATGTGGCTTTTGTAGTTGCAGCTGATTTAAAAGGTACAAATGGAGTTGTACATGTGATTGATGCGGTAGTGTTGCCGAAATAATCAATTAATTCACTCAATTTATTTAAAAGACTCTCTGATTATTTTCAGAGAGTTTTTTTATTGTAAACTAATTTTAGTGAACACTTGTAAATGTGGAAGTGTTAAAACGGAAATCCCGATAAACAAATTTGTAATTACAAAAAGTTGAGTGTGAGTGGTAATTGAAAATATAATCATCGCTGACAAACCGATCCAAGCTAGCACAGTAAAGGGAATTGCTTTTTTGATAAGTTCAGTCCAGCCAGAAAAGTCTTGAGAAAGGTTCATCTGCTTACGGATTAAATTAAATGAAAGCAATGAATGCCAAATGCCAAAGTAAAAACCGAAGCTAAGGTAGAGTGGAAGAAAATTAATAACAGCGGTGAGAATAATAGTTTGACTTATGAACTGGAAAACGGTGGGGAAATCCCAACCAACTTGTTTTTTAAATACAGCAAGCAAAGGCATTGAACAAGCAAGCCCAATGCTACTGTAATAGAAACCAGAGGCACCCCATAGAATCCAAGTATCATTTTTTACCAGGTTGTTTGTCGCTAATTGCAGAATAGGCGCAGCTTCTTTTATATGACTCGTGATGATAAAAAGAATGATTTGTAGTCCGTAAAATGTATAGAGCAGAGAATCAAACTTTGTGTTTTTTCGAATTGGCCAATCAATCTCACCAAAATGAAATGCTGTGAAAACGATGAATAAAATCAGCGCAAGGATTGGAAAAAAGATCCAGACGATGGCATAGATTGCCATGTTCAATAGATACTTAAAAAGAAATGAAGGCAGGGATATTTTTTGAAGTGACTTTTTTGATGTTTCTGCCTCTACAAAATAATCTAACGAGCCATGAGGAACTCCGGTGAGCAATAAGATAACTCCAAAAAAGTAGAGCTGTATCGATTCCTCCAGCTTCACTAGTTGAGAAAAGATTACAAATAAAACGCCTATCAAGAGTAGAGCTTTTTTCATCTTATGTTATTTATCTTTTGATAGAGAGAAAAAAGGAGCTTGAATTGATTCAAGCTCCGTTTTTTATTGATATAGCCAACTAAACAGGATTATAGAATTTTCTATTAACCTTAATGAACTACATCTTATTTTTTGCTGGATACAGCAATACCGTATACCACTAAGCCAAAGCCGATTTTATTGATAGCGTCCGCAATATTATAGAACAAGTCTACATTAGAAGCGCTCCAGCCTAAACCAGTGTTCAACCATCCACCAGGCATGCACATGTATCCAATAGGATAAACTGCCCAACCGACAAGTACAAACCAAGCTAGCGTTTTAACACCACGTTCCACAACAGGATCGCCTGAGTTTTTTGCCAATTGAGCTACTTCGCCCAACCAAGCGGTGTATAAAATGTAAACATATCCAATTGTCGAAATAGCACCCCAAATAAATGAATATCCACTTGATCCATCAGTGAAGGCTTCTCCTATGTAACCCGCTACAAGCATCCAAACAGCGGCAATGATCAGTTTCCACAAAAGTGATTTCTTTGCGCCAGCAGATTTTGTCAACAAATAAAATTCAACGCACATTAAAGGAACAGTCAGTGTCCAGTCGATGTAGCGAAGGGCTGTTGGCGTCTGGCCAGTAGCCAAGTAGTAGTCCCTCATGTAATAGTAATGCACAGCGGCAATACCTGTAATAAGGCCAGATACAAGCAATGATAATTTCCATTTTCCGTCTACACTTCCTCTTTCAAAAAAGAAGAAAACGGACGATGCTAACATGGCCATGTAACCGGTGAAGAATGTGAATGCGATCGGATCATCCACTGGGATTTTCACGATGTCTGTAAGGATTGTGTTCATAAAAGTTTATGTTTAAGGTTTAATTACAATTTTTAAACAAAACTCAATAAACAATGTTTTCAAACGATTGAAATTTATTTCAATTTTTTTTAAAAAGAAGCTAACTGACTGATTGTTAGGGATATTATTTTTTGATCGACCAGAGAAAGAAACCTAACTGGGTCTTGTATAAGGCACTTTAAACTGCCCGTTCTCGCAAGTTACGCATCGCTTTGTTGGTGAAAACAAAATCATCAAACTCTTTCATGCCGGAATTCATGATGTTATCTTTTGTTCCTTCCCATAGTTTTTTGCCTTTGTATAAGAACAGAATATTTTCGCCTATACCCATTACAGAGTTCATATCGTGGGTAACAACTACTGTTGTAATGTTAAACTCATGGGTGATTTCTTGAATGAGGTCGTCAATAACTATCGAAGTTTGTGGGTCAAGCCCGGAATTAGGTTCGTCACAAAACAAATAATTAGGGTTATTTACAATTGCCCGAGCAATGCCGACCCGTTTTTTCATACCACCACTTATTTCAGACGGCATTTTTTTATTTACGTTTTCCAAGCCCACGCGCTGCAAACAAAAATTAACTCGGTCAAGCTTTTCGTTGAGTGGCATTTTAGTGAGAATATCAAGGGGGAACATCACATTTTGCTCCACGTTTTTTGAATCAAAGAGTGCGCCACCTTGAAACAGCATTCCAATTTCCCTGCGCACTTCCGATTTCATTTCTTTGTCGGCTTCGGTAAAATTACGGAAATCAAAAAATACGTTGCCTTCATCAGGTTGCAACAGCCCCACAATGCATTTTAGCAGCACACTCTTCCCCGTTCCGCTAGATCCAATGATAAGGTTGGTCTTACCTTTTTCGAATTCGCCACTGATATTGTTAAGTATAACCTTATCGCCAAACGACTTTGATATGTGATTGATCTTGATCATTTGTGCCTGAAGTTAAAGAAGCAATTGGGCTAGAAAATAATCCGACAACAAAACGGCTATCACACTGGTAGTAACAGCCGCAGTGCTTGAAATGCCTACTTCCAACGCACCGCCTTGTGTATAATATCCCTTAAAGGATGAGATGGATGAGATGAGAAAAGCAAAAACAATTGACTTTGTGAGCGCAAACGTAATTACGTAGGGATTGTAGTTGTAGCGAAGTCCATAAATAAACTCGGTGGGCGTAACCGCGCCAGTAAGAGTACCAACTAAATAGCCGCCTACTAATCCGCAAACTCCGGCAAGAATTACTAGCAAAGGATACATCAAAACGGAAGCTACGATTTTGGGCAACACCAAATAAGAGGTGGAGTTGATACCCATTACCTCTAGTGCATCAATTTGTTCTGTTATCCGCATGGTGCCCAGGCCACCTGCCATACTAGATCCAACTTTGCCAGCGTAAATTACCGCAATTATGGTAGGGGCCAGCTCGAGCAAGGTCATTTCTCGAACCACTTGCGAAATGACAAACCGCGGAATAAGCGGGCTAACCATATTATATGCCGTCTGAACCGTAGTTACAGCGCCCATGAAAAACGAAACGAGTGCAACTAGTGAAGCCGACTTTACCCCAATTTGAATACATTCTTCCAGTGTTAATTTGTAATACGTGGCAAACGTTTCCCTTCGTACAAATAATGACCCCAAGAACATCACATATTTCCCAAACTCTTTCATCAAAAATCGTTTAAACACTATCTTTCACAAAGATAAAATAAATTCTATATGAACAAGTTTGCAGTTGTAACCGGAGGCACCAAAGGAATTGGCCGAGCCATACTAGAAAAATTTGCCCGCGAAGGTTTTGATTTGGCAACCTGTGCAAGAAAAGAACATGAGTTGAAAAATTTGCAAAAAGAACTGGCGGAGAAATACTTAATTAAAGTAATGGTCTTTCAGGCCGATTTAGCCGATAAAAACCAAATCAAACTTTTTACTGGATTTATTTCTTCACTTGGCAGATCGGTAGATGTATTGGTAAACAATGCGGGCTATTTTATTCCTGGCCAAGTGCTTGATGAAGCGGAAGGTTCGTTGGAAAGTATGGTCAATAGTAATGTTTATAGTGCTTATTATGTTACCCGCGGTATTGCGCCAGCAATGAAAAAGCTTCACGCTGGCCATATTTTCAATATCTGCTCAATCGCCAGTATTAAAGCATATCCAAATGGTGGTTCGTATGCCATCTCTAAGTTTGCCTTATTGGGTTTTTCGAAGGTGTTGAGGGAAGAATTGAAAGAGTTTGGAGTTCGCGTCACTTCGATATTGCCAGGTGCTACCAAAACCGCCAGTTGGGATGGTGTCGATTTGCCCGATGATCGCTTTATGAAAGTAGAAGACGTTGCCGATACAGTGTTTGCCGTCTTTGCGCTATCAAAAAATAGTGTTGTGGAAGAGATATTGATCCGTCCTCAGTTGGGCGATATTTGATGTACCCGTAACAAAATCGTTAAATACTGGTTAATTTTGAGCGAAGAAATTCGTTAGACACCGTGAAGGATCAAGTACTTAACCTGCGCCAGTATTGCAATAGCCTCACCGAATATTCGAGGAGGAAAACCATAGAAGTAAAGATCGGAGATTTGCCGATGGGAGGTGCTAATCCCATTCGTATCCAGTCAATGACAACCATTGATACGATGGACACCCTTGGTTCGGTTGAACAAACCATCCGCATGGTCGAAGCCGGATGCGAGTATGTTAGAATTACCGCACCAAGCATTAAAGAAGCCCAAAACCTACAAGAAATAAAAAAAGAACTGCGTAGGCGAGGTTATACCGTTCCGCTTATTGCAGATATTCATTTTACGCCCAATGCCGCAGAACTTGCTGCCAGAATCGTGGAGAAAGTGCGTGTTAATCCGGGCAACTATGCCGATAAGAAACGCTTCGAGCAGATTGATTATTCTGAGTCTTCTTATCAAGCCGAGTTAGACCGCATCCGCCAAAAGTTTACTCCACTTGTAAACATTTGCAAAGAATATGGAACGGCCATGAGAATTGGCACCAATCACGGTTCGCTTTCCGATCGTATCATGAGCCGCTACGGAGACACGCCAATCGGCATGGTGGAATCGGCACTCGAGTTTTTGCGGATTTGTGAAGATTTGAATTATTTTAACATCGTGCTTTCCATGAAAGCCAGTAATCCGCAAGTAATGGTTCAGGCATATCGGTTGCTTGTTCAAAAGTTAGATGAAGAAGGTTTCAAACCCTATCCGTTGCACTTGGGTGTAACAGAAGCTGGTGATGGCGAAGATGGAAGAATAAAATCGTCTGTGGGGATTGGCACGTTGCTCGAAGATGGGCTGGGCGATACTATTAGAGTATCGCTTACCGAGGAACCAGAAGCGGAAGTACCTGTGGCTAAAGCGTTGGCGGATCGTTACTCCTCCCGAAAGGGCGATCACATAAAGGAGATTATTCATTACCCAATCAATCCGTTCCAGTATAGCAGGCGAGTAACTCAAGAAGTATTGAACATAGGCGCGCACCAAGTGCCAAGAGTAATTGCCGATTTTTCCCGAAAGGAAAAAATTACGCCCGCCACGCTGTTTGCCGTGGGGTATCAATATTCGGTTCCGCTAGATAAATGGAACATTTCTGACATGGCGTGCGACTATCTTTTTGTGGGCAATAAAACAATTGATTTTGAGATTCCCGGCACGCTGGGGCTTATTTTTGATTATCCAATTTGGCTTACTCAGAAAGAGAAAGAACGAGCTTATCCATGTTTCGCTTTCGCGGATTATATAGCTGCGAAAGAGAAATCCAGTTTATTAAACTTTGTAAAAATCGGGTTACATGAATTTTTGGATGATAAGGTTCAGCAACTAAAATCGGATTCAACCGTTGTTTTGATCATTCAAACCAGCAACGAAAACGGATTGGCCGAGCAACGAAGGCTTTTTGTGGAATTAATTGAACAAGGTTTTACGATGCCTGCTATTGTTTCCAGACAGTATATCAATCTTGATGCGGAAGTTTTACAATTACATTCAGCAACAGACATTGGCGGCTTGCTAATTGATGGCTTAGGTGACGGTATTTTTTTGGTAGCCGAAAATTGCGGAGGCGATAAAGTAGTAAATGAAACTTCCTTTAATATACTGCAAGCTACGCGTACTAGGATCTCAAAAACCGAATACATTTCGTGTCCTTCCTGTGGACGGACGTTGTTTGATCTTCAGGAAACCACCGGAATGATACGGTCAAGAACCAGCCATTTAAAAGGGCTTAAAATAGGTATAATGGGTTGTATAGTAAATGGCCCAGGCGAAATGGCGGATGCAGATTATGGATATGTTGGTTCTGGCCCGGGCCGAATTACGTTGTATAAAGGCAAAGAAGTAGTGAAAAAGAATGTGCCGTCCGCCCAAGCTGTGGATGAGTTGATCGGTATCATTCGCGCGGATGGGAATTGGATTGAGAATTAATAATTTAGAGTAATGGAAAATCAAACAACTAAATCCGACAAGAAACTTTCGTTACGGGAATTTCTTTCGCTAGGCGAAGTGGGGGGGTATTTTTTTAGGAAGAAAGATCCCAGCCGCCCTTCTAACATAAATATTAAAATGATGCATGGCATCAATAAAATATCCATTACCATCTTCCTATTGGGTGTTTTGTTCATTATTGCCAAAAGGTTCTTTTTGTGAAATAGGCATCCAACTAGACGGTCCAAAAATCAGGTTGCATTGATTCTAGTCGACAAAATAAAAATGCAATTGACAGGTGAATATTGAAGAATATCGATCCTATTGCTTGGCCAAGAAAGGCGTAACCGAAGAATTTCCCTTCGATAACGAAACATTGGTTTTTAAGGTAGCCGGAAAGATGTTTGCACTCACGGATGTAACCAATTTTGCGAGCATTAATTTGAAATGCGACCCTGAAAAGGCGGTAGAATTGAGAGACCAATATCCGGCAGTACTTCCTGGCTATCACATGAATAAGAAACATTGGAACACAATTCTCATGGATGGTTCTGTCCCCGATAAGTTGCTTAAAATCTGGATAGATGAGTCTTATAACTGCGTAATAAACGCCTTACCAAAACGAGAAAGAGCTTCTTTTTTTACTTTATAATCTGAAAATCAATCAATTGATACTCAACTATTGCATGCTTAAGTTTGCTTTAGCAGGTCAGTTTTTTTATTTTTGGAAATCTGTCTACTCATAAATGAGCAAAGGTTTTGTCGTAGTAATTGTCTTGGTCTTACTTTCCGCATGTGTAACGCAGCGAAAAATATGCCCTGCCTACCAAAGTGCCTTTATTTTTGACCAAGAAGCGCTAAGAAAAAAATTCAGTTATTTCGAAAATGACTCCACTCCAAAAGTGTATACAGCAAGTAGAAACAACTATTTGGTAATTCCCGAACAATCGTACCGAAAGAAGTTGAAAAGCCTTCAAACAATTGAAATGAAGCCGGTTTATACCGTTCTGCCAGACACGAGCGCTGGAAAGAAAGGTAAAGGTGAAGGTGATTTTTACAAGGCACCTGAAAATATCGACTCGCTTTTAAGAACCCAAACACGTGATGTAGAAGCACCCTCTGAAGCACCTAAGGCAATCGATAGTGCTATCATGAAGAAAGATAGTGTCGAAGTTGACAGTTCTTATCAAATATCGAAGGATAAAGAAGTTCGTTTTTACCGCTACCATTGGGATACGTTGAGAAGACGAACTGAAAATCTTCGAGGAAAGAAAGGTGAGGAGCTATCCACGATGTATAAAAAGTATCAAAAAAGCAATGACAGTGCCAAGTACAGGGTTGATAATATTCGCTATCGGTCTGAGCAAGAGCTGTACATGTGGTATTTACGCGATGTGCTCGTATTGCCGGATGTGAGGGCCGCCATGGAAGACGAAAAAAGAGCCAAGGATACGACCAGGAGAATCAAAAATGAACCAGATACTGTGAAGAAGGTTGGATTCTTTAAAGGGCTGAAAGGATTATTCAAGAAGAAACCAAAATCGGATTCGACTGTTGCTGAATCCGTGCCCACCGAAGAGGAGGAGAGTTTAGACGAGAATGCCGATCCAGTTGTGGTCGATTCGGTTGTAACCAAGAAAAAGAAAAGGAAGAAAAAGAGTAAGTCAACGGAGCCAAAAAAGGAAAATCCGAAACCCGGAAAAGAAAAGAAAAAAGATCCTGTAAAGAAGGAAGAAGACGAAGACGATGGGTTTTAGGTCGTCAATCAAATAGGGTCAAATTGCCAAACTGGTCGGACGCGGGCGCGGGCAAAATAAGCAATGAGTCATCGATCGATAAATTGTTAATCCTGGAGGATATAGTAAATGCGTCCATTTGCTCCGAAGAATAAGGCTTCAAGGAACTCAATAATTCTTCCTCTGTAATTTTGTTACTCAACCAAACCTTCTCGGCCGAAGGCTCTAATATCACAGGCATCCTCTCATCATATAGTGAAATCAATGAATTTGCGTTCGTTGTTATCACGGTGAAGGTGTGAAAAAACTCCCCATTTTCGTCATCATATTCTTCCCAAAGACCAGCCATCGCAAAGGTGGCATTGTCTCGCAGCGTAACGCGATAAGGGATTTGAGTTTTTTTTCCAACTTTCTTCCAAATGTAAATCCCATCGGCAGGAATAATACATCTTTGCTTGATCAGTGCTTTTTTTAAGATGGGTTTTTCGTGAATGGACTCCGCTCGTGTATGGATTATTTTTTCGCTAATAGTTTTGTTTTTTGCCCATTTCGGAGCAATACCCCAGTAAAAGAACGACAGGCCCTCCGACCCGGTATTTGTTATTACAGGCAGAAGTTGAGCCGGGGCAGCATTAAACCTTGGCTTGTAAGCCGATGAGACCTCAATTTCAAAACGTCTTTCTAAATTAGATGCAGTGGAATAAATGGAATACCTACTACTCATAAGTTTGGATAAAGTCTAGCGCACGAAGCTCTGACCAATATAAACCATTTCGGTTAAAAAGTGTAAACCCAACATGCCCTCCTTTTTCTGGGATTTCGATTTTTACATATTTATGGTTGCGTAATAAATCGACTGGGAAACACTCGCGGCCTAAAAATGGATCGTTAGCAGCGTTAACTAGCAGGGTGGGAATTTCTATGCTTTTCAGGAATTGAATGGAACTCGACTTTCGGTAATAATCAATCGCGTTGGTAAAACCATGAAGCGGTGCCGTAAAGTTATCATCAAACTCGAACAATGAATCCACCTTTTCAAGCTTGGTTATATCTAATTGTGCAAACTTCTGCGCTTTCGATCGAATCTTATTTTTTAAACTTTTCAGAAAACGATTAGAATAAATTATGTTGGTGCTTGTCGAAAGTTGCAAGCAACTTGAATACAGATGGCAAGGAACCGAAAATACCACAGCTTTTTTTATCAAGCCTTCTACTTTTCTTTCCCCCAGATATTTTAATGTTAGATTTCCTCCAAGACTAAAACCAATCAAAACGATTTCTGTGTACGCATTCTTTTTAATTGCGTGGTTGATCACCTCGTCCAGATCATCCGTGGCACCACTGTGATAGAATTTTAAATTCCAATTCATCTCCTCGCTGCATCCGCGGTAATTCCAAGCTAGGCAATCAAATCCTGTGGCTAGAAACGCGTTGACTAAACCGATGATGTAGCCCCTATTTGTATTCCCTTCTAAACCGTGCGAAACGATAACAAGTTTTTTAGAGTTTATTTTTACCCAATCTAGGTCTAGAAAGTCGCTATCTTTTAAAATCAGCCGCTCACGCTCATATTTTTTGGTGAGGGACACATTTCTAAAAATTGCCGGATAGACTGTTTCTACATGACTATTAAATAGAATGCGCGGTCTTTTATAATCAATCATTAAAACACTAAGTCCACCCTTTTCTTTCTTTCAATGACGTAATTTGAGCCAAATGATGTTCTCCATGCCATGCATACATTGCGATGGTTCTATCAATTCGAACATGTTTGCTCGTATCTGGATGAATAAATGTTTTCTCTCTATCCTCAGGTGAAAGGCCATTAAGAAGCGCAACCCATTTTTTGTGTAGATCCTTCAAAACTTCTAACGAAAGGGTAGGGCTCAGTTTTGTTTCAGGTGTTTTCGCCCATGCTTTTTCATCGTATGCCTTAATGGTGGGTTCATTTTCTGTTAAAGTCCACTTTACCCTTACATACGCATTCAAATGACTATCTGAAACATGATGGACCACTTGGCGAACAGACCAACTTCCATCTCGATAAGGTGTGTCTAATTGTTGCTCACCAAGGTTTTTAACAGCGCTTTCCAATTTTGCTGGAAGCAACTCAATTCGCTCAATGCATAATGCTACTTCTTCAGCGGTATAGCTGTCTTTAGGAGAAAATTTCCCAATTGGATATTTCAGATCTTCTTCTTCTTTGGAGAGAGAAGGTTTAGGATTTTTTTCTGATTCCGACTTGTTATATGCCTTCTTATTGAGCTTGATTGGGTTCGTTTTTCGATTTTTCTTCACCCTAATATTCGTTAATTCAATGAGTAGAGAAAAAGCCACAGCGAAGTAGATATACCCTTTAGGGACCTTAAATTCAAGAGCTTCCAAAAACAACATGAATCCTATCAAGATAAGAAACCCAAGTGCGAGTACCTCCATAGAAGGATGTTGCTGAATAAATCGGCTAATATGACCAGAAAAGAACATCATTACGATGATGGAAACCACAACCGCAATAATCATAATGATAACTTTATCTGGATCAACGATTCCCACGGCTGTTAAAATTGAATCGAAGGAGAAAACGATGTCTAGCAGAATGATTTGCACAATAGTACCGGCCAAGGTTACCACGACTTTCTTTTTCTTCTGTCCATGCCCATCCTCATCGTCACTCTCCATTCCATGGTTAATTTCCATCGTACTTTTCGCAATTAGGAAAAGACCACCAAAGCCGAGAATCAAATCTTTGCCGCTAAAGCTTTTAGCCTCACCAAACAGGAAATTGGCAGGAACTGTAAAAAGAGGCTGTGTAAATTGAATGATCCAGGTAATTGTTAATAGCAATGCGATTCTAACAAACATCGCCATAAAGAGTCCCAAATTTCTAGCCTTGGTTCTTTGTTCTTCGGGTAACTTATTAGAAACAATGGAGATGAATATGATATTGTCGATACCTAAGACAATTTCCAAAAAACAGAGAGTGAGAAGAGCCAGCCAAGTGTCAGCTTTTAGAAACAATTCCATAGGTAGATATTAGGTTTGGATTAAAGTGTCGAAATTAAACAAAGCCTTTAACTTTCAAAAAAAATCAAAAAAGCATGCACGTACTTTTTTCTCCGATAAATCGATAGAAAGTCAGTTTACAACTTTAAAGTGGAGTATTTTTCGATCATTTGGCGTACAAAGATTTTTCACAAATGAAAACAAATTACCTTTTAAAGTGGGATTTTGATTTTACCAAACAATTTTACATTGACTTTTTCAAAAACAACTGGTACACTTGTATGCTATAGTGTTTTAATTTTTACGCCATGACTGAAATTGAGTATCAAGATGTTAATAACCGACTCGTTCGGTTGGAGCAAAACCTTCCAAATGATTTCCTTTTGGGCCTTTATACTGATCTTGTAAGGCAACATATCAATTTGCTGAAAGATCTTGTTCATAACCGGTTTTCTAGGGAAGATTTTGAAAATCAAATCAGATTGGAAAAAGACGTGAAAATTTTGGAGCGTAACCTGGCAAATCTGAATGAATTATTGACCAGAAATACAGTTGTTAGATTGAAGTCAGGAATAAATGAGATAGTTTCAACCACGGAATCCAATGTTAATTAATTGTTAAGTTTGTTAACAATTAATTAACATTACTTAGTCACTCCTTAAAAAGCCCAATGGGATTAGTTTTTGAATAAAATCGATCGAATTGAGTTGAAACAATCTGCAAGAAAGTCGGGTTTTATCTTTAAAACCTTGCAGATTTTTTATGCTTA
>JBIKRT010000039.1:0-39270 GCA_044349005.1 Cyclobacteriaceae bacterium
AGTGGAAAGTAAATCCACTTGTCTTTTTAGCCCAACTTTTTAATTGCCTTTTTTCGCTCGTTAAAACCACAAAATCACAAATCCAAAATCTTCTAATCCTAAAATTGAGTTTTTAAGGGACGACTAGTTAGTCTATCTTTTGCGAAGTGCAATTTAATAAGCATAAGGAGTTACTCACAAACTAATGCTTGATTGTCATAGTTGACAAGTGTTTATGCGAAAAATCTGTTTTTTTCTCAATGCTTATTGAAATCGAAATTGTATGTGCGCAGAATAAAAAATGGTGAATTTTTCTTAACAAAACAGGCCAACCTACTCACACCGCTAAGAATAAAGCTCAAAATCGAACAGCAACTGGTTCATACACTTAAAATGACCTTTTGGGCACTTGCTAAAACCAATTTTTGAGCATGGTCTGCAATTAACTCTGGTGTTCTCTAGCACCGTGAATTTTGTTCGATAGGGTGTCATCCCAAAATCGGGTACCGTGTTTCCCCAGATACTAATAACTTCTCGCTTAAAGGCCGCGGCAATATGCATCAATCCTGTGTCGTGGGTAAACACCAGTTGCGATTTCTTTAAAATACTTGCCGATTGATTTAAGCTGTATTTGCCGCACGCATTGTATATGATAGTGCGCGTGACTTTCGTTTCAAAATGAGCTCTGATTTTCTCTGCCTCTTCCACTTCCCCGGTTCCGCCAAGCAACACAATCGGCCTGGCAATTTTGGAACAAAGCTCTATCATCTTATTCAGTGGGAGTTTTTTGGTGGCATGTTGAGCGCCCATTGCATAAGTAACAAACCCAAATCGGTGCGAAATAGGAAGCCAGTCAATTGGCACTTCATCCGCCTCATCAATAAAATAATCTAACCCCAGCGCATCGTTTTTGATTCCTAATTTACTGCACACTTGCAAATACCTGTCAACTATGTGTTCTTTCGGTAGATAATTGATTTTAAAATTCACCAAAAGCCATTTTTTAAAATTGAGCTTATTAACGCTTTTTGATTTAACACCCAGCCGTGTCTTCACGAGCAACGTCCTTAAGTTATTGTGAAGATCAATCACATAGTCAAATCTTTCTGCCCGTAACTCTTTTATCAATTCTGTTAAACTGTCATTTAAATAATGAATTTTATCTATGTATGGATTGTACTCCAAAATTGATTTGAATTGAATTTTTGTAACGTAATGTATTTCGGCATCGTCTAGCTGCGTCTTTAATATCCTTATTACAGGCGTTGTAAGCACTATGTCCCCAATGGATGAAAACCGAATAATAAGGACTTTCATGTAGTTTTGTATTTTTTCAACTGGGACGAGTAAAAAACGTTGTCAAAATACAAAGAGTATTTGTTATTTTTAGCTTCCTAATATTTACTATTCTATGAACTATTGGTTAATGAAGTCTGAACCAGACACCTATGCGTGGAGCGATCTTGAGAAAGACAAAAAAACGGTGTGGGACGGGGTGAGGAACTTTCAAGCGCGAAACAACCTAAAAGAAATGAAAAAGGGAGATCTGGCCTTTTTTTACCATAGCAATATCGACAAAGCAGTGGTTGGCATTGCAAAGATCAGCAAGGAGGCATTTGCCGATCCTAAAGATGCGGCCTGGATAGCGGTGGAGATCTCCCCCGTTGCAAAATTGAAGAAACCAATTTCACTTGCCGATGTTAAACAACATAAAATGCTCGCTGAAATGGTGTTGGTTAAGAACTCTCGCCTTTCGGTGCAACCAGTTAAAAAAGAGGAATTTGATCTTATCGTTGGGCTCTCAGAAGAATAAAAAAATGCGCTTTACATACGTATTTCTATTGGTGTTAATGGTGAACTTAGCGCATGCACAAATCACTCAACCCGCCCGTTACGAACTCGAAGAAAAACAGGCCGCCAACAGCCCTCTGCTAATTTCGATGAGAGAAAATGGACTGGCCCTTCTTCAAGATAAAGACAAAATTAAAGACCGGAAGAACCTTTGGGAGTTAGTGTTACTTGATACGGCACTGCAAGAAAAATACAAAAAAGAAGTTGCACTTGATTCCAAATTGAAATTAGTCGGGTATGATTTTATAAATACAGATCTCTACTACCTCTTTCGAGAAGGAGACACCAATTTTAACAATCTGATTTTACTAAAAATCAATATTGATAACCATCAAGAAACCACCTACACCATAAAACAACAAGTGGAGTTTAAGTTATCTCATTTCAGCATGCTACACGATGCGGCCATCTTTGGCGGTTATGTATCTAATGAACCCGCTGTAATCTTGTATGATGTAGAAAAAGATAACTTAAAAATCTTGCCCGGCTTTTTTTTGACAGACAATGAGTTGTTAGATCTGAGGGTAAACAAAAACAATACATTTAATGTATTGCTGGTTGACCGGGGCAATAAAGAGAATAAAAAAATTGTGTTGCGGACATACGACAGTCAAGGCACGCAACTGTTAGAAGACATCATCGATATACCTAAAGGAAAAACAATTATTTCAGGCATTACAAGTGCGTTAGAACGAGATGAACTCATCATTATTGGCGCTTGGGGAGTTGAAAAATCAAAATTGGCGAGTGGTCTATTTACGTTAATGGCCGATCCGTTTGAGGCGCAATCAATACAATTTTATGGATATGGTGAACTAAAACATTCCTTTGATTTCATGAATCCAAAAAGGGCAGAAAAGATAAAATCAAGAGAATCAACTAATCAGAAGAGTGAACGAAAACCGAATTACAAAAATCCACTACATATTGTAAAAATGGAGGAAACAAAAAAAGGCTTTACGCTTTTGGCCGAGATGTACTCAGCCTATTCTACTTCGCTCCCCGCCTCCAATCCGTACAGTCCCTATTCTTCTTCGTTTTACTATGCTCCACAATCGTTCTTCAGTCCTTATTCAAATAGATATTCAAATGGTCCTTTTCCTAATTATGGAAACAGACCTAATGGAGAACAGGTATTTCACACGCTTGTAGTAGAATTTGATGCGAGAGGAAATCTGATAAATGATTATGGACTTCCCTTGGAGAATATAAAGTTGTTGTCGCTCGATCAAGTATCCGATTTTGTTTCTATCCCGAACGGAATCGCTCAAGTCTATAAAAAAGAAAGCGATCTTATCTTTAATATCAATGAACCAAACGAACTATCCACGCAAGACACTGTAAAAATTCAGCCTAAAAACCCTACCGACAAAGTGAAGTTCGAATCCAATGAGGATGGCGGCATTCGAAGCTGGTATAGAAATATACTTTATACCTGGGGCTACTGTACTATCAAGAGTGCGGAAAAATCTGTTGATCCTTCACGAAATGTATTTTACATCAATAAAATCAGGGTGGAATAGTCTTGTTTTCTGTATCCTTCTTTTTGGGATCAGGCCATCGCTTGCCCAAATCGACCAAGTTGCCAGAATCGAGATACCTCTGTTGCCCACTGAAACAGAATATCTCAAAATCGCCACTTTCAAAGAAAAAGGCATTCTTTTATATCGAACCTTGTTGGCGCCCGATGGCAATTATGTTGAGTTGCAGAAACTTGACACCGCCTTGAAAGAGCAATGGAAGGGAGCCATTCTGTTAGATCGTAAACTGTCTTTCTTCCGAGCGAAGACGAAAGAAGGATTTCTCGTGTTTCTATACTGGAATAAAAATTCCGTAACATCCAACTATCAAGTACTAGTTGTTAACGAGGCCAAAGGAAGTTATGGAACCTACGATATCAACAATGCAATTCCCTTTAATCCTACTGATTTTGATGTAACAGGGAACTCCCTAATTATTGGAGGTTATTTTAATTTACGTCCCATCGTCTTGCATTTCAGTTTTATAACTAAAACCACAAAAGTGCTTCCCGGCTATTTCAACGAACCGGGTGAGATCACGCAACTAAAGACCTATATCAACGGAAGCTTTGACATTATTGTGAGGGTAAAAAATGCGGCAAAAGGAAAGTCGCTCTGGCTGCGAAGTTATGACCTAGAAGGAAACCTAAAATCAACCATCGTTTTAAATTCCGAAAGTCCCAAAAATTTCATTCACGGTAAATCGATACGATTGGAAAATGGTAACCAATTAATTGCAGGTTCTTACGGTAGAAACACAGAATACTCAAGAGGCCTTTTCTTTGCGGTGGCCGATTCAACGGGCCGATCAAAGGTTAACTATTACAATTTTAGTGAATTGAAAAAGTTTTTCTCGTTTATGCGTTCACGGAAAGAGATAAGAATAAGGGAGCGAATTTCCCGCAGAACATCAAAAGGCAGGCAGACAAAGTTTAGTTATCGGTTACTCCTCCACGATTTAATACCCTATAAAAACTACTTCCTGCTTGTTGCCGAATCATATTACCCTAGATATAGCTACCCCACCTATTCCAACCGAAATTTTTACAATTCTGCCTTTACTTTTAATCCCTACTTAAATTCAAATTCTACTTACAGGGGCGATTATGTTTTTGATGGATTTCAATATACCCATGCCGTTGTCGCTGGATTTAATCGAAGAGCCAATCTTTTGTGGGATAACAGCCTTGAAATTAACGACATAAAGAACATGGAGTTAGAGCAGCATGTAAAGGTGCTGCCCACCGAAAACAGAGCCGATCTCGCCTATCTATTCGAAAATATACTTCATGACAAAGTCATAAAAGACTCGCTCGTTATCGCACCAAAAAAATCAATTCCAATCCAATTAAGTAACGATGAGGAAGAAGCCGTCAAAAAGGAGGGAGCGGCAAATTTCTTAGCCTATTGGTATGATGATTATATGATCGCCTCAGGAGTTCAGCGGCTGCGCAGTAAAAAACTTGGCCGGTTCGGGGTAGAACGAAGAGTCTTTTATATCAATAAGATAAAGCAAAGGTAAGACGTTAAGTGAAGTAAAGGCCCTCTTTAAAGAGCAAAATAAAGGGTGCGTCCGAAAATAAAAGGCCGATTCAATTCCAAACAATTTTTATTACCTTCGTGCGAGCGTATGCAGAAAAAATTAATCCTCGACTCGCACCTGCTGGATATCACGCTAAATCGCCTTTGCCACCAAATTCTAGAGAATCACGCCAGTTTTGAAAATACGGTGGTAATCGGAATGCAACCACGAGGTATCTTTCTGGCTAATCTTATTCATAAAAAATTAGAACTGATTACTGGAAAGGAAATACCATTTGGTCATTTAGATACTACTTTCCATCGCGATGATTTTAGAAGGAGAGAAATTCCAGCCAAACTAAGCGAAACCAAGATTGACTTTATCATTGAAGGCAAAAACGTATTGTTGATTGACGATGTACTGTTTACGGGCAGAACCGTGCGCGCAGCACTCGATGCTATGATCTCCTTTGGCCGCCCAGCAAAGGTAGAATTGCTAGTGTTGGTAGACAGGAAATATACACGTGATTTACCCATTTATGCTGACTACGTAGGCAAATATGTACACACCTTAGATACACAACGTGTGTTGGTGGAGTTGGAAGCACAAGGGCACAAACAAAATAAAATCTGGTTAATAAATAACGAAAAGCAATAACCACAATGTCAAAATTAAGTCAGCGTCACTTGCTCGGTATTAAAAACATCACCCGCGAAGACATTGAACTTATTTTTGAAACAGCAGATAACTTTAAGCAGGTAATAAACCGCCCTATTAAAAAAGTGCCTTCCTTGCGGGATGTTACTATTGCCAATGTATTCTTCGAAAACTCTACTCGCACCCGTTTATCGTTTGAGTTGGCACAGAAAAGACTTTCAGCCGATGTTATCAATTTTTCGGCCTCCAACAGCTCGGTTAAAAAAGGCGAAACCTTGTTGGACACGGTAAACAACATATTGGCCATGAAGGTGGATATGATTGTTATGCGCCATGCCAGCGCGGGTGCCCCCCATTATTTGGCCAAACACATAAAAGCAAACATTGTAAACGCGGGCGATGGCACACATGAACACCCCACACAGGCATTGCTGGACGCCTTTTCCATCCGCGAAAAGTTAGGAAATCTAGAAGGCAAGAAAATTGCCATCATAGGCGATATACTCCATTCTCGCGTGGCGCTTTCAAACATTTTTGCCCTAAAGAAATTGGGTGCTCAAGTTATGGTATGCGGGCCGCCTACCCTACTGCCTAAATTTATAGCCAGCTTAGGTGTAATTGTTGAATTGGATGTGAAGAAGGCACTCGAGTGGTGTGAAGTAGCGAACGTACTGCGAATTCAACTAGAACGGCAACAAATAAAATACTTCCCTTCGTTACGGGAATATTCAATCTATTATGGCATTAACAAAAAAATGCTCGATGGCTTAAAGAAAGAAATTGTGCTAATGCATCCAGGCCCCATAAACCGGGGGGTTGAACTGAGCAGCGATGCTGCTGACTCGGCACATTCGGTAATATTAGATCAAGTTGAAAATGGGGTGGCCATTAGAATGGCTGTGTTGTACTTGCTGGCGGGGGCAACTAACTAAATTCAGTTCATTCCTTTTACCGCTATTTGCTTCATGCTAATTCTTTCTATTTTTGATCGATTAAAAAACCTCTATGATCTACAACTCCATCATCGAAACCATTGGCAACACGCCCATGGTTCGCCTAAACAAAGTAACCAAAGGAATTAAAGGAAGCATAATTGCCAAGGTAGAGTACTTCAACCCCGGCAATTCAACCAAAGACCGTATGGCCTTAAAGATGATTGAGGATGCCGAGAAAGCGGGCATATTAAAACCAGGCGGAACTATTATTGAAGGTACTTCGGGCAACACGGGCATGGGCTTAGCACTCACAGCTGCCGCAAAAGGCTACAAGTGCATTTTTACCATGGCCGATAAGCAATCGCAAGAAAAAATTAACATTCTTCGCTCGGTGGGTGCCGATGTAATTGTATGCCCCACCAACGTGGAACCGGAAGACCCTCGCTCCTACTATTCGGTGGCAAGAAAATTGAACAGAGACATCCCAAATTCTTACTACCCAAATCAATATGACAACTTATCCAACACGGCCGCTCATTATGAAAGTACCGGCCCCGAAGTATGGAAACAGACGGAAGGCAAGATAACCCATTACGTGGCTACCGTGGGCACTGGTGGAAGCATGTGCGGAACATCCAAATATTTAAAAGAACAGAACGCTAGCATCTTTTCGTTGGGTATTGATACCTATGGCTCGGTATTTAAAAAATATAAGGAGACAGGCATTTTCGATCGCAATGAAATTTACCCCTATCTAACAGAAGGTTTTGGTGAAGACATTTTGCCTAAAAACGTAAATTTTGATGTGATCGATCGGTTTATTAAAGTTACCGATAAAGACGCGGCCATTATGGCTAGAAGGCTTTCGAGAGAAGAAGGTTTATTTGTAGGATGGAGTTGTGGATCAGCCGTGCATGGAGCATTGGAATACGCGAGAGAACATCTCAAAGAAAATGATTTGATGGTTATCCTTCTGCCCGACCATGGAACTCGTTACCTAGCCAAAATTTATAACGACAATTGGATGAAGGATCATGGCTTTTTGGAAGAGCGTGCCTTTGCTACTGCCAACGACATCATCTCATCCCGCCAAGGAAAGGATAGTATATTTACGATTGAAAAATCTTCCACCATCGGAGATGCCATTCGCCTGATGAGTAGAGAAGGGATCGATCAAATGCCCGTTGTGGAAGGAGCTGAATTTGTGGGCAGTGTGGCCGTTTCGGTGTTAGTTGAAAAAATCATTAACGACCCGACCATAATGAAAAAACAAGTGGGTGAATTAATGGAGGGAACCATGCAATTTGTTGGACTAGACAGTACATTAGATGTGCTATCGTCCATGCTAAACAAAAACAATAAGGCACTTTTAGTGAGAGATTACCAAGAAAAGGTGCATATCATTACCCAACATGATATCCTTAAAGCAATGACTGCGTAAAAAAATAATAAAAAGAGTAACTAGAATTAGTTACTCTTTACTTCTATTTCTATTCTGTCGTTATGGAAAGCGATAGCTCTTTTGCTGATTTTTTATGTTTCTTGTTCTTACCTGGTTCTAGCTCAAAAAACTTGTCGCTACTTCCTCTGCTTATTATTTCGCGACTTTCCTCTCCATTACAAAAACCATGAATTTTTATCTTGTAGCGAGGATTTTCCTTCATCAATGCCGCCAAGCCGTCAAGTTCATTTTGAGAATCGGGCTTCATAATTGGCGAATCCTTTATAAAGTGGACGTTATTAAAATCGATGTAATCGCCACTCTTCACTTTGATCAAATCAAAAGGAATCACGGTTTCCTTCTGATCCAGCTTCAACGAATCAAATCTTCCGTATTGAATTGTCTTCTCTGTGGGCTTGTAACCCGGTGCCTGTATCTTAACCACATATGTTCGTGCATTATTCACAGGTTCAGAAACGTACACGAGCTGGTTTACACTAAATGACTGAAATTCCCCAGCTTTAACTGACTCATAAACGTGTGCTGCCCCTTTCACTTCTTTACCCGAAGATTTGTCTGCCAGCTTAAAAATAAAGGGTTTACCAGCCAGCGCGGTTTTCTTTTCTACAACTGGCTTTGGCTCTTCCTTAATTTTTTCTTCTACCACTAACTTTACCGAATCAATTTTAGGTGTTTCATTTTTGACTTGATCGGTTTTTGGAGAGACTGCCTCTGCCACCTTATCGCTAACAGGTTCAGCAGGCTTAGAAACTATGGAAGCATTATCGGAATCTAAATTCCCAATAAAAACCCAACTGTCTTTGTATTCTGATTCCGCTTTCAGCTTGATGTTCAATGCAAAAGCGCCCCTTTTATCGGTTGACTTTTGGATGTATACGTAATGGATATTCCTTGCTGGATTAAAAGCAATTTTACTAGAAAACTGATTTTTCATTACCGAGATCAGTTTTGCGTCTTTCGCAACAGTTACCTGGTATCGATTTGCATTATCGATCTTTGAAAATCCGCCAACCACCACATAGTAGTAAGTGTCATTTGAAACTTGGGCGAAAACGAAATTGCTGAAAAACAAAAAAGCAAGTAAAGGTATGCAACTACGTAGAGTCTTCACGATAGATTTTAAATTTGGTTAAACTATAAACATCGTTAAGTAAAGAATAAAATTTATAACAACCAAATACCTGAATGTTAACCTCTGCAATTTTTAGGTTACATAACCTCAATAGCGCTTACTTCTTTCTTTTTCACCAACTCGTTTAACCTCGGGACTTTTTCTTTGAAAATTTTATCGAGGCTTTTTAATTGCTTCTCAATTTTATCATTGATTTCATTATAAACTTCTTTCACTTGTTGGGTTGGTTTGAAGTCACTTCCATCGACTTCGCCACCCAACGCAGCTAATTTGTTATTTAGTCGCACGGGAAAATTAAGAGGATCTTGATTGCTTTTGTTTTTTGTTTGATATAGCTCTTCTTCAACTTTTTTCATCTCCTCTAAAACCGATTTGGCCATGTCATTTACTTCTTTAAAATCATCCTTGCCTTTCATCGGCTCTGTTACTCTGCTTATTTGTTCCCTAGCTGTTCGTATTCTTTTAACGGCCTTATTTGTTTCGCTTAATTTCTCGCGGACCTTCATCGAAAACTCAAATTGTTCTTTGATGTCGGCCAACGTTCCGCTGGTGCGAGGGTCTTTTAAAATTTCAAATTCGGTTTCAGAGACCTGCTCATTGGCTGTAAGTTTAGCTTTGTAGGTGCCAGGAATAGCTTTCGGGCCCGTCAGCGAGCCTGCCCACATAATCAACCCATCGAAGCCCTCGGCATCTGCATAGCGCATATTCCAATTGAATTTATTCATGCCTGGTTTCACTTTCAATTGCTCTTCCTTCGCCTTTTTGTCCGGCTTGTTGGCAAATTTTTTGATCAGTGTACCATTCGATTCATAAATCTCTAAACTAACCTTTACGTTGGTAGTATCCTTTAATAGAAAATGCATGATAACTCCACCTGGGTGGTTTCTACCTTCCGTTTTGGAAGGACCTCTCCGCGACCCGTCTCCGCCATTCATACGGTAACTAGGCATCGGCTTATAAAGATGAATTGTCTTGCTGGTAAGTTCGTCATTCAATTGATGCAAAGGCGTAATATCATCGATCAGCCAAAAACTTCTGCCCTGGGTGGCTGCAATTAGATTGTCATTTTTGATAGTGAGGTCGGTAATGGGAACAATTGGCAAATTCAATTGAAACGGTTTCCAGCTTGCTCCATCATCAAACGATATGTAGATTCCAAATTCAGTGCCCGCATAAAGAAGACCTGGCCTTTTTACATCGGCTCGTAAAACTCGAGTGAAGTGCTCAGCGTTTATTCCGTCTGTAATCTTAGTCCAAGTTTTTCCATAGTCTTTAGTTTTAAAAAGATAGGGCTTAAAATCCCCTGACTTATAACTCGTGGCTGCCACATAAGCCCCACCCTTTACAAACGGATCAAACTCTATGCTGTTGATCATGGTCCACTCTGGCATCCCGGCAACGGCAAGTTTCTGCCAATTTTTGCCACCATCTTTTGTTATATGAAGCAGTCCATCGTCTGAGCCTGCCAGGATTAAATCCTTTTCGTAGGGCGACTCGCTCACCGCAAAAATGGTACAATAGTATTCCACGCTTGTATTGTCTTTCGTAATTGGGCCACCCGATGGACCAAGTTTAGAAGGGTCATTTCTAGTAAGGTCTGGGCTAATGATAGACCAACTTTCACCCCCGTTAGTAGTAACATGCACCACGTTCGATGCAGCATACATTTTATTTTTATTATGAGGTGAAAAGAAAATAGGGAAGTTCCATTGAAAGCGATACTTCGCTCCTTCGGCTCCATGACCCATTGGGTTATCGGGCCACGCATTGATATTGCGTTCCTCACCAGTTCTGTGATTTTTACGCACTAATAAACCATCATAACTTCCACCAAAGACCACCTCATTATCGGTAGGGTCGACAGCTAGAAATCCACTCTCTCCACCCGCGGTCACATCCCAATCTCTGTCGCCAATTGAGAACCCGTCTGTTCGATGAGCGATCCGCTGCGTTGAGTTATCTTGCTGTGCACCATAAATCCGGTAAGGGAAATTGTCATCGGTGGTAACTCTGTAATATTGTGCTGTGGGTTGATTGCCATAGGTTGTCCAGTTTTCACCTCCGTCAAACGATATTTGCGCACCCCCATCATCGGCAATAATCATGCGTTGATTGTCTTCAGGTGCAATCCATAAATCATGATGATCTCCGTGTGGTGCATTGTAAGATTGAAATGTTTTTCCACCATCTTTTGATTTATGGTAGGATACGTTCATCACATAGACGATGTCTTCATCTTTCGTATCGGCAATAATTTTAGAATAATACCAAGCGCGTTGACGAAGATTACGATCGTCATTCATTTTCTTCCATGTTGTTCCCGCATCATCCGAGCGATAAACTCCTCCGTTATCATTCTCAATTATCGCATATACTTTATTTGAATTTACCGGTGAAACCGCCACCCCTGAAATACCCCAGAGTCCTTTCGGCAGTCCTTCATTTTTAGAAATGTTTGTCCAGTTATCTCCACCATCAGTGGATTTCCAAAGGGCAGACCCTTCGCCACCACTTTCCAAACTATAAGGTGTTCTTCTGATCCTCCATGTAGAAGCATATAAAATACGGGCATTGTTAGGATCCATAACCAATTCAACCGCACCGGCATCCGCATTAGCAAACAATATGCGTTTCCAGTTCTTACCGCCATCTTCAGATCTGTACACGCCACGTTCCTCCGAGGATTTAAAAAGATCGCCTAACACAGCCGCATAAACTAACTCCGGATTTTTAGGATGTATTCTAATTCGAGGAATATGTCGCGAGTTTTTTAAGCCGATGCTAATCCAGGTTTTTCCCGCATCGGTAGATTTATACATTCCAGTGCCTGGCGAAACATTGCCGCGCACGGTTGCTTCACCACCGCCCACATAAATCACATTATTGTCCCAATCGCTTA
The DNA here is from genome assembly GCA_044349005.1 of Cyclobacteriaceae bacterium. Lineage (GTDB taxonomy): Bacteria > Bacteroidota > Bacteroidia > Cytophagales > Cyclobacteriaceae > ELB16-189. The sequence continues at coordinate 11,958 of JBIKRT010000039.1, forward strand.
CAGCAACAGCACCAATTGAACTGCCAAAGAAGCCGTCCGAAATATTGGCCCAACTATTACCAGCATCTGTAGTTTTCCAAACACCTCCGCCTGTAGCACCAAAATAAAAAAGGTTAGGTTTACCAGCCACGCCTGTTGCTGTTGCCGACCGGCCGCCTCTAAATGGCCCTATACTCCTCCACTCCATGCCATTGTAAAGCCTTTCATCATAGGTAAGGGTTGATTTAGTAAGTGGCGTTTTCTTCTGCGTGTAAGAAACGAAATGGATAGAAAAGAATGCGAGTAGTAGTAGAGACTTTTGCATACTGGTTTGTTTTGTCGTGAGATTACTAAAAATTGTTGTGTGTAGCACTATGTATTTTTATCAGAGGTAAAATGAAGTGAGCAATAGAACTTTTTCTATATTGGCAATTACTTACAGGTAAAATGCATCCCTTCGTTGTAGAAATAAAAAAGCAAAAGATTTTGCCTTTGTACTCCCACCAAGATACTGAGGTGCTAATACAGGTAATCTCCGCATGTTATCAAGAAGGAATTAGATTCTTTGAGTTTACCAATCGAACGTCCAACGCATCGGACGTTTTTAAATCGCTAAAGAGCCACTGCGTCAGTCATTTTCCAGACCTGAAACTTGGTGTAGGTACGATTAAAAATGTAGCAGATGCCGAGTCATTTTGTGCGCTAGGTGCCGATTTTTTAGTTTCACCAATCGTCTCGATCGATTTGATATCGTACACCAAATCCAATTCTGTTTTTTGGATACCCGGCTGCGCTACTCCAAGTGAGGTTGGGTTGGCCGAAAACAATGAAATTGAATTTGTAAAAATTTTTCCCGCCAACTTAGTAGGTGGATTGGGCTTCATAAAAACGATGAAAGAAATTTTTCCTATGATGCAGTTTCTTGCAACGGGAGGAATTAACGGAGATAAAGAAGAAATTAATAGTTGGCTTTTGGCAGGTGCTACGGCAGTTGGTCTGGGTTCATCGTTGTTTGGAAAGGAGTTGCTGGACTTCGATAAAATTGCATTCATTTTGAAAGCCAATAGATAGCTTCTAGTAATAATATTTGTCAAAAATGCTAAGAGGTAAAAAAATAGTTATCGTTGGGGGCACTGCAGGTATCGGTCTCGCTGCAGCAAAGGCATTCCAAGCTAATGGCGCACAACTTGTTTTAGTAGGGAGAAACGATGAAAGCCTACTGGCCGTAAAAAGTATGTTAGCCAATAGCACAGCTATTATTGTTGGAGGAGATGCTACGCTAAAATCAACAGCCATTGATGCCATAGAAACATGTATCAATTCATTTGGTGGTTTCGATGGGCTTTACCATGTGGCGGGAGGTAGCGGGCGAAAAATGGGCGATGGGCCTCTACACGAGTTATCACTGGAAGGATGGAACAAAACGCTGGAGCTAAATCTTACTTCTTTGATGTTGAGTAATCAGGCGGCTATAAACAAGTTTTTAGAACTAAAACAGGGAGGGTCGGTTTTGAATATGGGCTCGGTATTGGGCTTTTCACCTTCTCCAAAACATTTCAGCACCCACGCCTACGCAGCCGCAAAATCAGCAGTTATCGGTTTTAGTAAATCGATCGCGGCTTATTATCTAAAAAATAACATCAGAATTAATGTCATTGCTCCAAGTCTTGTCGAAACCCCAATGGCGCAAAGGGCAGCGAGCAATCCTGAAATTTCATCCTTCATAAAAGTAAAACAACCTTTGGACGGTGGGCGTATCGGCCAACCAGAAGATTTAACAGGCCTTGCTGTTTACTTTATGAGCGATCTTTCTAAGTTTACAACAGGCCAACTTATTGCCGTTGATGGCGGATGGTCAATTTCAGAATGACAATTCTACTATGAAGATTACGATAGGAATAGATTTGGGAGGCACGCGCATAAAAGGCGTTGCTGTTGATGAAAATGGAACATTGCTGCACCAATTATTTACACCCACAAATGATGGCGAAGGCGAAATTTGGAAAACGGCCATCTTTAAAACCATAAAAGAACTAAAAGAAAAGCTATCGGTTGGTAAACATGTAGTAGGCATTTCTGCTCCTGGCTTGCCCAATAAAACAAACTCCGCCATTGCGTTTATGCCCGGCCGATTGCAAGGCCTCGAGAATTTTTTGTGGGGCGATTATCTTAGATGCCCCACCTTCGTGCTTAACGATGGTGTTGCTGCCCTTGTGGCAGAAGCAAAAACAGGTGCTGCAAGAAACTGTTCCAATGTAGTGATGGTAACCCTTGGCACTGGTGTGGGCGGTGCACTGCTTATTGATGGAAAGCCTTTTCAGGGATCGTCAAACAAGGCAGGGCACATCGGGCATACTGTGTTAGACAGCGATGGAGAAAAAGATACAACCAACATGCCCGGTAGCTTAGAAGAGTGTATTGGCAACTGTACCATCGAAAAAAGAAGCAACGGTAAATTCTCGTCAACTTATGATCTTCTCAACGCTCATAAAAATGGAGACCCGTTCGCAAAGGAAGTTTGGCTGACTTCAGTCAGAAAATTGGCGATTGGTCTTGCCTCTGCAAGCAATTTAATATCACCTGACACAATTGTTGTTGGAGGAGGTATTGCCGAGGCCAACGAAGATTTATTTGTGCCTTTGAATAAATGGTTTAACGAGTTTGAATGGCAACCGGGTGGGATTCGGCCAAAAATTGTTAAAGCAATACACGGAGATTTAGCTGGTGCCATTGGTGCCGCTTGCTTTGCTATGGATTGCGCTATTGCCAAATAATTGTACTTTTAAAATATTAACAGCGAGTTTCTATGAACGAACAAAAAAACCTTACCGATGACTACGCTGACAAATGCCTTGCCATCGTTGAGATGGTAAGACGGCAAAGAGCGGAGATAAAACAAGTAGCTCGCTGGTTTGCCGATAGCATTTTAGCAGGCCGCATGGTACATCTGTTTGGAAGTGGGCATAGCAGAATAATGGTAGAGGAAATGTGGCCAAGATATGGCTCGTTTCCAGGGTTCAATCCCATTGTTGAATTATCGCTCACCTACCACAACAACGTGGTAGGCGCAAACGGCCAGCGGCAAGCAATGTACTTGGAAAATGTGTCGGGCCTCGCTGACAAAATTTTACGCAATTTTGGATTAAGTAACCTTGATTCAGCCTTAATAATTTCGTCAAGCGGATGTAACGTAGTGCCCATTGAAATGGCAGAAGGATTTCAAAAAAAAGGTATTAAGACAGTCGCCTTGGTTTCGCAATTACATTTGGAAAAAAGCACAAGCAAACGCTCAGATGGTAAGAAACTAACTGACTTTGCTGATATCATTTTAGATACCGGGGCTCCAGCCGGAGATGCAATGATTTACATCGATGGCCTCGAAACACCTGTGGCTCCTGGTTCCACAATTGGCGGAATAATTATTGTCAACAGCATCAAAGCGGAGGTCGCCAAGATGTTAACCGATGCGGGCAAACCTCCAAAAGTATTAACTGCCGGGTGCGTGGTAGGAAGCGAAAAAGCAACGGAACTTTTTGAAGCGGCCTATGATGAGCACGCTCATCGCTTGGCAGAACTCTTTAAAAATACAGGCAAGTAAAACCAACGTCAAAATAAAAACCTAAGACGATATGATACCTATTAGAACCACCGTTATCGGAAGCTATCCTTTTCCAGGATGGCTAGAGTTTGGAGTCAAAAATTTAAATCAATTTGGTGCTGCCGACATTGAAGAGATGATTGAAGATGCAGTAATAGCAGCTATTCATGATCAAACAACTGCGGGGCTTGATGTAATTACCGATGGCGAACAAACTCGGCTTGATTTTAATCTTTCGTTTTACGGATTTATAAAGGGCATAGAAAACAATGAAACCGAAACCAGAAAATTTGGCCCTCCCGCCCATGATCAACGGGGGAAAAACAATATTGTGGGGGAGTTGCTTGCACCACACGGATTAGGCGCTGTAAAAGAATTTCAACGCCTCAAAAGATTAGCGCCAGCAGGTCCAACTTTGAAAGCAAGCGTTCCCGGGCCTTATACATTAAGTGGAAGACTATTGCCTAATAATCACTACAAAGATAGATACGAAATCACGGAGGCGTTATTGCCCATCATCAGCAAAGAGTTGGAAGCCTTAGTCGCTGCCGGCTGCACAGAAATTACTGTTGACGAACCAAGCATGAGTTGTTATGCTTATAAAGAAAACACAAAACGTTTTGTTGATATTTTTAATCGCACGGTGAAGCCTATCGTTGGAAAATGTAACCTAAGCACGCACTTATGTTTTGGCAATTTTAAAGGAAGACCAGTAGGATACAGAAGTATAAAACCTATGCTTCCTGACTTTCTAGATATGACGGTAGATGAGATTCACATTGAAATGGCAAACAGAGAATTTGCTGAGATTGAATTGCTAAAACCTTTTGCGGAAAAAATGAATGTGGCTGTTGGAATCATTGACGTAAAAAACTATTACATCGAAACCGTAGCAGACGTGGTTGAAAGGATCAAAAAATGTCTTCAATATGTGCCCGCTGAAAAGTTATCTGTTGCGCCAGATTGTGGTTTAAGCCAAACGGCCAGGTGGGCGGCAAAACAAAAACTTGCCAACATGGTAGCCGGAGCCAGGAACGTTCGTCAATCCCTTTGAAAGGTTTATGAAGTTGATCCCCGCGTTTAAAAAAGGCCAGGAACTAGTAGACGAAATGGATTCGTTGCTGCAAGACGACACTTCCGTTCATCTTTGGTGGCTGGGTCAAAGCGGATATCTTTTGCAATGGAACGGGAAGCGCCTATTAATCGACCCCTACCTTTCAGATTCATTAACAAAGAAATATATTAGTACTGATAAGCCTCATACGCGAATCAGTGAGCTGGTAGTTAGTCCTGAGCTATTGAAACATATTTCAATTGTTACCTCCAGTCATAACCACACCGATCATTTGGATGCAGAAACATTAATCCCACTGCTCACTAATAACAAAGAAATCAAGTTTATCATACCCGAAGCGAATAGAAGCTTTGTAACTGAACGTGTGAAATGTGACTTAAATTTTCCAATCGGGCTAAATGATGGAAGATCAGTCGAAGTAAATGAATTTACATTTTGTGGAATACCAGCCAAACACAATGAAATTGACCGTGATCAAAATGGCAACTGTAAATTCATGGGGTATGTAATCGAATTTGGAGAAAACAAAATCTACCACAGTGGTGATACCTTATGGTTTGATGGAATGGCAGAGCTTCTAAAACCTTTTCAAGTGGATGTTGCCATTCTTCCGATTAACGGTAACAAACCCGAGCGAAAAGTAGCTGGCAACTTAGATTGCAAAGAAGCCGCTGAACTTGGCAAAGCCATTGGTGCAAGCTGCGTGATTCCCTGCCACTATGATTTATTCGCGTTTAATACCGCAGATGTTAATGTGTTTATAGGAGAAGCCGAGAAAGTAAAGCAGCGTTGTGTTGTGCTGCGTGGAGGTGAAAAATTTTCGTTCCATGCTAAGTAAATTGCAACTGAAATTTCAATTGAATCTGATAATCATTATCTAGTCAAAATACAATGGAAGATAAAAGCTTCAGACCCCTTTTTAGTATCCCAGTTATTGTAGCCGCTCTTGGTTATTTTGTCGATATCTATGACCTCCTGCTGTTTGGAATTGTGCGCGTTTCAAGTTTAAGGTCGCTCGGCATTGATGAAGCCAACATGCTGGATCAAGGCGAATCGCTTATCCGCTGGCAAATGGCGGGCTTACTTATTGGTGGGCTTGTTTGGGGTATTATGGGTGATAAAAAAGGCAGGCTTTCTGTTCTATTTGGTTCTATTCTCCTTTATTCCGTGGCGAACATAGCAAATGGGTTTGTTACTACTGTCGATCAATATGCTGCCTTGCGTTTTATTGCGGGCATTGGTTTGGCCGGTGAATTAGGGGCGGGCATCACATTAGTGGCAGAAATTTTACCTATTCGCTTGCGCGGATACGGAACTACCTTGGTAGCTGCAGTCGGATTGATGGGAGCCGTGCTTGCCAATTATATCGCAAGTTCCTTTGATTGGCGGATTGCCTATTTTATTGGCGGTGGACTTGGGCTATTATTACTGCTGGCCAGGGTAAGTATCTTTGAATCTGGTGTCTTTTTGAAACTCAAGGACAAGAAGGTACAGCGAGGGAACTTTCTCCAACTACTGAATAACAAAGTAAGGCTCACAAAATTCCTGGGTTGTATTTTCATTGGCCTTCCTATTTGGTTTGTGATTGGTATACTCATCACGTTCAGTCCTGAATTCGCAAAAGCCCTAGGCATTGCAGATCCCGTAAAGGCAGGTGACGCCATTATGTATTCATACTTAGGACTCGCCCTGGGAGATATTCTTACTGGTTTTATCAGCAATGCGTTGCGATCGCGAAAAAAAGTTATCCTGCTTTTCACAATAATGACAATCGCATTCATGCTTTTGTACTTGTTTATGCCAGTGCTTACTAGACCTTTCTTTTACACTACGTGTTTTGTAATGGGCGTAGGCATTGGTTATTGGGCCATGTTTGTTACTATCGCGGCAGAACAATTTGGCACTAATTTGCGATCTACGGTTGCTACAACAGTTCCGAATTTCATTCGATTTACAGTGGTGCCGCTTACATTCATGTTTAAATTCATGCGAGACCAGGTAGGAGTAATTTATGGCGCGTTGGCTGTTGGCCTTTTTACAATAGCAGTTGGATTTATTGCGCTTAAGTTCATAGATGAAACTTATACTCGCGACTTAAATTTTGTGGAGGAAGATTAAATTATCATTACGAACTCACCTTTAAAGCTATTTTGAACTAGCTTTGCCTTTGAATGAACTTGAAAAGCATCATCGTTCTTCCTATCACCGCTCTCTCACTTTTTATTTTGTCTGGTCAACAGGGTTTTTCTCAAAACCTAAAATACATTGACAGTCTAAAAAAAGTGTTACCCAAACAAACTCTGGAAAAAAAGTTTGAAATCTTAACTTCTATTGGATTTGAGTACCGTAATTCTTTGCAGGACAGCACTTTTTTATACTGTAAACAAGCGTTTGATCTTGGTAAAAAATTAAAGATAAAATCGGGACTCGCTAGGCCTGTTAATTTTATTGGCTTAGCCTACACTAATAAAGGCGATTATAAGAAAGCTATTGATTACTATTATCAGTCTATTGAAATCTCTAGCCAACAAAACGATTCTATCCAATTGGCTCATTCCTATAACAATTTAGGAAGAGCCTTCTATGACATTGGCGATATTAGTAAGGCCTATGAAAACTTCATTTTATCGAAAGCAATCTTTGAAAAAAAGAAAGATAAAGGAGGTTTGGCTTACGTCTATCGAAGTCTTGCCAATATTTATAAATCCCAGAAAAACAATGGCGAAGCTCTTGAAATGTCTATGCGCGCATTAGAGTTGAGAAAGCAACTCAATGATAATCGAACGCTTGCATCTGCCTACATGGAAATAGGATTGTTGTATCAAAGTATGAACAACTTTAATTCTTCGCTTGATAAATTAAGACAGGCAGACTCTGTTGCAAGCCAAGTAAATGATAAGCTTACTAAGGCGGAAATCAAATTAGGAATCGCGGAAAATTTGTTTGCGTTAAATCGTGTGGACAGTGCCTTTCAAATTACTACCCAAGTTCTTTCTAGCATCCAAACAGGCAAAAATATTAAGCTATTTCTTCGCTCTTCCATGCTAATAGCACGATACCATCTCTTGAAAAAAAATTATGCCAACGCCTTAGTAATATTAAATGATATTGAATCAGATTCCTCGGGCTTTGGGCTGGCTACGTTTCAACGCGATGCAGCATCCCTTTTAATGGATTATTACAATAAAAAAGATAACAAATTAGCTCTTGAAAAGTATACTAATAGATTCAACTTTTTTAATACAAAACTTGAAAATACCGATTTAAAGCGACAAGTAGATCAACTCAAATTTAGTGTTGAACTTGAAAAAAAAGAAAAGGAGAATCGCTTGTTAAAATTGAAGCAAGAACAAAACCGAGTATTGATTTTAAAACAAAGAAATGAGAATGTTTTTTTGTTGATTTTGGCAATTATTATTGGTGTTTCCTCTTTTATCTTCTGGGTATTTAGTCAAAAAAGGAGGCGAGACAATTTTAAACTCGAAATTCAAAATCAAGAAATCATCCGACAACGGGAAGAAATCGAGAAACAAAATGAGAGTCTTTTCCAAACGAATATTGAACTTTCTGATTTAAATCATGAGAAAAATATGCTTTTGGGCATAGTTGCTCACGATCTGAAATCTCCTATGAACAGGATTTTTGCGCTTTCGCGAATACTCGAAATGGAGGGTGGCTTATCCGAAGCTCAGTTAAACTATTTAAGACTGGTCAAAGAGACAACCACTTCAGGAATTGACCTGATCACAGATCTACTTGATGTAACGGCACTGGAAGAATCTGATTTGAAACCAGTTTTATCACCAGTAAAGTTTCAAGATTTTATCCAATCGAAAGCAGCTATTTTATCGATTTTAGGGTTGAATAAAAACGTTGCCGTTTCAATTGAAAATAAAGTAGAGCAAGAAATTGTCACAGACGCTGACTACGTAAGCAGGATCTTAGATAATTTGATTTCAAACGCAGTGAAATTTTCAACTAAAAATACACATGTCAATGCTACGCTATGGATAGAAAATCATGAACTGTGCGTCTCCGTGCAAGATGAAGGTCCCGGATTTAACGAGTTTGACAAGAAAAATCTTTACCAAAAGTTTAAAAAACTAACTGCCAGACCGACTGCTGGAGAAAGCTCAAATGGGCTAGGCCTAGCTATTGTAAAAACGTTGGTTGACCGGCTAAACGGCCAAATTGAACTAATCAGCGAAGTGGGTAAGGGAAGCAAATTTATTGTGAGGCTGCCAATTGTTTAGTTTCTATTTAAACCTTTCTCATCAAGGGAACTCTAAGTAAAAATAAAGAATATGAAAAAAAAATTTGTACTAGCACTCATCATCGTTGTTAGTTCGAATGTGATGGCGCAAGAAACACCAAAAACAGATGCCCGCCAAACAACACAACGTGCTCGAATTCGCCAAGGGAAAAATTCGGGAGAAATTTCAAAGGAGGAACGCGTAAAGCTCAAAGCCCAGCAACGTAACATCAGAAGAACAGAGCGCAGAGCCAAAGCCGATGGCGTTGTTACTTCCGATGAACAGTCTACGTTAGATCGCAAACAAAATCGAGCCAATAGAGGTATTCGAAAAGCCAAACACAACAAAAAGAAAGCAGAATAGCGCTAGGCGATTTTGGCCATTGCCCTTACGGGAAACGTACCAACACCTTTGAATTTAGGCGGTGCTGCGGTGAACATAAACCCATCGTAAGGAATTGCCCCTAAATTGCAGAGATGTTCTACAATCAGAATTTCGTTTGCCAAAAGAATGGTGTGAGCGGGTCTGCTCTTGGTGCGAGTGTCATCGATGTTATGAGAATCGATTCCTACCAACACGACCTTTTCCGATTTCAAATACTCAGCGGCCTCTTTTGTGATAAACGGGTGATCGTTGTAATACCTTTCGGTGTTCCAATACTCATCCCATCCCGTATGAACAAGAACAGCCTTGTTATATAGAATTTTATCTTTGAAATGATCGATGTTGACAGCTAGTGACGCTCGAAAATCCGCTCGAATAACAATGCCCTCTAAATCGACAAAACGTTCCAAACCAACTTCCGATAAATCCTTTCCGTTTTCATAACGATGGAAAGGGCAATCAATGTAGGTTCCGGTATTCGAAACCATTTCAATTTTTCCAATCTGAAACGAAGTGCCTTCTTCGTAATTCTTTTTCGAATCCTCACGACTTAAATAATCGCAAATAATCGGAGCTGGTAATCCTTTAAAAGTAACTAGCCCATTTTCAATGGTATGACTTAAATCAACTAATTTCATTTAAACTTTTGCCAATGCGTTATCTAAATCTGCGAGCAAGTCTTCGATATCCTCTACACCCACGCTCAAGCGGATCAGTGAATCACTTAATCCATTTTTTATCCTCTCTTCTTTTGGAATACTTGCGTGGGTCATAGACGCAGGATGATTGATAAGCGATTCCACTCCACCAAGTGATTCTGCTAATGAAAACAATTCTACGCTCTCCATCAGTTTAATGGCGTTTTCGACAGTATCGTTCTTTAACGTAAACGAAATCATGCCACCAAAATCGCGCATTTGCCTTTTCGCGATGTCATGGTTTGGATGATCGCTAAAACCTGGCCAATAAACTTTCCCGATCTTCGAATGCGCTTTTAGATATTCCGCCACTTTCGTTCCATTAAAACAATGGCGTTCCATTCTAAGATGTAACGTTTTAATTCCTCGCAACACTAAGAACGAATCTTGTGGGCCAGGCACGGCACCACACGAGTTTGCTATGAAAGCTAAGTCACTATAAAGTTTTTCGTCATTAACTATAAGAGCGCCCATTATTACATCGGAATGACCGCCCAGGTATTTTGTAACGGAATGCATGACAATGTCAGCTCCTAACGCAAGCGGATTTTGCAAATAGGGTGAAGCAAACGTGTTATCAACCGCTACCATGATGTTATGCTTTTTAGCGACTTCGCAACAAGCAGCAATGTCAATAATTCGCATGAGTGGATTGGAGGGTGTTTCCAACCACATCAATTTTGTATTTGCGTTTAAGTATTGATGAATATTTTTAGAATCTGTTAGATCAATAAAGTGAAACTTGACACCAAATCTTTCAAATACTCTTTTAAACATCCGGTACGAACCACCGTATAAATCGTTGCTGGTGATCACCTCATCACCTGGATTCAATAATTTGATAACCGCATCGGTTGCGCCCATTCCCGAAGAGAAGCACAAACCGAATTTTCCATCTTCTAAAGCGGCAATACTTTTTTGAAGTGCATTGCGGGTGGGGTTGGCCCCACGGGCATACGCGTAACCCTTGTGCTTGCCTGGCGATTCCTGCACATAGGTGGAAGTCTGATAAATGGGAGTCATGATAGCTCCGGTAGTAGGATCTGGTTCAACGCCAGCATGAATAGCTTTGGTTCCGAATTTCATAATCTAAGTAATAAGTAGCAAGTAATAAGTAGCAAGACAAAGATGTAAAACAAAAGAGGTTGTTATTTTGTCTTTTGTTTAGTCATTTATTTTAAATCGGTCTCTCTAAATCAAATTTCTCAAGGTAATCGGCCACGCGTCTTACAAAGCTGCCACCCAATGCTCCATCTACTACGCGATGATCATAAGAATGAGATAAAAACATTTTATGACGGATAGCAATCACATCTCCATACACCGTTTCCAGAACGGCTGGCTTTTTCTGTATGGCACCTATGGCGAGAATCGCAACCTGAGGTTGCATGATGATGGGCGTTCCCATCACATTACCGAAAGTGCCTACATTCGAAACGGTGAACGTACCTCCCGAAAGATCGTCTGGTTTAAGTTTGTTTTCGCGGGCACGCTTTGCTAAGTCATTCACCACTTTTGCCAGCCCTAGTAGGTTATACTTGTCAGCATTTTTTATAACAGGCACAATTAAGTTACCTGAAGGCAGTGCCACTGCAATGCCAATATTAATATCCTTTTTCTTGATAATTTTATCTCCATCCACCTGGATGTTTATCATCGGGAAGTCTTTGATGGCCATCATTACTGCCTCTACAAAGATAGGGGTAAACGTAAGCGACTCTCCCTCTCGTTGTTCAAAATGCTTCTTCGTCTTATTTCTCCAGAGAACGATATTTGTTACATCAGCTTCCACAAATGAAGTAACATGAGGAGATGTGCGTTTACTATCTACCATCCGTTCGGCAATCATCTTGCGCATTCTATCCATTTGAATGATTTCGTCAGATGCAATTACCGATGCCGAAACTAATGGAGCTGCGGATTGGTTCACTGCCTTGTCAACAAGCACACCTGATTTTCTTAATTCAATATGAGCAAGCAGATCGGTTTTTGTAACGCGCCCGTCTAAGCCCGACCCTGTTACGGACTCTAATTCAACAATCGAAATATTTTCTTCTTTGGCAATCATCTTCACCAAAGGGGAATAAAAACGTTTGGCCGATTTATAATCTACCGCGTCAACAACAGGTTGAACGAATTCCGCTTTAGATTCAGTAAGTATAGTTGGTTTTGCTACTTCCGTGGGTTGACTAGCCACCGCTTTCGATAGCGTTTGTTGGGCTGCTTCAGACTCAATGATGGCGATGGGCGCCCCCACCTTTACCACATCTCCTTCTTTAAACAATATCTCTTGGAGCACTCCCGCATATAGCGAAGGAACTTCAGTATCCACTTTATCAGTGGCAACTTCTAAAATGGATTCTTCATGCTCAATCTTATCGCCTGGTTTTTTAAGCCATTTTAAGATCGTTGCTTCGATTATACTTTCGCCCATTTTGGGCATAACCATCTCTACTTTCGCCATGATTAAATTGATTCAATAGACAAAGTTAGTATTTTTAGTATGCCGCACTACTGGGACAATTCAAGTAAATTCGACTTCTTCATAAACCTCTTTTAAGGGCAATTTTATTTCAAGGGATGGGATAAAAAGCGAATCTTGTATTGACTTACATTCAGTTAGCTCCCAATGATTTTGTTGATTAACAGCAAAAACTTGAACGCGAAAAGAAGCTGAGTCAATCGTCACATATTCCTTCAAGGTAGGTATGTCTCGATACAGCATAAATTTTCCGCCCATGTCATAATTTTTGGTGGAAGGCGAAAGTATTTCAATGATAACGGATGGCGAAATGAGCGTGTCCTCATCCTTTGCTGAATGGTTTATGCCATTGCAGAAAATGGAAATATCCGGATAGGTGTACAACGTATTTTCTGGTATATAGACCCGCATATCGCTGCCAAAAGGTCTGCAAGGCTTACCTTTTAAGCTGATACATAACTCACCGAATACATTAGAAAAAATAATGTTATGGTCTGTTCCAGCCCCCGCCATGGCAAACACCTCGCCTTGAAAATACTCGTGTTTTTCAAGCGATTTTTTTTCAAACTCAAGGTACTCTTCCTCGGTTAATCTTGGCTTATTGTAAACGGTGATTGGCTCGCGTACTTCCATAACTCGAAGATACTAATTTTGGTCTTCTTTTATCTTCCAAAATCATCCTGCACACGCACAATATCATTTTCGTCCGATGGGTGATTGTCATCTGTATGTTGCCAGATTTCGGCAATAATTCCCCAACCATCTAAACCAATTAGTCTATGACGCTGACCTTGCTTGAGTTTTACAATTGAACCCAACACTAATGATTGAACCGATCCTTCAACATCTGTTTCGCTCGTTACAATTCCAGCAGTTCCACCCGATAACTTCCAAAGCTCAGCTCTTCTGTGGTGATATTGCCATGACAAGCGCTTGTTCTTTTCCACAATCAAAATCTTCGGGCTTAGTTTATTACCCAGCTTAATGTCTGCCAGCTTTAACTCGGGGAAAAATAACTTAATAAACGCTTCCGTTTGATTTTCATTGATCACAAAGAAGCCGCCCCAAGGGCGCGTTTTATCAGAAGCAACTATGCCTAAGTTGGCCTCAACGAGCTGCCCTTCGATCGTCTTGAAAATTTCCTCTTTGTTGGATTGGGGTGGAAATTGAAAAGTCATGATTGTATTAGTTAGAAAATTACGAGTTGGGTAAATTAAGTCTGATCAAATTTAATACTGCTGCAGACGATAATTTGATGTTAATCATACGGTCTTTGCTAAGCTGCAATTTTTTTGTGACGGTGTGGTGCTTATCAGAATAGGCTATCCAGACCGTGCCAACGGGCTTATCGGGTGTTGCGCCACCTGGCCCTGCAATGCCACTGGTGGCCACGCCAATGCTGGTATTAAATTTTGCCCGAACAAGGTTGGCCATTTCAATAATGGTGGGTTCGCTCACCGCACCATTCTGTTCTAATATTTCGGGCTTAACACCCAATTGGCGCATTTTAATTTCATAACCATAAGGAATGATGCTTCCCAAGAAATAATCGGAGCTCCCGGGCACGCTGGTTATCAAATGTGATAAATATCCACCCGTGCAGCTTTCGGCAACAGCCAACGTCAGTCCTTTTTGTTTCAGCAGTTTACCGATAGCAATTTCTAAACCCTCTTCGCCTAAACCATAAATATATTCACCTGCGATAGGCTTCAGTAACTCTACTTGGTGGTCAATCATTGACCGTAATTGGCCTTTGTCATCTCCAAAAGCAGTGAGCCTTAACTTTACTTCGCCTAAGCTGGGCAAATAGGCCAGTTTTATGCTCGGAGGTAAGGCCTTTTCCCAATTCGAAATTTTCTCTGCCAAAAATGATTCGCCTATTCCTACTGTCCGCACTAATTGATGAACAATTACGGGCATTTTGAACGTTTCTAACAACTTGGGGATTACCCGTTCGGTCATCATCTTTTTCATCTCGTGCGGTACCCCCGGCATCGACATAAATACCTTTCCTTTTTTCTCGAACCACATGCCGGGTGCTGTGCCGATGGGATTGGTAATCTTACTACACGCTGTTGGCAAAGCCGCCTGTTGTCTGTTCATCTCAGTAAGTTCTCTTCCGCGGCTTACAAAAAACTCTGTCACCTCCGCCAATGCCTCTTCATTGATCTGCAAATCACAATTAAAATATTTGGCAAGCAACGGCTTTGTTAAATCATCGCTCGTAGGCCCTAGGCCGCCCGTAATTAAAATAATGTCTGCTTTGTGCTCCGCTTCCGCGAAAGCGGCAAGTATTTCGTCTTCTTGATCGCCCACTGTTGTTTTGCGGATGACCTTTATCCCCACTTTATCTAACTCCACACTCATCCACTGCGAATTGGTATCCACAATCTGGCCGTATAAAATCTCATCCCCTATTGTGAGCAATTCTGCAAGAATAGTCTTCATGTTTGTCAATTAGGCTGCAAATCTACCCTGACTTACCAAACCCACCAAATAGAAGTTTTGGCAACTATATGCGAGTTGGTAGAAGGTTGAAAAAACTATTCTTAAGGGGCTTATTCATTTCTTTTTTTTAAGCCCTTCTAATTATGAGGCAGGCAACACTTCCTTAGTTCACGTTGGGTAGATTTTCAACTGTAATCGTTTTGCTAACAATCTTTCAGGGGACTTAAAATGTCCCTTTACTTTTATGGTCTTAATTCGAAGTAATCATCAGCGATAAAATCTTTGTGGTGTTTATATTTAAAATCCGCAATTTGAAGTCTTTCGAATTGTTCTGTAAATTCAGGAAGAGGAGATCCACTTAAGCCAAACCAATCTGGTAAAGCCCAATAATTTCCTTTCCCATATTTTCTGTCTATTTTAACCATCTCTTTTGATTCCGCCAGTTGTGCCAAAGCAGATGAAAAGCTAGCTTGTATATTCCTTTTTTTATCGTGATCAGAAAATTCAGGCTTAATGATTATGAACTCAGAGTATATTTCATCTGTGGTAAACAATCGCCTTTTATCCTTTAATATTTCTATGCTAATAGTTTTCCAAGTAAAATCTTGGCCTTTTAACAAAGATGTTCTCTTACCTGTATTCTCTTTTGTTTCTTGATTTTCAATTTTAAAAATCAAGTTCATTACCCCTTCTATTTTCTTATTTATTTCAAGTTTTAGGACATCAAGGTCAATGAGTTCTTGCTCAAGATTTTTTAAACCTTGCCTCAATTGCTCAAGCAGAATTTGCTTATCGAAATCGGTTAAATTTTCCATAACTACATTTGTAAAATATTCAAATTGTAGCTACCTTCGCAGGCGACTAACAATCAAAAAAATCAGAGTCCGTGCCTGGAATCGAACCAGGTTACCCAATCTTGCAAGGAGCGGTACCTAACCATCGGCCACACGGACAACGATCGACTTTTAAAAAACCTCTGCTCTAACAGAGGTTTTTTATTTAAAGTCAACCTAATGCAAATATAGTATAAATATTGACACCTAAAAAATAGTAGCAATAGTAGATTCAAAAAACACTTACACCGTTAGCTAACAGTAGCATCAGTAGATACTTGTTTATCAGTGAATTGCAAATAAAAAGTTAAAAAAGGTTTAACTTTTGTTGTTTATAAAATGTTGATAACTTTTTTGAAGTAAGTATAAAAACCGGGTTCTGGCATCAGAATAAAGTCAAAAAAAAGACCCTTAACGGGTCTTGAAGGACAAAATTTTAAGTTGCTATTGATTTACGATAGTTGCCGAAGTTTTTGATACGCCCGTCTTGTTTTGGAATGATAGTCAACTTAAGGTACTTTAATGCACTAAAGACCTCAGCGATGAACAACTTATCGGGTACCGATTGGCAAAAAAACATTTATGTGAACGGATTTTCGGGGGCAAAGCCACTCATCGAAGTAGATTTTGAGAAATTGGAGCAAACGGCAAAAACAGCGATGTCCCCCGAAGCGTATGCTTACATTTCTGGTGGTGCTGGTACGGGGTCAACCATGCGAGCGAACCGCGATGCTTTTGCAAAATATAAGATTGTGCCCCGCATGTTGCGCGATGTGAGTGTTCGTGATATGAGCATAACACTCTTCGGGAAAAAACTTTCTTCGCCACTATTACTTTCGCCAGTAGGCGTGTTAGAAATGGTTCAAGAGCAAGCCGACCTAGCGGTAGCCAAAGCCGCAGCAGAGTTGGGCATGCCCTACATTTATTCTAATCAAGCCTCAAAAAGCATGGAGGCGTGCGCACAGGCAAGCGGAGATAGCGCCCACTGGTTTCAGTTGTACTGGAGCAAGTCGAACGATTTAGTGGTCAGTTTTGTGGAACGGGCAGAGAAATGCGGGTGCAGCGCCATCGTAGTCACGCTCGACACCACCATGCTGGGTTGGCGCACGCGCGATTTGGAAATCGGATATCTTCCCTTTATGGAAGGCAAAGGCATTGCTCAATATACTTCTGATCCTGTATTTCAGCGCTTGCTCGATGAACCAGAAGTTACCGAACAAATAAATAGAAAAATCAATTGGCAATCGGTTAATGGATTAATCGCCATGGTAAACAATTATCCGGGCAATGGTTTCGTATCAAAATTAAAATCAGGCAGGCCGATTAAAGCGGTGCGTAAATTTGTGAGTATGTACTCCAATCCTGCCGTTACCTGGGAGGATTTAACGTTTCTGCGGCAGCACACAAAACTTCCCATTTTGCTAAAAGGAATTCTTCATGCCGATGATGCACAAAAAGCCATCGACTATGGGATGGACGGCATTATTGTTTCAAACCACGGGGGCAGACAAGTGGATGGCTCGATTAGCACGCTGGAGGTATTGCCATCAATTGTTGAGCGCATAAACGCGCAGCTACCCGTATTAATAGATAGCGGCTTTCGCAGTGGGGCAGATGTTTTTAAAGCTTTGGCGCTTGGAGCAAATGCGGTTTGCATTGGGCGGCCTTATGTATATGGATTGGCTGTTGCCGGATCGGCTGGGGTTTATCATGTGCTACGGAATCTATTAGCAGAATTTGAGCTAACGATGGGTTTAAGTGGTTGCAAAAACATTTCAGAAATCAATAAGGATATGTTGGCTGGGTAGGCAGTCAATTATTTTAGCACTCTAGCAAGACTATTTATTATTACGTCTTTCTGTTACAATTTAGCAAGGCTTTAGTCGTTACATTTGCAGTACTAAACTTCTAAAACTGATTTATGAAATTGAGAACGGTACTTCCCCTGCTTCTAGTTTTTGTTGTCACCGTTAGCGCATCTGCTCAATTTGATAAACTATTGGGCAAAGCAAAAAAAGTGCTTGACGGTGGAGGCAAACTTTCAAATGAAGAAATTGTTCAAGGTTTAAAGGAAGCCCTCACTCAAGGTATTTCTAAAGGCTCGGACGTTGTTTCTCAAGTTGATGGATATAACAAAAATCTAGAAATCAGAATTCCTTTTCCTGCCGATGCAAAACGTGTTGAGGATAAACTTAGGCAATTAGGAATGGGCAACGATGTAGATAAATTCATAACCACGCTAAACCGAGGCGCGGAAGATGCCGCCAAAGAAGCTAAACCTATTTTTATCAACGCTATCAAACAAATGTCGTTTGACGATGCACTTTCGATTTTGAAAGGCAACCCAGATGCCGCCACTCAATTTTTGAAAAGAACCACCAGTACCGATTTGAAAGCGAAGTTTAGCCCTGTGGTGCAAAAATCACTCGACAAAGTGGAAGCCACAAAATATTATGGCGGTCTTGTAGGCACTTACAATAAGATTCCGTTCGTAGACAAAGCCAATCCAGACCTAAATGCGTACGCCACTGAAAAAGCAATAGAAGGCTTGTTTACAATGATTGCCAAAGAAGAGAAGAATATCCGAGACAATCCGGGCGCAAGAGCGACAGATATTTTAAAGAAGGTGTTTGGACAGAAATGATTACTGCCTGTAGATTACCCTTCCACTTAAGTTTCCGGTAGCTTTGCCATTTGTAAAAACTTCTTTGCCATTTACCCAAACGTGTGCAATACCTGTAGAAATCTGTTGTGCATTTGAGATAGTCGCCTGATCTTTTACAACTGCAGGGTCAAACAAAACCAGGTCGGCATAGTAGCCCACTTTTATTCTTCCCCTTTTTGGAATACCTATTTGGTCGGCTCCCAAGGCCGTCATTTTGTAGATGGCATCTTCTAAACTAAGTGTTTTCTCTTCCCGAACATAGTGCCCGAGCACTCGGGTAAATGCACCATATCCCCTTGGATGTCGGCCACTACTTGACCCATCGGAGCAAATATTTGTATAAGGCCACTGCATCAACTTCTTTACATCTTGCTCGGCCATGCTTGTGGCTACGATACTTCCGCTGCATTCACCCCCTTTTGCTTCGCATTCGTCCAGCCGTTTAATAAGTTGGATGAGCATTTTCTCAGGCGTTTTCTTTTCCAGATTTGCCACTTCCGCTAAGTTCTTGCCTCCATATTCAGGATTTGGCGAGTAACTACTAAAAATAATTCCCTCGGGGGTTGTCACTTCCCTTAAGATATAAGCTGCTTCTTTTTCATCGTTAAAATTTCGATTTGGAAACAACACGCGAATGGTAGACGACCAGTAGGTATAAGGATATAAATCGGCAGTAATATTGATCCCTTCTTTCCGTGCCGCGTCCAGTATTTGTAATGCACTGTCGGTCTTTCCCCAAAGGCCTCGCATGGCTAGTTTAAAATGACTTATTTGAACGGGCACTTTCGTTTCACGGCCGAGCGTGATAATCTCATTCAGTGCATCCCAGAAATAACGATCTTCACTTCTCAAGTGACTGATGTACCGACCCTTATATTGCGTAAGCACTTTTGTAAGCTGCATTACTTCATCTTTAGTTGAATAAATACCAGGGTCATATTCCAACCCAGTGGAAAAACCTAATGCCCCTGCCTTCATATCTACATTTAATAGGATTACCATACTGTCGATCTCTTTTTGCGTTGCTTTGCGTTTGTAATCCTCTCCCATTACTTGGTAACGGATTGAATTATGTCCACTATAGGAAGCAATGTTCACAGCAACAGCACTGTCTTTAAAGGATTCAAAAAACTTTTTCAGTGGAATATCTGAGCCGCCATCCTGTCCAACTACAATGGTTGTTATTCCTTGGCTTACCGCAGCGAGCACTGAGGGCGATTTTTTTATAGCTCGATCATGATGACTGTGCGTATCGATAAAGCCGGGTGACAGTACAAGACCTTTTGCATCCAACTCTTCCAATCCTTTCAAAGAGCCGGAGGCGGCAATGACGGCAATCGTATCGGCCTGTATGGCAATGTCGTGCTCGGTGTTTGCCTCGATACCATCACTAATCACTTTGGCGTTGTGAATTACGAACTCATATTTCATTTGCCCACACGAAGTGATGATAAGGAAGGTGATTATCGATATAAGAATATTTTTCATAAAAAAAATTTAGCAATACAAGTTATAAAAACATTAACAACATTCGTTCTATTTTAAAAACATCATTACCTTACTATTTCAAAATCTGAACTTATGAATTTAGTAGGAGACGCCACTGAAAAAAATACTTACGAAACGATTGTAATTGGCTCCGGAATTAGCGGAGGTTGGGCGGCAAAGGAGTTTTGTGATAACGGGCTAAAAACGTTGCTCTTGGAAAGGGGCAAAGCCGTGACGCACCTAAAAGACTATCCCACCGCCACCAAAAACCCATGGGACTTTGAGCATCGGGGGTTGTTAACCGAAGAAATAAAAAATAAAAACCCAATAGCCGATAAATGCTATGCTTTTGGCGAAGCTACACAACACTTTTTTGTGAAAGACAATGAGCATCCTTACATACAAGAAAAACCGTTCGATTGGATCCGCGGTTATCAAGAGGGCGGCAAATCACTTTTATGGGCACGACAGACTCAACGCTGGAGCAACTATGAGTTTGAAGCACCTGCGCGCGATGGCTTCGCGGTGGATTGGCCAATCCGATATCCAGACCTGGCCCCTTGGTATTCGCATGTCGAAAAGTTTGCTGGCATAAGCGGCAATAGGGACGGAATTGACAACCTACCTGATAGTGAAGTTTTGCCTGCTTGGGAGTTAAATTGTTTAGAAAAACATATCCAACATCGCATTAAAGAAGAATACAAAGATCGTCAAGTAATTATCGGTCGCTGCGCTCATCTCACCCAACCCAACGAAATTCATTTAAAGCAAGGTCGGGGGCAATGCCAGGCGCGTTCCTTATGCGAGCGGGGTTGTCCGTTTGGCGGTTATTTTAGCTCCAACTCCTCTACTCTCCCTTGGGCTAAGAAAACGGGTAACCTTACGTTGCGACCACAATCTGTTGTGCACTCAATCATCTATGACGAGAAAAAAGGAAAAGCAACTGGCGTTCGGGTGATTGACACGGAGAGCAAAGAGATGGTTGAGTTCTACGCTAAGGTAATCTTCGTAAATGCCGCTTGCTTAAATACAAACCTTCTATTGCTAAACTCTACGTCAAATAGATTTCCGCAAGGGTTTGGAAACGATAATGGCTTGTTAGGAACACATATTGCGTTTCACAATTACCTTGGAAACATTTATGCTGATTACGATGGTTTTGAAGACCAGTACTATACCGGCAGAAGGCCGACATCAGCATTCATGCCTTCATTCAGAAATGTTTATAAACAGCAGACTGATTTCTTGCGCGGATACATGGTTGCCTTTAGCGCTTACCGCGATGGGTGGGGTCGCAGTTCTGAAAACTTCGGAGCACCACTAAAAAATGAATTGACCAAACCCGGACAATGGCACGTTGCTGTTCAGATGCAAGGCGAAACAATCCCTAAAAAGGCAAACCATGTGCGCTTAAGCAACAACGAAAAAGACGCGTGGGGAATCCCTCAATTGATCACTTCGGTAGATTATGATGATAATGATCAAAAACTAATGAATGATTTTTTGATACAGGGTTCAGAAATGCTTGAAAAGGCCGGATTAAAGAATATTCAAACAATTAATACTAAACAAGCACCTGGGTTAGATATCCATGAAATGGGCGGAGTGCGAATGGGCAACGATCCTAAAACATCGCTGTTAAATAAGTGGAATCAATTTCATAGCTGCAAAAATGTATTTGTCACCGATGGAGCTTGTATGACTTCTGTTGGCAATCAAAATCCTTCCCTTACATTCATGGCACTCACCGCCAGGGCTGCGAACTTTGCTGTAGACGAAATGAAGAAAGGAAATCTTTGAAAAAAAAAACTATTTCCTTGGAAATCTTACTTGTGAAGTTAAACTCTTTTGATTTACATTCTTGCGGGAAAAATTAAACTCAACTTTACGCTCAAATTTTTAATAATGAAATTATTTTTTTTCATTTTCATCTGCTCTTGCATCTCATTAACATCCTTCAGCCAAAAAGTAACTGATGAAGAGAGAGTAATGGATTTGTCGGCCAAAAAATGGGTTTGGATGATCAAAAAAAATTATGATTCATTGGAATCCCTTTTGCACGAGCGGGTTACCTATATTCACTCAAACGGTTGGAGTCAAAATAAAAAGGAATTTATTGAGGACCTCAAATCAGGGAAATTAGTAATGAAATCGGCCGAAATTTCTACTCAAAATACACAAATATTCTCCCAGACAGCCATCGTCAACGGAATGATAAAGATTTCTGGCGAGACAAACGGTACCCCTTTTTCAACCGAACTAATTTTTAACGAAGGCTATATTAAAGAAAAAGGTAAGTGGTTATTGGTGTCTAGGTTGGCGACCAAGATTAATAAATAAAGGTTACTTCCTTCACGTCAAAAACCTGTTCTTCGTCAGTTTTAATTTTTAGTCTGCCTCTGGCATCTACACCAGTAATAGTTCCCTCAAATTGCCTTGACGCTGCTTGATACTGATGCGCCTCGTTTATTCTGTAAAGTCGGCTCAAGTAATCAGTTTGAATAGCTTCAAATTCTCCTCTCTTAAGTTGTAGATACCTCACTTCCAGATACTCGAGCAACCGATCTAAAATGGCTGAAAGCAAATAATCCCTTTTTGAAATCAATGCGAGAGAAGTTGCCTGCCGAGATTCAAACTGTCGTTGATTAACATTTAATCCAATTCCGATGACACTTTGTTGAATTTGCTCACCATTCAGGGTATTTTCGATCAATATGCCGCATACTTTCTTTTCTTGAATCAAAATATCGTTTGGCCACTTGATTTTTACTTCCTGGGATAGGAGTTCAGTTATGAAATCAGCAATCCCAAGTGAGATACATTGATTTAAGATAAACTGGTTGCTGATTGCCAAGAATGTAGGTTTCAAAATGAACGAAAAAGTAAAATTCTGCTTGGGCACGGCTTGCCATTTATTTCCGCGCTGACCTTTCCCTGCCTGCTGATGGTCGGTAATAACCAATGTACCCTCCAATAGTGGCGTTTTGTTGCATAAGTCGGTCGCCAGCGTGTTGGTAGAGTGACACACTGGCACATAAACGAGGTTTCTACCCATGAACAGGGTATTGGCAGGGATTTTATACAATGTATTTTTGGTTAGCTTTGCTCTTTCAATTCCAAAACAACGAAATTAGTTAATGGCGAAAAAGAAGAAAGGTGCAGACTCTGAAAAACTTTGCAAAGCAGTGGTAAAGGGCATGCAAGAAAAGAAGGCCACGGACATTGTGGTGATGGATCTAAGGCAAGTTAAAAACGCAATAGCCGATTTCTTTGTGATTTGTTCTGGTAACTCCGACAAGCAATTAGATGCCATTTCTGACTCAATTGACGATACGGTTTCCAAATCGATAAAAGAAAACCCTTGGCATACCGAAGGAAAAAACAATAAAGAATGGATGTTGCTCGACTATATCACAGTGGTTGCGCACGTTTTCAAAAAAGACAAGCGAGAATTCTACGCACTAGAGAAACTTTGGGGAGATGCAGAAATCACCGAGATAGAAGATTAAAGGAACTTAAACACAGTTAGTACGTTATTGAATTGAAATTTTAACACATGGACAAAGAAAGAAAAGAAAATAAGCTACCCAATCTGAAAGCACCAAAAGGCAACTTTCAAGTATGGATTATTCTAGCCTTGGTGGGTGTAATTTTGCTTGTTACTCAGTTTTTAGGATCTACCGAGTTGACCGAAATTCAGTCTAGTCGCTTCGAATCGATGCTTCAAAATCAGGATTTAAAAAAGGTAGTGGTGGTAACGAATTTAAAGCAGGTAGAACTTACGCTTCGCCCAGAGGCTTTACAAAATTCGAGTTACAAAAACGAATTGGAAAAAAACAAAGGAGTACTTAGTTTAAATGCTAATGGACCACATTTTAAGATGCGCTTTGGCTCTCAAGATAAGTTTGAAGAGAACTTTAAAGATATAAACGACCGGCTTCCTAAAGATCAACGCATTGACTTACAATTTGAAGAACGTGCTGATGTATCTGGCCAATTGTTTTACTGGGGCATCACCTTCTTATTAATCTTTGGCTTCTGGATGCTGATGCGCAGAATGACTGGCTCTGCTGGCCCTGGCGGGCAGATTTTCAACATTGGGAAATCAAAAGCAGCGTTGTTTGATGCTGAAAATAAAGTAAAAATCACCTTCCAAGATGTGGCTGGTTTAGACGAGGCTAAGGAAGAGGTAAAAGAAATTGTCGACTTCTTAAAAACACCTGCAAAGTTCACTAAACTGGGAGGAAAAATCCCGAAAGGTGCTTTATTAGTTGGCCCTCCAGGCACTGGTAAAACGTTGTTGGCCAAGGCCGTTGCGGGCGAAGCTGGCGTACCCTTCTTCTCTTTATCAGGTTCAGATTTCGTAGAAATGTTTGTAGGAGTTGGCGCGGCACGTGTGCGCGACTTGTTTAAGCAGGCAAAAGAAAAAGCTCCGTGTATTGTCTTTATTGATGAGATTGACGCCATTGGCCGCTCCCGCGGACGTGGTCAAATGCCTGGTTCAAATGACGAAAGAGAAAACACCCTTAACTCGCTTTTGGTTGAAATGGATGGCTTTGCTACCGATAGTGGAGTAATTATTTTGGCTGCAACAAACCGCCCAGATGTGCTAGACTCGGCTTTGATGCGTCCAGGTCGTTTCGATAGACAAATAAGCATTGACAAACCAGATATTGCTGGGCGCGAACATATCTTCAAAGTTCATTTAAAGCCTGTCAAAATTTCAAAAGATGTTGACACTAAAAAACTAGCAGCTCAAACACCTGGCTTTGCGGGAGCAGAAATTGCCAATGTGTGTAATGAAGCCGCGTTGATAGCCGCTCGTAAAGACAAGAAAGAAGTTGACATGCTTGATTTTCAAGATGCCATTGACCGTGTTATCGGGGGGCTAGAAAAAAAGACAAAAATTATTTCTCCTGAAGAGAAGAAAATTGTTGCCTATCACGAAGCTGGTCATGCCGTAGCAGGTTGGTTTCTAGAGCATGCTGATCCCTTGGTGAAAGTAAGCATTGTTCCGCGCGGCATCGCTGCGTTAGGCTATGCACAATATTTACCAAAAGAACAATTCTTGTATCAAACCGAGCAATTGATGGACGAAATGTGCATGACCTTTGGCGGAAGAGCTGCCGAAGAAATTGTGTTCAATAAAATTTCTACAGGCGCCCTAAGCGATCTTGAACGGATTACAAAAATGGCTTACAGCATGGTAACCGTTTATGGCATGAATAAAGAGATTGGAAATATGTCTTTCTACGATAGTAAGCAGAATGATTATGCGTTCAATAAGCCCTATTCGGAAGCTACTTCTGAAAGAATTGATAAAGAGGTAAAGAAAATAATTGACCAAGCGTACGACCGCACGAAGAGCCTGCTAGAGAAACACCGCGAGCATTTAGAACTGATCGCAAAAGAGCTTTTAGAAAAGGAAATCCTTTTCCAATCTGATCTAGAAAGACTAATAGGTAAGAGACCATTCGCGGCCGAAACAACGTATCAAAAATATACAAACGGTCAAGTTGACTCTACCAACGTGGAAAAAGAAACGGAGGCTGCAACACTTGTTGAACCTAAGCCAGAAGAGGAAGCAGCAAAGTAAAATACAAGCCTTAAGTCATGAAAGTTTAGGTTGCCAGTTCGAAAGATTGGCAACCTTTTTTGTTTACGCTAATTTTTAACTTTGCAGGAAATTAAAAACGGAATGGCATTTAGAATGGAAGACACTTTTCAATTACCATCGGGAAAAAAAGTCTATTTCGCGTCCGATTTTCATTTAGGTGTGCCCGATGCAGAAAGTAGTTTGCAAAGAGAAAAATTGATCATTAGCTGGCTAGATTCAATTAAGCGCGATGCTCACGCGATCTACTTGTTAGGTGACATTTTTGACTTTTGGTTTGAGTATAAACAGGCCATTCCAAAAGGTTTTATACGCTTCCAAGGAAAGCTGGCAGAATTAACCGACAGTGGAATACCCATCATTTTCTTTACTGGAAACCATGACATGTGGATGTTCGATTACTTCACAAATGAATTAAACATTCCCGTGTATCGCGAACCCATTGAATTTGAAGTTAACAATGTTAAATTTTTGGTCGGTCATGGAGATGGCCTTGGCCCTGGCGACAATTTGTATAAAATTCAAAAAAAGTTCTTTTACAGCAAAGCATGCCAATGGTTATTTGCACGTATTCACCCAAATCTTGGCATAAGCGTTGCTAAATACTGGAGCAGGCAAAGCCGCATTAGCAACACAAAAAATGGAGAAAAATTCACGAACGATGAAAATGAGTTTCTTTTAACCTATTGTAAAGAGCAAGAAAAAATGAAGCATCGCGATTATTATATCTTCGGGCATCGTCACTTACCGCTAGATCTAAAAGTATCGGACAGCAGTCGCTATGTTAACTTGGGTGAATGGATTAATTTTACTACTTACGCTGAGTTTG
The DNA here is from genome assembly GCA_044349005.1 of Cyclobacteriaceae bacterium. Lineage (GTDB taxonomy): Bacteria > Bacteroidota > Bacteroidia > Cytophagales > Cyclobacteriaceae > ELB16-189. The sequence continues at coordinate 38,304 of JBIKRT010000039.1, forward strand.
ATGGGCAAGCAGTTGCATTGAAAACATTTTCAAATAACAAATGAAAACGTTAATCTCAACCATCCTTCTTCTGTTGGCATACCTGAATTTATTCGGTCAGTTAGGCAAAAAACTAAATGAATTCACCGAAAAAAACATTTCCAACGTTGCCATTGATAGGCTCGGGGATTTTTATCTACAATTTAAAAATCAGTCAATCAAAAAATACGACACGGGCGGCAACTATTTGTACGCCCTCAAACCAGCGAGCGATTCCATCACTTCACTTCACCCTTGGAATCCACTAAACGTTTTTGTTTATGAAAGAAATAACCAAACGATTCTATTTTTAGATAAAGAGCTTCAGCCTATCAATAAAAAATCTATTGATCCTTCGCTAGCCATTGAGCCTTGGTTGGCTTGTGCTGGCAACAACAACAGCAACTATTGGCTCTACGATAAAGCCGATCATTCGCTAAAAAAGATTAATATTACAAATGAGACAATAAGTTTAGAAATTGATTTAAAGAAGTTGTACGGACAGCAGTCGCCAAATTTAGTGTATGTGCGTGAATATCAAAATTTACTTTTCTTGTTAGATAAAAGAGCAGGAATAAAAATTGTAAGCATTTCAGGAAAATTGATTGAATCGATTTCCTCAGTTCGGATTAATAACTTCGGCTTTATGGGCGAAGAACTTTACTATCTGGAGGAAAACAAGCTTAAATTCTACAACCTTTATACCAAACAGCAGCACAACATTGAAATTGGGAGCGACATCTCATTCGCGTTGGCAACAGACGAAAAAGTAATCTTAGTTGGCAATGCGGGAAAGGTTTCCGTTTGGGAGTTTAAGCCGTGATTTTTTGGTAATGTACTGAAAAATAGTTGGTGACTTTGATGCGATAATTTGTTAAAATTAGCGCGTCAGCCTGAAGAGGAATCAAGCTCTGCTGGAGAGCAACTTGTCAGCAATAAGGTTGATGCT
>JBIKRT010000040.1:0-39211 GCA_044349005.1 Cyclobacteriaceae bacterium
AAGCATAAAAAATCTGCAAGGTTTTAAAGATAAAACCCGACTTTCTTGCAGATTGTTTCAACTCAATTCGATCGATTTTATTCAAAAACTAATCCCATTGGGCTTTTTAAGGAGTGACTAATTAACAAAACAAACTTACTATGAAGAAAAATTTACTGGGTAAGTTCCTAGTCATGCTGTTGCTTCTTTGCAATGTCGCATGGGCGCAGGAACGGGTGGTCTCGGGGAAGGTAACTTCCACAGAAGACGGAACGGCATTGCCGGGAGTAAACGTGGTGATCAAAGGCACCGGGACGGGAACTGCCACTGATATTAATGGTAATTACAAATTGTCTGTTCCTGAAGGAGTGACTTTAGCCTATTCCTTTTTGGGCTTCCTGTCAAATGAAGTCGCTGTAGGCACCAAGAGTACCATTGACGTTCAATTAGAGACTGACATTACTCAGTTATCTGAAATTGTGGTGACCGGCTATGGTTCTGCAGAAAAAAGAACCATTTCAGGAGCGATATCTTCTGTAAAGGGTTCGGCAATTGAAAACTTGCCTGTTCAAAGTTTTGACAGGGCATTGCAGGGAAGGGCAGCTGGGGTGCAAGTACTTTCCAATAATGGTATCCCAGGCGGTGGAGTAACCATTCGCATTAGAGGTACCGGTTCAATTTCGGCTGGTAACGCTCCTTTGTATATTGTTGATGGGGTTCAAGTAAACTCACGAAATGACGCAACTGCAACGCAGGCCAATCCGCTTTCCTTTTTAAATCCTAACGACATTGCCTCGATGGAGGTGTTGAAAGATGCGGCCTCAGCTGCTATCTATGGTGCACAAGCAGCTAATGGTGTTGTAATTATTACAACAAAGAAAGGAAAATCGGGAAAACCAGCGTTGAATTTCTCTTATTACACAGGTTCTAGCCAACCGCTTAAACTTCTCAAAGTAACTAGCTCCCAAGATTGGTTCAATGTACGCAAAGAAGCCAGGTTGAACGCTGGTGAAACAGAAATTAATGCAGTAGCCAATACATTAAATGATATGGGAAGACGACCATCAGATTTTGCTACTCGCACAGTGCAACAACTATACGATGTAGCTGCAGGCTTGCCTACTTATGATTGGCAAAAAGAAGTTTTTAAAAATGGAAAAGTGAGCAATTATGAGCTTTCTTTTTCAGGTGGTGATGATAAGAATAAGTATTATATCTCAGGTTCTTATAACGACCAAACTTCTATTCTGGCTCCTGTGGATTTTAAAAGGGGAACTGTGAAAGTGGATTTAACTAATACGCTATCTCCAAAATTAAAGTTGGCTACCTCTGTTAATCTTTCATCTTTCAACCAAAATGTTCCATTTGCAGTTTCTGGTTCATTCCTAGGTTCACCCGCTTTCTCTTCTTCTGCCGTGTTGCCGCATAACCCAATTTATAACGAAGACGGTTCTTACAATACTGCCATCGCTGGTGTATTGGGGCAAAACGTTGTTCAAGTAAATGCTTTTAATACTGGGTATTCTAAAAGTAACCAAGTGGTGGGAAGCATGACCTTTACTTATGACATAATGAAGGGGTTGTACTTCAAGTCTCTATTTGGTCTTGATTATCGTTCCGTTGCGGGCGAGCAATACCGCGACCCTCGTACTCCTGATGGAGTGGGCGTGAATGGTAGAAGTTCACAACAGAATTTCACAAACTCAAACTTTATTACCACTCAAACGCTTAACTATTCGAAAAGCATCGACAACACTCATAATTTCAGCGCGCTTGCTGGAGTTGAGTACCGTACGGAAACTTTTCAATCTTTTGTAGCCTCCAAAACTGGATTCCCTACTTTTCAATACCGTTATATAAATGCTGGCGCAGTGGTTGAAACTGTAGACGGAAACTGGTCAGGTTTCGCTAGGGTAAGCGGGTTTGCGCAGCTAACATACGATTTCAAGAAAAAATACACCGCCACATTCACAGCCAGACGGGATGGATCTTCTCGTTTTGGAACCGAAAACAGATATGGGCTTTTTAAATCGGTTTCAGCGGCTTGGATTGCCAAAGAAGAAGATTTCTTAAAGAATGTGAACTTCCTCACCGATCTAAAACTGAGGATTTCTTACGGTGAAACAGGTAACGATGACATTGGAGATTTCGCAGCGCGCGCCCTTTATACGGGAGGGACTAATGTAAACTATAACGGTACTCCGGGTATACGTCCTTCCGGTTTGGCTAACCCTAAATTTAGCTGGGAGACTAACCAAACAGTGAATGCAGGATTGGATGTCGCCCTTTTTGATAGCAGGGTAGAATTAACCGTGGATGCATACCGCAGAACATCAAAAGACCTCTTGCTTTTCAGGCCTACTCCTTGGGTGAGCGGCTATGATTCGTACGCTGACAATGTAGGCGAAGTTATCAATCAAGGCATTGAGTTTGAATTGAGAACTGTAAACTTAGATTGGAATGGATTTTCTTGGAGAACGGATTTCAATTATTCGTTTAACAGAAATTATGTTAATAAATTGTTTGATGATCTTCAAGAACTGCCGGGTAACCCTACCATCCGTGTGGGCTACCCAATTAGCACTTTCTTTGCACAGCAATATGCTGGGGTGAATCCAGCTACATGTCGCCCAGCGTGGTACGACATTAACAATAACATAACTTATTTACCAACAGCGGCAGATAGGAGAACCTTTGGTTCTCGCCAAGCAAGAAGCTACGGAGGGTTGACCAATACATTTTCTTATAAAGGAATTTCTGTTGAAGCATTCTTCAACTACGAATATGGGCGCACGGTAATTGATGCCCAGTACAATTTCTTGCGTGAGAATGGAACACGGTTAACATTGAATGCCTTGCAAGAAACAGCTGACGCACGGTGGACGACCCCAGGCCAGATAACACAAATTCCCAGGCCATACACGGGGGGAACGGAATTGCGTGGTTCGGGTGTCACTCTTGGAAGTGCTACTTACTTAAAATCTGATTTTATCCGCCTCAAGCAAGTGACGGTCTCCTATAATTTGCCCACTACTCTTATTAGTCGCCTCCGCTTAGTAAAGGCTAGAGTTTATGCGCAAGGGGTAAATCTATGGACGTATTCCGATTATCCAGGCTATGACCCTGAGTTTGTTGACTTCGATGTAGCATCAGCAACAGGAAATAACGGTGTTGGTCTTTTACCGCAGTCTAGAAATTACACAGTAGGTGTTCAATTAGGCTTTTAAAAATTTAGAAAATGAAAATGAAATCAAACTATACAAACTGGAAAAACCTATTTTTAGCTACGTTGCTAATAATAAGCACCAATTCATGTAATGATCTATTGGATGTCCAGCCCAAGGCGCAGGTTGATGCCAACGGTGTATTAAGTACTCCTGATGCCATTCAAGCAGCAATCAATTCCGTTTATGCAAGACTAAGAAATCAAGCAAATTACGGCAGAGATTTATTGGCTCTTTCTGATGCAATGAGCGATATTGGTTCTGCGGCATCTTCTAACTCAGCGCGTTTATTACCTGAAAATAGAAACCAATCCCTTAGCAGCTTTACAACTACGACATGGCAAAATAGCTATTTTGCTATCAATGAGATAAACATAAACTTACAAGCTATCGCTGATCTTAAATTTACCCCAGCACCAACTGCAGCCACGATCAATGGTTGGATCGGGCAATTAAAATTCTTGAGAGCCTTATACTATCATGATTTGATGAGGGTTTATGCCTATGATCCGGGAAATATTATTAGCACTCAGGATAGAGGCGGTGTACCTTTAACGATCACCCCAATAACAACTTCCATAGATGCTAGTGCGGCAAAATTGCCCCGCGCTTCCATTACAGAAGTATATACTCAAATTTATGCTGATTTGAATGATGCGATAGCAAAATTGCCGGCATCTTCAGGTGGACCTTTTACAGCCACGCAAGGTGCAGCCAATGCGCTCTTATCTAGAGTTGCATTGTATAACAGGGATTATACCACGGTAGCTAATGCGGCCACCGCGGCAATTGCATCACCCGTTGCTTCCCTTCTTTCTGGCGCTGCCTACGTGTCAGGGTGGAGAGCTAACAGGCATCCTGAGTCGTTGTTTGAAGTGAAGTTTCAAGATGCCAATGAAAACATTGGTGTAAATACATCTCTCCAAACTTCGTACACTACACTCTTATCTGCAGCTGTTCTCGGCACGGCACCTGCAGGCATTGCTAATGCCGGTTTTGGTGACTTCGTGCCAACGGCCGCATTCAGAACAAATTTGGGAATAACCGGACCAGTAGCCTCAGCCACAACGATAGGTCAAGTTTGTACAGGTGTCGATGTGCGTACTCAACTTTATGCAGTTGGACCAGGGCGCGGATCTGGACCAAAAATTGAGTGTATCAAATTTTTAGGCAAGAACGCCATTGCGAATTTAGACAATGTACCAGTTATTCGTGAATCAGAAATGTTTCTGAATAGAGCTGAGGCATATGCTACGCCAGGGTCCCCAGTATTTGACGAAGCAAAAGCAAGCACCGATTTGAATGCCATTCGCGTGGCGAGAGGCTTGGCTTCGGTAGCTTTAACGGGTGCAGCTCTGCAAGCGGAGATTCAAAATCAACGCTTGTTAGAATTTGCATTTGAGGGTCACCGTTGGTTTGACTTGAAAAGGAGAGGTGTTGATGTGATCAAATCCCCTGAAAATATTTTGAATTCAGATTTCCGCAGACTGTCGAATATTCCGCAACGTGAAGTAGATGGCAATCCTAATTTAAAACAAAACTTCGGCTATTAATATTGAACGAAATGAAAAAAAGAATTATGAAATTAGCCCTTTTGACAGCGATAGTCGTGTCTTTAGGTTCCTGCATAAAAAATGACCCGATTCTATTTAAAGAATCGGTGGCAGAATTTGATGCAACAGTTCTCAATACCCCTGCAACAGGCGCAACGTATCCGTTGCTTGTTCGAGTGCCTGTCTTTGGTTTTGCCGTAGCTGCAGCAAACCCTGCAATTACGAGAGCATCGGGTGCTATTGGGTTCAGGATAAATTTGGCGAGCGCGCAGTTTGATACTGAACAAGTGTTGAACATTTCTGTAGTGACAGATAAAACAACTGCTATTGCAGGAACGCATTACACAATACCGGCAAAAGTTACTATTCCCGCTAAATCCAGCTATGGAACCCTAACGGTCACAGTAGTGAACCCGGGTGTGTCATCGCTAACACCTGTGGATTTAGTAATGCAGATAGATGGGAACGATCAAGTGAAGCCCAGCGAAAATTATAAAAGACTGGGTATTAGGATTGCGCAAAACTAGTCGTTTGTTCAATTTATTTAAGAAAGGCCGGTTTTACCGGCCTTTCTTGTTTTACATTTGGTGGATAAAATACATGCTATGAAATTAATTTTTTCACTCTCGTTAATCATTTTATCCTTTGCTTGTAGTGCACAACAACAACAACTCTGGCTAACAGACCCAAGCCAATATGGTAAACCACTAGAAGCGTCTACAGGCACTCGCGTTAACGGAGACCCCTATCTATTTGATAACTGGAAGAATGGACTTGCCATACTTCGTAACAAAGAGAAATACAAGATCCAGAAATTGCGCTACAATATAATGAACGAACAAGTTGAGTATGACAATAATGGACGGGTGTTTTTTTTGCCTGCCGACCTGTTTAGTTCTTTTGTATTAATTGCAGGACGAGATTCCGTGGTTTTTCAAAATGGCCTGATTGGTATTAAGGAAATAAAGATTAAGAGCTACGGCCAAGTCGTTTTTCAAGGAAAAAATAAGTGGATATGTCACCATTATGCAAATTTGATTGATGACCCGGACGCGCCTTATGGCAGCGCGAAACAAAAACTAATACAAAAGGATAAATCCTTCTATCTTTTAAAACCTAATGAGCAGAGTCTTCGTCTTAAGCTAAATAAAAAGTTTTTCTTGAAAACATTTGGTCAACTCAAGCCCGAGGAATTTGAAAAATTCTTAACTGAGAACAGGCTAGGCTTTGAGAGCGAAAACCACTTAAAAATGATTTTCAGATGGCTAGATACCCGAATTGAGTAACCTGCAATAAAAAAATGAAGTTCCTCCCAAAAACGATAGTGAGCCTTGCGTTTATCCTATTATTCTTTGGATTCACAACACCACAAGAAACCTTTAATGAAAAGGTTGTTCGAACGTTAAAAAAACTTACCCAAGACTTTCCGCAGGAAAAGGTTTTTCTGCATTTAGACAAATCGTATTACCTATCAGGTGAAACGATTTTTTTCAAAGCTTATTTAACGGCTGGCTCGTTTAATCAGCTTTCGCCTCTTAGTAAAACATTATACGTTGAGCTGATCAACGATAAAAATGAAAAAATCGAAAAAAGGATTATTCAAATAAAAGAGGGAGTTGGATCGGGTGATATAGCCATTTTTTCAGAAGTGCCCAGTGGTAATTATTTGTTGCGAGCTTATTCCAACTGGATGAGAAATTTTGGCCAAGAATTTTTCTTTCAAAGAGAACTAAAAATCTGGAATATTGATACGCAGCCGGAGCAAACGGCCAATCAAGTTCGCAAGGCGATAGACTTGCAGTTTTTTCCAGAAGGCGGACACTGGATTTCGGGAATCAAGTCAAATCTTGCTTTCAAAGCCATAGGTAGTGATGGGCTCGGTAAAAGAGTTACTGGGAAAATTCTTTCAAGTAATGGAGAGATTGTCGCAGATTTTCAGGATTCTCATTTAGGTATGGGTGTGGTCTCATTTGCGCCAGTAAAAGGCGCAACCTATTATGCCGAGATAGCCGAGGAGCCAGGTATAAAGTACGCCATGCCTGAAGTTGCTAATTCGGGCTTTGGCCTAGTTGTTACTAACAAGCCTGAACAAACCGATGTAGTGGTCAAGATCCAGACCAATAGCCAACCTCTGCAGCCGGAGCCGATGGCGTTAGTCGTGCATGCGCGTGGCGAACTTACATTTTTTGCGAAGATAACTCTTTCGAATGTTGTGTTCTTTGCTAAAATTCCAAAAGCAAAATTAGTGAGTGGTCTATCTCATATCAGTTTGTTTAATAGTGAAGGAAAAATTATTAGCGATCGGCTTTCATTTCTAGATAAAGGGGAGCGTTTGCAGATAAAAGTTAGTGGCTTAAAGGATTCCTATAAACCAAGAGAAAAAGTCGAGTTTGATTTGGAGACCTTGAACGGGGACAGCCCAGTTTCTGCTGCGCTGTCGTTATCTGCTGTAAATGAAAATGAATCCTTGGCTGATAAACATGATGCTACTATTTCAAATTATTTAAACCTCACGTCTGATTTGAAAGGGAATATTGAATCTCCTGGTTATTACTTTGATGATACCAAAGTCGATCGCTTAGCAAAACTAGACCTCCTTCTTTTAACTCAAGGATGGACTCGTTTTTCATGGGAAAAACTATTGAACGACCAGTGGCCATCCATTACTCATTTTATTGAACAAGGAGTCAACATCAAAGGGGAATTGACAGACGAGCTTACAAAAGCTCCTATTGACGGAGGTAAGGTTACGTTCTTTTCAGCTTCGAACCTTACAGATATCGTTGTTACGCCCACGGGGAAGAACGGAAAATTTGTGTTTGATGGATTGATTTTTTACGATTCTTCAAAAGTAGTGTTGCAAGGCGAAAATAAGAAGGGTAAGAAATTTGTGAAATTTAAACTCGATTCAATATTTCCCGCGCAGCCTGTCAAGTACTCATTTACACCTTTTGATGGAACCCTGACTGAATTTGAGAAGTCGATAATAAAGAAAGGTGAGGAGCGGAGAAAGATAGACAATACCTATTCAGCAGGCGATAAAGCTATTTTACTGGAAAGTGTTGAAGTGAAAGAAAAAAAGATAGATCCTTTACAGGAATCTAGAGTTTATAAGGGGGCTTCAAAGACGATACTGGCCGAGAAAGTCCCTGGATCTGCTTATCTAAATCACCCGTTAGAATTGGTGCGTGGGGCCTCGGGAGTGCAATTACGTCCGGACCCTCCGGGTTATTCTGTTACTATTCGCGGGGCGGGGAGCATTAGTGCCGGTATTTCGCCACTCATTCTGTTAGATAATGTGCCTACGCCCGTCAGTACTTTAAACACTATTCCTGTAAGCTCAATAGCAAGCGTAGATATTTTTACCGGGGCTCAGGCAACCGTGTTTGGTTCCCAAGGCGGCAACGGAGTGATTGCATTCTTCACCAGAAAGGGAGCTAATTTAGCGGCAGAGACAAAAGGTGTCTACAGCTTTGATCTAAAGGGATATAACACTTCTGCCGAATTCTATTCGCCCAAATATGATGTCAACAAACCAGAGCATGCAAAACCCGATAGGCGAGTAACCATCCAATGGCTTCCAAACATAGTGAGTGATGAAAATGGGAAAGTTCACGTCAGTTTTTTTAATCCAGACCCAGAATGTGGTGTGCGAATAGATATTCAAGGGATGAATAAAAGTGGTTTAGTTGGAAACAGGCTGCTGAACTATCAGATAAAGAATTGAACTTATAGTGAGGTTAAATACCCCTTCACATAATCCTGTGTTCCTTCCTCCAAAGTATAGAAAGGCTTTGAGTATCCAATCTTTTTAAGCTTATCCATATTGGCCTCAGTGAAGTATTGATACTTATCCCTTATATCGGTTGGGGTATCTATAAAGTCAATACTCTCTTTCTTACCCATTGATTTGAAAACAGCCTTTGTTAAATCGAGAAATGTTCTGGCTTTACCAGAACCTAGATTATAAATGCCTGAATTTTTTCTTTGATGCATTAAAAAATAACAGACTTCCACCACATCTTTTACATACACAAAGTCGCGCATTTGCTCACCGTCTTTATAGGCAGGGTTGTGCGATTTGAACAGTTTCATTTTCCCTGTCTTATTGATCTGGTTATAGGCATGCCAAATGACGGAGGCCATTCGACCTTTATGATATTCGTTGGGGCCATAGACATTGAAGAACTTCAAGCCAGCCCAAAAGAAAGGCTTTGTTTTTTGTTGCAGCGCCCATACATCAAAATCTTGTTTTGATTGCCCGTAAGGATTTAATGGTTTTAAGAGATTGATGTTGGTTTCGTCATCATCGTACCCGTTTTCGCCCAATCCATAAGTGGCTGCCGAAGAGGCATACACGAGTGGTATTTGATAACGAATGCATCGCTTCCACACGTCTTTTGTATATTGGGTATTCATCCGCGAAAGCAGGTCAACATCAAATTCTGCGGTATCCGTCTTCGCACCCATGTGAAAAATGAATTCAACCAACTCGTTGTTATTATCTAGCCAATCCATGAAAAGATCGCGATCAACGAATTCCTGCACTTTTAGCCCCTCCAGATTTTTTGATTTTGATGGCACGTCAAACTTATCGACCGCAATAATGGCATTAAAGTTTTCGGCATTTAATTTTTGAATAAGGTAACTGCCAATAAAACCTGCCGCGCCTGTAACTATAATCATAACCTTTTTTTTGCAATTTAAGAGAAAGCAATTGGTTAATTGCCATTCAGGTATCACCAAAAAGTGTATCTATATTTGTGGGATTTATGATTTACGTTAGCAGAAAAGAGCATTTCAACGCAGCGCACAAGCTTTATAATCCGGCTTGGAGCAAAGAAAGGAATTTGGAGGTATTTGGCCCTTGCGCAAACGAAAATTGGCATGGTCATAATTTTGAATTGATTGTAACCGTGGCCGGAAATCCCGACCCAGATACTGGATTTGTGATTGATCTAAAAAAGCTAAGCACGCTTATCCGAAATGAAGTAACAGAAAAGCTAGATCACAAAAACTTGAATCTCGATGTTGATTTCATGATGGGTAAATTGGCAAGCTGTGAAACGCTAATTATTGAAATATGGAAAATACTTGCCCCAAAAATTTCCTTCATTAGCAAGTTTGGTAAACTTCACTCGATTCGCTTGTACGAAACGCCTCGCAATTATGTAGATTATTTTGGTGAATCATCAACCGCTTCCGCGCGATGAAGTATTATATGGTTGCCGGTGAGCGCTCTGGGGACCTTCATGGTGGAAACTTGCTTAAAGCAATAAAACCTCTCGATAGTTCTGCTCATTTCCGTGGCTTTGGTGGCGATTACATGAGGGACGAAGGCCTTGACCTGGTGGTTCACTATAACCAAATGGCATTCATGGGGCTTGCCGCGCTGATAACAAATGCCAAAACCATTTATGACCGCATTAAATTTTGCAAAGCCGACATTCTGACTTATCGCCCGGATGTTGTGGTGTTGATTGATTACGGAGGGTTTAACCGGAGAATAGCGAAGTTCTGCAAAGCCAATGGAATACTGGTATTCTATTATATATCTCCAAAAGTATGGGCATGGTACACTTCGCGCGCGTGGGAGCTGAAGCGTAATGTGGATCGCATGTTTGTAATCCTACCTTTCGAAAAGCAATTCTTTAAACAGTTTGACTTCGAAGTGGATTATGTAGGCAATCCAGTGTTGGATTCAGTGAAAGCATTTGTCCCAGACCGTGACTTTCGAAAGAAAAATGATTTTGCAGAAGGCAAAAAAATAGTGGCGTTGCTTCCAGGCAGTCGGAAAATGGAGTTAAAAAGAATGATCCCTATTATGGCAGAGGTGGTGAGAATGAACCCGCAATTTCAATTTGTTGTGGCTGCCATTGAAACATTGCCCCAAGAACTTTACGAGCCGTTAAGGACTAATTCTTTTGTCAAATTTGTTTATAATGCCACCTATGATTTGCTAAAAATTGCTGACGCAGCCATCGTTACAAGTGGAACGGCAACGCTTGAGACTGGGCTTTTTAATGTACCTCAAGTAGTGATATATAAAGGGGGTAAGTTAGAAGTAGCGATTATTAGAACGATGGTAAAAGTACCCTATATTTCGCTGATCAACTTGATTGCAAACAAGCCAGTTATAAAAGAACTCATACAACATGATGCGCATTTTTACGCAATTGATGCTGAGTTAAAGAAACTACTATCCGATGGACAATATCGAACAAAAATGATCCGCCAATATGAGTCTATCTACCAAACACTCGATATCGGTTCTGCTTCTGAAAATGCAGCGAGCTTGATAATCGGCTATCTTTCTAAACACTTTAAATAAGTCTTAAGACTCTCCCCATCGTATCGTCAGCGTCTCTATTGTATTCTATACAAGACAAAATAGAATCTATCAGTTGATCGATATTATCACGGTGGTAACCAAATTTTAATGCAAAAAGATTACATAGCTTCATCTCCTCTTCTTGAATAAATTTATCTACACACATCATGTGCACCAGATCGTAAAATTGATGAAACCGTTCTTTCTTATTTATAGGGATTTCTAATTTAACCGCTTCTTGGTTGCGTCTTATTTGCTCTAACTGCTTTTCAGAAATCCCATTTCTTTTAGCGATAGACTTAAGTAAGATCGCTTCCACTTCAAGAAACTCTCCATCTGCTGCGGCCATTTCAATAAGGTTCTTTATATGACTTTTTGCAGTTCCCTTTCCCTGCTTGAATGATTTCAAAAGATCTATTAAACTCATTGAAATTGTCTTAAATTTTAGGAAATCAAAAGGGAAACACGTTTCATTGTTTCCGTTGCATTTTGTCCGTTTTTTATATTGGCTCGAATTACTTCAACCAAATCTTTTACATAAGCTCGTTGATAACCAAATCTTATTGCGAACAAATTGCAGAGTTTCGCCTCCTCAGAATGAACATCATTGTCAATACTCATCATCTGAACAAGATCATACAATTGCTTAAAGCGTTCAGTTTCGTCTTTAGGTACTTCAAACTTAACACTACTTGGGTTTTTACGAATATCTTTGAGCTGACCTTCTGATATTCCATTTTGTTTGGCAATGCTCTTCAACAAGTCAAATTCCACATCTATAAGATTGCCATCGGCTGCGGCCATTTCTATCAGGTTCTTCATATGGCTTTTTACGGTGCCCTTGCCTTGCTTAAAGAGATTTAGTATTTCTGAAAAATTCATAGAGATAAATGTTTTTTGAAAAATCTTATGTACTTTAACCAATAATCATTGAAACTCGCTTTCTTATTTCTTGAACAGATTGTCCATTTCTAATATTTACCCTTATCATGTCAATTAACTCCCTTAAATGCTGACGCGGATATTTGAAAACAAGCGCAACTAGGGCGCAAAGCTCAGCTACTTTATAGTGTACTTCACTGGCGATACTCATTATATTAACAAGGCCGTATAATTGCCGAAATTTTTCATCGCTATTTTTTGGAATTTCAAACTTTACATTACTCGGATGCTTTCTTATGTCGCTCAGGTGAAATTCAGTTATGCCATGCTCTTTGGCATTGGATTTTAATAGATCAGGTTCCTTGTCCATAAAATTTCCTTCAGCCGCGGCCATTTCGACTAAATTTCTAACGCGCGTTTTGGGCACTCCATTTCCCTTTTTGATGACTGAAAACAGGTCTGAAAAGCTCACGATGTTGGGTTTTAGGAAATAAATGTAAAGATTTTCTTTAGTTAAAAAAATCAAATTTTGGTACATGACTATTACTTTGAATATCTCCGTTTAATCAAACGACCAGGCCTTAGGTTTGTGTGTTCTCCGTTTTGTAGCACCTGACCTCCATTTACAAACACGTGCATCATCCCTTCGGCATATTGATGGGGCAATTCAAAGGTGGCCAGGTCTTTCACCTTCTCAGGACTAAAAACGGCCACATCAGCATAATTCCCTACTTTTAAAAGCCCCCTATTTTTTATATTCAGATGGGTGGCTGGCAGCAAAGTCATTCTTCTAATGGCTTCTTGCAAACTCATAATTTTCTCATCGCGGACATATTTTCCTAATAATCTTGCAAAACTGCCATACGTCCGCGGATGAGCCCCGTCATTCTTGTTCACTCCTTCAGCAGCTATTGAGCCGGCATCTGAACAAATACTCACGTAGGGCAATTTTAGCATTCGTTTTACATTGTCCTCAGAGATTAGGAAAAATATAGCTGGGATGGATGATTTATCTGCGACAATTAAGTCAAGCATTGTTTCGTCCGCATTTTTGCCGTGAATTCGTGCTATTTCATCTAATCGCTTCGCCTTGTATAATTTGTTCAGGGAATCTTTCCTGAAGCCTAGGAGCATCACATTTTTCGGATCGGAATTTTTGGAAGGAATACCAAGAGCCAAATCAGATAGTACCTTCTTTCTCGTTATTGGATTGGTCAATCTTTTTCGCATGGCCGCTGCGCCTCCGTCTTGCACCCAGGTTGGAAGTCTTGCAGTAAGGCTCGTTCCGCTTGCGTTGTATGTGTACATATTGGCGGAAATTTTCAACCCCGCTTTTTGTGCGCTATCTATTTTTGCGATTACCGTATCTATTTTATTCCAATTCCAGGGTTGATTTATTTTTAGATGATAAATCTCTGCCGGTATTTTTGCTTCGCTTGCAATTCTGAGCGTTTCGTTAATAGCTGACAAAATTTTGTCGCTTTCGCTACGCATGTGGGTGATATACATCCCGCCATAGTGGGAAGCCACCTTGCTCAATTCAATCAACTCCACGGTGGAAGCAAAATCAGCTGGGGCATAAATAAGTGACGAACCTAAGCCCATAGCGCCCTCTTCCATGGCTTGCTTTACCAGCGATTTCATTTTCTCCATTTCTTGAGTGGTTGCCTTTCGATTGGCGTTTCCTATAACATAAGTGCGCACCGAAGTAGCACCCACAAACGATGCGAAATTAGGGCTCACGCCAAGCTTCTCTAAGTGTTTAAAATACTCGCCTAGCGACCTCCAGGGAGCCGACTTTGTAGCTTGCAATTTAGGGCCTGGGCTCCAGCCTTCGCCAAATACTTCAAGCGTAACGCCCTGTTTTATGTCACTCATGCTACGGCCATCTTTGAGCAAACTACCATCTGCCCAGCTAAGCATATTTATGAATCCCGGAGAAACCGCAAGCCCCGTTGCATCAATTACTTTTTTTGCTTGATCGTAGGGTAAATCGCCCATGGCGGCAATTGTATCGCCATTAATGGCAAGATCCGCTTTATACGGCTCAGATCCCGATCCATCGTAAATAGTTCCATTTTTTATCAGCACATCAAATTGTCTGGGGCTTTGAGGAGTTCGGCAGGCAAGAAATAGCGAGACGGAAACAAAAAGGAAAAGAAATGAGAAAGCGCGAATCATGGCGAAAGAAAACGAAAAAGTACTGGCTTTAAAAGAATGAACAGGATTCTTTTGGCAGGTTGATTATATTTGAGTAACGACAAAATCGTTCCTAGTACTTTAGTTTCGATTGCCTATGAATAAACGCACCTTTCTAAAAAACATCTCTGCCTTTGGTTTAGCAGGATTAACTCCGTTAGAATCCTTTGCCAATTGGATGAGTATGCACGAAAGTACTCCTGTCAATGAGTTATCAAAGGATGAAGACTTCTGGCTCGGAATCAGAAATGGGTATCGGCTTAAGCCAGATTACATTAACCTTGAGAATGGGTACTATTGCTTTCTTCCGCAGGAACTTCTTGAGAGTTATCTAAACCATGTGCGTGAGGTTAACTATCAAGGTTCTTACTATATGAGAACGGTACAGTTCGACAACAAGAAAAAAATAGCAGCACGGTTGGCCGAGCTGGCAGGTTGTTCAAACGAAGAACTCATCATTACCAGAAACACAACTGAGTCGTTAGACATGATCATTGGTGGCTTCCGCTGGAAAGAAGGCGATGAGGCGGTGATGGCCGAACAAGACTATGGAGCCATGTTGGATATGTTTAAACAAGTAGCTAAACGTTTCGGTGTTGTAAATAAAGTAGTTTCGATACCTCATAACCCGACATCGGATGAAGAGCTTGTTCAACTCTACGCAAATGCCATCACTCCTAAAACCAAGTTGTTGATGGTTTGCCACATGGTGAATATTACAGGTCAAATTATGCCTGTGCAAAAAATTGCGGATATGGCACATAGCAAAGGTGTTCAAGTTTTGGTAGACGGTGCTCATGCTTTTGCTCATATTCAATATAAAATACCGGACCTTCATTGTGATTATTATGCAGCCAGTTTGCATAAATGGTTGAGCGTTCCGCTCGGTGCAGGAATACTGTATGTAAAGAAAGAAAATATACCAACGATATGGCCTTTGCTTGCTGATGGCGAACCCGATGAAACTAAGATTGGCCGACTCAACCATATTGGTACGCATCCGGTACATACCGATTTGGCCATCGCCAACTCAATCGACTTCTATTTAAAACTTGGGCCTGAAAGAAAAGAAGCCAGACTGCGGTTTCTTCAAAACTATTGGACATCGAAAGTAAGAGGAGTGCCAAACATAATTCTAAACACACCCGAAGATACAAAGCGCACATGCGCTATTGCCAACGCAGGAATTAAAGGTATGAAGCCGGGTGACATGGCAAAAATGCTATTGGAAAAGTATAAAGTTTATTCTGTAGCGATTGATGGCGCAAATGTTCATGGTTGTAGAATAACACCGAATATTTATACAACTACTCAAGAGTTGGATGTATTTGTGGGAGCATTGAAGGAAATGGCTCAAATTTAAATTGATATGGAAGCACAAACCCCACAAGAAAATAGAGTAAAACTGACAAAGGCATTTAAGGAATATTTCTTTGAAGGAATTATGATTTTTATAGCCGTTACGGTTGGTTTCTTTGCCGAGAATTTTAGAGAATATTTAAGCGAACAATCTGTTAAAAAAGAAAAGGTTTCATCGATTTACGAAGATCTTAAAAACGATTCGCTATTTCTACATTATTATGAGATCAGAAATGATGAGGATCTCAGGAAAATTGATTCCTTAATCTTATTGCTTAAAAGCAGCAAAATAGACTCTTCCTTAAGAGACTTATATTTTTATGCGCGAAGGGCAACGAGAGTCAGTTTTTATAATTTTAGATTCAATCGAACTTTTGAGCAGCAGCAGAATAGTGATAGCCCTTGGTTTATAAACAATAAAGAACTTTCTGATTCAATAATCTTATACTATACGACCATTTCAATTACTACGTCAAGAGACCAAGAAAACTCAGAGAAAGAAATGTATAACCTGCATCCATATTTATCAAAGATATTCGATGCTACCGTTTTTGTCGAAATGACTTCTAACGATGGCAACATCAGTAGACCCAAGTTACCGAAACCTCTATTAACCACCAACCCAGCAATTATCAATCAATTTATCTTTTACCTTGATCAGCTAAGAGGAAGTTACATCATGAACAAAGCAAAAGTTAGATTTTTTAAAGATTTCAATAAAAAGTTATTGGAAAAGGTAAGAGAATATCAAAAATGAAAAAAAATTTAATCCTAGTCATACTATTTAGTGCTTGCTCTAAACCACAAGAACAAAAACAAAGTCCATTTCCATTAACTTCTTTTTCAGAAGATGCTCGGGTGGTTTTTGAAGGCACGATACTATCAGATAATGGAACTGAGGTAAAAGCAGAACTTTCGTTGATTGAAACTTCAGTTGGCCTTGAAAGTGACTTTGAACTAAATAAAACTATTGAAACAAAACAGGTGGCAACTGGGGGCGTTTCAAATGGCAAATACGCAATTTCTTACGGCCTTCCGGAAAACGAGAAAGCGTTGACCCTTACGGATGAATTTAGTCATATACAAAAAACAACAATTGATAAGACGTTAAGTCAAGACGAAATAGAAATACGAAAAAGAATGGAAAAATATGATCAAGTTTTGGCTACACCCAAAGTTTATTTCAGAACACTTGGCAGTGAAAAGCTAATTCAAACAAACAAAAACTTTGAGCCATTGAATAACTCAACGTATATCTTGTATCGCAGATCAAACCTCTTCACAGCAGAGGGGTATGTCACTGCTGATTCCACTACCTCAGAATTCTACGAACGAAACACGGGTGAAAAATGGAATCTCGCAAAATTGGTTGAGTATGACTCGATAAAAATGACTTACCAAAAGCTTGCCACAGAAAAAAACGAAGGTATTTATTTAAAAGCGCTGGCCTATTCAATTGAAGATTCGGACTCGGCTAACTCATCGCATAAATCAATAGTTATAAAACGTATTCTTCGAATGGAGAAAAGTTCTCTGAAAAATAGAATAGATTAGATTTCGACAATAACCCATGCCCACAACTTTCAATTACGGAATTGATTCACTTACAGTCAGCAAATGCATTGCACTCGCAGAAGGTGAACTAAAAGGAATTATCAACACAGAAGCGAAACAAAAAATTCTGAAGAGCCAACAGCATGTGCAAGCCATTGTTGAAAATAATAAAACAGTTTATGGCATCAATACTGGTTTTGGCATCTTAGCCGACAAGCGCATTTCTGAACAAGACACACAAACGCTTCAACATAAAATTCTCCAAAGTCACAGCGTTGGTGTAGGCAATGCAATCTCGCCTTTTATTGCCAAGTTAATGCTCATCACAAAACTGCAATCGCTGGCTCAAGGATTTTCAGGAGTTCAATTAACAACATTGGAAAGGATACTCTGGCACATAGATAACAACATTATTCCTGTAGTTCCTGAAAAAGGAAGCGTAGGTGCTTCTGGCGATCTCGCTCCATTGAGTCACTTGTTTTTGCCGCTGATAGGATTAGGCGAAGTCCAGGTAAACGGAAACGTATATAGTTCAGCAAGCCAACTTAATGAACATAATCTTAGCCCATTGAAGTTAGCGCCTAAAGAAGGGTTGGCTTTAATCAATGGTACTCAGTTTATCCTTGCGCATGCAGTAAATGCGCTCTATCAAATGCATAATTGCCTAGAAGTTGCCGACATCATTGGTGCCATGAGTTTAGAAGCACTCACCGGTACAAGTGCTCCTTTTGATGCACGGCTACATGCACTTAGACCCTTTCGAGGAAACCAACTGGTAGCTCAACGAATGCGAATGCTGTTGAGTGGTTCCAACATTATGGAAAGCCATGTGGATTGCGGGCGAGTGCAAGATCCCTATTCACTCCGTTGCATTCCCCAAGTGCATGGTGCAAGTCGTAATGCCTGGCATCATCTAAAACAGTTGACTGAAATTGAATTAAACTCAGTCACAGATAATCCCATCATCTTCAACGAAGAGGATACTATAAGTGGCGGTAACTTTCACGGTCAGCCATTGGCCTTAGCTTTAGATTATAATTGTGTGGCAGCTTCTGAACTAGGCAACATTTCAGACAGAAGATGTTATCTGTTGTTAGAAGGAAAATGGGGCTTGCCTGTTTTATTGATGAAGGATGTAGGATTAAATAGTGGCTTCATGATTCCACAATACACTACCGCTGCGTTGGTGACAGAAAATAAAACACTCTGCTTTCCTGCTAGCGCGGATAGCATACCGACTTCGTTAGGTCAGGAAGATCACGTAAGTATGGGCAGCATTAGTGGAAGACGACTCAATATGATTATCGACAATCTGGAATACATTCTTGCAATAGAGTTGATGAGCAGTTGTCAGGCAATAGAGTTCAGGCGTCCTTTGAAAAGCAGTGAACTTTTGGAGTTTGCTCATGACCGAGTTCGCAGCTATGTGAGCTTTGCCGAGGAAGACCGAATTTTTGCCGATGACATAAAAAAGATAAAAGCAATTATCCATGACTTGTCATTTGTAAATGATGTAAACAATTTTGCTGTTTCTAAGAATATAGATTTAAATGCGGGTTATAATGAATTCAAACTTTAACATTAGGTCGATATGAATACAACGATAGATTACGATGTCAACAAATACAAAACTCCAACGGGATCGACACTTTCGTGCAAAGGCTGGATTCAGGAAGCAGCTCTTCGCATGTTGTTGAACAATCTCGATCCCGATGTGGCAGAAAAGCCGGAGGAACTAATTGTATATGGAGGCCGTGGCAAGGCGGCAAGGAATTTCGAAAGCCTGGATTTGATTATCAAAGGACTCAAACAGTTAGAAAACAATGAAACGTTGCTGGTGCAAAGTGGTAAGCCCGTTGGGATTTTGCAAACACATGAAAACGCGCCACGTGTGTTGATTTCCAATTCACAATTGGTACCGAATTGGGCAAATTGGAAACACTTTGATGAACTCGAACAAAAAGGGTTGATCATGTACGGACAAATGACTGCCGGCAGTTGGATTTACATTGGCTCGCAAGGAATTGTACAAGGAACATATGAAACCTTTGGAGCTGTTGCCAATAAACATTTCAACGGCAGTTTAAAGGGCACTATTAATGTAACTGCTGGCCTTGGCGGGATGGGTGGTGCGCAACCGCTGGCCATCACAATGAACGAAGGCGTTTGCCTCGCGGCCGAAGTGGAAAAATGGCGTATTGAAAAGAGGCTAGAAACCAAATACATTGATGTGATGCTAGAAGACATTGATGAAGCGATAGATGTTGCCTGGCAAGCCAAGAAGGACGGTAAGGCCTTAAGTATTGGTGTCGTTTGTAATGCAGTGGCATTACTAGAAAGGTTAATTGAACGTAATTTAATTCCTGATGTACTAACAGATCAGACTTCGGCACATGATCCATTGATCGGCTACATCCCGCACACACTAAATATTGCGCAAGCTAACGTACTGCGAAAAGAAAACCCGGATGCATATGTGAAGCGAAGTTATGAAAGTATGAAGCTTCACGTAGAACTGATGTTGGAATTGCAGAAGCGTGGCGCCATTACATTCGACTACGGAAATAACATTCGCGCAAGAGCAAAAGAACAAGGATTGCAAAATGCTTTTGATTTTCCCGGCTTTGTGCCAGCTTATATCCGCCCACTTTTTTGTGAAGGCAAAGGCCCTTTTCGTTGGGCTGCATTAAGTGGCGACCCCAATGATATTGCTGTGACCGATGAAGTAATCAGTAAGCTGTTCCCTGAAAATACGGGATTGCAGCGTTGGTTAACGCTAGCAAAAGAACGCATTAAATTTCAAGGATTGCCAGCACGCATCTGCTGGTTAGGTCAGGGTGAAAGAGAGAAAGCCGGGCTAGCCTTTAACGAGCTTGTACGAACAGGTAAAGTAAAAGCCCCCATTGTAATTGGCCGCGATCATTTAGACACTGGCTCGGTGGCATCACCAAATAGGGAAACAGAAAGCATGAAAGATGGCAGCGATGCAATAGCCGATTGGCCAATCTTAAATGCATTGGTAAATACAGCGGGTGGAGCCAGTTGGGTGAGCCTCCATCATGGCGGAGGTGTCGGTATGGGTTACAGCATTCATGCCGGTATGGTGATTGTGGCAGATGGCACTGACGAAGCAGCAGCACGATTGAGTAGGGTATTGCGTAATGATCCGGGAATGGGTGTGATCCGTCATGCGGATGCTGGCTACGACACTGCGATTGAAACTGCGACCACTCACAACCTAAATTTAACGGACCGTCTTAGGTAATGACAACAGTATTTAAGAACATAAAGCAGTTAGTCAATGTTCGTGAACAAAACGAATTATTGAGGGGCAGGGAGCTGGCTAAATTGCCTACACTACATAATGCGTGGCTATTAATCGAAGGCGATCGTATTGCTGATTATGGTACGATGGATAGTTTTCCTGAAAATCTTGAGTCAGTTAAACAATGTATTAATGTAAGCGGATGTTTTATCTTAACTGCATGGTGCGATAGTCACACCCACCTTGTTTTCGCTGCCACACGTGAAGAAGAATTTGTAGATAAAATCAATGGATTGAGCTATGCTGAAATTGCCGCGAAGGGCGGTGGCATTTTGAACTCAGCAGCCAAAGTAGCCGCAGCAACCGAAGACGAATTGTTTGCAAGTGCCTGGAAAAGGCTCGAACAAATCGCTAAGAACGGAACAGGAGCAGTAGAGATAAAAAGTGGTTACGGCTTAACGACCGAAAGTGAGTTGAAAATGCTTCGCGTAATAAAGAAACTAAAAGAAAAATCAAATCTTTTAATCAAGGCAACTTTTTTAGGAGCACACACCTATCCGCAGCACTATAAATACAATCATCAAGGCTATATTGATTTGATTAAAAATGAAATGTTGCCCGTCATTGCCAAAGAAAATCTTGCCGATTATGTGGATGTTTTTTGTGAGGAGGGATTCTTTTCGCCAGAAGAAACAATAGAGGTTTGTACTGCTTCGAAACAGTATGGAATCAAAACAAAGTTGCATGCCAATCAATTGCATTGTTCAGGCGGTGTGCAAGCAGGAGTTAAATTAGATGCCGTATCGGTAGACCATTTAGAAAGTATGGATGACGATGCCATTGAACAGTTAAGTAAGTCAAACACCATTGGAACGCTCTTGCCAAGTGCTGCCTTCTTTCTTAGAATGAATTATCCTCCAGCAAGAAAACTAGTCGAGGGGGGTGCAGCCATTGCCCTTGCTACTGATTATAACCCCGGCTCCTCTCCTAGCGGGAATATGAACTTGGTACTTTCTCTAGCATGTATTCAAATGCGTATGTTACCTGAAGAAGCAATCAATGCGGCAACCATAAACGGTGCTTATGCAATGGAACTAGAGAAAGAAGTGGGCAGCATTCGAAAAGGTAAGTTGGCGAATTTGATAATTACGAAACCAGTCAGCACACTCGCCTACTTACCTTATTCTTTTGGCGAAAATTGGATTGAACGGGTTATGATAAAAGGAGAGTTTGTTTGATAGAAATACGATGAATCATTTTATTCCATTTACCAAAACACAGCTCAATGAACTAGTAAAAAAAAGGGCGAATGAAACAAAGTTTGGTGAAACTATTGATGTGCCACAAGGTGAATCAATCGGTTCATTCTTGAAAAATACAGATACCAGGTTTGTACTTTTCGGGATCGCGGAAGACATAGGTGTGCTTGCTAATTATGGTAATGCCGGAACAGCCAACACGTGGCATTCCTTTTTACCTCCCTTTCTAACTATTCAGGCGAATGACTTTACCCAAACTAATCTTGCAATAGTTGGTAATTTCTCTTTTGATGAACTTAAAGAAAGCATTAATAGAAATTCCATCAACGAAGAATCCAAAATCCAAGAATATCGAAATGCAGTTACAATAATAGATAATGAAGTTGCAGAACTTACTCAATTGATTGTTTCTCATAATAAAATACCAATCATCATCGGTGGTGGGCATAACAATTCATATCCCATCATAAAAGGCACCTCGCTAGCTTTAAAGTCAACCATCAATTGCATCAATGTAGATGCTCATATTGACTATAGGCTAGCCGAAGGGCGGCACAGTGGCAATGGTTTTCGATACGCCAAACAAGAAGGTTTTTTAAAAAAATATTTTGTAGTGGGCCTTCATGAAAATTATATTCCACAGCCCATCTTAGAAGAAATAAAAAACGATACCGAAATCAACTTCATCACCTTCGAATCGATTTTCATCCGACAGGAAAAAACCTGGCAGCAATCATTAAAAGAAGCGGCTCAATTTGTTGATAGCAATTCTACCATTGGATTGGAACTAGATT
Source organism: Cyclobacteriaceae bacterium (assembly GCA_044349005.1). Lineage (GTDB taxonomy): Bacteria > Bacteroidota > Bacteroidia > Cytophagales > Cyclobacteriaceae > ELB16-189. The sequence goes on from JBIKRT010000040.1 coordinate 22,400, forward strand.
TGGACGCGATCGAAAACATTTCGTCAAGCGCAATGTCTCCTTCTGGTATTTCTGTACTTGAAACCAGACAAGGTGTTTCAATCATTTCGTCTCAATGTAAAGTTGCTTATCTCCATATCTGTGAGGGAATCCCGTCAAATGAGACTTCGGTCAGAACAGTTGGTAAACTCATTAGCTATTTAGTAAGTGATTTTTTCAAGTCATTCCATTCCTAAGTTGTAGTTTTTGCGCACTAAAAAATTATTTGCCGTATCTGTGCAACCTCTGGCAATTTTGTGAGTATCTCTAACATCCCATATTCAAAGCAGGACCAACCATGATCAAAAACTACTTTAAAATCGCTTTCCGCAATCTCATCAAACAAAAAGGGTATTCGTTTATCAATATTGCAGGACTCGCCACCGGTATGGCGGTTGCCATTTCAATTGGGCTTTGGATCTGGGACGAACTATCGTACGATAAATATCATAAAAACTATAACCGCATTGCCCAAGTATGGCAACACGTTATCTACAACGGAAATGTTGGTTCACAAATCGCCAACCCGGCTTTGATGGGCGAAGAAATACGTAACAACTTCGGCAGCGATTTTAAATATGTCTTACAGGCTTCTTGGAACAACACTCACATTTTAACTTCCGGTGAGAAAAAATTTAATAAAGACGGCTACTATTTTGAGCCACAAGTAACCGAAATGTTGTCTTTGAAAATGATCAAAGGAACAAGGGATGGCCTAAAAGAACCTTATTCCATTTTACTATCGGCCTCCACTGCCAAAGCATACTTTGGTGAGGTAGATCCAATGAATCAGGTGATTCGCATCGACAATAAATATGACGTGAAAGTAACGGGTGTGTATGAAGACTTGCCTTACAACACATTCTTTAGGAACATGAATTACTTGTTGCCTTGGGAACTCTATCTTATCAGTAATGAATGGATCAAGAAAATGGATAACCCTTGGGGTAGCAACTTTACGCAAACATTTGTGCAGGTGGCAGAAAAGGCTGATATGGAAAAAGTATCTGCAAAAATTAAAGATGTAAAATTCAATAAACTTAAAGATGATGGTGATCGAAAATACAAGCCCGTAGTGTTTTTGCATCCCATGAGTAAATGGCATTTACACTCAGAGTTTAAGAATGGAATAAATGTAGGTGGAAGAATTGAATTTGTTTGGCTGTTTGGCATCATCGGTGTTTTTGTACTGATGTTGGCCTGCATTAACTTCATGAATTTGAGCACCGCTCGCTCTGAGAAGCGTGCGAAGGAAGTAGGTATTCGTAAGTCAATTGGTTCGGTGCGTGGCCAGCTGATAAGTCAGTTTTTTAGTGAGTCACTTGTGGTAGCGTTATTAGCCTTTTTGTTTTCACTCTTGCTAGTATTGTTAATACTCCCTTCGTTCAATCAAGTAGCTGATAAGAAATTAACATTGCCGTGGTTAAGTCCATCCTTTTGGTTGATCGGTCTTGTTTTTAGTTTGCTCACCGGTATTATCGCAGGAAGCTACCCAGCGCTTTACTTATCATCTTTTAATCCGGTTCAAGTTTTAAAAGGCACGTTTCGCGTGGGTAGATTCGCCTCTGTGCCGCGCAAAGTTTTAGTGGTGTTACAATTTACAGTATCTGTTACGTTAATCATCGGAACCATTATTGTCTTCAACCAAATTCAACACGCCAAAAGTAGACCGATTGGGTACGATCGCAATGGCCTGATGAGTATGTTTATGTCCACAGAAGATATTCACAACCATTTCGATGCCGTGCGCAACGAATTAAAAGCGTCTGGTGCAGCACTGGAAATGACGGAATCGGGAAGCCCGGTAACTCAAGTGTGGAATACTAACGGAGGCTTTGATTGGAAAGGCAAAGATCCAAGTCTGGCAGTGGATTTTCCAAACAACGGAGTTACCTACGAGTATGGAAAAACAATTGGATGGCAATTTAAAGAGGGCCGCGATTTCTCAAGAGATCACGCAACGGACTCACTGGCTTTTGTTATCAATGAAGCGGCTGCCAAATTTCTTGGCTTCAAGAATACCATTGGGGAGACATTGACTTGGGAAGGCAAACCCTATACCATTATCGGCATCATTAAAGACATGGTGGTAGAGTCACCCTACGAACCAGCAAGGGCTTCTTTATTTCATATTTCAAGAGATGGCGGAAGCGTTATGATCGTGAAGATAAATCCAGAAATGAGTTCGCGGGAAGCATTGTCCAAAATTGAAGGTGTCTTCAAAAAGTATAACCCCGAAGCTCCCTTTGAATACAAGTTTGTAGATGAAGACTATGCCCGCAAGTTTAACGATGAAGAGCGCATTGGCAAACTAGCCAGCTTCTTTGCCGCACTGGCTATTTTCATTAGTTGCTTAGGAATTTTCGGTCTAGCTTCTTTTGTGGCCGAACAAAAAGCCAAAGAAATTGGCGTAAGAAAAGTATTTGGCGCATCGGTGTTTACACTATGGAAAATGCTCTCGCGCGATTTTATATTACTAGTAACTATCTCTCTGTTAATTGCCATTCCTACCTCCTTCTACTTTATGAGCGGCTGGTTGAGCAAGTATGAATACCGAACCGAAATATCGTGGTGGATTTTTGCCGTTGCCGGAATGGGTGCTTTGTTGATCACCTTGGCCACCGTGAGCTATCAGGCCATTAAAGCTGCATTGGCAAATCCTGTCAATAGTTTGAGGACGGAGTAAGTGGAGTAATTGATATTAAGGCGCAAAACTTTTGAACGCATTTGGTGATTAAACACTACGGATTACAAACTAAGTGTACGAATTCTGAACTCGTTCCTAACCATCTTTGTTGGTTACTCTATTCGTATTCAACTATGCCAAAAAACCTTCACGATATTCCATTGTCAGTTCTTGACCTTTCCAATCTTATTCAAGGCGATTTATCCTTTGGAGACGCTTTCAAACGCAGCCTTCGGTTTGCACAACAGGCAGAAATGTTAGGTTACAATCGATATTGGTTTGCAGAGCATCATAATATGGAAAGTGTTGCTTCTGCTGCAACTGCGCTTCTTATTGGATATGTAGCACAAGGCACGTCAACCATCAGAGTAGGTTCTGGCGGCATCATGTTACCAAACCATGCGCCCCTCATTATTGCCGAACAGTTTGGTACGCTTGAATCGTTGTATCCAGGCCGCATTGATCTGGGCTTGGGTCGAGCGCCAGGCACTGACCAAGCGACCGCCTACGCGTTGAGACGAAATTTAAATGGTGATGTGGATGCCTTTCCAAACGATGTACTTGAACTGTTGCAATACCTTGGCCCTGCTGACCAGCAAGGAAAAGTGAGAGCGATACCAGGCGTAGGAACCAATGTGCCTGTTTGGTTGCTTGGCTCAAGCACGTTCAGTGCACAACTGGCAGCTAAGTTAGGATTGCCATTTGCCTTTGCTTCGCATTTTGCTCCTTCTCAATTATTTCCTGCGTTGCAAATTTATCGGTCATCGTTTAAGCCATCGGTGTATCTTAGCAAGCCGTATGCTATGGCCTGTGTAAATGTTATTGCTGCCGATACTGATAAAGAAGCGCATTATCTAGCAACCTCCGCTTATCAACTAGTCCTTGGGCTAATTCGTAACAACCGAAAACCATTGGCACCGCCCACAGACAGCATGTTGTGGAGTTTGGGAGAACAAGCGGCCGTAAAACAAATGTTCTATTATTCTTTTGTAGGTAGCAAAGAAACACTTGCGAACGAATTAACAACATTTGTTGGAAATACTAATGTGGATGAGATTATGACCGCAACCCATGTATTTGACGAAAACGCAAAGATTCGTTCAATGGAAATTACTGCGGGTTTGTTCAAAACCAGCAGCAAAAAATTCAAATGACCAGTTTGAGCGTAGTTCGGTGGAATTTGCGACTAGAAACTAGTAACAATTAAAGTGACCCCGGCAGGAATCGAACCTGCATCCTCAGAATCGGAATCTGAGATTCTATCCATTGAAATACGGAGCCTGATAATAAAAGCGCGCCACAAAATTAGTTAAATGCGCTCAATGGTCAATGTGCCAATGTTCAATATTCCAATCATTTGCTAAAGAGCTTTGCTTAATTTATTCAATAAAAGCAATTACTTCTATTTCAATGAGAAAATCCGGATCCACCAACAAAGTTACACCTACCAACGTGCTGGCGGGCGGCTGCTTTTCGGATAAGTAAGATTTTCGAACCTCCCGCACAACAGCAACATCGGCTGGCTTGCAGTTAACCACATAGGTATTAACTTTTACAACATTGGCGAATGTTGCCCCAGCTTCATTCAACAATTTTTTAATGTTTTCAAACACCTGAACAGTCTGGACTTTCAAATTACCTTTTCCGACAACTTCGTTCTTTTCATTCAACGGCACTTGACCAGATATGTAAATCGATTTGCCTCCTCCTACTACAACCGCATCGCTATAACCAACGGGCCGCGGATTGATAAATAGTTTTGTTTGTGACATGCTTTTGAAATTTGCACTTACTAAAATCAATACAAGAAATGTTCTCATCACGAATATTAGATATGCTCCTTCTTATTCTTCACCAAATCGTACATGAGTTCGCGAGCGCGATGCAATTGGGCCTTTACCGTTCCCAGTGGGGCTTCCAGCTCCACCGCTATCTCTTCATAAGATAGTTCATGAAAATATCTCAGTCTTACTAACTTCTGATACTTGGCAGGCAACATATTCACAAAAACTTGAATAATCTCTTCTTTTTGGGCTTTTATTGTCTCCTCTTGCGGATCTAGATTATTGTCCTCCACATCAATGGAAACGGAATCGCCATTGTCGTCTGTGTAGGTATTTTCGATACTGAGCGTATTGAGCTTTTTCTTGCGAATGAAGTCAATTGTGTTATTGGTGGCGATCCGGAAAAGCCACGTGCTGAAGGTAAAATCCTTTTTGAACTTGGCCAGACTGCGAAAAGCCTTCGCAAATGATTCAATGGTGAGATCCTCTGCATCGTCAACATTTCGAACCATTTTTAAAATAACATGATAAACGGGGCGCCTGTAACGTTGCAATAATTTGGCGTAGGCTTTCTCATCACCGTCCACGGCCATATCAATAAGCCTAAAATCTTCTAATGCTTTTGACGAAAACCGTTCTTCTACTTCTTCCATTGTACATTTTTAGCTACTAACGCAAACCAGCCCGCTACAAGATAGTAAAAGGCATAAATAAAATCTAAAAAGGGCGTTTTCCATACTTCAAAGTCCACACCTACGCGTTTAGATGCAACTCGGAAGAGAATAGTTAGCAAAACCCATCGACACGCCAGTAAAGAAAGCAAAACATAGGCTTGCGGAGCAAAAAAGAGGCTCGGCAAAACGAAAAGCCAAGTCAAGACAAGCGAGAGCATAAAAAAGCCTAGCAGTAATTTTGTTTCGATGCGATAAAGTTTTCCCACCGATAAGTGCCTGATCTTTTGATAATAGAAGTCGCGAACAGTAGTTTTAGGGGCTGAAAAAGTAACCGTTTCTAGGCCAAACGCAAGGTTGACATTGGCTTTAGTGGCGTGTTGGTTAACAAACAAATCATCGTCTCCGCCTGTGACGGTCAAGTGTTTATTAAAACCTTTATTATCCAAAAAGAGCGATTTTCGATAGGCCAAATTTCTGCCCACGCCCATATAGGGTTTGCCCAATAGTCCAAATCCTAAAAATTGAACCGCGTTGAGCAGCGTTTCAAAACGGATAAACGAATTAAGCAGACCTGGAAGTTTTTGGTAAGGGCTGTAGCCCACCACAATTTCAGTATTGGGAGTAAAATGTTCGCTCATGTGGGCGATCCAGTTTTCTGTGGCGGGTCTGCAATCCGCATCCGTAAGCAGCACCCAATCGTATTTGGCGGCCTTTATTCCCAACGTAAGGCCAAATTTTTTGCCGTTCATGGCTTCGGGTTTGTTGGTTACACGTACCATTTTTAACCGGCTATCGTGTTGGGTGGCTTCCAGCAAATAATCGTAGGTGCCATCGTTGCTGCGATCTTCCACAATAATCAACTCAAAAGCCGGATGATTTTGCCGAAGTAAAATAGGAATCAGTTCTTTTAAGTTTTCTTCTTCATCGTGGGCGCACACAATCACAGAAACTGGCTGAACCGAGGTTTTAATAGCCTTTCGCTCTTGCAAAAAGGCCCGCAACAAAGCAATCAGATAAACAATTTGGATTCCTAGAACAACAAAACTAAGAAGGGTGATTAATTGCAAAAAAGTGGGTTTTTGGGTTTAACGACAAAGATAATTTAACCGTTGCCGGATTTGCTATCAGCAAGGTAAAATCTTTAAAAATAGGTAGTGCCGGTAAGTCATACTTTCTCGCGGGGGAATTCTTAGAAAGGTATGGCATTCAGGTTGGAGTTCGAACTGAATCAGAACAATTAGCCAATTACCAAGTAGGCTATTTTCAATTCGTCTTTTTCTGGCTCGTAAACGTTTTTCATTCTCTCATTAATGTATACTGCCCTCCACCTTGTTTTAAAATCATGGTTTTGGCGGTGGGGTTAAACTCTAACACTATTCCCGCCTGGTCAAATTTGAAAATATCTTTGTCGGTGGCTTTAAGCGGAAACGAAGGTTGGCCGGTGGCTTGCGCAATTAGAGTAGCCCCGTCTTTTGTGATGGTGATTTTTAAAGGAAACTCCTTTGACGAATAAATACCAAAGTAGTTATCTACGTCTTCTAAAGTGACAGCTTAGCTTTTAAAATCAGGAATGTCATAGGCTTATTGTCAACTGCACTTAACGCGGCAATTGAACTTGAACCAAGAAGGAACGGAATTGCCATTAGGCGTGCAATTTCGTCAAAGAAAATATTCTTGGTTTGCATGTGTCACCAAGCCAAGAATATTTACAAAGCGTGAGGTAACCCTTTATACAGGGTTTATCACGTAACTACAGTTACTTAACGCTGGTGGAGCTGGGTTTGGTCTTTCATCAACCCATTTATCATAAGCTCGGGTAAGAGCCACCGTAGCATCAGTTGCTACCACGGTTGTAGAGAAATTCCAGTAAGGTGAAATGCGTGGCTTTTCACGACTTAAATAAACTTTATAAGTTGGCATGTTACATTAATTTTCTTAACTTAGATTATCAACAAAAAAAGGCAGTAGCATGTCTACTTTTTACGACACACTACCGCCATCGTTCAATTTAGGGTAGCGGAATGATAAGTTCAGCCGCTAAGTCAATCGGGTTAGGATTTACCTTTGCATAAGGGTTTCCCGAGGTGTTCCAACCAGTATTCATGTCAAATATTAAGTTAATATTAGGCTGTCCACCAGATAAAGTAATAGTGACTGATGATGACAGTGCTTCTTCCACTACTGTTCCTGTATCAACTTGAGAAGAAGCAAACAATAACACCACTGATTCGTAAGGCATCATAATATCCAATGTATGTCCATACAAAGGAAAGGCGCAAGTAGCGGTTGGTTCTTGACCGTTGACGGATTGAGTCATACCACAAATCCATTCGGTATCCTTCTGGCTTTGCACTACCACACTTCCAGTTTTCGCACCAATAGTAGTTAATGAAGTTGAACCATCCGTATCTAGCACCATTTTAGTACCTAAGTCCAAATCCTTTTGACTACTGATATCAACAGTAACTGCATTGATAAGCTTTTGGTTGCTTACATATGCTCCATACTGTTCATTCCATGATAAGGTAACTTTGTTGCTGAATTCATCAACAGAATACCATACCACGGGACGCCCAGTTTGACTACCCTTCACGCCTTTAAAGGCTTGAAGTTGCCATCCAGCTTTTAGTGCCTTTAATGTTGTATCATCGAGGCTAATTGTAACTTGATAAGTTGTTGCCATAATTATATTATTATTTTTCGTCTTACTCATAAGGCTTTTCAGATTCCGCCCTGTATTTAAAAACTGCTACAGCCAGTTCGTTTATTTTAGTGGGTTCTGCTCCACTTGTCTTTAAAATAGTTGGAGAGATCAGCTCCGATGCGCATCATCTTTAAGACAAGTCAAAGGTCAGGCAACCTAGGCAGCGAAACATCGCCACAACGGGGTATATTGAGAAATACTCCTTTTTAGGTAAAAGGCCGCTCTCTTTAAATTGATTAGGTGGAGTATTTCAGAGCTGTTAAACCAAAAGAGGTAAAGACGTAAATACTACTTTTTAGGTATTGCGCTTGTTAAAAAGCCCCCTACTTTTAGGACTTAAAATCTTAACAACTTATTTATAACTTAAACTTTAAAAAAATGGCAAATCGAATTATTGTAGCTACCCTTTATCAAGCTCCAACTACACCACCTACCTGCCTTCTTAATGTTACTCCAAGAGATCTTGTGGTTTTTGAGAACGGTGATCAAATTTTTTTAACCGTTAATCTGGATTCTTCAGTTGCAAGTGGAAGGGGGCCTATTTCCTGCTCAATAGCCTGGGCCAAAGGAAGTTCAGGCCCCTTTGGAGCAGCCCCAACTTTACCAACTGCGCTTAGTACGCCAACATCGCTTGGTTTCTTAAGTACAGAACAAGGCAGTTCTGTTACTTTTGAATACACATTGACTATAAATTATGATAATGGCACGTATATTGAAGACCCGGAGATGCGGATTAACGCATAATAGAATTTTCAATTAGGATTCTTGCGACTAGTACGATAAACTTACCTTTATCATGCTAAAATCTGAATGAAATTTATTAGTCCCCATTTAGGCATGTTTTTAATAAGTAAAGCCTGTCTGCTAACAGGTTTTTTTTTGGTGGATGGCACCTAATATTTCAGCTCAGAATCAAAAGCTAGCAGACAGTTTAAGTCTAGTTTACAAAAAAGGCCAACTCAATGATACTTCCAAGTTGGAACTGCTCCGAAACTTGGCTTTTAATGAGACAAATGACCTAAATCTCTCTATAAAATATGCAGAGGAATTGATTAGATTATCACAACAAACTAACAACAGACTATATGAGTACAAAGGGTATTTTCATAAAGGAAATGGAAAAAAACTTTTAGGCGACCTTGAACAGGCATTGTACGCTTATTTAAAAGCTGCTGATGCGGCCACGGAAGCTGGTTATGTTGTGGGTATAGGAAATACCTACAGTGCTATTGCTTCGGTTTACAGAGCAACAAATAATCACAGTAACGCCATGCTGTATTATTATAAGGCTATTGCCGTCTTGAAGCGAGGCGATAACACACTTGGTTTAGCGACTACTCTGTTAAATGCGGGTGAAGCCTTGCGCAAACATAAGGAGTATGATTCCGCACTATTTTATTTTAAGGAATCAGCCACCTTATTTGAAAAAGCAAATTCATTCACTGGCAAAGCATACAACCTCGGCAATGTAGGCATGGTGTATGCCAGTTTGGGTAAAAATGAGCTGGCAGAAAGAAATCTAAATGAGGCCATCCAACTGTTGGAAGGATTAAAAGACTACTACCCTATTTGCTCTTACTTTATTTCCATGGCCGACATTTATCTTGAAAAAGGTGATTTGACCATTGCGCTGAATTACGCAGGCCGCAGCTTAAAGCTGGCTCAGCAACACGGCCTGAAAGAACAAGCCAGCGAAGCCAGCCTCAAGCTTTCGCAGTTGCACGAGCAAGCTGGTAACACGGAGCAATCGTTAAAATATTACAAAGACCACATTGCTTACCGCGATAGTGTGAACAACCTGGAAGTGGTGCAGAAGATTGCTGATCAGCGCACCCTGTTTGAAGTCAGCCTGAAGGAAAAAGAAATTGATCTTCTTCAGCAAGAGAAGATAATCCACAGGGTCTATTTACTGGCTGCGTTTATTCTGCTTTTGTTGGCTGTGGTAGTGTTGCTCTACTTCCGTCAGCGTTTTATACATACGCGCCTAATGGCCGACCACCAGCGAAAACTAAATGATGAAAAAATTGAAAACCTGCTAAAAGAACAAGAGGTTAGGGCTATGCAATCGCTGGTGGTAGGCAGGGAAGAAGAGCGCAAGCGCATTGCACATGACCTACACAACCACCTGGGCAGTTTGCTGGCCACCATCAAGGTGAACCTGAACGGCATACCTGAACGTAATATGCCCAACTTTAACACCATTACTTCGCTGGTCGATCAGGCATGTTCCGATGTGCGTGGCATGTCGCACTCCCTCAACATGGGAATATCGGAAGACTTCGGTCTGATCCCTGCCCTTAAAGACTTAGTGGCTCACCTCGGGCAATCGGGTGATCTCGAGGTGGAGTTCAACGCATCTGTGGCGGAATGCCAATTAGATTCCGCTTCCGAAATCGCTATTTACCGAATTGTACAAGAGCTGGTAAGTAACGTACTAAAACATGCCCATGCTTCCAAGCTATCCATTTTGCTCACGTGCTTTGCAGAAGACAACCTGATAAATATTTTGGTGCACGACAACGGCAAAGGGTTTGACCTTCAGGAAAACGGAGAACCTTCTACCGATGGTATGGGCCTTCATAGCATCCGGCAAATGGTAAAGCAGCAGCAAGGAGAGATCAACTTTGATAGCAACCCTGCCAGTGGCACTACCGTAAATATTGACCTGCCCATTTCAAACAGTGTATCCTTACTATGATAAAGGTGCTAATAGTAGATGATCATGCATTGTTTGCCGAGGGCATGAAAGCCATGTTTAAACCCGATGATGACATTGAAGTGGTACGCCACACCACCAATGGGCACGAAGTGGTTTCCCTATTAGAGGCTGCACCAGTGAATGTGATCTTAATGGATATTGACATGCCCCTGATTAACGGCATAGCCACGATGGAATTGATCAGGGCAAAAGGGATCACCACGCCCATCCTCATGCTCACCATGCATCAATCTATGAAACAAATTAAGAAAGCGTTGGAGAAGGGTGCGCAAGGGTATATCCTCAAAGACGCCAACAAACCTGAGTTGGTCGAGGCGATAACCACGGTTAGCCAGATGAAAAACTATTTTCATCCAAAAATCAACGAGCAGATATTCGATTACTTGCGTGGAAAGAGAACCTCAAAAATGAATTCTTCCGAACTATCTGAGCGGGAAATTGAGATCATCCGCTGTGTTGCTGAAGGGAAAAACAGCAAAGAAATAGCCAACCAACTTTACCTAAGCGAGTTTACAGTAAAAACCCACAGGCGAAACATTATGCATAAGCTGCATGTAAAAACCTCGGCCGAGCTGATACATCTGGCTTCGGAGAAAGGAATACTTTAAGCCATTTTAATTTGCCTCTTGCTGGGGTTTAATGAGGTGCGTTTTTCATTCTCTCATTAATGTATACTGCCCTCCGCCTTGTTTTAAAATCATGGTTTTGGCGGTGGGGTTAAACTCTAAAACTATTCCTGCCTGGTCAAATTTGAAAATGTCTTTGTCGGTGGCTTTTAGCGGAAACGAAGGTTGGCCGGTGGCTTGCGCAATTAAAGTAGCCCCGTCTTTTGTTATTGTGATTTTTAAGGGAAACTCCTTAGCCGAATAAATACCAAGGTAGTTATCTAGGTCTTCTGAAGTAACAGCGTAGCTTTTAAAATCAGGAATGTCATATGGCTTATTGTAAACTGCACTTAACACGGCAATTGAAATGTCATTGTTGTTAAAATTTGTTCCATTTGAAACTAACGCATAAGAAACAGTATTCTCGAAGTTTGAGAATATAGACGAAAACCCATCTATTCCCCCTGTATGTCCATAACCAATTTTATCGTAGAAAGGAATTTGAAAGAGTCCATTTCCATAGTGGTCGATTGAGCTTTTCATAAAATCTAGGTTCTCGCTCTTCAATAATTTACCTGCAAACAGAGCGTCACTAAATTTTACTAAGTCACTTGCAGTTGAAACTATACCCCCTGCGCTAGAGGAACTGACATATCGGTTTCTGGCTCTTGCTTCCATGTATTCAAATAGGTGTACGATTTACTTTCATTGTTCGAAGTGTTGATTTTTCCACCAAAATAGGTGTTTGTTAATCCTATTGGCTGAGTGATGTATTTAGTCAGTGGTCTAGCACAAAGATTCTTTTTTGTCATCCCCACCTGGATTGAAGGAAAAAATGACTCTATCTGAAAAAATAAGTTAACGTACCTATTGCATAAAGAGAATAAATTATTTAATTTCGAACCAACGTCTTAACAAGATGGAGTTATTTGTTAAATTTAAAAAATCTTTAAAACATGAAAAAAGGAGTTTTAAAAATCGTTTCATTGCTTTTAGTTTCAGTGATGTTAACAATCACATCATTGAACGTAAATGCCTCATCCGTTATCGGTGACGCCAGTCTCTCGAACATTCCAAATTCTGCTAGTCAAATATCAGAAGTTCAAAAGAAGGGCGGGTTTGCCAGTGGATTAGCTCGTGGTTTTGCAGCCGGTTATTTAGTTGGAACTGCCGTGGGTTTTTATTCGCGATTAGGTTATGAATACGTTACCGGTCTTATTGGCGGGCAAAAATCGATGTCATTGTCATCACTAAATTACGACCCGAACGATTTAAAAAGGTTTGATGGAAAAAATTAAATTATTTCTCAATTAAAAAATAGAAACAATGAGACTAACTATAAATTTCAAAAAAGTAATATCACTAACAATTGTTACTGCATTATTGATGGGTTTGTCATTCAACGGGTCAAGCGCTGAGAGTTTTGGCTCATACTCTGAAACAATCTTACCTTCAAGTGCTATTCCATCTGATGTTGAAACAAAAAAATTTAAAGCACTGATGAAAGCAGCTGGTTTCGTTGTTGGCTTTGTATCTGGCTTTGCCAGAGGTGCGGTAGATGGCTGGCAAGCAGCTGGAGCACTTATTGATGCAATCGGCCAAAAAGTATCCACTTTTGATGACATTAATTATAATGGTGAAGACCTATCAAGATTTGATAACCGATAAAAGTTGCGCATGAATGTTGGTAAAAATTTTGGAGTGATTTTGATTCACTCCATTTTTTATTTGATACTTGTATTTCATTTCTCTGCGATTGCGTTTAGCTTAATGATTGAAAATCCAATTGGATATGTTTACAAAAAGGAGATAAAAGCCTATGTAGACCCTCTTTTTACTCAAAACTGGAATCTTTTCGCTCCAAATCCTATCGCGTCAAATCAGACCCTATTGTTAAGATTTACAATGTACAATAATGGCGACTCTACAAAAACTGAATGGCTCGACATCAAAAAGAATATTCATGACGAACGTAAGCGTAACTTCTGGTCACCTCTTCAGCGAATGGAAAAATATATCGGATCTATTACTGAGTCGATTGTGCAGGATCAGATTTCTTTACAAGAGTTTATTCAAAAAAAAGACTCAGTAAGCAAAGACTCCTTGGCAAGACTTACAGAGCTATTCCGAGCTAATTACGGACATCGCAGTTTAGTCAAGTACAGCAAAATAGTTTACAACAGGCTAAGGTTCTCCGAAAAACGAATTGATAGTTTATTTTTATCCTATCGAATTGTCAATTCCGAATTCCCACGCTTTTCGAAGAGGGGCCTTGATTATTACGATTTGAAAAATCATAGAGTTTCTTTTTATGAATTTGACCTTAAAAGAGTTTTCTAAGATCTAAGAATGGACATATCAAATCACAAAGTTGGTCTTTCTTTGATTAGGTTAACCTTTGGATTTATTGTACTAAAAAATATCATTTTCTATTTCCCAACCTCAAGCTATTATTTTGGGAGATTTGGAATTGCCCCCTGGGATGATTTCGTTAGTGCATGTAATTACGTCCATTTACCGTTTGTACCTTATTTATTTATTAATGAATATTGTCTTTATTTTTCTGTTTTCGTCTATTTATTGACTTCGTTTTGTTTTTGTTTGGGAATTGGGGGTACGACAAATGGAGTTGTTTTCTACTTTTTTTATTTTGTTTTCAAAATAAGAAATGGTTTAATCCTTGATGGTTCTGATAATGTAATAGCAGTGATACTCCCATTCCTAATATTCTCTGATTGTTATAGATTTTTCAATGTTGAAAATAAATTCGAGGCACTTGAGTTTAAAGTAAGAAACCTTGTAATTTTCAAAGCTTTGAATAACGCCATGACATTAGGGATTATGCTTCAAGTCGTGTTTATCTACTTTTTTACGGCAGTTGCTAAATCTGCTGGAGCAATGTGGCAAAATGGAACAGCAATCTACTATACGATGCGAGTGGAAGAATTCATGGCCACGCAATGGAATATCCCACTAACGCAGAACATTTTTTTTGTCGTACTTGGCACATATTTTACTTTGCTGATCGAAATCGCGTTTCCGTTTTTGATCTGGTTCAAAAGCACAAAATTCCTGATTATGGGTATTACGGCCTTGCTACACGTAGGTATTTTTGTTTTTATGAGAATTGACAATTTTTCTTGGGTTATGATATCTACATATCCTATTTTCGTTTCTGATTCTGAGTTTTCTAAGTTAAAAGCACTCGCCTCTCAGCAACTGGATAGGGTCAGGTCTTTAACCAGGCATTAAATTTCATAAAGTATATTCGATATGAATTTCAAGTTTTACTTTTTGGCTGCCGCATCAATTTCGGTGTTTTGCGTAATAACTACGAGGCTTCTCGCATTATTCACAATTAATGACTATCAGGATTTTCAGGACATTGGTGCTTTAAGCATTTTGTCCGTCTTGTTTCTGATAGTTTCTCTTTTTTTGATTCCTATAACGCTAGTTGTTATCTTCTTCTTATTGCCTAAGCAAGACTTTCCAGCAAAATACAGCTATTGGCGAGTCTTTTTTTTATGTTCGATAACCTCCATTCTCGTTACTTTCTCTACAGATTGGGCGTATGATTTAATAATCGATTCGAATGTATCAACATATTTTGGAAATCTTCTAATTGAATCACTTAAAGATTCTGGCGAAGACGAGGAACTAAAGTCGATGATATTGGAGTCCCCGTTTTTAATTCAAAATTATGTTGTTAACCTTTTATCGCTATTAATTGCTTGGCTAATTGGATTACGTTTATTAAAAATGTTTTATAAATCGGAAAAAAATGACTGATTACAACAATATTATTTTTTTTGACACAGAATGTGTATTCTGTAGTTCTTTCATAAGATTGCTTTATCGCCTAGATAAAAAAGGAACATTCTATTTTTCTGGACTAACTGGCATCGAAATTAATAACTACAACGTAGATAATGACTTTAAGAGTATTTTATATATGAGAAACGGTATTTTTTTTAAGAAGTCTTCTGCACTATTGGAAATAGTCAAGGATATAAGCGCTTTTGGCAAGATGGTTAGTTGGCTGGTATCAATATTACCATGTTCATTTTTAGATCTTTTCTACGACTTTGTCTCGAAAAGGAGGCACTTGATTTTTAGCAATAGTAATTACTGCAGCGTACCCAACTCGGAGTTCTTAAAAAGAATCATCGCATAATTGTTAATTTATGAAGCTTCGTCAAAGTAATTATCGGTTGCTAGGTTGGATACTAGTGTTTTGCTCTCCGTTTATAAGCACATTGTTATTCTTTGCTTTAGAAACTTTTTGTAAGCCAACTTGGCTAGAATTAGGTTTCATTGTTTATAATTATCCTTTATTGTTATCGTTAACGCTAGTTTTTTTTAGTAAAACAAAAAATGAGAATTTTGCGATTGCACAATTGAAGAAAAAATCAATTCGAGTCGGTGTTGTCTCATTCTTGATTCTTGGTGGTTTGTTTCCGATTCTTTTCATTGTATTTAGAGCCTACAGCGATAAGTTGTTCAATAATTTGCTATTTGCTGTAAACACTTTATTAATTATTATCCTTGTTGACTTTGAGATTAGATTGAGAAAATATCTGGGGAAATTGATTACCTAAATAGTTGAGGCTTCAACTAATCCAACCCTATTTAATTAACCTGCTCCTAGCGGAACTGACATATCGGTTTCTGGCTCTTGCTTCCATGTATTCAAATAGGTGTACGATTTACTTTCATTGTTCGCAGTATTGATTTTTCCACCAAAATAAGTGTTTGTTAATCCGATTGGCTGGGTGATGTACTTAGTCAATAGTTTTGAGTATGAACTTTTGAAAGTCTTTTCAAGAATGTAGGTTAGCAAAACAAAATTTGAATTACTGTACGATGATTTTGTGTTTGGTTCAAAGTCGCTTCCGCCTTTAGCTATAATTTCAACCATTTCTTTCTCTGTCTTGGGTTGCGTGTTCCAAGTCAAATACTCTTTATCATCCGTAAAGTTGTGGATTCCGCTTCTATGATTAAGCAAATTCTTTAGCGTGATTTTATCTGAATTTTTAATGGTTGGAAACCATTTGCCTATCGTTTGGCTTAATTCCAATTTTTTTTCTTCCACTGCTTTTAAAATCAACACCGTTGTAAACGTTTTTGAAATAGAACCAATTCTATATTTTGATTCCACATTTGCTTTTACTTTGTTTTCCAAATCAATGTAGCCGAGCGATTTGGTGTAAATGATTTTACCATCTTTTGAAACCGCAACGTTTCCCATAAACTTATCTCTTGTTTCAAGCGCATTGAAGTAACTATCCAACTTGGCCTTGTCAACGTCTTGTGAAAAGCCCTGTTGGATAAAACATCCAATCAATAAAGCGGCTACTATTTTTGGTGTCATTTGCCTATCGTTTTTCGTTAAGTGAATTGTTTTAAAAAAGATGCCAACATTACCATCTTATATTCAAAGATAGAAATATATGCAACACCAGTTTATGTTCATTCTTGTCAAAGATAGCTTCAGTCATCATTCAGTATTCCTTTGAAAGCTTCCCCAAAAACAGTAGCGATTATAAATAGAGTTTAATCGTTAAAATTGGGAAGAAATGAAAACAACAAAATTCAATGAGAGCCAAATCGTGGGCATCCTCA
>JBIKRT010000163.1:0-3452 GCA_044349005.1 Cyclobacteriaceae bacterium
TAAGCATAAAAAATCTGCAAGGTTTTAAAGATAAAACCCGACTTTCTTGCAGATTGTTTCAACTCAATTCGATCGATTTTATTCAAAAACTAATCCCATTGGGCTTTTTAAGGAGTGACTACATAGAAAATGTTTGGAACTAATTTTTCAAAGGTCATGATTTACTTTTTTGGTGTAAAATAATCTGCTGTTCTTCTTCTTACCGCTAATAACTTGTGTTTTTTCGTTGCAGGGTCATGCACGCCATGTATGGCAGAAACCTCTTTTACACCGTCTTTGTCTCTTCTTCGTCTTTTATTTCATTCAGTAAAGGTTCAACGGTTGAATAGTCCTTAATCACTTTTATTGCAATTAATGCAAGTGGTATTCCTAAAAGATTTCCAATCATACTAGCAATGGTGCTTGTGGTCAATTCATCGATTGACTCAGCTTTCAGAGAGTAACGAAATACAAATTGTCCTACAAAATTATTTATTATCCAGAATGCCCACCACCAACCCAACAGCGTGGTTGAAAAAGTCTGGTTAACGCTAATACCTTTTTTAGATAACAACTCATCTGTCTCTTCGTATAATTCTTTCATTATCTGATAAGGTCTATACAAATTTATAAACGGCACAAACCAACAACCCGCAGCCCATCCTTCGGTATAGTTTAAAAAATTTACTTTCAAATGAAGATTGTAGTAAGCGCGCCTGAACCATTGAATAAATGTTATGGCAGAAATAATGTATGTAATCGCGGAAAGCAACCCGACTACTATCTCGCTGGTCTCATTTGCTGTAATAGTGTCAGGTGAAATTTCGCCACCTATGGAAGATACCCGGAGTAGATCGTACTGAAAATATGCTGAAATAAATGACACAATCTCAAATACTAACACGAGCCATTACAATATAATTGCATTCCTTGCTCTTTGTCCGTTGGGTTTTAAACTTTCCATTCTTTTGTTTTGATTTTATATTACTAATGCTAATTTTTTATTTCCTGCCTTTAGTTTTTTACCTCACCGCATTGTAGCCTATAACAATTTTGCATTTTGTATGAGCGAAAAAGGCAATCAGAGTTTTGTTTACGGGGGAAGTAGTCAAGAGACTGCGCCCAGCAAAGGGCTTTCGCATATTTCCCCCCTGTCAGGTGTTATATCACTGATAACACCTGACGCGGCACAAAAGAAAGTTTGGATAAGCTTTACAGCCCTTAACCAAATTTATAAAAAGGAAAAGGGGGTTTAAGGACAGTTTGTTTGTTAAGTACGTTGGTGTAAGTAGTGGGAAACGATACTGGACAAAAAACGGTTTTAGTTTATTTTGATGTAGTAGTAAACCGCTACATTTTTAGGCCGTGTTTCACTACCCCCAGTTTTTGAAGTATCTATAATTCCACTTTCGTTGTGGGAAATATTATCTCCACCTGAACCTCCATTCATTGCGATCATCGAATTTTTATTTGGCCCATAATGTCTACTCATTCTTGCCTCGTGCGAATGAGAATCAAACTCATCTTTCTGATAGCTGCCAACAACTCGACTTTCTGGGTCGCGTTGGTGTTGAGAAACTTGTGTGATTTCATTTTCATCAAATTTATTGAGTCCACGTATAAATAATCCACGTAAGTCTGGAATTTTGTCAACTTGTAAATAAGATGCATATTTGGAGCCGTCAACTTTACGACCGTCAGCTGGTGACCACTTTGTTTTGTCTTTTTGAAAACCAAGTGGGTCGTTTACGATATCTCTAAATTTGTCATAATTTATAAGGGAAGAAATAATTGTTCCGATAGGTAAATGGTTTGGAATTATTGCATCTAATTGATCTGTTGCGATTTTCTTGATGTCTTCGATTTGGTCGTTTGTAAATGCCATGATTGTTATTTATAATTTATTTGTCCTACTCATTTGGCTTTTCGGTGTCGCCCCGTTTTTAAGTGTCTGCTGGAATTCACTTTTTTTGTTTTGTCACTTTGGGTGGTCAGCCCTTTAGATTTCGCAGACCAATTTTTTGTTGCTTTTGATGGATCCGTTTGAACTTACACATAACAATAGCACATACCTCAACCTAGTTGAGCCTTTACTCTTAAAGTTAGAAAATACGAGCATTGTGTCTATTTCGCCTTAGCTGTTGTATCTCTCATTTCCCCACCTACGCCTTTTTCCCATCACCCCACTTGCCAGTTATCAACAAAGTATATTTATCTATTATGGCGTTTAGGGCGGCTATGGTGGTTAGGTAGGGTGCTTCCAGGCCTTCTTCTTTGGCTATGTTGCATTGGGCTTCCAGCATTTTGCGCACTTGCGCCCAGGCATTGGTTACTTCTATGCGTTTGGCCTTAAAGGTGGTTTCGGTGGCGGCCTCGCCTTCGGTTTGCGCACGTTCGGCATATTTTTGTATGAAATCGGCATTTGCGGTGGCCAATACGCCTTTCCAGTCGGTAAGACCAAAGGCTGCAATGCCTTCGGCCAGCTCGGGTTTGTTGGTCCAGTCGTTTATCAGGCTTGTTAGCGTGGCCGATTCCAGTTGTAAGTTCATGCGGGCAATGCCGCTTCCGTGGGCAAGTAGGTTATCTAACAGGGCTTTGGCCATTTTCTTCGTTTTTTCATCGTAATGGTGGGTGTAGCCCTCTATTACCAGTTGTATGCCTATAATGGCTTCATCGCGGGCAAAATCCAGCTCGGTAAGGGTTTCCGTTAGCGGGCTTTTGCGGCTCACGTTAAACAGTGCTTTCAATTCCTCGGCAGGGGTTTTAAAGGCCGTGAACGATTTTAAAATTTTCAGGTTATCGGGGTTGTTAAGGGTTAGCACAGTTTCCACGTTGTCGGTAAACTGTAAAAATTCTTGGTTGCGTAGCAACCGTAGCTCAATACTTTTAACCATGGTAATAAAATTTAAGGGTTATTAATAAAATATAAGAGTACGTTAAATTAACGGTCTCGTTCGGTAGGTTTATTAGCCCGCCCGCACGTTACTATAAAAATATAAAAAGGTTTAGTATCTATCAAAGTGATACTGCCAATTTTTGGGTTACTTTTTAAAAATAGTAGTTTGCGAAAACCAAAAAATGGCAAAACAAAGTTGAAAACGGGATTAAGCATGCCTAAAAAGCCCCAAACAAAGTTGAAATAGAGATGTAGGTCTCCGCAAGGGTCTCCGCCATTTTAAAAGGGGCATTACGGAAGTCTAACTTTGGCCAAACAAGATTAAAACGCACATTACGGTCTTCAAAATGACTTCAAACAAAGTTGAAATGGGGATTACGGCTATCGAAAGGACCTAACACTTGGTTTCTCTCTAAAGGAGCGGGAGCGGTAAGGGTCACTGCAATTTTTGGGCATATTACTGAAAAATGGTTGGTGGATGTTGAAGATTTGTTCTGATAACCAATAAGTTGAAAGGAATTTTTAGGAGTTTAGTGAAACGTGTTTCACTAAACTTTTTTCATTTCATGAAACCTCT